>JAKFVN010000004.1 GCA_021732145.1 Alphaproteobacteria bacterium
AAAGCTTCCTGATTGTGGATGCCGCCATGAACGACCTTTTGCGCCCCACTCTTTATGAAGCCCACCACCCCATCTGCAAGGTTATCGAATCGCCGTCGGCCCAAACGCACATGGCCGCAAACCAAGTATATGATATTGTTGGGCCCATCTGCGAAACGGGGGATTATCTGGCTGAAAACCGCGCTCTTTCCCCCTGTCAGGCAGGGGATTTAATCGCTATATCTATGGCAGGGGCTTATGGAGCAACCATGTCTTCCATGTACAATTCGCGCACGCTGATTGGGGAGGTGTTGGTTGATGGCAACCGCGCCGAGACAATCCGCAAGCCGTTAACGATTGAACAGCAATTACTATGGGAAACTATTCCAGCTAATTAAACCTTCTGCGGGATAACCTATGCGACCACCAGTGATTAAGAAAAAATACGGAAAGCGCTTTTGGGGCCCCTTAATTTTAGCGGTAGTTGCGATTGTTGCAGTTGGCGCAACTGTCATCTGGAAAGACAAAACTACCGAATTCCTGCAATCCCTGAATCTCAGCGAAAAAACGCCAGTTGAACAAAAAGCCGCGCAGGAAACGGCGCGCCCCGACCCCAATCTTGCGCCGCCGATTGTATCATGGGTCGCCCAGCCACAACAATCCGCGCAAGGCCGGATTGCCATGGCATTTAAAATTGGCGCATCCGCACCCTTGCGCAGCGTGAAAGTCAGCATCACACCTGTTGTGCAAATGTCTGGCATTTATATTGATAAGGAGATTATGGAAGTTCCAACCTATATCATTGGCCGCAAAAGCCTTGATTGGGATGGCCAGCTGGATTTAACGGGTTCGATATTGGCAGGCACACCCGTTGTACTGCAAATCATCGCGCAGGATAATGACCGCCGCGAAGGATCTAGCGATACCGTTTCCATCACGTTGCCCGAACATAACTTCAACCACCCTGTTGCTAAAGCCATTTATTCCTTGCGCAAAAACCTGCGCGAAGACCCGCAAAACAAGCGTTTGGAAACTCTGCGTGGCCTAGCCGTTCTTTTGCAGCAACGCGATAACTTCGAACATAATGAATTAAGCCTGCTCACATTACGCAGTGCTGCTGTACGTATTGCACTCGATAAAACCAATGACGGCCTGCGCACCGCGCTTGATTTATTATGGCACGCGGCCGTGCTGTTCGAAGACAGACACCCAACGGGTCTTGCCAATAAAAGCTAAGTAGATGACTCCCCAAACTTCAATTCCGGCACGCAAACCGCTCACCGTGTGGCTAACCATTTGCTGTATCCTGATTTTATGCATGGCCGTTATTGGTGCTGTCACGCGCCTGACGGAATCCGGCTTATCCATCACCAAATGGGAACCGGTTAAGGGCGCATTGCCGCCCATGAATGATGCCGCATGGAATGAAGCCTATGAACTTTACAAGGCAACGCCGCAATATGCAGGCATTCATAGCGGGATGAATCTGGAAGAATTCAAAGGCATCTTTTTCTGGGAATGGATACACCGGCTTTGGGGCCGGATGATTGGCGTGGTTTTTGCCCTGCCTTTATTATTCTTCTGGATAAGAGGAATGATACCCAAGGGATTTAAGCTGCCATTGCTGGGTATATTCCTGCTGGGCGGGTTTCAGGGATTTATCGGTTGGTTCATGGTACAAAGCGGGCTGGAGCCAGGACAGGTTAGCGTCAGCCCCATTCGCCTTGCGCTGCATCTGAGCATTGCACTTTTAATTTACGCGCTGACCTTCTGGCAAATCCTGCGTTTGCATTCAGAACAATTCAAACTACCCAGACCCTATACATGGTGCTTACACCGCCACACATTATTCACGCTGCTGTTTTTATCTATCACCATCATATGGGGCGCATTCACAGCGGGGCTAGATGCCGGAAAAATCTATAACAGTTTCCCATTGATGGATGGGCGAATAGTGCCCACCGATTTCATCGCATTTGATGATTGGCTGAAAAACATCACGGCAAATCCGGCTGCCGTGCAGTTTATTCACCGCGTACTTGCCACCATTACCTTTGTGCTAACCGCAACGCTGGCTTGGCGCATGCATGGTATTGATAAGCGGTTAAGCTTCGCGTTGGGCGGGTTCATCATCCTGCAATACGGCCTTGGCATCGCAACCGTATTGACCGGCGCGCACATTATTCTCGCCAGCCTGCACCAGGCCAATTCAGTATTGGTTTTGACCAGCGTTATCGCAACCTTGTTCATTGTGAAGCAGAAAAGCAGCTAAATCCAAATTCCATATTTGGATTTAGCAAGGGCGGCGACTGCTGCCCCGCCTGCTAATGCAGGTGTCTTAAAATTAAGCAGCTTGCAGAACAGCCGTGCGGTCTTCCGCAACATGCTGAATAATCGCATCCAGCCATTCGCCATCATCCGAAAGCTTGGCAAAGGTCAGCAGGTGATTATCAATCATCGCTGGCTGGTCGGAAATGATGGCCCCCGCGGTTTTAATGGTTTGCACCAGTGCAGCAGGAACACTTACTTCAAGGCCGTTCAGGTGGTCGCACAGGGTCAGTAATTCAACGGCTTCGGCAATCGCAACAATCGGCTTTTGCGCATCAAAGAAGTGACGCAGCACGCGGCGGGTGTGAAGGTTGTTCTTCAATTTTTCAATCGCGCGGGCGCCGCCTGGCAGCAGAACTGCGTCATAGTCGGAACCCAATGCTTGATCCAGCTGCACATCTACCGGGAAATAATGGCCCCAGGTGTTTTCAAACCAGCCGTGAACCAAACCGTTTTCGGGAGATACGGTGATAAATTTCGCACCGGTTCTGTTTAATGTTTTTTGAATATTACTAAATTGCTCTTCGGCGAAACCACTGGCAACCAAAATACAAATCTTCTTACCTGACAGGATATTCTCCATGCCCCGACCTTTCTTTTTTTATTTTTGATTTTGAAATGCGCCGCTAGTTCTTGAGACTGCGCTGCATTTGTGGGTGGAATTTTTTGCTTTAAAAAACCCGAGCGCTTTGAAAACCCACACGTCTCAAAACAACAAGGGACGCAATAGATAGCCTATTGCGTCCCTTGATTCAATGCGGTTTTTAGTTTCAAGCGACTCCCTAAAAAGTCGCTTTTATTGGGCTTATTGCACGCCGAGCACTTGATAGAAGAAGTAACCCGGTGTGGTTGCGTTGGTGTTGTTTACGCAGCCCGTCATCTTGCCGCCCAATACCTGCGCTGGGGGGCCAGCAACGTTTGCAGGCCATGTGGTAAAATTCACGGTGTTGGAAATTGCGCCAACGTCTGTACCCGTCGCGTGAGTTGTGGTGTTCGCGCCAATCACGTTGATTTGATCGCACACGCCTTGGTTCACCTTAAGCACAGCAAGGCGTTCAAGCGAAGTGCTGCCGAGGCTGGTTACAGCGCCCCATGTGTAAATCCATGTATCAACCGCAGGGTTAGCAGCAAGCGCAGTTGAAGGAGGAACCAGACCGCCGCCAAGTGGTGAGAAGATAGCCGTGTTGGTGGTAGTATTTGATGCGTTGATATCAACGTTCGCCAGTGGCGTACCCAATGCCACAATTCTATCTACGCCAAGTTTCAGGTTTTGGCCGATTTGAATAATGGCGCCTGCGTTGGTGCGGTTTGTTTCCTGGGATGCATTGGTTGCAAAGGTTGAAGAGCCTGCTGCAATCGCGGTTGCCAGAATGGCAAGAATTGCCACCACAAAGAGAATTGGGCCAATCGCAATACCAGCTTGCTGATTTAAACGTGATTGAACGTGACGTTGCATCGGCTATGTCTCCTGAAATGGGGCAGCGTGAAGTGATAGAATTTTAATAAACCTTTATTAAACAAAAGTTACTCTAGCTGATAACGTCTTCGCAACTGCATGATTCGTGCATGCCCAGCATGCTTAATCCACTGTTATCTGCGTGTTGACTGATTGGTATCTAATGCTGGGCTGCTTCCGGCTGTGTAATATTGATGGCCTCTGCCGTCAATTCAGCCTGCATCAAGCCATCGCCTGGGCATTCAACGCCCACGCAAAACGCATTCAGCGTCCAGCGCACGGTCGATACCATCGAATCCACATAGCTAACGGCATTTAACCAATTCATGAATTCATCAGGGTTATTGCTCATCAACCGCAAGGTAGGTTTCGGCGTGATGTCAAAATTCACAGTCGGGAATTGTTTTTTCAAACGCGCCTGCAATGGCTCGTATTGTTCCTTGGTCAGTGGCAAACGGACAATTTTCGGCAATACAGGGTCAAGCGCGCGCGCAATTTCTGTTTTCAGTTTGAGCTGCGCTGTATCTTTTACAGCCGTAAATGCCAATCCCATTGCTACAATCGCAACCAGCCACGCAACGCCGATAATCAGCAAGGTTGACTTGTCAATCGTCACCATCGCTTTTTCAAATACCGCGCCGGAGAAATAACGGCCAATTTCGCCCATGCGCAAATCCAGCGACAATCCCTTTGGCATCGTGAAGGATTGCTTTGCCTGAGGGGCGCTTGCATCTTTTGCAAACGGGTCAGCTTCTTTTCTGGATAACAGCTTCTTCATGCCGCCGGAAACATCGAGTTCCATCGCGTTCAGTTTTGTAAAAAAATCCTTGATGGGCTTCATCATTTGATTTGCCCTTTGCGCATATAAGAATCTTTGCCGTTCGCTATCACAAGGCCTTCATCATTCTTTTCAATGGTCTGGCCGCCCAGTTCCTGAATGCGATTCGATGTCAGGTTTTCAGGAACAACGCCCCACCACTTCACATTGTTATCCTTGAGCATATACAGCTTCAGCCAGCCCTGCGCATTAATCAGGTTTTCATTGAGCTTGTTAAAATTCGCGACCTGATCGCGCATATCGCTGGTGCGCAAAACCATCGCCGTTTGCTGCAATTGTAAAAGCGATGCTGCTGTACGCGTCTGCAAGTCTTTTAAGTCAGAACGGTAAGCAAGCTGCGTGACCGACGCCATGAACCACACAAATACTGAAAAGATGGTGACAATGATGGCGGCAATCACCGATGCAAAGCCCATGAAACGGCGTGCGCGGTTTTCCAGCAGTGACAGGGATTCCCATTCAACCGCTTTCAAGGTGATAATGCGGTCAGGGATTAAATCAAAGATTTCTGCATTGCCCATTTCACGGGAAAGGCGCTCAGCCTTGGCTTTAACAACCGATGACGTACCGCGGATAATCTGCATGCTTTCGCGGTCAACCGCCATAAGCGTCGCAGCTTCATCACTGTAATAGGTATAGATGATAGGCGTTTCCATGCTGTCGGGCGCACCGGGAAGCAAACATGCAAACGGGCACCATGACTTGGTATGCGATGCCAAATCTTCGGAACGAATGGCAAGATACCACACGCGGTCTTCAAACACGCGCCATACAAAATGGATACGTTCGCTGGCGCAGGCTTCGGCCGCTGCCTGCCATGCAAGCGCCTGTTCATCGCCCTTTACCGCAGGGCAGCTACCGCCAATCATTTCCGGCGGGAAGTAGAATGTTTGCAGCGCTTCATCCGCCGTGCTTAATGCACCGGCTTCCAAAACGGATGCGTTTGCATCCCTGTCTGCTGCGTTTACAAAACTCATTAACCGCCACCCTTGCCGATATCCTTCATGCTATCCATGAAGCCCTGGTTTTGGATACTTAAAAGATAAATCATCGTCAGAACAACCGCGCCAAAAAGCACCATAGTCAGGATAACACCAAACATCATGATTTTCTTCTGGCCGGTCTTTGCCATGCTATGGCGTTCTTCCGAAATACTCTCGAACACTTCGGATAATTGTTCAAGGGATTGAATGCTTCGCAACTGATCGCTTTCCTGCTTGGTCAGCGGGGGGCGCGCCAGCGCCTTTGCCGTATCAACACCCGCCATAACGCGTGACAGGCATTCACGCCAGTAATTGCGGGTAATCGGCTCAATGCACGAATCAATGAGGATTTTTAACGCTTCATCGAGCGGAACATTACCTTTCAGCAAACGGCTCATCAATTTGGTCGTGTCGTGCATGGTGGCATCATGCATGTAACTGCTAATCAGCGGCAACTTGGATATCATGCGCGATGCATAGTGGTCAGCCTTGTGGCGGTTTTTCCAGAATATCATGCCAATCGCGGCTATCGCGGCAGCGCCGCCCAGCGTAATCACCATCAAGGAGTAATTGATGATGCTTACCGTCTCGATGGCATCATTGAATTTTTTTGCCGCAACGGGATCGGTGCTGGATTTATTGCCAGATGTTTTCAAATAGGGAATGAATGTGAATTGCGCGCCCCAAATGGTAGAGATAATCGAGAAAATATCAAACGACAGCCAGCCCAGCGCCCCCATGACCAGCTTCATCTGCTTGCCTTTTTCATCGACGTGCTGAATGGCATGCACAATCACGCTTTTCAAATCACCGGCGCGTTCTCCCGCCATGATAATTGACATGGTCGCGGCATCCATCAGTTTCAACTGGCGAAGCGCTTCGGAAAACGAGCCACCGCCCTTTAATACCGAGCGCGTAGGCAAGAAGGCCAAACGGCGACGGGGGTCGGTTTCACCTTCAATAATGTTCAGTAACGCCGTGCCAGCAGATGTTGTTGCCGATTGAAAGCGCAGCGCGCGCAACAACTGGATTTGCCAGGCAGCGGAACGCACATCCATCCATTCAAACATGTCCTGCTTGCGTTCGGTGATTTTAATCGGCCATAAGCCTTTGGCACGCAACACGCGGCGCACTTCATCTTGCGATGGTAAATAAAAATCCTCTTCGCGTACGCTGACGTGGCCGCCCGGCAAAGTCACTGCATAGCGAACATTCCAAAGCTTCATCGCGCTTTCCCCGCCATTTCCTCAACAAGAAGCGCAGCGCCCATATGCGCATCAATCACGCGGCGCTTAATCAAATCACGGATAGTCGCTTCACGCGGAATGAAAATCGTGCCCGGCACATCCACCACCGAATTGGTGACATTTGATAAAATCATTTCCGTGATGCTGCGCTTGCTTGCCTGATCTTCGGGCGGGAATAATGCTTCCAGCGCGAGCGTTCGGCCAAGAAAACCGCTGCGATTGCATAGATCGCAGCCCTTGCGGTCTGCAATGGCCACGCGGTCATCACCGATTAACCCCATGTCCTGAATGCGGTTTTCATCGCCAAATACATCCATCGCATTCATTTGCTTATGGCATGCCGGGCAAACAGTTTTTACAAGACGCTGCGATAATGCGCCAATCAGCGCGTGGCCAAGAATGTAAAGGCCGGATGTACGGTAAGTGGATGATAAGAACCCGTCGATACGGTCAAGCACGTGCAGCGCATTTACTGCGTGAACCGTGGTAATCACCAAATGGCCCGATTCGGTTGCGCGAAGCGCGGCTTCCACCGTATCACCATCGCGCATTTCACCGATAATGATCACGTCAGGGTCATGGCGCATAAGGGCACGCACCGCGTCAGCAAGGCCCATGCCCGAATGGTCGGTAACCGATGTCTGGTCAACCAGTGGCATGTCGTATTCAACTGGTGATTCAACCGAATACACGGCTTTGGCCGTGCGGTCGATTTCCTGAATAATGCCGTAAAGGGTTGTTGATTTACCGGAACCGGTTGGGCCACTGACCACAATCAAGCCGCCATCTTTAACGTTACCATGCACCACACGGCGAATGCGTTTCGCAACATCCGGCGCATTTGAAAACAATTCATCGAATGAACGAAGATTGTCTCGATCAAGCAGACGCATGGTGATTTTTTCGCCCGAAGGCGCGACCGGCAAGGACGCGACACGAACGTCAATCATGCGGCCTTGCCATTCAAATGACAAACGGCCATCCTGCGGATGCTGCCTGTCGGCGGCATCCATTTTGGATTCTGTTTTAATGCGGGTAACAATCGGCGCCATAACGCGGTTGGGCAATAAGTGCTTATAGGTAATATCGCCGTCCACGCGATACCTAATCCAGCAGCGCACATCATCTTCTTGCAAGGTTAAGTGAATATCCGATGTACGGCTTTGGCAGGCTTCGGCCAGAATATCATAAACCGCCTGCTCAACCATCGTTGCGTTATCAGGGTCGCGCGACAGGGTTGCAAAAATGCGCACCAGGCGCTCGCTGGCAACTTCCGTTTGGTCGCGCATGAGGCGCGCAAGCTCTGCCCTATCCCAAGGCTCGATTTCGACATCTTCGACATCGCATTTACCGCGCTTAAGCGCCAGAATGATGCGTTCCAATTCGCTTTCATCAAAGCGGTCACCGGTTGCAACGCGCAACACGCCTTCCTTTAAATCAAGAAGGCAAATGCCCATCGCGGTTTGAATGGATGTTGGAACATAAAGCCGCAGGGATTGCATATTCAAATCCTGGCGGAGGCCGACTTTGCCCTTACTCTTGGTTTCTTCTTCTTCAATCCGGAAGCCATTGCGCTTCAGGATTTCCTCAACCGACATGTGGCGGCCACGCGCGCGGTGCACGCTTTGCTCGGCAAGCGCTAAATCAACGTGACGCTGGGATAATTTAAAGCGTGCTTCTGGCGCTTGAAGGGACGGCTTTGCTTCCTTTGTTGCATCCACCGGAGTTGTTACAACCTCTTCCATGCACGATTAACCTATGGCTTTATCATATTAAGGACATCCTGCGCGGTCATGGCATTATTCAGCTGCCTTGAACCTGAACCATCCCAGGCTGGCGAGTTGTTGCTGGTACCGCCAATGCTGCCCATTGAATTCAAACCGCTGCCACCAAATGGCGATGGCGTTGCAGGAATAGCCGTTGGGTTATCCGCTGCGCGTTTTTCGGGCTTTGAATCACCGCTGTCAAATGATGAGCGCTTGCGTTTTGGCTTTTCGGAATCCGATGAATCTTTTTCATCATCGGATTTTTCCGCGCTCTTGGGCTGAATGGTTTGCTTGTTACGAAGCGTTAAGTTCATGCGCTTATCGGCCGCCATTATCACTGCACGTGTTGGATCAAGCTGCAATAATTCAACATCCGTACCGCCAATCGAAATCTTTTCACCAAGCCCCACCATATAGGGCTGGTCTTGCACATCTCCCAAGATGGCGCGGCCACCCACTGTGCCAATCAACACAATTTCAGGTGCAGGCACTGCAGGCGCGTGTTCAGCTTGCGTCATGTCTTCAACGCTGGGCGGCTTGCGTGGCAATATCGCGCTTGACTTCAGCGGGGTCACGCCTTCATCCGAACCATCCATTTTTGCGGTTAATTTCGGTAATGGCAATGCATCAAGCGATGGCTGGGAAGAATGCAGTTGTAACTGCTTGCCCGGGCTGCCCGGCATTAATAATGACGAACTGCTGCTGCGTTTTGGCTTGTCTGGGCTGGATTTTATATCTGCAACATCATCTTCTTTGCCCGTGCGGCCATCTGAACCCGCGCCGCGGATGGGTACCACCACAAATCCAAGGTTGCCGCTATGGCGCACAATCAAGTCTGTTGCGACATTCCCGCGAAATGTAGGCTCCCACATGACTGTAATGGGGCAGGATTCGCCGGGCTTCAATTCATCGCCTTCTTTGCAGCCCATCTTGCGAACGGTCAGCCCTTCATCTTCAGCTGCAATCAGATCAATCGATGAAATAAGCAATGGAACGGTGCTGTCATTTTCAATCAGCATGGTACGGGCGGCCTTTTCTTCATTCACCCTCACCGTGCCAAAATCCAGCGGCGCGGCGATTTTCTTGCTAATCGCCAATCCTTCGGATTTTTCATCTGCTTTGCCCAAAGTTGTGCCATTTACTTCTGCGCGTGCAATACGCCCTGTGCCGGAATGGTTCAACAGCAATTCAACTGACCACGGCCCCGGGCTGCTTGGCGTAATTTCCAATGCGACCGAACATTTATCCTGCACGGGAAGCGTTTTAAGACCCTTGCAGTCATCGGTAATGACTTTACTGCGCACATTGCCATCGGCATTCAAGGTCAGCTCGTTAATCTGCACGGGATTACGAAAGCCGTTGAAAAAGAATACCGTGATGCGGCGTGCAACATTCACCAATGTCTCCCCGGCATCAATTGATGCGGGGTCGGCAACCACCGTATTAGCTGTAGACGCGTTTTTGCCATCTGCCGATTTTTGGGAAACCGTATTTGGGTTCACAAATGATGCATTGCGGGATTGCGCATGAGCGGGCGCAGATGCAATCGCCAATGCCAAAGCCGCCATGCATAACAAGAGAACGCGCTTGCGCATTACGTGCCCCCGCTTTCAGAAGGAAGCGGCAGAATGCTTTGCGGTTCATCCCTTGGTACAGGCAATGGTGCAGAAGCCGTTTCTGGCGTTTTAACAGGCGGAATATGCGTTTCTTCAAACATCTTCACGGCCTGACCAAACTCGCTTTGCAATTCATTTGGCTTAACCGGCGCTTCTTCGGCGATCTGCTTGTCAGTTGCAACTGGAACTTTTTCTGCGATAGCAGCATCTTCGTTTGGCTTATCTGCCACTTCGCCAAGAGAGCGCAGGCTGTCTACATTCCGTAGATCCGGTGCTTCCTTATCGCTAAAGAACACAACCGATGGCTTGACCATGACAACAAGTTCCGAATTGGTGATGATGCCTGATCCATAGGTTGGCACGATGCCACCAATTAAATCCGGGGCGGGCAATCCTTCGCGCGTGCGGTCTTCACGCGTGGTTTGAAGTCCTGCAAGCACAAGGTTATCGCCCGGGCGAACACGTAATACGGTCTGCACCGCGCGGTTGGCTGTTTTTGGCAATTGCAGCGAGGTAGTGCCGGTCGGAATGTTCGTGAACTTGATAAAATCGGATGTCTTGATCTGAAGCGTTGAAAACACAACGCCGCTTTCATAATTTCCGTTAACGGTGATTTCAAGTCCTGTCTTCAATTCTTGCGTATTTACCGTGTTGTTGCTTGCACCGGCGGTGGTGCCTGTACCTGCGACCGTGCTGTTAATCAGCGTTCCAACCTGCGATACATAACGCTCGCTATCGCCCACTTCAAACTTTGCCGATGTGCCGGATACAAAGGTCAATTGCGGCGAACTGATATTCTGAACCTTGCCTTGGGTTGCGAGGAATTCTGCAAGCACATTCACGTCAACCGCGCCGGAAAGCACCGCTCCCAGATTAACGCCTTCGGTTGTGGTTACATTTGTTGTATTAGATTGAGACGTGACGTTAAGGCCAAGATTCTTTCCGCCTAAATCCGGAAGGTGCAAATCTTTCCAACTGATGCCCATTTTTTTAGTGTCATCCAGCGTGACCTGCCAGATATATAATTGCATCACGATGAGCGGGCGGCCGTTGCGCAATTGGTTAAGGTAACCTTGCACGCGTTCATTGCCTTCGGCATTCGTTGCATAAATCAGATTACCGCCAGCGGTGTCAACTTTCACCTTGCCATCGATTAATGCTTCGATGGAATCCGCGATCGTGTTGTTTGCCCCGCCGCTATTGCCAGATTGCGCAATGCCTGGCAATTCAACAACAAACGTATCTTCTTCAGCCAACTCCAGTGCACCATTGCGGTAGGCGCAAAGGATTTTTGCTGCACGGCAAATACGGCTTACCACCACGGGCAATGAACCTTTCAGGTTCATCAAGGTAACCTTGCGGTTTTGCAATTCCTCGGTTTCCCAAAGAAGCGTAATATCCGTATCTGCAAGCACAGCTTGCAGCGCTGTTGTGACAGGAACATTATTTAAATTGGTTGCGCCGATTTTGATATGCGCCGGCAAATCTGATGTTGCGCGCAGATTGGCAGGGCGCAAGGTGCGGCCCAATTGCAGCTTGACTACGGGCGGATCTTTTTCGCCGCGAACAGTTTGCTCTTTCTCGGGAATTTGCTGAGCACGCGGATTGCGTTCCTTCAATCGCTCTGGTGGGGTAATATCGCCAACTGCCCACGAACAGCTTGTTAAAAGCAGCGAGAGAATGAACACCGCGCATGCATGTGAGATTTGCAAACCCACAGCCAAAAGCGCAGCACTTTTCTTTTTAAAACTTCTTTTACAAAACCATTTCATATCAATAACGATGCCGACCGTAAGACGTGTGATTCGACCGATTTTGCGGCTTGTACCGATTAAGAAGGGTTAAGATTGACAAAAAATTAACGCCGCGCCGGGTTGGCCAAATCGGCGCGCGGATAATTGGGTGCGTGTCTTTTGGATTCTAGGGTTCTTGAAGCCGATTTTAGAAATCGAGCGCGATATCCAGTGCAGGCGCGGAATGCGTAATGGCACCAACCGAAACAAAATCAACTCCTGTTTCGCATATAGAACGAATTGTTTGAAGCGTTACTCCTCCGGATGCCTCCAAAGGAATCTTCCCCGCTGCCAAGGCAACAGCCTGACGCAGCGATTCAAGCGAGAAGTTATCGAGCATGATGACATCGGCATCGGTTGTTAAGGCTTGGGCAAGCTGATCCAGCGTGTCGACCTCAATTTCGACCTTCACGGCCTTGCCAACAGCCGCACGCGACTTTTGCACAGCAGCGGTGATGGAGCCGACAGCAGCCAGATGATTATCTTTGATAAGCACCGCATCATACAAACCGAAGCGATGATTAACCCCGCCGCCCATGCACACCGCAAATTTTTCAAGTGCGCGCAAGCCCGGATGCGTTTTGCGCGTGCATAAAATTTTTGCCTTGGTGCCAGCCGTTTCTTTTACAAATTTTGCAGTCAGCGTCGTGATGCCAGAAAGATGGGTAAGGAAATTCAGCGCGGTGCGTTCTGCCGTTAACATGGAACGTGAATTGCCTTCCAGCCTTGCAATGATGTCGCCGGCTTTCAATGCATCACCATCTTTTTTCAAGACCGTGATGCGCAGCGTATCATCTACCATGCGTAACGCTGTTTGCGCGCATTGCACGCCGCATAGCACGCCATCAGCCCGCGCAACAAATTTCGCGCTGTTTTGCAAATGTTCAGGAATAAGGGATGCGCAGGTAATATCGCCCGCATTGCCTAAATCTTCAGCCAATGCTGCTTTTACCGCTGCATCAATCACTGATTGCGTTAGTTCGCTCATGCTTCTTCCGGCCAATCCTGATGCACCAATTCCCGTACCAACTGCTTGAATGACGTTAGCGTCATTGTACTATGCTCCGCCTTTGGAAGCAAATTCGGGAAGTCTTCGCGTGCGTGCGCGCCGCGGCTTTCCTTGCGCTGCAACGCGCTGACCGTCACCATTCCGGCAATCAACATCATCGAACGGGTTGTGCGGCTAAGCTCGCTGCGGCGCTGCAAATCGACAATCGCTTTCAAGGCTTCCAGCATTTTTGCCTCATTGCGCACAAGCCCGACATTCGCATACATCAGCTTGCGCAGCGCCATGCGCGTCAAGCTGTCTTTGTTCACATCAACCACCTGCGCCTTATGTGGCTCAATTATTTTGGTTGGTTTTTGCGTGAGCGGTTTCGAGAGCATATCCTTGGCAATCACCTGCCCATAGACCAGCGCTTCCAATAATGAATTGCTGGCAAGACGGTTAGCACCATGAATGCGGCTGCACGCGGTTTCACCGCACACCCACAGGTTTTTAATGCTGCTGTGACCGGTGTCATTAATGCTTACGCCGCCCATATGGTAATGTGCGGCAGGTGCAACCGGCAGCGCATCGGCAACCGGATTAAGCCCTGCACTTTCACATACTGATGTGATGAGTGGAAAGCGCTGCGGGAATGCAGCGCCTACTGATTGCCGTGCATCGAGCATGGGAACGCACCCAGCTTGCAATTGCCGCCAGATGGCGCGTGCAACGACATCACGCGGAGCTAACTCCGCCTGCCTGTCAATGCTTGCCATAAAACGTTCGTTATTTTCATTGATCAGAATTGCACCTGCACCGCGAAGCGCTTCGGTCAGCAATGGCATCGGGTCACGCCCGATTGCCAGCGCAGTTGGATGAAATTGCACAAATTCCAAATCGGAAAGTTCTGCGCCTGCGCGCACCGCCATCGCAAGCCCTTCGCCGCAGGCGGCGAATGGATTGGTGGTATAGCAATAAAGCTGGCCAACGCCGCCCGTTGCCAGTACAACGCCGGACGCGGGCAGCACCACATGCTCGTGCGCGCGCGCCAGATGAATGCCCACCACTGCGCCGTTTTCTACAGCAATATCAACCGCGCGCCAGCCAACATGGAAATGGATGGATGATGTTTTTTTTGCCGTTTCAATCAATGCACGCATCACCGCCGCGCCTGTGCCATCGCCGCCTGCATGCACGATGCGGTGCTTGCTATGCGCGGCTTCACGGCCTAATGACAAATTGCCGTCTTCCTGCCTGTCAAACGGAACGCCCAGTTTTTCAAGCCACGCGATTTGCTCGCCCGCATGCTCGGTCAGCATTTTGGTGCGGTGCTCATCAACCAGACCCGCGCCTGCCGCAATCGTGTCTTCCACATGCAGGCTTGGCGCATCTTCTTCCGACAATGCCGCGGCAATGCCGCCTTGCGCCCATGCGCTGGCGCTGCCTTCGCCCAGCGGCGCGCCCGTTAAAACAGTGACCGGATGCGGCGCAAGACGCAGCGCCGTTGAAAGCCCCGCAATACCTGCGCCGATAATGATGATGGGGGCTTCAGACAAAATTGTTCCTTTAATTATTCTTTCTTCTGGCGTTGCTGTCGCAACGCGTGAAGCTCGGCAAGTCGCGCGGCAATATCCTTTTCATGCCCGCGGTTGGTCGGTTGGTAAAATGGCTGCCTGACCATAGCATCCGGGAAATAATTTTGCCCTGAAAAAGCATCGGGCGTGTCATGGTCATATTTATAATCCTTGCCATAACCCTGTTCGCGCATCATTTTCGTGGGTGCATTCAAGATATGCTTAGGCGGCATGAGGGATCCGTATTGCGTCGCAGCCGCTTTTGCCCCATGCATCGCCATGTAGGCAGCGTTTGATTTGGGCGATACCGCCAGATAAATAACAAGCTGCGTGAGCGCCAAATCGCCTTCGGGCGAACCCATGCGTTCATAAGCCTGCCATGCGGCAATCGCCTGTGTCAGCGCGGCTGGATTGGCAAGCCCCACATCTTCCACCGCAAAGCGGGTAAGGCGGCGCGCGATATAATTGGGGTCTTCGCCGCCTTCCAGCATGCGGAAAAACCAGTATAGCGCCGCGTCTACATCGCTGCCGCGCAATGATTTATGAAGAGCGCTAATTAAATTGTAATGGCTATCCTGTTTTTTATCATAAAGCGGGGCACGCTTTTGCAAGCGCTTGACCAAACCCTGCGCATCCAGAATTTCCTGCGGCGGCGCGGTTAGCAAATCCTCGGCCAATGCGAGTAGATAACGCCCATCGCCATCCGCCATGCCAATAAGCGTACTGCGCGCTTCGGCGGTAAGCGCCAGTTTCTTGCCAGTATCTTTTTCTGCACGTTGTAATAATTCTTCCTGCGCTGCTTCATCCAAACGGTTTAGCACCACTACCTGCGCGCGCGATAACAAAGCGCCGTTTAATTCAAAAGACGGGTTTTCGGTTGTCGCGCCCACCAGCACCACTGTGCCGTTTTCAACATAGGGCAAAAATGCGTCTTGCTGTGCACGATTGAATCGATGAATTTCATCCACAAACAGCAAGGTGCCATTGCCCACAGCGTGATTTTTTTCGGCGGTTTCAAACACTTTGCGCAAATCCGCAACACCGGACATCACAGCAGATACGGGTTCAAACTTTAAGCCCACCGCCTTTGCCAATAACCGCGCGATGGTAGTTTTACCGCAACCCGGCGGCCCCCACAGAATGATGGATGACAAATGCTTGCCTGCCACCATGCGCGCGATGATGCCTTCATCTTTCAGCACATGGTTTTGACCAATCACTTCCGTTAATTGCGTTGGCCGCAATTTATCCGCCAAAGGTCTTGGCGCTGCGCTTTCGAATAAGGATGCTTCTTTTTGCGCACTCATCGCACGACCACCGTGATTACATGACCACCACGGTTAATGCTGATGCGCCATGCGACAGCCTGCGTTTTCAATGCTGCCTGAACATCGCTCACAGATTTAATCTCCTGATTGTTGATGCCCACAATCACATCGCCGCGCTGCAAGCCCAAACGTGCCGCCACGCTGCCCTTGCTTGCGCCAAGCACAATCGCGCCTTCAATATCATCGGGAAGGCCCATGTCTTGCGTCAACGCAGGTGATGGATTGACGATGCGCGCGCCGGATAATGGCGTTTCGCCAGCCAATGTAGCTTCACTTTTCGTTGCTTCCTTGGGGGGCGGCGCAATCTTGACCGTAATATCCTGCTTGTCATTCTTGCGCAAAATGCTGAAAGTCAGCGATGTATCCACCGCCGCCGTTGCCGTGCGGTAGCGCAGGCTTTCTTCATCGGTAATTTCCTTGCCATTGATAGCAAGAATGACATCGCCCACTTTCAAGCCAGCCGCCAATGCCGGGCTTTGCTTATGGATTTCGCGCACAATCACGCCGGTTGGGTGATTAAGCCCGACGCTCTGCGCAATCTCGCTGTTGAGTGTCTGTACCGAAATGCCAAGCCAGCCACGCACCACCGCGCCGCCCTGGCTGGCGGATGCAATCACCGTGCGCACCAGGTTGGACGGAATGGCAAAGCCAATGCCCAATGAACCGCCATCTTTTGAATAAATGGCAGAAGGAACACCAACCAGCTTGCCATCCACGGTGACAAGCGCGCCGCCGGAATTTCCGGGGTTAATCGCGGCATCGGTTTGAATGAAATAATTATAATCGCTGCTGGTCACTTCGGCAGCGCGTGCCACGGCAGAAATAATACCCATCGTCACGGTTTGCCCAACCCCAAACGGGTTGCCAATGGCCAATACCACATCGCCTACTTCCGCATCATCACTATCGGCCAGTTTTAACGTGGGGAAGGTTTCACCCTTGGTTTTCAATTTCAAAACCGCCAAATCGCTGCGCTTATCATCGGTAATGACGGATGCTTCAAATTCGCGGCGGTCGGAAAGCACCACCGTAATCTGGTCTGCGCCTTCGATCACATGGTTGTTGGTCACGACAATGCCGTTTTCACCCACCATCACGCCGGAGCCCAATGAATTCTGCACGCGTTTTTGGGTCAAGCCTTGCGGCATCTGGTCACCAAAAAACTGGCGGAATAACGGGTCATTCATAAAGGGGGACATCATCATGCGCTGGCGCACCAAGGTGCGCGTATAGATGTTCACAACCGCAGGCGCAACGCGTTTGATAACAGGCGAAAAACTGATGGCAATTTCCTGCTTCGATGTCGGCACTTTAGATGTAAGTGCCGGCAGCACATCATCCGCTGCCCATATCGGCGCAGCCATCAGCAAACAAGCAGCAAGGAAAAGATTAGAAAAAAGCCGGGTCAAAGGGAGCCTCCATCCACCATGCTAATATAGAGTACCCCAAGATATGAGCAAGAAGTTGGGCAGGATTTTGGCGCACCAAAATAATGCGAACAGCCGTATTTAAGACTTAATCACGCCGCCTTCAATCAGCTTTAGGCCGACTGTGCCCGCAACCACCAGTGAAATGCAGAGCATTTTTGGCCATGTCATCGGTTCATTAAAATAAAAGGTGCTCAGCAGCGTAAGAAGTACGCAATTCACGCCAATCCACACCGCATAACCAGTGCCAATGCCGAGTGATTTCATGGCAAGCGAAGCAAAGAATGGGCTGGCCAGAATAAAGACCAGCGCAATCAGGCTTGGGACGAGTTTGGTAAAACCGTTATTGAGTTTAAGCGTGACAATCCACGCCACTTCGCAAAGCCCTGCAATGATGAGGTAGACCCACGCCATATGCTAAAGCCTATTTGCAGTAACGCAGGCAATTGCGCATGGCTTGATCGCATCCTGCACCTGCGCCTACGACAGCTTGCGGCGCATCAAAAACCTGATTGCGTGACTCAGGGCCAGCATTGCAAATATCGCGCTCCTGATTGCATGCGCGCACGCAAGCCTCGCGCTTGGTGTCGGTTGTCGACGATGTATGGGGAACTTCAATGCTATCGGCTGATCTGTCAGGGCTGCGTAAATAACTGCAACCTGAAAGCGCGTATAGTCCAAGCATCAAGCAGAGAGCAGTTAAAACGGCTTTCCGCTCTTTTGCTTGAACGCGCATGTTAGGCAGCCTTTTCAGATACGGTATCCAATACTTCTTCGTTTGGATTTGGGCCGCTATCCTTACCCTTTGCGGATACATCGCGGTCAACCAATTCGATGATGGCCACTGCAGCCGCATCGCCATAACGGAAGCCTGCTTTTAGTACACGCGTATAGCCACCTGCACGTTTCGCATAGCGCGTTGCAATGGTGTCAAACAGCTTGGCGACCATTGCATCATCGCGCAACATGGCGAATGCGCGGCGGCGATTTGCAACACCGCCCTTTTTGCCGAGGGTGATGAGGCGTTCTACAACCGTGCGAAGCTCCTTAGCTTTCGGAAGCGTGGTTTTGATTTGCTCGTGCTTGATAAGGCTTGCCGCCATATTCGAGAACATCGCCTTGCGATGGCTTGCTGTGCGGTTTAATTTACGGCCTGACATTGCGTGACGCATGGTACACTTCCTTCTTTTTTCGCTTGGCTCCAAATCTTGGAGCCGATTGTATTTGCCCCTGCCCTAAATGGCACAGAAACAGTGGGTCACCATGACCCGTTTTAGTTACTTAACTTAGTATGGTTCTTCCATCTTCTTGAGCAGTTCATCGATGTTTTCAGGCGGCCAACCAGCCACTTCCATGCCCAGGGTCAGTCCCATTTGCGCGAGCACTTCCTTGATTTCGTTCAAGCTCTTGCGGCCAAAGTTTGGCGTGCGGAGCATTTCTGCTTCCGATTTTTGAACCAAATCGCCAATGTAGATGATGTTGTCGTTCTTGAGGCAGTTGGCGGAGCGAACGGAAAGTTCCAATTCGTCCACGCGGCGCAGCAAGTTCTTGTTGAATGGGAATTCATCCTTAACCGCTTCGGCAATGTGTGCTTTTGGTTCTTCGAAGTTGATGAATAATTGCAACTGGTCTTGCAGAATGCGCGCAGCAATCGCCACTGCATCTTCCGGAGCAATCGCGCCATTGGTTTCAACTTGGAGTGAAAGCTTATCATAGTCGGTTACTTGACCTACGCGGCTGTTTTCCACTTTGAAGGAAACCTTGCGTGCCGGGGAGTACAAGCTGTCGATGGGGATGAGACCGATTGGCGAGTCTTCCTTGCGGTTTTGCGACGCTGGAACATAGCCTTTACCGGTTTCAACGGTGAATTCGATGTTAAGCTTTGCGCCGTTATCAAGGGTGCAGATAACCAATTCCGGGTTCATGATTTCAATTTCAGAACCGGTCTGGATTGCCTTGGCGCGAACTTCGCCAGGGCCTTCAGCAGAAAGGCGCATCTTGCGCGGGCCTTCGCTGTGCATGCGAAGCGCAAGCGACTTAATGTTGAGAACGATATCGGTTACATCTTCACGTACGCCAGGGATGGATGAGAACTCGTGCAACACACCATCAATCTGGATGGAGGTTACCGCAGCGCCTTGCAGCGATGACAGCAATACGCGGCGCAGCGCGTTGCCAAGGGTGGTGCCAAAACCGCGTTCCAATGGCTCAGCAGTAAGGGTTGCAAAGCGGGTCAGATCAACGCTTTGTCCGATTTGCTTGTTAGCTTGAATAAGTTGCTTCCAGTTTTTCTGCAACATCTGCGACATTCGGTTATTCCTTCAGGTAAGGGTAGAAAACAAAAATTCGTTAAACGCAAACCACGGCGATATTACACGCGGCGGCGTTTTGGCGGGCGAACGCCATTATGCGGGATGGGTGTCACATCCTTAATGGAGGTGATGATAAAGCCCACCGACTGCAATGCGCGCAAGGCTGACTCGCGGCCAGCACCAGGGCCCTTCACTTCAACTTCGAGTGAACGCATGCCGTGTTCCAATGCTTTCTTGCCTGCGTCTTCCGCAGCCATCTGTGCAGCATATGGGGTTGAACGGCGAGAGCCCTTAAAGCCCACAACGCCCGATGATGACCAGGCAACGGTGTTGCCTTGACCATCGCTGATGGTGATCAGCGTGTTGTTAAACGTCGAGTTTACCTTTGCGATACCTACGGCAATGTTCTTGCGTTCTTTGCGCTTGGTACGTGGCGCGCCTGCGGCGGCTTTTGCATCGCCTTCTTTTTTAGCAGGAGCTTTTTTTGGTTCAGCCATGATCTTGTCCTTCAAATATAAAAACTGATTGCTTCTACGCGTTATTTCTTGGTGGCGATTTTCTTGCCAGCGATTGGCTTGGCCGGGCCCTTACGCGTACGCGCGTTGGTGTGCGTGCGTTGGCCACGAACCGGCAATCCTTTGCGATGACGCAACCCGCGGTAGCAACCCAAATCCATCAGGCGCTTGATGTTCATCGCGATGTCGCGGCGAAGGTCGCCTTCCACTTTATAGTTCGCATCGATGAATTCGCGGATTTTCAGAATTTCGCTATCGCTCAATTGGTTCACGCGCTTTGCATCAGGAATTGCGAGTGCATCGCAGATTTGGCGGGCACGCAATGGGCCTACGCCGAAAATATAACGTAACGAAATCCATACCGGTTTATTTGTAGGTATGTTGACACCAGCAATACGAGCCACGCGCTTCTCCTCAAGAAAACAAAAACTCAAAAACCAAAAACAAAAAAAGCCGCACCAAATCCGCCCTTTAATCAGGCACATCCAGTCGGTTGCGCTTTTTTGTAAAAACTATATTCCCGAAAAAAACGTCTTAAACGTCACGTCTATCGCGGGAAATTGTGGGCGGAAAGTAAGGCCTTGACAGGATTGAGTCAAGCGCGGGTTTTAACCCCTCCTTAATCGTTGGCCCAGAATGAACGGATTGATTTTAAAGGGTTTTTTATAGCGCGGCTAGGCCACAGCGTGCCGGTTTTGGGGCCTTGCACATTATATATAGGGAAAGGACGGCTTTTTGGGTTACTTGAACTCGATCAACAGGCTTTCAGGCAGACGCATGATAAGGCGGGTACCCTTATGCATTTCAGAGCGTAAAACGGCCTGCCCCTTCAAGTGCAATACTTCCTGGTAAACGGCAGACATGCCCGCACCGCGGCCAGACAGCATGCTGACCTCATCACGGGTTGAAACTTCATGGGTCAATAATTGCTGGATGATGTGTTCATCATCATCAAAACGCCAGCTGCCTTCGGGGTCTGCGGTCATCAATTTCTGGCGAACGCGGTTCGGATCAATACCCGCGCCGTCATCAGAAATAATAATCTCGATCCATTTACGGCCGTCATCACCGGTGACTTTCTGCACATGGATGGTCACCTGGCCTTGCGGGTCTTTGCCCTTTGCCATGCGGGTGATGGGCGCTTCAATACCGTGGTCGAGAATATTATGCACAACGTGCGTGAGTGCCATGAGCAAATGCTGCAACGGCTTGGCGGGCAGGCGCACTTCTTCACCCTTGAAGATAATCGGCTTCACCTTTTTCTCCAGCTTCTCTGCCAGCGGCAGCATCTGCCTATCCAGCGATTTCAGCAATGTGAATAGCGGCACGGAGAGAAGGTTATTTTGATACGCATAATAAACATCAGGCGATACGTTATGCTGTTTCAGCAATTTGCCGAAATCATACAGGCTGTCTTCATCCACTTCGATAATGCCTTGCACGCGGTCATTCTCATTGCCCAACACAACGCGCAGCGAATTCTGAATGCGCCCGAATTCCAATTGCACTTCGGCACGGTGCTGCGATAGCGCTTCATGCGCTTCGGGATTAATTCCCATTTCTGCAACCGCGCCTTGTAACTGGCGCAATGTATTTTCAAGCCCGTGCAGTTTTTCGCCCATGATTTCCATCTTGAAATGCATGGCCGCGCCTTTCAGCGTGTGCACATCGCGGAAGAATTCGGCACTGAATAATGTCGCATCAATGCGCGACAAGCGTTCAACCATTTCCTTCATTTCTGTCATGGTCAGCATGAAGCTTTGCTTTTCGGCAAAGATGGCGCACACCATCGCAACAAACTGGCGTTCGCTATCCACGCGCTTTTGCGCGTCTTTTTCTTCGGTCTTGTCGGTGGCTATCATCACGATGCAGATAAGGCGTTTTTGCTTATCGCGCACAGGGCGATATGCCAAGTGAACCACGCGGCCATTATCATGCACCAACTGGTCAGGCATAAACCGCGCAGCATCTTCAAAACTCAGCGCATGGTCAGGCATATATAGAATGCCAAGCCATTCATCGAAATCGGCGCGGCCTTCCTGGCTTACATTCAGTAAATCAGCAATCTTCTTGCCGGTGATTTTTTCGCATTCCAATAAGGTGCAGCAGGCCTGCGAATACGCAGCGCCGCAAATGCCCTTGGCATCAAAGGTCAGGAAACCTTGGCCAAGGCTGTTCATCAACACATCAGTCAGGCGCGCCTGTTCCAGCACAATTTTATGCGCGCGGTAATTCATGAAATAAAGATAGCCAACGCCCACACACGCAATCACGCTAATCAGTGCCGCAACCGGAAGGGAACGCACATGGCTAAAGCCAAACACCGGCAACAACACGCCCGCCAGCAACACCATGCAAATAAGCGATAACCCCGCAAGGCTGGTATGGATAATTTCCATCTGCCGCAGGGTCCGGTTGGATGTGGGCAGTTGCGTCAGCATCTATACCCCGTCGTGATGCAGGGCAATGTGAATTTGGATGGCACCGCCCTCCAACTCGAAATTCATGATCATGTAGCGGCCCTGGTGAAGCTGGGAAATGAAATGCCCATCACCACAAATCACGCTTGGCATGCCAAAGCGCACATGGTGGCCACGCTTGTTCAATTCGGTTTTAATCTGGCCGAAAATCATATTGGTGATTTCACCAACAGCGTCCATGACAACGGCTTGCGTAATTTCGATATCATTACCCAATAAGCGCGGCAAAACGGCGCGAATGGTTTTCATGTTAAAGCAGGTGGTTAATGTACCCTCCAGCTTTTCCTGAACAAAGCCCACAACGCCCGATACATCACCCGTCAGGTTCACCGCGCCTTCGCCAATCGAATAGCGGCCGGTCTTTACGTCAATGCCGAATGTCTTGCTGAACGCATCGCCTACTGCGCGCGAAAAATCCTGCGCGAGCTGGTCGCCCAGTGCAAGTGCAAGCGGCTTGGAAGGAGGATTGGTTGTCATGACCCCTCCTATACTTTTGCCAGACGGCGGCTTTGCAGCCAGTCCATGATTTCGCGGATTTTCTTATTGAGCTCCATCGGCGCAATCGGCTTCAAGATATAGGATGTTGCGCCCATCTTGATGGCCTTCATGATATTCTGCTTCTCGGATTCAGCAGTAAACATCACCACGGCGGAGTTCTGATACACAGGCTTGGTGCGAATATAGGAAAGCACATCAATGCCCGCCATCATCGGCATGTTCCAGTCAAGGAACACGATGTCGTATAAATCTTTTTTCTCGATGGAGTTGTTGATGGCTTCGATGGCCTCGTTTCCATCATTGACCATATCGACATATTCCATGCCTGCATCCATCAAGGTGCGTTTTACAAATTGCCGGATTAGAAAATGGTCATCGGCAATCAGTATTTTTGGGTGCGGTTCATTGGGCACGGCGAAAAATCCTTAAAAGAGACAGGATGCACATGGAAGAAAAAGTCTTTTGATTACTGCATATTCATGCCATGAAAGGATTGACATGCGGTTAAGGAGCCTTTTTATTAGCTATCTATTAATACATCCATTCGTTTCACTTTAATTATGAACACGCAAATCATGGAAAATACAGCAATTCAAAAAACGAACCCGTTCATTGTCATGACAATTTTAGTCACGACACTTGGTTATTTTGTCGACGTTTATGACATCTGGGTGTTTGCTGCCAGCCGCGTGATTGCCTTAAAGGATTTGGGCGTTCCCGCAGACAAGCAAATGGACATCGGCATTTTGCTTTTGAATTTGCAGATGGTTGGCATGCTGATTGGCGGATTAGTGTTCGGTGTGCTGGGAGATAAATTGGGCCGCACACGCGTGATGTTCATTTCCATTCTAACCTATTCGCTTGCTACACTCGCCAATGGCTTTGTAACTAATGTGGAAAGTTTTGCGGCATTCCGCTTCTTCTCCGGCTTTGGGTTATCGGGCGAATTGGGCCTTGGCGCGACGCTGATTTCCGAAATTCTTTCCAAAGAAAAGCGCGGACTTGGCGTTGGCTTCATGGTGGCGCTGGGCGTAACAGGCGCATTATTTGCAGGCGTTACCGCACAGCTATTTGAATGGCGCACTTGCTATATGATTGGCGGAGGCATGGGTTTGGCATTGCTGGTGTTCCGTATGAAAATCATGGAATCCGATATTTTCAAGAACGTTGCGCATTGCCCGAACAAGGGTGATCTTCGCATGCTGTTTGCAACGCGCGAACGCTTCATGCGCTTCTTCTGGTGTATGATGCTGGGCCTGCCCACATGGTTTGTGCTGGGAATTTTAATGACGTTTTCGCAGGAAATTCTGCCAGATGCAGGATTGCCGATTATCGCGACCGCAATCCTGATGGTCTATTGCAATATAGCCCTGCCGATTGGCGATTTTTGCAGTATTCTATTATGCCAGCTTGTTAAAAAACGCCGCCCTGTATTTGCATTCTTTGTTCTAATCTCGGTTGTCGGTTCGCTGGCACTCCTATATCTGCCGCGCCCGCTAAGTGAATTTGAAGTGAAGATGATTTATAGCTTGATGGCATTTGGCGCAGGCGGCTGGGTATTGATGACCATGATTTCTGCGGAAAGCTTTGGAACGAACCTGCGCGCAACCGTTGCAACGGCTGTCCCGAACTTTGCGCGCGCATCGGTTGTGCCGATGACCATGGCGCTTAGCGCACTTAAGAACCACGTACCGTTATTGGATGCCGTGATCATCGTAGGATTAGCCAGCTTTATCCTGCCGCTGATCGCACTTTCCCAATTGCCGGAAACATTCGGCCGTTCACTGGAATATCTGGAAAAAGATACAATCGATTAAGCGAGCTTTAGAACGCTCTTAATCTCGGCATAGACAGCATCCATTTCACCCATACCGTCAACCTGCACCAAGATACCTTGGTCGCGGTAATAAGGAATGATGGGCGCAGTTTGCACATGATATGCTTCCAAACGTGTCTTCATCGTTTCTGCATTATCATCGGGGCGACGCACGAATTCCTTGCTGTGACACTTATCGCATTCGCCGGTTTTCTTCAGCGGCTTGAAGCTGTCATGGAAACCTTCGCCGCATTTTGCGCAGCTAAAACGGCCTGACACACGTTCAATCAATGCCTTGTCATCCACCTTCATTTCCACAACGGCTTTCAGCTTCATGCTGCGTTTTTGCAGCATGGCATCAAGTGCCTTTGCTTGTGGAACAGTGCGCGGGAAACCGTCAAGGATGAAGCCTTTTTTGGCTTCGGATTTTTGCATCCATTCTTCAATCAGACGGATGATTAAATCATCCGGAACAAGCTTGCCCGCATCCATATAGGTTTTAGCTTCGCGCCCCAATGATGTTCCGGCTTTTACAGCGGCGCGCAACACATCGCCCGTTGAAAGCTGCACCAGACCATAATGCTCTTCTAAGCGGCGGGCTTGCGTACCCTTACCCGCACCGGGAGGTCCAAGGAGAATAATCGGTTCAGCGGCTGCACTCATTCCTTAACGCTTTCCTTTGAGATTTGCTTTCTTGATTAAGCCTTCATATTGGTGCGCCAAAAGCTGGGATTGAATGCGCGCAACCGTATCCATGGTTACCGACACGACAATCAGCAAGCTGGTACCGCCAAAATAGAACGGGATGGAGAATTCCGCCGTCAAGAATTCAGGCAGCAAGCATACAATTGCCATGTAAATCGCGCCAAGCACCGTCAAGCGGGTAAGGATGTGGTCAAGGTAATCCGCGGTATTATTGCCTGGGCGAATGCCTGGAATGAAGCCACCGTATTTCTTCAGATTATCAGCCGTGTCTTTGGGGTTAAACACAACCGCCGTATAGAAAAAGCTGAAAAAGATGATGAGCGCTGCATAAAGGAACATGAATAGCGGGCTGCCATGACCAAGATACTGTGAAATCCACTGTGCCCAAGGTGATGATGCATCCGCGCCAAGGAAGCCGATTGCGGTCAATGGCAACAGCAAGAGCGAGCTTGAGAAAATCGCCGGAATAACGCCCGATGAGTTCAGCTTTAATGGCAAATGGCTTGCTTCGCCGCCATACACCTTATTACCAACCTGGCGCTTGGGGTATTGCACTAATACTCGGCGCTGTGCGCGTTCCATGAACACCACGAAATAAATTACCGCCAGGATGATGATGATAAGCAGAATAATCAGGCCGGCGGATAATGCACCGGTGCGGCCCAGTTCCAACGCGTTGGCAATGGAAAATGGAATGCGCGCCACAATGCTGGAAAAGATAATCAGCGATGTGCCGTTACCAATACCGCGGCTGGTGATTTGCTCGCCAAGCCACATCAGGAACATTGTACCTGCGGTTAAGGTAATGGTGGTGGTTAAGCGGAACAGCAAACCTGCTTCCGGCACGGCAGGGCCTGATGGCCCCATCATATGCTCAAGGCCTGTTGCCAGCGCATAGGATTGAATGAGCGCCAGAATAACCGTGAGGTAGCGGGTATATTGGTTGAGTTTGGCACGGCCAGCTTCGCCCTCTTTCTTCATCGCTTCCAATTGCGGAAGCACGGCGGTCATCAACTGCACGATAATTGATGATGAAATGTACGGCATGATGCTGAGCGCAAAAATCGTCATACGGCTAAGCGCGCCGCCGGCAAAAATATCAACCATGCCAAGCACGCCGCGTGATTGTTGCTGGAAGAATTCTTCCAATACAACAGGGTCAATGCCGGGAACCGGAATATAGGTACCAAGACGGTAAACAATCAGCGCGAGCAGCGTGAACATGATGCGCTGCTTTAGTTCGGTGGCCTTGCCAAACGTACCAAGATTGATGTTAGAGGCCAGTTGCTCTGCGGCGGATGCCATGCGTTCCTCGGGATGTGAAAGTGAGTGAATGAGTGAGTAGACCAGAAATTACGCAATGAAATTACAGTGAGAAGTCATATAGTTCAAATGAAAATACCGGCCAGATGGGCCGGTATTTCATAATCATTATGATTGTGCAGTGCCAAAAAACGATGGGTTAGGCAGCAGCAGCTTCAGCGCCGGCAATGGTCACTTTACCGCCCAGCTTTTCAACTGCAGCAACGGCTGATTTTGAAGCGCGCGCAACCACAACGGTTACCTTGGTCTTCAATGCGCCCTTAGCCAGAAGGCTAACGCCGCCCGTTGCATTGCTTACAACGCCAGCCAAAATCATCATTTCCTGGGTGATGGCTTCCTTGGCATTCAAACGGCCAGCATCGATTGCCTGTTGCAGGGCGCCAAGGTTCATCACGGCGTATTGCGTTGCGTTTGGATTGTTAAATCCACGCTTTGGCATACGGCGGTACAACGGCATCTGACCACCTTCGAACGCTTTCAAGCGAACGCCAGTACGTGCCTTTTGACCCTTTACGCCGCGGCCGGATGTCTTGCCTTGCGCAGAGCCGATACCACGACCAACAATCATGGGGCGTTTACGTGCGCCTTTGTTATCGCGAATTTCATTCAGCTTAATGGGCAGTTTCATGGTTTACTCCTCTTTAGCGGATTCTTTTGTTGCAGCTTCTGCATCAAGTTTGCCGCCATATTCTTTTTGCTTGCCAACAATGTCGCTTACTTTCTTGTTGCGACGGTTTGCAACCTGGCGCGGGCTGACGGTTGATTTCAGCGCTTCCAGGGTTGCAAGGATCATGTTGTGCGGATTGGATGAACCAACCGATTTGGAAATAACGTCTTGCACGCCAAGCACTTCGAATACGGCGCGCATTGGGCCGCCCGAAATGATACCGGTACCTGGAGGAGCTGTACGTAATACAACCTTACCTGCGCCGAAGTGACCGTATACATCGTGATGGATGGTGCGGCCTTCGCGCAATGGAATGCGGATCATGTTGCGTTTAGCAGCTTCGGTTGCTTTCTTCACTGCATCGGGTACTTCGCGTGCCTTTGCGTGGGCAAAACCAATGCGGCCTTTTTGATCGCCAATCACCATCAGTGCAGCAAAACCAAAACGCTTACCGCCCTTTACCACTTTGGCAACGCGGTTTACGGCAACCAGCTTTTCGATAAACGGGTTTTCGCCCTGATCACCACCGCGTTGTTCACCGCCACGGTTTTCAGAACGCTTGTTGTTATCGTCTTCTTGTTTCTTAGGACGTTGCGCCATTAAATTACCCCTGTTCAAACCTTCATATGTTTAAAAATTAGAATTCTAATCCGCCTTCGCGTGCACCTTCAGCCAGCGCTTTCACGCGGCCATGATAAAGGTAGCCAGCACGGTCAAATGCAACTTGTTTAACACCAGCTTTAATCGCGCGCTCGGCAAGCAACTTGCCAACCGCTACCGCTGCATCTTTGTTGGCAGTGGTTTTCAGCGACTTGCGCAAATCCTTGTCCATGGTGGAAGCCATGACAACGGTTACGTCCTTGGTGTCGTCAATAATTTGCGCGAACATGTGCTTGCTGGAGCGGAAAATGGAAAGACGCAAACGGCCCTTACCAGTTTCGGCCAAACGTGCGAGGCGTGTACGAACACGCTGCTTACGACGGGCAAATTTATCTTTGTTGGTTAACATAGCTAACTCCTAATTACTTCTTCTTACCTTCTTTACGTTGAATCTTTTCGCCCTGATAGCGAATGCCCTTACCTTTATAAGGTTCAGGACGCTTGTAACCGCGGATAACCGCAGCTACCTGGCCAACGCGTTGCTTGTCGATACCGGTGATCGACAACAAGGTTGGCTTTTCAGCTTTAATCGCGATGCCTTCTGGAATTGGGAAGCGTACTTCATGGCTGAAGCCGATGTTCAAAATCAGATCCTTGCCTTGAACGGCCGCCTTGAAACCAACGCCTTCGATTTCGAGCACTTGCTTGAAGCCGTTTGAAACGCCTTCCACCATCGATGCCAGCAAGTTGCGTGACGTTGCCCAGATCATGCGGGTTTGGCGTGATTCATTGCGCGGTGTCAGCACAACCTTGCCATCAACAAGCTTTACTTCAACGTTGCTATCAACATTGATGTTCAGCGTGCCGAGCTTGCCTTTAACGGCAACAGCCTGACCTTTGATATCTGCCGTCACACCTGACGGTAATGCTACTGGTTTTTGACCTACGCGTGACATGTTACTTCCCCGTTTAAACCTTCAATTAGAATACGCGGCAAAGCACTTCGCCGCCCACATGGGCTGCACGTGCTTCGTTATCCGACATCACACCTTGCGGTGTCGACAAAATGGAAATGCCAAGGCCGTTGTAAACGCGTGGCAAATCTTTAATACGAGCGTAAACGCGGCGACCCGGTGTTGACACGCGGTCAATACGGCGGATGGCTGGTTCACCTTCGTGATACTTCAATTCAATAATCAGCGCGCTGCGGCCGTTACCACGGTCTTCTTCGCTGAAGGTGCGGATATAGCCTTCGCGTTGCAGCACTTCTAATACGTGCTTACGGAACACTGACATCGGGCTTTCAACTGTCGCCAGTTTTGCCATTTGTCCGTTACGTATGCGGGTGAGCATATCACCAATTGGATCTGTCATCGTCATGATGCTTGTTTTCCTTCCATTACCAGCTGGACTTTACGCAACCAGGAATTCTTCCTGATGATGCGAGGTCGCGAAATTTAATACGGCACAATTTGAACTTGCGGTAATACGAGCGTGGACGGCCCGTAAGTTCGCAGCGATTATGAATGCGTGTGCGGCTTGAGTTACGTGGCATTTGCGCAAGCTTCAAAGTTGCAGCAAAGCGTTCTTCAATCGGCAGGCTACGGTTTGCGCAGATGGCTTTAAGCGCCTTACGCTTTGCAGCGCTGCCCTTTACCATGCGTTCACGTTTCTTGTTACGTTCAATAGCGCTCGTCTTGGCCATTCTTTTACTCCACTATTTGATAAATGGCATGGAGAAGCCTTCGAGCAATGCCCGCGCTTCTTCATCGGTTTTTGCTGATGTCACGAACACAATGTCCATGCCACGAATTTCACCAATCTTGTCGTAATTGATTTCTGGGAAAACCAATTGCTCTTTCAGGCCCATGGCGTAGTTGCCGTTGCCGTCAAAGCTGCGGGTTGGAATACCGCGGAAGTCGCGTACGCGTGGCAGAGCCATGTTTACTAATCTGTCCAGGAATTCATACATATGCGCGCGGCGCAGGGTTACCTTGCAGCCGATTGGCAATTTTGCACGTGTCTTAAAGGTAGCAATCGCTTTCTTCGCGCGGGTAACGGTTGCGCGTTGACCTGAAATCAGGGTCAATTCTTCGGCAGCTTGCGTCACTTTCTTATTATCGTTTACGCCTTCGCCAACGCCCATGTTGATGACGATCTTTTCGAGGCGTGGCACTTCCATGACGTTTTCATATTTGAAACGCTCGATGAGGGCTGGACGTACAACCTTCTCGTAGTGCTGTTTTAATCTTGCTTCAACCTTAGCCATAACGCTCTCCTAAATTATACCTGCCAATTAAACTCTGCGAATTTCTTCGCCAGATTTTCTGGCAACCAATGCCTTTTCGCCGTTGCCCAATTGCTTCACGCCGGTGCGTGTTGCTTTGCCCGATTTCGGGTCAATATGCGCAACGTTTGAAATGTGGATCGATGCTTCCTTGCGAACCAAGCCGCCAGTGCTTTGTGCGCTTGGCTTGGTGTGACGGGTGACCATGTTCACGCCGGAAACCAACACGCGGCTTTCCTTTGGCATCACTGCCAGGACTTCACCTGTCTTGCCTTTGTCTTTGCCAGCAAGCACGATAACCTTGTCGTTCTTTTTGATCTTCTGTTTCATAATAATATTCCCTACCGGTCCTTATAGAACTTCGCCAGCGAGCGAAATGATTTTCATAAAGCCCAGCGCTCGAAGCTCGCGAACCACTGGTCCAAAGATACGTGTGCCGATCGGTTCACGATCCTTGTTGATCAGAACGGCGGCATTGCGGTCAAAACGGATGGTCGAACCATCATCGCGCTTCACATCGTACTTGGTGCGAACGATAACGGCTTTGTGCACGTCGCCCTTCTTAACGCGGCCACGTGGAATAGCATCCTTGATGGACACAACGATAACGTCGCCCACGGAAGCTACTTTGCGCTTGGAACCACCCAGCACTTTAATGCACATCACCTTCTTTGCGCCGCTATTGTCAGCAACTTCGAGGGTAGATTCTTGTTGTATCATGACCTTATTCCCTAACTAAAAACTACTTTGCTTTCGCAACTTTCTTCTTTGGTTCTTTTGCTGGCGCTTTCGCTGGAGCAGCCTTTGGAGCCGCACTGCCTACTTCGCCGCCGCCAACGAGCATCCACTTCTTGCGCTTGGAAATCGGGCGGCATTCAATGATGTCCACCGTTTGGCCAAGCTTGGCTTGTTCGTTTTCGTCATGCGCCAGATATTTCTTCGAGTTCTTCACGAACTTTTTGTAAATCGGGTGCATCACCTTACGTTCAACGAGAACGGTGATGGTCTTGTCTGCTTTATCGCTAACAACAACACCTTGTAAAACACGACGTGGCATAATTTAACTCCTAAGCTTTCTTCTTTTGCTTGCGTTGGTTTTGAATGGTCAAAACCTGCGCGATTTCTTTTTTCACTTGGCCGGAACGTGCAGGCTTCGCCAATTGACCCGTGCTCTTTTGAAAACGCAGGTTGAATTGTTCCTTGCGGAGAACGATGAGCTGTTCTTTCAATTCATCGTCTGACTTCGTTCTAATATCGCTTGCTTTAACTAAACCCATGTCTCTCTCCATTATGCCGCGATACGTGTGACCATCTTGGTCTTGATCGGCAACTTGGCCGAAGCAAGTTCAAATGCTTCACGTGCGATTTGCGGGCTGACACCATCAATTTCAAACATGATGCGGCCAGCGTGAACACGCATGACCCAAAACTCTGGGGTACCCTTACCGGAACCCATACGTACTTCAGCAGGCTTGCGTGATACTGGAACGTCCGGGAACATCCGGATCCATACGCGGCCTTGACGCTTCATGTGACGCGCAATCGCACGGCGGGCAGCTTCAATCTGGCGCGCGGTGATACGTTCTGGTTCCATCGCCTTTAAGCCGAATGAACCAAACGCGAGTGTATAACCGGCTTTTGCTGCGCCATGAATGCGGCCTTTGTGGCCTTTGCGGTACTTTGTTTTCTTTGGTTGTAACATCGTATTTACCCTTACATTATTTTCCGATTACGCAAAATTAGGTGCGTGATGCAGATCCTTCCAATTGACGGCGTTCAACAGCACCCGGATCGTGATCCAGAATTTCGCCCTTGAAAATCCAAACTTTTACGCCGCATGCGCCGTAGGTGGTTTGCGCAGTTGCAACACCGTAGTCAACGTCAGCACGAAGTGTGTGCAACGGAACGCGTCCTTCGCGGTACCATTCCATACGTGCGATTTCTGCGCCGCCCAAACGACCGGAGCAGTTGATACGAATACCCAGTGCGCCCAAACGCATTGCGGTTTGCACGGCGCGCTTCATCGCGCGACGGAATGCCACGCGGCGTTCCAATTGTTGTGCAATGTTTTCTGCAACAAGGGTTGAATCCAATTCCGGCTTGCGGATTTCAACGATGTTGAGGCTCACTTCGGAAGCGGTCATCTTGCCGATATCTGACTTCAACTTTTCGATATCTGCACCCTTCTTGCCAATAACAACGCCTGGACGTGCGGAGTGGATGGTCACACGGGCTTTCTTCGCCGGACGTTCAATCACAACGCGTGCAACACCTGCTTGCTTCAGCTTGTCGGTGAGGTATTCACGGATTTCGAAATCTTCATGAAGAAGACCACCGTATTCCTTACCTGCGAACCAACGGCTATCCCATGTGCGGATGATGCCTAAACGCAAACCTACTGGATTAACTTTCTGACCCATTGTCGCCCCTTACTTTGCCTTTGGCTTTGTGGTTTTTGGGGCAGCGGTCTTCGCTGCCTTTGGATTTGTCTTTTTAACTTTCTTCACTTCTTCAACTTCACGTACAACGATACGCAGATTGCTGTATGGCTTTTGAATGCCATCGCCCTTACCGCGGCCACGTGCGTGGAAACGCTTCAGAACAAATGCGCGGCCAACCGTTGCTTCCACAACAACCAAGCGATCCACATCGAGCTGGTGGTTGTTTTCGGCATTCGCAATCGCGGATTGCAAAACTTTGTAAACTTCTTTTGAAACGCGGCGTTCGTTGAACGCAAGCATGGTCAAAGCTGCCGAGGCTTTCTTGCCGCGGATCATTTGCGCAACAAGGTTGAGCTTACGCGCGCCAGAACGAACAGTCTTGGCAATCGCCATCGCTTCGTTGTCGGCTACTTCTCTTGGGTTTGTTGACTTACTCATTCGTTACCCTCTTACTTTTCTTCTGTCTTCTTTTCGGTGCCGCCATGTGCAACGAAAATACGTGTCGGAGCAAATTCACCAAACTTATGACCAATCATGTGTTCGGTTACTGAAACTGGCAAAAACTTGTGGCCGTTATAAACACCAAAGGTCAGGCCAACGAACTGTGGCAAAATGGTCGTGCGACGTGACCAGGTCTTGATAATTTCGTGACGGCCTGAAGCGCGGGCTTTATCTGCCTTCTTCAACATGTACCCATCAACGAACGGGCCTTTCCAAACTGAACGTGCCATTTTAGCTCCTATTATCCCTTATTGCGTTTCTTGCGACCCTGAATGATGTTCAGTGTGGTGCGCTTGTTCTTGCGTGTCTTGGTTCCCTTGGTGCCCTTACCCCAAGGCGTTACCGGATGACGACCACCGGATGTGCGGCCTTCACCACCACCGTGTGGATGGTCGATCGGGTTCATGGCAACGCCGCGAACAGTTGGGCGCGTACCCATCCAGCGCTTACGGCCTGCTTTACCAAGTGAAATGTTGAAATGATCTGGGTTTGAAACCGCGCCAACTGTTGCCATGCAATCTTCTGGAACGAGGCGAACTTCACCCGAGGTAATCTTGATTTGCGCTTTACCGTTATCACGGCCAACGAGTTGGGCATACGCACCAGCTGAACGTGCAATCTGACCACCCTTACCCACGCGCATTTCGACGTTATGGATGATGGTGCCAACGGGCATGTTCTTCAACGGCATTGCGTTGCCTGGCTTCACGTCAACACGTGCGCCGGAAACAACTGTGTCACCAACCTTCAAGCGTTGTGGTGCAAGAATGTAGGACAATGCGCCATTGGTGTATTTGATAAGCGCGATAAACGCGGTACGACCTGGATCGTATTCCAGACGTTCAACGGTTGCTGGAATATCATGCGTTAAACGCTTGAAGTCCACCTTGCGGTACAGCTTCTTGTGACCACCACCAATGTGACGCGTGGTGATGCGGCCTTTGTTATTACGGCCACCGGTCTTGCGAACGCCTTCGGTCAATGACTTAACCGGGCCACCCTTCCACAATTCGGAACGGTCGATCTGCACCAATTGACGGGTGCTAGGTGTTATTGGGTTGTATGTCTTTAAAGCCATGTGGTGTACTCCTAGATACCGGTAGCAACATCGATGCTCTGGCCTTCAGCAAGCGTGACATAAGCCAGCTTGATATCAGGACGCAGACCAGGACGGCCTTTGAAATTCTTTGTCTTGCCCTTGCGGATTTGGGTGTTCACAGCAACAACCTTTACCTTGAACAAGCTTTCAACCGCGCCGCGAATTTGTGGCTTGGAAGCGCTCGTGCACACTTGAAAAACAACTTGGTTGTGTGCGGAAGCAGCCGTTGTCTTTTCGCTCATGATTGGGCGAATGATCGTGTTGTATTCTGCGGCTGTTGGCGCTTTCGCGGCGTTTGCTTTTTGCTTGCTCATCATATCTTCCTTTTTTCGTTCGTTCTGCGCCGCGTAAATCACGCGCCGCAACCACTCACTTCAATCGCTCCGTCAGTTGTTCAACCGCGTTCTTGGTCAATACCAAGGTGTCGCGGCGGATAATGTCATACACATTCGCGCCTTGTTCTGGCAGCACATCAACGTGCTTGATGTTGCGTACGGAAAGGGCAAAATTCTTGTCAATGTTTGCACCATCGATGATCAGCGCGGATTGGTCTGCGCCAAGTGACTTCAATGCAGCAGCCATCGCTTTGGTCTTGATGCCGGTTGCCTTGGCGCTGTCGATGATGATGAGCTTGCCTTCAGCTTGCTTTGCCGACAAGGCAACGCGCAATGCTTGAGCGCGAACCTGCTTTGGCAAATCGTAGCCATGCGAACGAACAACAGGCCCGAAAATCACTGCACCCTTGCGGAATTGCGGTGAACGCAATGAACCTTGGCGTGCACGACCTGTACCCTTTTGCGCCCAAGGCTTCTTGGTGGTGCCGCTGATTTCAGCAATCGTCTTGGCCTTGTGGGTGCCGGCGCGGCGCTTTGACAATTGCCAGTGAATAGCACGTGCCAATAAATCCTGACGCACATCGCAACCGAACACATCTTGGTTCAGTTCGATTTCGCCTACGGCTTTGTTTTGGAGGTTTTTAACTGAGAGCTTCATGGCTTATTCCTTATTTTCTTCAGCAGCTGCTGGCGCTGGAGCTTCTGCTGCTGGTGCAGCTTTTGCTTCAGGCGCCTTTTCAGCTTTTTGGGCTGCGCCTTGCTTCAAGCCTGCTGGTTTTGGTGCAGCTTTCGGCAATGCGCGCTTTACAGCGTCACGTACCATTACAAATGAACCTTCAGAACCTGGAACCGAACCGCTCACGAACAGCAAACCTTCTTCAGCATCCACTTGAACGATGGAAAGATTTGGGATGGTTGCGCGAACTTGGCCCATGTGACCGGCCATCTTCTTGTTCTTGAAAACGCGGCCTGGATCTTGGCGGTTACCGGTTGAACCGTGTGCACGGTGAGTAATCGACACACCGTGTGATGCTGGCATACCACCGAAGTTGTAACGCTTCATAACACCTTGGAAGCCTTTACCGATGGTGGTGCCGGTTACGTCAACAAATTGACCCGGCACGAAATGCTCCGCGCTGATTTCTGCGCCTACTTCCAATAATGCGTCTTTTGAAACGCGGAATTCAACGAGTTTGCGTTTAGGCAATACGTTTGCTTTTGCAAAGTGACCGCGCATCGCTTTATTGGAGCGGTTAGCCTTCACATCATCAAAGCCCATTTGCACAGCGGTGTAGCCGTTCTTTTCTTCGCTGCGTACGGCAACAACCTGGTTGCCTTTCATCAGCAATACGGTCACGGCAACGTGTTGGCCTTTATCATCAAAGACCTTCGTCATGCCCAGTTTTTTTGCAATAAGTCCTGTTCTCATAATTCTCTCCATTAAGCCTGAAGCTTAATCTCCACATCCACACCGGCCGCCAAATCGAGCTTCATCAACGCATCAATCGTTTGCGGCGTTGCTTCAAGAATATCGAGAAGACGTTTGTGTGTGCGGATTTCAAATTGTTCACGTGACTTTTTATCAACGTGCGGGCCGCGGTTTACGGTGAAGCGTTCAAAACGTGTAGGCAACGGAATGGGGCCGCGTACGCGTGCACCGGTTCGCTTTGCCGTGTTGACGATTTCACTTACCGATGTGTCAAGCACACGGTGGTCAAATGCCTTAAGGCGGATACGGATAACTTGCGCTTCCATGAGAATCGCTTTCTTCTTTTTTTCCTGCTCTTAAGCGTTTCTACTTCCCGAAAAACTGCGCATCATTACGCAAGTTCAAAAAGCAAATAGCCAAAAAGACTTTCCATTTGACAGACTTTCCGGACAATCCGGTAGTCCCTGTCATAAAAAACTAGGTCCACTTTTTTTAAAGAGCGCACCTATATAACCCAGAAACTTTACTTTCCAAAGCGGTTTTATTAAGAAACCGCCCAGAAAACCAAGCGTAGCTTAAGGTATTGGCGGGGCTGGATTTCTCCTGCCCCGCAAAACCTTTTAACGATTGTTACTCGATAATCTTAGCAACAACGCCTGCACCTACGGTGCGGCCACCTTCACGAATAGCAAAGCGCAGACCTTCATCCATAGCGATCGGAGCAATAAGCTTCACTTCAATCGCGATGTTGTCGCCTGGCATTACCATTTCCGTACCGGCTGGCAGAATAACTTCGCCAGTAACGTCAGTTGTACGGAAGTAGAACTGTGGACGGTAGTCGTTGAAGAATGGGGTATGACGACCGCCTTCTTCCTTGGTCAGAACGTAGATTTCTGCCTTGAACTTGGTGTGCGGGGTGATTGTACCTGGCTTCGCCAAAACTTGGCCACGTTCAACTTCTTCACGCTTCGTACCACGGAGCAACGCACCGATGTTGTCGCCTGCTTCACCTTGATCAAGCAACTTACGGAACATTTCAACGCCGGTAACGATGGTCTTTTGGGTTGGGCGAATACCAACGATTTCGATTTCTTCGCCTACCTTGATGATACCGCGTTCAACACGGCCGGTAACAACGGTACCGCGACCTGAGATCGAGAACACGTCTTCAATTGGCATCAAGAATGGCTTATCAACTTCGCGCTTCGGTTGTGGAATGTAGCTGTCTACAGCTTCCATCAATTTCAGAACAGCTTGCTCGCCGATTTCTGCTTGCTTGTCTTCCAGTGCGCAAAGAGCCGAACCCTTCACGATAGGAATTTCGTCGCCTGGGAACTTGTAGGACTTGAGCAAGTCACGAATTTCCATTTCAACCAATTCCACGAGATCCTTATCAGCCATATCCATCTTGTTCATGAATACCACGATCGCAGGAACACCTACTTGGCGTGCAAGCAAGATGTGTTCGCGGGTTTGTGGCATTGGACCGTCAGCAGCGGATACAACGAGAATTGCGCCGTCCATCTGAGCAGCACCGGTGATCATGTTCTTCACATAATCGGCGTGGCCTGGGCAATCTACGTGTGCGTAGTGGCGGTTGGCGGTTTGGTATTCAACGTGTGCGGTTGAAATGGTAATACCACGCGCGCGTTCTTCTGGCGCTTTATCGATCTGGTCGTACGCAGTGAATGTCGCGCCGCCGGACTTGGCGAGAACTTTGGTAATCGCTGCCGTCAAAGATGTTTTACCATGATCAACGTGACCGATGGTGCCGATGTTGCAGTGAGGCTTACTGCGATCAAATTTTTCTTTTGCCATTTTACTCTCCGTTTATTTTACGACGTTTAATTAAACTTACTTACCACTTAACTTGCCAATTTGGCCTTTACCTCATCAGCGACATTCTGTGGAACCCGATCATAGTGATGGAACTCCATCGAATAACTTGCACGGCCTTGCGACATGGAGCGCAAGGTGTTCACGTAACCGAACATGGATGCGAGCGGCACGGATGCTTCGATCACGCGCGCGTTACCGCGTTGATCCATACCAAGCACTTGGCCACGGCGGCTGTTCAAATCGCCGATCACGTCGCCCATGTAATCTTCTGGGGTTACAACTTCAACTTTCATTACTGGCTCCAGCAATACCGGGCCTGCTTTTTGCATGCCTTCGCGGAATGCAGCGCGTGATGCGATTTCGAATGCGAGCGCGGATGAGTCCACATCGTGGTATGCGCCATCAACGAGGGTGATCTTGAAATCGATTGCAGGGAAGCCAGCGATAACGCCGGTGTTCTTTGCAGATTCCAGACCCTTTTCAACGCCGGGGATGTATTCTTTTGGAACCGAACCGCCCTTAAGATTGGTTTCGAATTCAAAACCGGTACCTGGTTCTAGTGGTTCAAATTCCATGATAACGCGGGCAAATTGACCCGTACCACCGGATTGCTTTTTATGGGTGTAATCCACCGTTGCTTTTTTGCTGATGGTTTCGCGGTACGCAACTTGCGGCGCGCCAACGGTTGCATCAACCTTATAGGTACGGCGAAGAATATCGACCTTAATTTCAAGATGAAGCTCGCCCATGCCCTTCAATACGGTTTGGCCGGTTTCCTGATCGGAGGTCACGCGGAAGGACGGATCTTCCTGAGCCAAACGGGCCAAAGCAACGCCCATCTTTTCCTGGTCAGCCTTGGTCTTTGGTTCAATCGCAACTTCGATAACCGGATCCGGGAACACCATGCGTTCCAGAATAACTGGCTTTGCTTCATCGCAAAGCGTTTCACCGGTTGTGGTTTCCTTCAACGCAGTCAGCGCAACAATGTCCCCAGCATAGGCTTCTTTGATTTCCTCGCGGGTATTTGCGTGCATCAGCAACATGCGGCCGATACGTTCGCGCTTATCTTTAATGGTGTTTTGAACATATGTACCTGATTCCAGCTTACCGGAGTAAATACGGAAGAAGGTCAATGAACCCACGAATGGATCGGTCATGATTTTGAATGCCAGACCGCTGAATGGTTCATCATCGGATGCCTTGCGGGTCATTTCTTCGCCTGTTTCAGGATGCGTACCCTTCACAGCAGGAATGTCGAGCGGTGAAGGCAGATAATCAACCACTGCATCGAGCATCGGTTGAACACCTTTGTTCTTAAATGCGGAACCGCACAATACAGGTACGAACTTGCGGCTGATGCAACCCTTGCGGATGCACATCTTTAATGTCGCGAGGTCTGGCTCTTGACCGTTCAGATAGGCTTCCATCGCCTTATCATCCATTTCAACAGCCATATCCAGCATCTTGGCGCGGTATTCAGCAGCCTTGTCTTTCAGATCATCCGGGATTTCGGTTTCGAAGAATTCTGCGCCGAGGGATTCGTCTTTCCAGATAATCGCCTTCATCTTGAGAAGGTCAACGATACCTTTGTGCTCGGCTTCGGTACCGATTGGCAACTGGGTTACCAATGGGTTTGCACCAAGACGATCAACCATCATGTCAACGGTGCGGAAGAAGTTCGCGCCGATACGATCCATCTTATTGACGAATGCGATACGTGGAACGTTGTACTTGTCAGCTTGGCGCCATACGGTTTCGGATTGCGGTTCAACGCCGGCAACCGAGTCATAGACTGCAATCGCGCCATCGAGTACGCGGAGCGAGCGTTCAACTTCAATCGTGAAGTCCACGTGGCCCGGGGTATCGATGATGTTCAGGCGGTGGCCTTGCCAGAAGCAGGTGGTCGCAGCAGACGTAATGGTAATACCGCGTTCTTGTTCTTGTTCCATCCAGTCCATGGTCGCAGCGCCATCATGCACTTCGCCGATTTTGTGGGATTTTCCTGTGTAATACAAAATACGTTCAGTGGTCGTCGTCTTGCCAGCATCGATGTGAGCCATAATGCCGAAGTTGCGGTACTTTTCGAGTGGATACTGACGGGCCATAACGATTTCCTAAACCTTAGAACTAAAGAGAGATTACCAACGGTAGTGAGCAAATGCCTTGTTCGCATCTGCCATGCGGTGAGTGTCTTCGCGCTTCTTGATAGCAGCGCCGCGATTGTTGATCGCATCCATGATTTCACCGGCAAGGCGGTCGATCATGGTTTTTTCGTTGCGTGAACGGGCAGCGTTAATCATCCAGCGCATCGCCAGTGCAAGACCGCGATCCGGGCGAACATCAACCGGAACCTGATAGGTCGCACCGCCAACGCGGCGTGAACGAACTTCTAGGAACGGGCGGACATTGTTGAGAGCTTTGTGGAAGTTATCGAGCGGGGTATCGTTTGCAGCTTTGGTTACCTTGTGAACCTTGTCCAGCGCACCGTACACGATGCTTTCTGCAACCGACTTTTTGCCGGAGATCATCAATACGTTCATAAACTTGCCGAGGACAAGATCACCGAACTTTGGATCTGGAAGAATTTCGCGTTTTTCTGCTCTATGACGACGTGACATGTTTAAATCCTTTTAAAAATTATTTCGGACGCTTTGCGCCATACTTGGAACGGCGCTGCTTGCGGTCTTTTACGCCTTGCGTATCAAGCGTACCGCGAATGATGTGGTAACGAACGCCGGGAAGATCCTTCACACGGCCGCCGCGGATCATCACGACGCTGTGTTCTTGAAGGTTATGCTTTTCGCCGGGAATATAGCTGATGACTTCAAAGCCATTGGTGAGGCGTACACGCGCAACTTTACGAAGCGCGGAGTTCGGCTTCTTTGGCGTTGTTGTATAAACGCGGGTGCACACGCCGCGGCGCTGAGGTGATTCTTGCAGAGCAGGAACCTTATCGCGGGTCTTTTTCAATCCGCGCTGTTTGCGGATAAGCTGATTAATTGTTGGCATACGCCGATCCTTTTCTAATTTTGCCACCTAAACGTCTTCAAGCGGCAATACGCAAAACATAAAACGCCAAAAGCAGTTCTGCTTTTAGCTTGGAGGAGAGAAATTGGCACCCGCGTCATTTTAGTCATATATAGCAATGCTAAAACGGCAACTCGAGATACGCGAAACCACACAAAAATACCAACGGCTTCTCTCAAAAATTCAAATACGCAATTCTAAAACTTAGATCTTATAACGAAGCACATCAGCACATGTTCACTTGCTATAAGCACCTTTGTTTATTGTACTTTTTCAACCGGGAGACCCGTTTAAAACGCGCAATATCCAGAAAGCGCGCGGATATTATGTATTTGGCCCACACCCGTCAAGCGCATAATTTAAAGGCTTTTTTAATTTATGCACCCCATGTTTTTGACCCCTTCCATGCTGCCAAAATACCAATAATAAAAGGCAAAATCGGCATTTTTTAACGCACCATCCCTGTGCCCTCTCCCCATTTGGGCCATCCATTTGTGACAACAATTTTTGTTAAAAATGGTTTTGATAGCAGGAAGATGCCCGAAATGACTCAAAAACCTAAAATCCGCACTTAGCGGGTGCACACTCAATTCTAAAAATCCGCTGCACGCCGCTCCGATAATCACTTATATCATCAGGGATGATAGAAACAGATTTTTTGCACCTTGCCATTCTCTTTGCACTCGCGGTCGTGGCCGCAACAGTGGATGCGATGGCAGGCGGCGGCGGGTTGCTCACTGTGCCGGGCCTGATGGCAACCGGGCTTGATCCCGTTACCGCATTGGCAACCAATAAATTCCAAGGAACATTTGGCGCGCTTAGCTCCACTTACCGTTTTTGGCGTTCCGGAAAACTGAGTTTGAAAAAATATTTTCCATCAGCGCTGTTCGCATTTGCGGGCGGACTTGCGGGCGCGGCAACCGTGATGGTTGCAAATCCTGACACATTAAAAAGCATCATTCCGTTTTTGCTGATTGCGATTGCATGCTGGGTTTTATTCTCGCCAAAGCTTGGCGATGTGGAAGCCAAAGCCAAAATTCCCTTCACGCTATACATCGGGTTTTTTGTGCCTTTTATTGGCTTTTATGACGGTTTTCTGGGGCCGGGCGCGGGCAGTTTTTATGCGCTTTCCGGTGTTGCATTGCTGGGATTAAAACTGGATGAAGCAACCGCACGTGCAAAACTTTATAATCTGATGAGCAATTTTGCTCCGCTGTTATTCTTTCTGGTGCAGGGAAAAATCTTCTGGCTGTTTGGTGGCGTGATGGCGGTTGGAAATATTATTGGCGGGCAAATTGGCGCACGGCTTGTCATTCATCACGGCACGGGGTTGATACGCCCCATTCTTGTCATTATGTCTTTTGCGATGAGCGCAAAACTTCTCTGGCAGCAAGGTTTCTTGCAGAAATTAATTCCTTAAATGGCTGAAACATCCCTGACCGATATCAATCTGTGGCACATGGCATTCTTGCTCGTCATGGGGCTTGTTGCGGGCACGATTAACGCGATGGCTGGCGGCGGCGGATTGCTGACCATTCCCAGTTTCATGGCATTGGGCCTTACGCCATTGCAGGCGATTGCAACGAACTTCCCCACCGCCATTGCAGCGAATTCCAGCGCTACGCTGCGCTTTTGGCAGCACGGCGAATTGGATATGAAAACCGAATTTCCGCGCGCGCTTATCGCGTTCGCATTCGGCATTTTGGGCGGCACATTGGTGCAGCATATTCCCAATGACTTCCTGAAAATCCTTGTTCCCGTTTTGCTGATTTTAATCTGCATCTGGTTGGTCACCAATCCGCAAGCAGGTCATGCCAGCGGAACGCAGCGCATATCGCCGATGATGTACACATGCTTTGCTCTGCCCTTGCTTGGATTATATGACGGGTTTTTTGGCCCATGTTCTGGCACATTCTATGCGCTTAGCGCTGTATCACTTCTTGGCACAACATTGTCGCGCGCAACGGCAAATGCGAAACTTTACAATACCTTTGGCGGGCTGGGTGGCTTTGTCAGCTTTTTCGGCAGTACCAATATCCATTGGGTTTATGCTGGTCTAGTGATGGTGGGTTGCTTCATCGGTTCATACATTGGCGCATCACTGGTGATTAAACACGGCACCAAATTGGTGCGGATAGCACTGGTGGTTGTGTCCATCTCCATGAGTGTTAAACTGCTGTTTGACCAGCCCTTCTTCCAAAAATTGTTCACATGATACGGCTTTTTGTTAGCGCGGATTTGAAAGCAGCTTCATCCTTTCCCTTGGATGAAAAGCAAAGCCATTATCTAAAACATGTGATGCGCCAGAATGACGGCGATGACATTTTGGTGTTCAATGGCCGCGACGGCGAATGGCAAGGCACGCTGGCCATCACCAAAAAGAATGTTGCATTCACCGCGCAAACCCAAACCCGCGCGCAAGTAAATGAAGGCCTGTTAACGCTGCTATTTGCGCCGATTAAAAGCAATCACGGCAACATGACGATTGAGAAGGCGAGCGAACTTGGCGCATCCGCCATTTATCCCATCATCACCGAGCGCACGGTGGTTACGCGCGTTCCCACCGATCGCTATGAAGCAATTGCAATTGAAGCAGCCGAGCAGTGCGAGCGTTTATCGGTTCCCAAAATCCACGAAGCGCAAAAACTGGAAGTGCTTTTAAAAAACTGGAACGAACATAAACACATTTTATTATGCGCCGAAGCGGGTGAAGCCACACCCATCGCAGCCGCGCTTGCATCCATGAATATGCCCTCACTGGCTGTGCTGATTGGGCCCGAAGGCGGGTTCACCGATAAGGAATTTTCGATGCTGCGCACCTTGCCATTTGTTACGCCCGTAACATTAGGCCCGCGGATTTTACGTGCCGATACGGCAGCTATTTCGGCCCTAAGCATCATTCAGGCTCTAAAACAGTAAAAGTAAAACTAGTGGTACATGAAATTTTAAATCTTTGCCCTATATTAGGGATAACTGAATTCCCTACCCCATTTAATGGCTGCTTATGTCCGTTCTTCCCACCCAAGCTGATGAACCTTTAGAAAGCATCGACCAGCTCGTTGCCTATCACGCAGCGGGCGCAAAACCGAAAAACGGTTTGCTGATTGGCACCGAGCACGAAAAATTTGTGATAGATAAAAAAACCCGCCAGACTGTGCCGTATGAAGGCGCGAATGGCATCAAGGCCTTGCTGCAAGGCATGACGCGCTTTGGTTATGAAAAAGTCATGGAAGGCGACACGCTGATTGGTCTGCAACGTGGTCGCGAAAGCATTTCATTGGAACCTGCGGGCCAATATGAACTCTCTGGTGCGCCGCTAGGCAATTTGCATGAAATGAGCGATGAGCTGGATAAGCACATTGATGAAAGCACGCAAATCGCCAATGAGCTTGGCGTAACCTTTATGCCGATTGGCTATCACCCAACCGCCAGCGTCAATGAACTGCCGTGGATGCCGAAAGGCCGTTACAACATCATGCGCGAATACATGCCCAAAGTTGGCACGCGCGGTTTGGAAATGATGCAGCTAACCTGCACAACGCAAGCCAATCTGGATTTCACCAGCGAAGCCGACATGGTGCGCAAAATGCGTGTCAGCCTTGCGTTGCAGCCGGTTGTCGCCGCGTTATTCGCCAATTCACCATTTTCAAAAGGCAAGCTTTCTGGCCGTTATGGAAACCGTTTTAGCGTATGGCTGAATGTTGATCATGCGCGTTGCGGCATTCCGCCTGCTGTCTTCGAAGACGGGTTTAATTTTGAACGTTATGTGCAATATGCGCTTGATGTGCCGATGTATTTTGTCTACCGGAACGGCAAATACATTGATTGCGCAGGGCAATCCTTCCGCGATTTCATGGCAGGAAAACTGCCGGCATTCCCAAATCAAAAACCGCAGATGTTTGATTACATCAACCACCTGACCACCATGTTCCCTGATGTGCGTTTGAAAACCTATATCGAAATGCGCGGCGCGGATGTGGGCAATGAAGCGATGATTAAAGCATTGCCTGCCCTTTGGGTTGGCTTGCTGTATGATGATACCGCGTTCAACCAAGCCGAGGCGCTGGTAAAGGATTGGAGCTTGGAACAAATCAACGAAGCGCGCACGAATGTTTCAAGCCAAGGCATGAACACCATGCTGAACGGCCAGAAAATATTCTCCATCGTGAAACAGGTGGTCACGCTTTCGGTGCAGGGGCTTCGCCGCCGCGCACTTCGTAATCCGAATGGCGCGGATGAAACGCGTTACCTTGAACCACTGCTAACCCTTCTGGATATTGAACAAACCGAAGCTGAACGGCTGATTAGCCTGTTCAATACCCAATGGAACCAGGATATCAATCCGGTCTTTACGACAGTTAAGCTTTAAATATTTAAGCTTTGGTCGGCGCAGGGTTTTTTTGTAAGCGCCACAAAATCAAAATTCCTGCCACGGTCACACCATAGAACACCAATTGCATCGCGTTGGGCTGCGCAATGTAACCCACCAGCGCCGTCAGGAATTGACCGGGCAAGCTGCTCTCGGGCAAAATTGCGCTGCTATCCCACACATTATCGTAAAGCGATGGAAGCATGCCTGCTTGAATAAGCTTATCCGCGCCGCGCGCCGCCATGCCTGCTGCAATCAGCATCAGCACCACATTGGTCGCGGAGAATAAATGCTTCAGCGATAATTTCAGGAAGCCGATATAAAGCAACCAACCCGCTGTTACGCCAGCGGCAATACCCAATACCAATCCGCCCATTAAATTCTGCACATCACCCGATGCCGCCATGCCTTGCAGGAACAGCACCACTTCGCTGCCTTCACGCAACACCGCCAAAGCAACCACCGCCGCCAATGCGAACAGCGATTTTTTTCCTGCCGCCACGGCGGCGCCAACTTCCTTCATTTCGATTACCATTTCACGGCCGTGGCGCTGCATCCAGATGATGTGCCATGACAGCAAACCCACAACGGCAAACATAATGAATGCGTGGAACAATTCCTGGCCAAAACCCGAAAAAGCGTTGGAAAGCTGCGTTGTAAACAGCGCAACAATCAAGGAGCCCATGCAGCCGGCCACCACACCGCTGAATATCATCCTTAAACGATTATGCACGCCTTTGGTTGCAGCGAGAATGACAGACACAATAAGCGCCGCTTCAAGAACTTCGCGGAAGACGATAAGTGCAGCAGCGAACATAATGACCTTATTTTACAGTAAGCGTGCCTTTGGCGATGTCTTCATGGTATTCGCCAACGAATTTGTAAACACCCGGCTTCAATGGGCCAAGATTCATGGTAATCGTGCCATTTGCAGGAACGATTTTTTCGCGGTGCATATCATGGCTTTCGAATTCTTCAGGTGTTGAATCCTGATTGATAACCGTGATGGTAAATTTTTGGTGTGCTGGCGCTTCCACTTCGCTCTTGTCGAACTTGTGGTCTTTGAGAGTAAGCGTAATGGCATATCCAGCAGCTGGCGGTGCAGCGGGAACTTCAACAGCAAACGCCCTGCCTGCGATAACGGTTCCAAAAGCCATAACGGCAATGGTCGCCGCGCAAAATCTGACCCGGTTCTTCAAGGCACATCCTTTATTGGCTAAAGCCATCTTGCGGTTATACGCTGCGCCCTTTATCAGCTGCAAGTCATTATTAACAACTCTATCTGGTTCGTAACTCGTTGTTTTCATTCCGTTAACCTAATAATTTAACATATTGATTTTAAACAATAATATATCTATTGGGCACTAATCTTAATAGAAAATTAAGCAGAATTATATAAAATTGTTTCAATAGTTTCTAGTGCCTGCGAGCAATTGGATTTCTATGCCGTTTCAATATGTTGAGTCTTCAACATTGCGCCTTTCACACCATCATGGGGATGCCGCATGAGCACGGCCCACCCATGGCGCATGTACCGACAAAATGAACGGCCTGAACAGCTTCCGCCAACGCATGCGCCGCCACCACCGCCGCCTGAACAGCCAAATCTGTTTCAACGCACATGGAACAATACCCGTGACTTCATCCAGAGCATTCCGGGACGCGTTCGTACTGCCGCCGATTGGGTAAGCGAGCGCTTTAATGAGCTTAGGCAATTCTTCCGCCCCAACCCCGGTGTCAATTTAAACGGCGTAGATAAGCGCCTTATCCATGTTGCATGCGCCATCGGTATTGGTTCGAACGCCAACTCCGTATCCACCGATGCGCTGCGATCACGCAATGCCGGTTATGGTGCGGCCAATTCCGAACACCACCGCGGTAACGCGATGGATATGCGCCTGAGCAGCGTGCCGGGCAGAACCAATAAGGAAAAAGAACAATTCGTTGCCGACGTGGCAACCGCGCTTGGTTACGGCGGGCGGCGCGACCAAGACCGCATCTTTTCCAGCGTGCACGGCGGCACTGGCATGCATTTGCATTTCCAGTTTGGCTCGAACAATATTGCGCATCTTAATCCTGTTCCCAGCACATCTGGCGGGCAGGCTGATTTACTCGCTGCACAGCAGCGCATTGCGCGCCTTGTCGGCCCTGAAGGCTTACAACGCATCATGAATACAAGAGCGCCAGATGATGTGCAGCAAAACGGCGTGCCGCTTGCCAATACCTATTCAGGATACAGGCAGCAACCAGCGCGTCCTTTAAACCCAACGCTGGTTTATTCCAATGCGCCGCGGTCTCAGCCGCAGCTTGCGCATGAAGCACCCCGCCCCGCCCCGCAGCAACGCCAGCAGCCCGAATATCAATGGCGCATGCAGCGTATCAACACATAGCGTGAAAGCATATGGCGCATCATCATAACGGATATAGTGGATTAAGGCCGCCGCGCGCCGTGCCAATCGGCCTGCACCGGAATGATGACATGATGCCGCCCGCCTTGAATATGGTTATGCCATTGCCGCGCGGAACTTACCGTATCGGCAGCGGCTTTGGCATGCGCCAGTTGGATGGCGGATCGCATTTCCATCGCGGGCAAGATATTGGCGTGCCAGTTGGCACGCCAATTTTGGCACCGCAGGACGGCGTGATTAGCGACGTGCTGCCCCATGCGGGCGATGCAGGCAACTTTCTGAAAATGCGCGGGCAAACCCACGGCTTCGGCTTCATGCACATGGCAAGCTTTGCGCCCGGCATCCGCAATGGCGCGCGCGTGAGACAGGGGCAGATTATCGGCTTTGTAGGAATGACAGGCTATACCAAAGGCCCGCATTTGCATTACGAGGTTTACTCGCTTGCCAATGGCAAGCATCTTGACCCGCGGCCAATTGCGCTTACGAATGCCCGAACGATTACGCAAGCCGATGCGCGTCTTATCACCCAAGGCCAGACAACCACGGCGGCGATTTTTTCAACAAGCACCACTGCGCAGATAAACCCGCAAACAACCGTGACAGCCACCAGCACGGTCTGGCAGATGCACAGGCATACCTGATTAGGCATCGATATTGGTAGCAGTGAGCGCGTTTTGCACGATGAAATCCTTGCGCGGCTCCACCACATCACCCATCAGGGTGGAGAAAATGCCATCCGCTTCATCTGCATGATGCACGCGCACTTGCAGCAGCGTGCGCACTTCCGGGTTCAGCGTTGTTTCCCAAAGCTGCTCTGGGTTCATTTCGCCAAGGCCTTTATAGCGCTGGATAGCCATGCCCGAACGCGCTTCGGCAAATACATGCTCAACCAGCCCTAGCGGGCCAGTGATTTCGTTTTTATCTTTGCCCTTCACCAGCAGCGTCGCGGGTTTTTCCAGATGCTTGCGCAAATCCGTTGTTGCCGTATCCAGCTTGCGCGCATCGCCGCTGCCCAGCATGTCGTTATCCAATACATAGGCATGTTTGATGCCACGCTTGTTACGCGTTACCACAACGCCAGATGGGTTTGCTTCCGCAGACCAGCTGGTTTCTTTATCCGCCAGAATTTCTTTTAAGCGCGCATTCAAGGTTACAACAGCCGCTTCACGTTTTTTGGCATCGCCAAACACACCAGCCCCAAAAATGCCCGACAGGGCTGCTTGTTCGATCACGCTTTCATGGCTCAGCTTGCGGTTGAGATTTTCAATCGCACCGCGCGCTGCCAGGCTTTCGTTGAACAGCTTTTTCCATGCTTCGCCCTGCAACAATGCACCGTCAGCTAAACGCAGGCCGCTATCTTCGGTGCCGATATCCGACAAGTAAGCTTCCAGCGCATCATCATTTTTCAAATACCGTTCCTTGGCCGAACCGCGCTTTACGCGATAGAGCGGCGGCTGCGCGATATAAAGGTAACCGCTCTCAATCAACTGCGGCATTTGGCGGAAGAAGAAGGTGAGCAGCAGGGTGCGGATATGGCTTCCATCCACGTCCGCATCGGTCATGATGATGATTTTGTGATAGCGGGCCTTGGTTGCATCAAATTCTTCGCGGCCAATGCTGGTGCCAAGCGCAGAAATAAGCGTGCCGATTTCAGCCGAGCCCAGCATCTTGTCAAAGCGCGCGCGTTCCACGTTCAAAATCTTACCGCGTAATGGCAAAATCGCCTGGTTCTTGCGGTTGCGGCCTTGCTTGGCGGAACCGCCGGCGCTGTCGCCCTCAACGATGAACAATTCGGAAAGCGCTGGGTCGCGTTCCTGGCAATCCGCCAGCTTGCCCGGCAAGCTGGAGATATCGAGCGCGTTCTTGCGGCGCGTTAAATCACGCGCCTTGCGCGCTGCTTCACGTGCCATCGCGGCTTCAATAATCTTGCTCATCACGCGCTTGGCATCCGCAGGGCGCTCTTCCAGCCATTGCTGCAATGCCTCACCCACCACTTGTTCAACCACAGGGCGAACTTCGGATGACACCAGCTTATCCTTGGTTTGCGAGGAGAATTTCGGGTCAGGCACTTTCACCGACAAAATGCACGACAGGCCTTCACGCGCATCATCACCGGAAATGCTGACCTTTTCTTTTTTAGTGGTGCCGGAGCTTTCGGCATATTTATCAATCGCGCGGGTAAGCGCTGCGCGGAAACCGGTTAAATGCGTGCCGCCATCGCGCTGCGGAATGTTGTTGGTGAAGCACAGCACGTTTTCGTGATAGCTGTCATTCCATTGCATCGCCACTTCCACCGTGATGCCATCTTTTTCTTTAGATACAGCAATAGGCGGCTTATGAATGGCTTCCTTGTTGCGGTCGATATATTCAACGAATGCGCCAAGGCCACCGGTATATTGCAAGTCAATCACCTTGGGTTCCGCGCCGCGCTTGTCAGTCAGCACCACATGCACCCCGGAATTGAGGAATGCGAGTTCGCGCAAACGATGTTCCAGCGTTGATAAATCAAATTCGGTTTGGGTGAAGGTTTGCTTGGATGGCATGAAGGTCACTTGCGTGCCCGTTTGCGTCGTCTTGCCTTTTTGGGTCAACGCTTCAACGCGGTCACCGTGCTGGAAGCGCATGCCCCATTCAGAGCCTTGACGCCAAATGGTCAACTCCAGCCATTCGGAAAGCGCGTTCACAACTGAAACGCCCACGCCGTGCAAACCGCCTGAAACCTTATACGAATTTTGGTTGAACTTACCGCCAGCATGCAATTGGGTCATTACCACTTCGGCCGCCGACACGCCTTCTTCTTCATGAATATCTACGGGAATGCCGCGGCCATTATCGCGCACCGTGACCGAACCATCGGCGTTCAGCATCACATCAACTTGCGTACAGAAACCAGCCAGCGTTTCATCAATCGCGTTATCGACCACCTCGTACACCATGTGGTGCAGGCCCGAACCGTCATCGGTATCACCGATATACATGCCGGGGCGCTTTCTGACCGCATCAAGCCCTTTCAAAACGGTGATGGATTGCGCACCGTAATCGGTTTGCTCTTCCCCCGGCTTTGCCGAATTTTTATCCAAGTCTACAGGAGATGCCACGTTTGCTTTCGCCATTTCTTTTTTCCAAACATATAAAAAACATCGTCCCTTTTTAAAAGAACGACACTGTTCTTAACGCCTTATCTTTTCTAGTTGTTGATCAGGCTTTTTGCTTTTGTGATGCAAGCCGCACGATCAGGCACAAAATTTTGCGCCACCCACCATGCTTCAACTTTGTGTAAAACCTCACCCAGTCGTGGGCCCGGTGGAAGGCCCAGCGCCAACACATCTTCTCCCTTTAAGGGGAAGGTTTTTGGCTGCCAATTTTCTAGCATGTCGCGCGCCGATTCCCAATTAAATTGCGCGCCTTTCGCCATGTTTAAAACCAAAAATTCCTCTGTTAAATCAATACCATATCGGTATAGCGCAAAAGACAGGGTAGCAAGGTCGGTTTCGCCCTGCCCACTTAAGGGATTTTTCAAAAATTGACCCAGTTTATGGGTTTCCTCGCCTGATAAGGCAAAGCGTTCCTTGAGCGCATTCGCATCAATTTTTTGGCCATCCAGCAATGCCGCCAAGCGCAATAGCGGGTTCGCTTCCTTGCCAACCAGGCGCACATGCTCATATGAAATCAGATTGCATAATGTTTTTAAATTTTGGCCTTCAGGAAAAAAGGCTGCAACCACATTGTGCTTGAGCATCATCATCCAGCTATCGGATGGATTTGGCGCAGATAACAGTTTTTTTATTTCTTTCCATACGCGTTCACGTGACAGATTTTTTAAACTGCCCGCCGCATTCTCAATCGCCTGCATCGTTGCGGCGTCTGGCGCTTCCTTGCCAAGCCATGCATAAAACCGGAAGTAACGCAGCAAGCGCAGCGCATCTTCTTTCATGCGCGCGGCGGCATCGCCGACAAATTTGATGCGGCCTGCTTTGGCATCTTCAACGCCACCAAAATAATCATACAATTTTCCTGAAGCATCACGCGACAGCGCATTCATGGTGAAATCGCGCCGCGCGGCATCTTCTTCCCAGTCATTGGTATATTGCACCACCGCATGGCGGCCATCGGTTTGAATATCACGGCGCAGCGTGGTGACTTCAATGCCCTTGCCTTCCATCACGGCAGTCACGGTTCCAAAGGTTATGCCCGTGGGCACAACCTTGATGCCAGCGGCTTCCAACGCCCTGGTAACAGCCTCGGGCTGGGCAGTGGTGGCCAAATCAACCTCGCCAACAGGAATGCCCAATAATGCATCCCTAACCGCGCCGCCCACGAAACGAGTTTCATGACCTGCTTGTGCAAGGAGTGCAATAAGCTTGTGGGCGTGCTGTTCAGATGTATTCATGAAACAAAATGAGGATGGAGGCCTGAAATGTGATGATTAGGGACTTTTAACTCGTAACGACATTCTTTAACGTAGCATCATTCAAGTATCACTCTCTATTTCTTTGCTGGAGAACTCAATGAAAAACCTATCCGTGAAAAACCAAGTCAAGAAAACCACCACGCTCGTCCTGCTATCAACACTCGCACTCAGCTTATCAGCTTGCGCAGATCTTGCTAGCAACAATACCGACAAAGTTAGCGTATATTTCGAAACAGGCAAACACAACCTCTCGGAACAAGCTAAAGCAAGCCTGAATTCCTTTGCAACATCGCTCAAGGGTGAAGAAGTTGCCGGCGCAGCTGTTACCGGATTTGCTGACCGCCGCGGCAGCGACAAGGCAAACGCCGCGCTTTCCGAACGCCGCGCCAAGACGGTTGCTTCCTACCTGTCTTCACAAGGCGTGGCATCCATCCGCACAGCCGTTGTGACCGCAGCCGGCGAAAGCCAGCCCTCAGCCGAATGCGCTGAAGGCGTAAAAGGCAGCGCAGCCAGCGCATGCTTAAGTCCGGACCGCCGCGTGGATGTTGCCGTGGATACCGTGCCGTTGATGATTGAAAGCGGTTCAAACAATGCACGCAACCACTCCACCCTTCAAGACCGCCACAAATGGTACTTGAACAGATAAGCCGAACAACCGTTCAATGAAAAAGGCGACCTAACGGTCGCCTTTTTTTGTATCTGAATGAAGTAGCTTTTCTATTAATCTCTTTCAGACCAATCGTAATCCTTAGGCTGGGTAATAGCAGCAGCCCAGTGTCCACGATAAAACTGATAATACCAAAAAGACAGATCTTTTTGTTCTTCTATCCTGTTGTAGATGAATGTAAATTCTTGCTTACATACTGGCAGCCGGAATGCCGTCAGAGGCAGTACAGCTAATTTCTCCCTAATAAAAGCCTTTTTGAAAAGCGCCGCAGGTCAAATGAACCCAAAAGGCCAAGTGCTTATATCGGCAGTGAATAATCCCCATTACCGTGGAACTTTTCAGTTCGAAGAAGCGGCCAAAGCCGCAGGCTATCAGCCGCCAAAATCATATCCGTTTTACCCGTCTGCCTTCCCGGGCTATACTCACACCATGACCAACGAGGAAGGTGAAGCCCTGAGCAACCACGATACGTTTGCCACATGGGTTTTCAAGCTGAGATAGTAAATAATGCAGGCGATGCTCTTTCCAAGAAATGTTGAAGAACGCGTTACAATCCCCGGCTTGCGCTATCTGCCTAACTATATTGATGAAGTTGAGGCAGCGCAGCTTTTGGAAACTATTGACCAGCAACCTTGGTTAAACGACCTGAAACGCCGCGTGCAACATTACGGCTACAAATATGACTACAAGGCACGGGGATTAACGGCAGATTCCTATCTTGGCTCACTACCCGGCTGGCTGGAAACACAGGCCGCCGCCCTATGTGTGAAAGGCATCTTCGCTAAAAAACCGGATCAAGTCATCATCAACGAGTACTTACCGGGACAAGGCATTTCACCACATGCTGATGTGAACTTTTTTGATGATACGATTGCATCATTAAGCCTTGCCTCTACCTGCATGATGGATTTTACCAAAGACAATCAGAAAGCTTCCTTATTATTGGAACCTTTAAGCTTGCTCGTTCTTTCTGGTGACGCACGTTATGGATGGAAACATTCTATTCCGGCACGAAAGAGCGATATTTGGCAGGACTACACCATGCCACGCTCTCGACGTGTCTCACTCACGTTTCGTACTGTAAAATAATCAGCCCACCGCTTCCCGTTTTTGCCTTATTTCTTCTTTATTAGACTTTTTACTATCTTCATAAATTTTTCTAAGTTTCTTGTCTAATCGTTCAAAGGCAGAGTTTTGATCAATCCACCAATCTGTTGACCACACGCGAACGATCTCCCACCCAAGACCACGCAAAACTTGCTCACGTAGCTTATCCAATCAAACTTGCAACCTTCTTTGCTGTTATATGGGTTGATCTCTTTTAACTGCTCTAAAATGGCTATAGCTTGATCAGCCAAGGGTACAATATGCTCACGACGCATCTTCATACGCTCCGCAGGTATAACACGAGGGGTAATATCGCTTAGCGGCATATCACCAATAAGAGGGAAAATCTCTTTTCTAAGTCGATGAATAATATTCTGAGCATGCCCTTTTGACCACCGTGCTTCATTATGCTTATGCCAGGCCAGTGCAGCTTTTTCGAAGGTATTTTGAGCATTTTGAATAGCGGTCAGCTTTTGCTGTCTCTTAACATATGATGGGTCTATGCCATCACGTAGTAGCTTACGGGCGGCCATAGCCCTGTCATGCGCCTCTAAAATGGTCACCTCTGGGAATGCGCCAAAAGACAACTGGTTCTCTTTGCCATGAAAACGGTAACGAAAGTGCCAGTGCTTCTTACCATTTGGTCTGACATATAAATAAAGCCCGCCACCATCAACAAGTTTGTATGGTTTTTCTTTTGCTTGGGCATTTTTACATTGCTGAAAAGTTAACATTCGGACATCTCCTTTTTGCTCGTTTGAGCTGATGTCCATATTTGTGCCCGTATATTTTTTGGCTTACCACGGCATGAGGCGAACAATCTCGGATGATCGAACTAACAAAAACAATAGCTTGTTATTTTGTTCGAACGTCTCCGGACGTTATCGGTCATGTTATTGGTGCCCCGGGAGGGACTTGAACCCCCACACCCTTGCAAGTAGTAGATTTTGAGTCTACCGCGTCTACCGATTCCACCACCGGGGCTGCCGGCGCTTAACGCTGGTTTTGTACAAGCGCATAAGCATAAGTGAGGGCATGGGATTACGGCCTTGCCCGATCTTTTTCAAGCAAAAAAATGCTGCTTACTTTAATGATTTAAGATAAGCGATTAAGTCAGCGCGGTCTTGCGTTTTGGAAATGCCGGCAAACGCCATTTTGGTGCCAGGCGCATAGGCTTTGGGGTTAAAGAGCCATTTGTTAAGTTCGGATTCTGACCATTTTCCTTTAAGATTTTTAAGCGCTTCGGAATAGGCAAACCCTTGATGGCCGGCCTGCTGCTCCCCAACCACACCAAACAAATCAGGGCCTACGCGGTTTGGGCCACCCTTGTCAAAGCTGTGGCAAGCCACACACGCACGAGACAGTTTTTGTCCATTTTCAACATTCGCTGTTGCCATCAGGCTATCAATCGGCTCAGCCTCCTTTGGTTTTTCGGCGGCTGCTTCGCCTGAACCGCTACGTTCAGCAACGGCGACGGCATAACCTTTTTCTTTTGGTTCGTGGCTTTCGACCAGTTTGCGGGAGATAAAACCAGAAAGGCTTGCAATCAGTACAGCCATTAAAAGTCCGGCGAACAGTTTATTAAAATCGAAGCCTTTATGCATTGAGTATCCGTATGGTTTTGTACGCGTAGCGAGCTGGTGTGATGGCCAATGGTATAGGAAAAACAACGGTGCTTGTCATGCGTTCTATTGCCGCAACCAGCGTGGTTTTTGGTAACTGTGGCTGTTCTGCTTGACCATAACTTAAATCTAAGGCAAATCAATAGGTTATGACAAACACGCCGAAAAGCCTTTCGAATCCTATTCTATTGATACCTGCGCGGTTGCAGGCTGCGCGTCTACCGGGCAAGCCCCTCGCTGATATCGCGGGCACGCCGATGATTGTGCATGTATGGAAACGCGCCAGCGAAGCGCGCCTTGGGCGGGTTGTGGTTGCAGCGGCAGAACAGGAAATTATCGATGTGATTAAGGCCGCAGGCGGGGAAGCGGTTTTAACCGATGCGAACCTTGCCACAGGCTCAGACCGGATTTATCAGGCACTCACAAAGTTAGATGCTGAAGGCAAGCATGATGCCATCATCAATGTGCAGGGCGATGTGCCAACGCTTGAATCAAAATACATCCGCACGGCGTATGAAACCTTGCAGAAATCAGATGCAGATATCGCAACCCTGATTACACCGATCACCAGCGAAGCGGATATCAACGCATCACAAATTGTAAAAGCAGTAGTAGAATTGCCGGAGGGCGCACAGACAGGCCGCGCGCATTATTTTACGCGCGTCGCTGCACCATCAGGCGCCGGCCCATATTATTGCCATGTGGGATTATATGCGTATCGCCGCGGCGCACTGGAAGCTTTCGTCAAGGCACCGCGCAGCACACTGGAAAAGCGCGAAGGGCTTGAGCAATTGCGGGCATTGGCAATCGGCTTGCGCATTGATGCAAGCGTGATTGATACATTGCCGCTGGGCGTTGATACGCCGGAAGATTTGGAAAAGGCACGACAGACATTGGGTGGCAAAAAATGAACAAGAAAATAATCGCCCAAAAAATTATAGCTTTTCAGGGTCGCCCCGGCGCTTATTCCGATTTGGCATGCCACGCCGTATTCCCTGATTGGCAAACCCTTCCCTGCAATTCATTTGAAGATGCCTTCGCGGCCGTGCATGAAAGCAAAGCAACCTATTTCATGATGCCGTTTGAAAATTCAACCGCCGGTCGCGTTGCGGATATTCACCACATTCTGCCCAATGGCGGCTTGCATATTATTGCCGAGCATTATCAGCCGGTGGAGCATCATCTGCTTGGCCTGCCCGGCGCAACGCTTGGCGATATCAAAATCGCGCATAGCCATATCCAGGCATTAAGCCAATGCAAGGCATTTTTGCGAAAGAACAATATCAAGCCCGTGACGAAGGAAGACACGGCAGGGTCTGCCGCCGATTTAAAGCGGCTGAATGATCCAAGCATTGCTGCCATTGCATCAAGCCTGGCTGGACAAATTTATGGATTGCAGAGTTTGGCAGGAAACATCGCTGATCAGGCGGGAAATACCACGCGCTTTTTGGTCATGGCACGCGAAGCGGTTGTGCCGGAAGTTGGCCCAGATAATAAACATGCCGAATGCATCACATCATTCGTATTCCGGCTGCGTTCGGTTCCAGCTGCACTGTACAAAGCCTTGGGCGGCTTTGCATCGAACGGCGTGAACATCACCAAGATTGAAAGCTATATGGTAGATAATAAATTCACTGCTGCGCAATTCTACGCCGATGTGGAAGGCCACCGGCAGGATGAAAGATTAAAGCTGGCATTTGAAGAATTAAGCTTCTTTGCGGAAGAGGTAAAAATTCTTGGTGTTTACCCGGTGCATCCGTTCCGTAAAACCTAACCCGTGAAGCCTAAGCTCATTTTATTTTTCGCCATTTATCAAAGCTGCGCGCGCCAGCATAACCTAAATAACCCATTGCGAATAAATTATAAAGGTCTTGCGGCAAGGCACGCAGCAATGCGTTGATATTGGCTGCTGCCTGCGTTGTCGCCAAGGGATACCAGATGCCGATGATTCCCCCAATGAAGCATGATAAAATAATGCCATACATGACATAAAGGAAACTGGGGCGCGCGCGGCTGGTCCATTTATCGCTGCTGCCGCCTTCCACCAAAATGGCGGATAGGCTAGCCTGCATTTCACTGAGCACCTGCTGGTTTTCTGATTTCATCAATTCCAGCTTGGCGGCGGAGCGCGATGTCTCGTCGGGAATAATCCGGTCAATCAGTTTTGAAATGAACGGGAATATGATTTCAAACATCTGCGTCCTCCTTGTTCCATAACTTTGCTTCATCTTGGCGGCGCGTAATCAAGCCGGGCAATTCCACACCACGCGCATGGGTCCAGCGCATCAGTTGCGCAGGCACTTGTTCATACCAACCGCGATTGAGCAAGTTCAGCAGTGTTGAACGCAGAAACGCATCTATGCCCACATTAAACACAAAACAAACCAGCGCCGAAAACTGGTTTGAAGTCAGCGGCTTCAGTACCGTGGAATTAATGCAACGTTCAAACCGCACGACATCCTGTTGCAGCAATGCTTCTGCTGCTTCTTTCGTAATTTGCTGCAACGGCTTTACGTCACCCGTATGCCCATAGCCAATGGTCAACACGCCGCCGGGGCATACATAGGCTTGCAGCCTTAGCCCTTCATGCGTTTTAAGCAGTGAAAGGCCAGCATCATTTATTTTTTTCATGAATTTTATTTTTTACGAAGATATGCATCAACACGCTGCAATAATTCCAGTTGCGCATCACTGCGCGCTTCAAGGCGCGTCAGGCGCTCCAAAATATGATCTTGCTTTTCTGCATCCTTGCTGCGTCGCAGTTCTAATTCATGCAGCCGTATATCACGGAAATTATCCTGCGCCTGCGTGAAGGATGCCCACCACACCACCGCGCCCAATTGCAACAGCACGGTAAACATCAGTGCCAGCGGAATGCGCTTATCAATCGAAAAGCCATTGGGGGTCATTGCGCTGCCTTTAGATGAGCGTTACGGTCTTCCATGCGCCGTTATAAATGCACAATTTGTTATTGGTGGCATCAAATACAATCGGCACGCGTCCAACATAAGATGTCGGCGTTCCCGTTGGCGCGCCGGCACAGGTTGGAATATACAAGAATCCGCTGGTTGCATTGGTTGCCAATGCGGCCGTGTTGATAATCACATTGCTGGCGCTGTCGATTTTCATCGCTTGCGTCAGCGTACCAGACACACCAGTATAAAACACCATTGAGCCGGTTTTAACGCTGTGGCTTTCATTAACGCCGTCAATCTGCGCGACCGCAACACCGGCTGTATTTTCAAATTGCAATACGCTGGCATTGTTTGTGGTGCTTGATGTGTTGCGGATTTTAATCGTCGGGTCTGTATTCGGCGTTGCCACAACGGTGGAGCTGTTTGAAAACCGGAAGGGCGAGTTCCCTTTTGTTATAAAAACCAATGCCTGATTGGCATCAGGCGAGGTGACCTGTAGTTGTGGCGCAGTGCCAGATGCACCGGCTACCAGCTTTAATCCGGCATTCTGCGATGACATGGAATCATCAACCTGGAATGCGGGGTTGGTTGCGCCATTTGCGCCAACCACGAATGCACTGGAACTGTTTGATGTAATGTAATGCGCCGCAGATGCTATTGTGCCCGTGAACGAAGCGTTCCCGCTTGCATCCACGCTAAAGCGCAGCGTGCCGCTGGTTGCAACCGCCCATTGGTTTGCCCCGGGACTGTAAACACCCGTATCACTATCACCAACAAAACTATAGGAAGGCGCGGAAGCTGAACCTAATGGCACAACACCTTTATACATATTCCATGCGCTGCCATCGTAGAGATAAAATACGCCTTCCGCCTGAACATAGGCAAGCCAACCGGCTTTCGGTGTTTTAATGCGCCAGCCTGAATAATAGGATACAACGGCATTCGCATTTCCTGCCCATGCGCCTGTCGGGCTTGACGCAATAATATAGCTATCACCTTCGGCTGGCGTAGCTGGCGGTGTTGCGGTTGTTTTATTGATGACCGACATCTGCGCTAGGCTATCCATATCATTCAGCGCGTCATTGTGTGATATTTCTTTTTGTGCCTGCCCCGCAACCAGATATGGCATGCTGAGGCGTGGTGTATTTGCCATGAGTTCCTCCTTATTAAACTGTGATGGTTGCCGCGTTGCCGCGTCCAACGCGCGCGCTAAGCTGGTATACCCTTACGGTTACGGCGCTTTGCACCGCGCCAAAATCGGTTACTTGCTGCGCGGCTGTATATGTAATTGTCGGGCTCGGTTGATTTAAAAAACTTCTGGCGACGTTGCTGCCATTCATGATTTCTACGTCATAAAGCTCCGTCACTTCATCCAATGGCACATCGATTAAATCAACCCATTCGCTGTTGCTGCGTGCACAGCGTTTCCATGTCAACGTCATATCCAAGCTGCCATTGCGCGAAGCGGTCACATGGCGCGGCGCAAGCGGTTTTAGATGATTCATCTGCGGCACAAAAACGCTATCGGCCACATCATGCACATCCTGCCCAACCGAAGCTGCACGGTAATAAAAGGTTCGCCCGAGATCACTGCTGTTTAATGGCATGAACCGCACGGTGGCGGGCTGCAATAACACAAACCGCTCCCCTGCAACATGGGTTGATGCTGCGGCTTCGCTTCCCTTGCGCCCACGCAGCAAATTTGAAAGCGTAATGCTGCCATCAGCATTCAAATTGGCATTCTGGAACTGGATGATTTCGTTGCCCAGTAACGCTGCATTGCTGCCATTGAACAAATCTGCGCTGCTGCAACTGGAAAGGCTGCCGCGCAGCAAGGCAACGGTCACCGTGCTTGCCCTGTCCATGTAATGCGTGGAGCGTGCCGGCAATGCGGTTGTCGCCATGCCAATGGTCGCTGGCAAACTGAAACTGTCCTGCATGGCGTAATTGCTGCCATCGGTTGAACGCATCAAGCTTGCACCAGGCCATGCCGCAGAACCGGAGACCGCTACATAAAGTCCCGGCTGGTCATCCTCCGCCTGAAGCAAGCCAGCATCGATTAAGTAAAGTGTGCTGGATACCAGCGCTAGCATATCTCGGTTTGCGCCTTTGCCGCCATCGGCTGTTGCCGCGCTGCTTAACACCAGGTCGGAAATGGGCACAGCTTGCGCTTTTAAAATGCCCCCTCGCTGATTGACTTGCGTAATGCGCAGAGCCTGACCTGAAAAACTGATGACATCACCCGCATCCAGCGGCGCATAATTGCGGTTGATGCACAATTCATGCTCGCTGCGTTCTGCCCAGCGCCGGTAAAGCTGGTTTTCAGCAATCTGCTTCGCTTTTTGCGCAGGGCATACAACAGGCAAACGCATGGTTTCAACAGCCATCGCGTTGCTTGCAATTCGGCGCGCGCGCTGCGAACCACGCTGGAAATCAAGCGCGGGGTCTAAATAATCCACATTTATCTCACGCGGTAAATCCAGTTCCTGCCCACGCGTTGTCTGCAATGCTGGTGGCTGTTCCTGTTTTTCAGGCGCTGCGCGCACTTCGGTTGTCGGCAAGGTTATATTAATCGCCGCGCTATATATCTTGGCTCTTAACATGCCATCCGTTTCAATCAAATCAAACGGCTGATAAGCCTGCAAGGGTTCCAGCGCCGCTCTGGCCGATGACACATCATCCACCACATAACCCTGCACGCTGGAATTATTCAGCGCGCTGACATCATAATCACTGCCTGCATATCCAGCGCGCGCTAAAATATCAGTCACAATCACGCTAAGGTTTTGCTCAGCGGCCGCGCGTTCAATCAGGGCAATGCGGGAAATAATTCCTGAACCGCCGGTTGCCTGCACCACAAAGCGCGTTGCATCAATGGGAAACAGACTGAAGTTATTCAGCGTGCCGCTATAGCTTCCTGTCACCAATGTGCTGGCTGCTGTTAGGCTAAAGCCTGTTGCAGTAATCGCGATTTCACCATAACGGTAGGCAACGGTGCTGAACGCCTCATGCAAAAAGCAAATGCGCCCATCGCGGATGGTAATGGATAAATCACCGCTGGGGGATACCGCGATATTTGTCCAGTTACGCGTGACAATCGCTGTATTGAAATTCACCGTAAAACTGAGCAGCCGGATATCGGATGTGCCCAGCCGCGCAAGCACGAATTCATTGGCAGCAAGCGGCAACAACGCGCAATTGATGGAACTAAACCCGCCCAATGAATTGCTCAGCACCATTTCACCGCCAACCACCAGCCCGTTATTCTGCCAAACCACTGTACGCGCATAAAGCGATGCGGGCGTGACGGATGCATCTCCCATAATAACGCAAAGCCCGCCGGATAATTTACAGAACTGCGCAAAGGGCAATGTGAAACGTGTTGCGCTGCTGCCAGCGCCCCATATGCCAAAAAATCCTAATGCGACGGGTGCCAGGCCTGCCACGGCATAAATGCGCACGCCGCATTCACCTGAAACAGCATCTTGCAGCACAAACCGCTGTTCATCAAGCCATGCGATTTGATTAAGCGCGCTGGAATACCCAAGGTTGTCGCTCAGCAATGCTCCAAAGCTGCGCGATGCAATTTTATAAATCGCAATCGTTGCCGGATTAAGGGCATCCGAATGCTGCATGTACAAAGCAATGCTGGTGCCATCAGGGCTTAATGCCCAACTGACATCCACCAAATCACTGCTGCGGATAATGCTGGCGCTTAAGATGCGACTGACTTCAACAGGCGCACTGCCTGTCACATCCATTTCAATTGCGGCGAATTGAAATGATGTCCCGGTTTGAATAACACCGCCTATCACCACGCGCGTAATACTGGAACCCGCACGCGCAAGCGGGATGGCAGGCATGGCATTATAACTTGCTGCCGTTTGCGGGCGGGATAACAGCGCGGGGTTTGTTGTGCCAAGAAAACGGGGGAAAACGCTTGCATCGGCGGGATAACATTCAAAAGTCATATTCGGCAAACGATTGCCGAAATTACCCAATTGCAAGCGGTGAAACACCACATAGGCAACACCGCGATAGGCGGGAACATTGCCCGCACCCAAATACGCTTCCATCAACGGTGATGGGGTTTGCGTTTCTGTGCCTGCATAGAATTCGGCATCGGTGATAACATTCGCATTCCATCTGCCATCGCTGTAAATGATTTTGCTGTCTGCCCAGATGGTGCGGATATTGCCAATGCTCGCACCTGTCATGCCCATGCCAATCGCAATCGCGCAATCAATCGAATAGCTGGCGCGCTGTACCGATGCACTCGTGCCGCCGCCTTTGCCGCCTGCCTGATCGCTGGACAATGTTTCAATTAAATCGCTTGCCCAAATCACATTGCCGGCGATGCGCGCATTGCCATACACAACAGCAATGGATTTGCCATAGGTGGAATCCTGGATTTTCAGGCTTTCAAGGCGCGGCCCCTTGATATTGCTGCTGCCAAAAATCGCATTATCAATCTGCCCACCAACATATGCGCCAATACCGCCCAGCAAAGCGCCGCCAATCCCTGGCAATAACGCGTTGCCCAATGCAGATCCGCCGATGGTTAGGACAAGTGATGCCATTTATGCTTCCTGAACTGGAAATGCGCTGCGGTAAATGCCAACCATGCGCCGCTTCCATGTTTCGCCAATCCCTGTTTCAACCACGCGGCCTATTGGCGCATAAGCATGCACCATTGCATCATGCGAAACGGCTAAACCCACATGCTGTGGCTCGCCATTAAACCGAAACAGCAACACATCGCCCGCCGCGACATCACTTACCTGCTTAAAACCATGCGCGGTAAGCGCAGCATGCAGCCGCTTGCCTTCCGGTTCGCGCCCATAATCAGTTTGGTCATTGACGGTAATGCCAATCTGCTTCACCGCATAAATGACCAGGCCGATGCAATCAAGCCCTATGCCCGCCACGCGCCCTTGATGATAGAACGGCGTGCCAATACATGCTCTGGCAGCAACCACCAGGCTTTGCGCATGATTATTCATATTCATTGCTTATCCGTTGCTTTTTTATCTAATTCGCTGCGCTCTGCGTGCTGCATCAATCATGGATGCGGCAATTTGCGTCTGGCTTGCCTGAAAACTTGCGGCATCATTTGCAGTGATATTCATCACGATACTCACCGTGCCGCCGATATCCGGATTTATTCGCCCAGCCGTCTGTGGCACGAATAATTCAGGGCCGCGCTCGCCAACCAGATACGGCTGCCCAGCGCCAACCGGCCCGCCAAAGGCACGCGCGCCAAATAAATCTGCAATGCCATTGGTCAAATCACCCAGCAGCCCGCCACGGCCCTGTGCAGGCAGCACATCGTTCACGCTCTGTACGCTATCCAAGCGCGCGTTCTTGCCCACGCTCCCAAATAAAAAATCAGAGAGCGGATTGGTAATAGCTGTTTTAATCGCTAAATCTTCTAACGATTTGCGAATTTTATCAAATGATGCTGCAAAGGTATTGGTGCCATTAATCGCATCCGATATGGACTTTGAAAAACTATCTTTGATTGTTTTGGAAGTATCCAAAAATTCTTTATTGAGGCTTTTCAGTTTTACTGTAGTATCATCAGCAGCCGCACCAGCGTCACGCACCACAGTAGTTGTTTGTTGTGTCGCTTGTTGCATCTCCTGCTGGTTATCATCCAAGGTCATTCGATGGTTGTCCTTTTTCGTATATGCTGCGTTATGTTATTGCTGTCCATGTCGTCATGCATTGGCTCAAGCCTGAATACCTATGGCGGCGCAGGCCAGCTCCAAAACGGCAATCCCAAAACAGATGCGGAATTAAACCGCCGTCTTGTTGGCCTGACACGCGATGAAGTCATTATGCGATATGGCCCGCCAAACCGCAGCGCCTCGCTTGATAACGGTTTCAAGCTCATGCAATACAATCGTAAAGCCACATATATCTTGAAAAAAACACGTTCCAGAGACAATTGCGAGCTGCGCTTATGGATGCGCGATAAAAAAGTTCAATATGTCGATTATCGTGGCGATCAGGATGAATGCCTATTTTTTACATCCACAGGCCGTCAAAGCGTAACGTATGATTTACGCTAACTTCTGGCGTCCGGGTAATTCAACGCCCGGTCAACGCCTGGTAAATGCGGAAAGCCGCCAAAATTTACTGCATTATTAAAAACGCTCTGGCACGTCGCAAACCGCTTGTCGCAACCCCTATAGACTGAATAGCTATCGCCAACCGCAATCGTATTCGGCATGGGCAACCATAGCACAAATTGCTTAGATGCAAAACTTTTGACCTCCATGGAAAGTCCGGCATTTGCACCGCTCAGCCATGTCAATAATCCATAATTGAATACATTATTCGCTTCGCTGCGTGCTGCGTCCGTAAATTGGGAAGCATCAACTGCGCTGCTTGCAGTGCCTATTACCGTAAAACCTGCGAGATTGATTTTGCAGCTGGTATCGCCAAAGCCATAACGGCATTCAGGAGAATAGGTTTTGCCAAATGGCCGCTGCAATAAATCAAGCAAGCCGCGTAATTCCGCCTGATACTTCCCGCCAATCAGTTTGACTTCGCCCAGCCAGCCGCGTCGCAGCTGCATCACGCCCTGGGTCAAATCCGCCCAATTGCATAAATATACATCAATGCGCGCATGATCATACAGGCCTGCACGTAAATCAGCATTGCTGATGCTGGCACTGTCCAACAATCCGATAATATCCAGATTATCGGTTGAAAGTGCGGCACGGTTTTGAATGGCGCTTGCCTGAAATGCGCCGTCGGCTTTATAGGTTACACCGCTTACCGTCAAATCCTTATCGGCTGTGGTGAACCCCAAGACTACGCTGTCCTTGCGCGTAATTTTAACCAGCGTGGCAGTTGTTGAAAGTTCTTTGGATAGATGCGCTTGAAAGGCCGGCGACAGTGTTTTCATACCCGCACCTCCACCAACGGAATGCTGGAGGCATATTGCTGGAAATCCTGTGCACTGAGCCGTAATTGATCCGTATCGAACCGCGCCGGCACATCAAACATAAAGCCTGCGGTAATCGCTGCGCTGGCAATTGGCGGGGTTGCAAAGGTGATGATGCCGGTTGCGGCATCAACGCTCCATCCGCTTAATGCCTGTACACCATTCACGCCAATCGTCACGCTGCCAGAAACAGGCTTTCGTATGTCGCGTGCATGGGTGATACTGGCACTGATATAATTTTTCTTGAGCTGAAACTGCGTGAGCGCTCCATTGCCCGTGCCGATGCTTTGGTCACCAAACGCTGATGCAGAAAGACCGTCTGCCGTGCTGGTAAAATCGCTCCAGTCCTTCACGCGGAAACCCCGCGCGCGGCCCGCGCGCGCGTGGAAGAATGCAATCAGCGCAGCCACATCGCTTGCACTGCGCAGACCCGTTGATGCATCAAAATACCTGCGTGCCTGGCTCCAGTTCTGGTTGCGGCGTTCATATCCGCCATCAATCGTCACAATTTCCGTTGAAAAAGCTGGCCCGCCGGAACTGCCAAATCCCACACGCAAGGGAAGCTGAACTTCATCAAAAGCCATTTTAAATCCTGATTTAAGGTCAGTAACCGCTGACCCGCGAGCTAATGCGAGCAAAGCCATGCGGCGTTTGAGCTATTTTAAGTCGTTTAGTAATTTACGAAGTTCACTTACATCATCATGCGTCAAGTCATGCGCTGGTTTCAGGCCATGAAAGCGTTCATAGCCACGCCATGCGTTCAAAACATCAAATGGGGTTGCCTGCCAGAATGCGGCTGGTGACCAACCCATCACACCGCATGCCGCACCCATTGCATTGTTGATAAATTCATTCATTTAATACCAAGGACAGCGACTGCTGGCCCGCGAGCTTATGCGAGCAAAGCCATGCGGCGGATGGGTTATTAACCTCTTATGCCGCATGCATGCGCCAGGAATTTTCCGCATGGCTCAATAATCTGCGTTAATCCTGTTCCGATAATGCGGTCGGGCAGATCCGCTGGCACATCTTGCGCCGCACCTTTTAATCCTGCCTGCACAATTGCCACGAAATCACTGGCATGAGTGATTTTACTGTTATGATAATCACGTGCTATATCAATGATGCCTCGCTTGAAATGCTCTTCCAGCAATGCAATCGCATGAAAGCTGGGGCGCATGATGGTTTCGGTTTCCAAAAGGCTGATCAACACATCACCGCGCGCCGGATTATATTCACGCATTGCACTGTCCTGTGTTACACTGTGGTAAAGGTGAGCGCGCCAGCCGATTCAAAGCTCAGCTGATAGGTTTGTTCGTTATTGTAATCACCCGTTGCTTCGAACTGCACTAGCTGAAACGGCCCTTCCAATACATCGCCATTGTCGAATGTAATGCGATAGCTATCCACGCTACGGCTTATGGTACGCGTTACCAATGTTTGAGTCTGTGTTGAGCCACTCAGCAATCCTTTAGCGCCAACGGTTACGCTCACCACGCCCGCGCCCGCCAATAATTCGCGGTATTGGCTGGCGCTGCTTTTATCGGTGACATCAACGGCCTTGCCCTGAATGGTGAAATTGGTGGATCGCATCGCCGCAATGACGGTTGCGCCGCCCCCTGTGCCATCGGCAATCAGCAGGGTTCGTCCGGTTCGGGCGTTCTGGGTCATATTTTTCTCCTGATTTTAATGCTGAACAATAATTCGGTAACGAAGAATGCCGTGAAGCGTCAGGCCATCGTTTTGCTGCGTGGTACTGGCTGACTGAAACTGGCAGGATACCGCATTTGCGCCTGTTACGTTCAGTACGCCGTTATGCAGCACATCGTAAATGGTCTGGATAATCTGCTTAAGCTCTTTGCGCCCGCGATAACGCGACCACACATGCAAAATGAGCGATTGCTCAAATCCTGTCTGATCCTTGGTATCAAATTCCTTTATCAGCACATCGCCAAGCGTTGCATAAGGAAACAGTGCGGCCGGCGGTACCACATCATAAATCCGCACAGGGCTACCAAGCAGCGCCTGCAATGCGACGCTTGAGGTCAGCGCGCCATATACCGCTTCCTGCACGGCAAAAAGGGATGTCGTCATGTCGCAACGCCTTCCTCAGCCAGAATTTCCAGTGCGCGGTTGCGTTGCTGAATGTTCTTGATAGAACGAATGTTATAAACACGGGTGCCAAGCATGAACCGCATCGCGGTTGTGATGGTTGCATCATAACGCATGCGAATGCGGTGCGTGATGGTGCCGCTTAATTTCCCTGCAATCATCTGTTCACTGCCACTAATAGGTTCAATGGATGCCCAAATGGTGTTGATGGTTGTCCAGTTCATCGCACTGCCGCCGCCCGTATCAGCCATTGCGCTTTCCTGCTGTAAGTATAAACGCTGGCAGTAGGTTCCAATTCCAAACATTCAAAAATCCTTTAATAACGCAAACGCTGAATACGGAATGGCTGGTAAAGCGCCTGCACAAGTTCGGGCAGTGATTTCACCGAAAGCGCATCACCGTTGAAGCGCAGACCTTCGCCGCGATGTTCATAAAGCTGCGCAATATGCGCGAGCATCCCTTGCTTCAAGGCCTGCGGAACGGCACTCGTTGCACCATAACCTGCGGTAAAATCAATGCTAATGCCATTGCTTGCCCGCTGCGGCACGGGCCATGATGCATTGTTGCGCAATGCCAAGCGCCCTGGCTCTGCATTTACATCCACAAAGTATTGCGTTGATGGAAAAACCGTACTGCTGTCATCATCTGCATACACGCTGACACCGCTAATGCTTTGCAATGGCGCGCGAGGAATAAAGATAAACCGCTTCACGGTTAGTTTGGATGCAGCACCTTCACGCGCTCCATCCCACCATGCCAATCGGTTACCTGGAAATGCATCAAGCCATAACCGCCATCCCTGCGTGATGAGCGCACGGCCTGTAAATTCCTCGCATATCATGCGCGTTGCCGTGATTAAATTGGCAATCAGCGCGTCATCATCGCTGATGCTGACGCGTAAATGCGCTTTTGCTTCGGCCAAACTAATTGGTTCGCTCGCTGGCGGCGTGGTTCGGGTCAAGGCTGTCATGAAAACTCACAAGAGCAGATAACAATCTGCTCGATTTATATATTAAAAATGGGCGGGCCGTTAAACCCGCCCAGTTAATTTGGGATGTACTTATTATACTGGGCCCACTGCCGGATGGCCGCGCAGCACCACTGCATTTGCAGCAGCACCCGTGGTTGCACCCGAAACCGTCATCACCGCGCGGATGTAACGATACCCGCCCGTGTATCCGATTTTCTGAATGGTATTTGCGCCTGCGCCGCTTGAAACCGCAACGAACGTGCCGTTCATCGAATTGCTGTCACAAGTAACATAGGTGGAGTTATCGGTTGAATGCTGCAATGACGGCGTATGCGTGCCATCCGTCCATGCACCGAAATTGAACACCACCATTGCCGAGTTAAAGCCCTGCAAATCAATGCCCGTGCCATTGGTATTTGCATTGCGCACTGCGGGCGCAAGGCTTTGCGCAACGCTAATTCTGTTTTCAAGATCTTTTAAAGCCATTTGTTATCTCCTCATTTAAACATTGTTTATCCCAGCGACCGCCGGCACGCCCGCTTGCGCGAGCGAAGCCTCACAAAAAACGTGCCGACGTTTGAGCTATTCTTAAGAAACGCTGAAGCGCAGGAATTTCAGCGCATCAAAATTGGTGACATCGCCGCCAACACGCTTGGTGCAGCGGAACTTCACAAATGGCGCTGCCGTGAACGGGTCACGCAAGATGCGCATGCCTATACGGTCAACAATCGTGTAGGCTTCGGCGAAATTACCGAAGGCAAGCGACAGGCTGTTGGTGGTCACCGCCGGCATGTCTTCACCCAGATACACAGGAAAGCCCAGCAACGTTGCCGGCGTGCCGATTTGCAGGCTTGGCTGCCACAGATAGCTGTCATTGGTTGTGCCTTTCATCTTGCGGATGAGTTCGGACACAGCGCGCGGCATCAGCCATGATGCGTTGGGCAAATAGCCTGCCTTCAGCTTGTGCATCAGGCTGATAATCGCATCAGCTGGCGCGGATGATGCAAACGCGCCTGCTGCACCGGATGGAAAGTACTCAAACGTGCCCCACGGACGTGTCGCATCAGCTGTTGCCGCCACGGCATAGCTGGTAAAGCCGCGCGGCTGCGCCACGCCATCACCCGTTACAAAGGCAGCGTTTTCGCGGCGCGCAAAGCGGGCAGCAATTTTCCCGACAATCCACTCTTCAACATTCACATTCGCATCGTCCAGCAGTTTCTGCGTTGCTTTCGGCTGCGCGTGCAGTTCATGCACTGAAATGCGGATGCGGCCAAATTGCCCTGGTTCGCTATCCACGCGGCTATCCAGTTCGCTTACCCAAAAGGCTTCGCTGTCATCAGTGTCACGTAGCATTTCAACGGCATCGGATGAAACCGTCATCACCGTTGCCAGTTGGCGCATCGGCGTTGTATCAAACTGGCGCGTAATAATGCGGTCTGACATTTCCGATGGCACCAGATAACCGCCATCGGGATCTGAAATAACACTCATCGCCTTGGCCTCAAGTCCGGATAAGTCTTGTTCCGTGCCTTTTGTTACATAACGCAGGAATGCGCGCTTATGTTCGGATGGCTCTTGAACCATCTCACCTGCTTTACCTGGGCGTTTAAACGCAGTCTTGAATGCCGCAACTGCATCTTGCAGCTTCGTCACATCACTATTGATGCGATCTACTTTCTCTTCCAATACTGCGTCGCCGCGCTTGCGTTCCAGCGATACCAGTCGTTCATCATTTGCTTCTTTAAAGGCTTCAAACGCATGAGCAAGCTCACCCGTTGCCGCCTTGATTTCCATCAAGTCAGTCATGCATGTCTCCATAGATTGTGTTTTATTGTATTAAGGCGCTGGCCGTGTCTCGTAAGCGCATAACGATGGCCTGCACGTCGTTATGGGAATTTTCTTTTACCGTATGCACCCGCGCCAATCCATTGGCGGGGAACGTGACAAGTGAAATTTCATATAGCTCCACCTCGGTCAGCGTGCGGATTCTGGTCTTGCTGTTTTTAACGCTTTTAACTGCCGAATAACCGATGGAAAGACCGGTAATCGCGCCTATTTTAAGAAGCTCATAGGCTTCCGCGCCATGTTGCGTTTTAACTGCCAGTTTTCCTTCAACACGCAGCCCGCGCGCATCTTCACTTACATTCATCCACACGCCAATCGGCTCGGCGGTATCATGCATCCATAGCATTGCCGGACTGCTTTTGCTTTGCTTGTATTTCAAAAGGCTGCGCGCAAAGGCGCCCTTTGCTACCACATCGCTTTGCGCATCAACTTCATTAAACACAGATGCGTACCCTGCGATAAATCCTTCGCTGCCAAGCTCTTTCACTTCAAACGGCGCATTTAAATATTTAGCTGGCATATATTTTGTCTGCATGAGCTTTCCTTTTATTCGGGTGGGTAACCAACAGCCTGGCGTTTTTCATTGCGCGACAGGAAATCAGCCTTGCCGATTTTATCCCACACCATGTCGCGCCGCGCGGCGAGCGCCGGAATTTCATCTGCGTCTATATCAAGGCGCAACCCGTCATCAAACATCGGCGCAAGCCAGCGGTTCAATTCGCCCTTAAACTGCTGCACCAATGGCAACACGGTTTCTTCATAAAGCGCCAAGCGTGCTTCCGCCATGTTCGCATAGGTTTGCGATTCTGAAATGCTGATCAACTGGTCTGGCACGCCAAATGCCAATGCAATATCCTGTGCGGCGCGTTTGCGCCCTGCCAGCCAATCCATGTCCTTTGGCGTTAATCCCATTTCCTTCCAGTCAAGCCCGCCTTCCAAAATCAGTGGCCGTCCCGCATTGCGCGGCGTTTGATAATGCTCTTCCAATTCTTCTTTCAGACGGCGAAATTGCTCATCGCTTAATTGCGTAGGGCCATCTTTGGGCGAATAAACCAGCGCGCCGGACGGGCGTGCGGCTTGATTAAGCAATGCCTGGTTCCACGCGCTTGCGGCATTGTGCTGGTCAATTGCAGCCATCGCTGCTTCCAATGGCGCCATGCCATACCAGTCATCAAGCGGATGAAAAGCCTTCCAATGCAAAATAGTGCTCGCGCCCGTAAACGGGTCTGCGGCCCAGCGCACGGTGCGCCCGCCAACCTGGTATTCATACCCAAGCGGCAAACCGCTTTCGCCCGGTATGACGCGCATGCGGTCAGGGCGCAGCACATACAGTTCAACCGGTGCACTGCCTTCATTCGGGCGTATGGCCTCGATATAAACGTTTCCGGATATCTGGTAATAGCTGAATACGCTTTCCAAAAATTGCGCGGTACCCTGCAACGGGTTTGGATGCTTGAGCAATTCCTTTAGCGGATGATCTTCCAATTCCTGATGGTCTGCATCATAGAGCAGCCACGGAATGCTGGCGGATGCACGTGCCACTTCTGAAATGCAGCGCCATGCGACAACATTTTTACGGTAGCCTTCCTCCGCCAATGCATCATAACGGCGCGGAGTCCAGCGTGGCTTGCCGACATGCGAATACGCAACCACCGGCCCTGATGCCGATGTTTTTTGTGCGGCAACATTGCGCATCTTGGAGCCATTTATATTTATTGCGCGTGTTAGAAAAGCTGGCCACTTCATCATTGCATCCTTTTTTTAAAAACCGATATTGCGAACGCGCGGTGCATGGTTGGAACCATGCATTAATTCCGTCATCGCCCAAACAAGCGCATCCACGCGGTCAGGTGATCCATCCTTCAATCCTGAACTGGTGAATTTACACATCTGGTCTTCCAAGGCTTTGTGCGTCCCCACATGATGCACAATTCCGCGCTCATACAATGCCGCAACCGGAAATGCGCGCACAGCTTTGGCCTTGGTTGCGCGCACGGCCTTGAACGCGACATAAGGGTCGGCAAGGCGCAGCATGCGTTCAATCAAATCGCCGCCTTCATTCACTTCACCAATAATTAAATCCGCGCCAAGCTCATCGCGCAGCGCAATGGCTCGCCGCGCCCAGCCATCCGGGGTCATCTGCCCAGATGCATCTGCCAGCACATAAAATTTTCTGTCTGCACTTTGCCCTGCCGCAACTACGCCTGTTTCATCGCTGTTGCTATGGCTGGTCACGGCCGGGTCAATCGCAATGACAATGCGTCCCAGATTATCCGGAATATCATTTACCCGCGCAGCATCTAGCGCAGCGTGTGACCATAGCGCACCTTCCATATCTTCCACAATTTCAGCATCTAATTCCTGCCGTCCTAACCGCGTGCCGCCATAACGCTCGCGTAAATCCGCTAGCACCTGCGGCGCTAAATTCACCGCGTTCTCTTCGCTGCGCCCGCGTGTTACAATCAAATCCTTGCCCACGCGCGTCACCAAATCCTTGATGATGCTGATGGGTTTTGGCGTAGTGGTAATCACCAGTTGCGGATGCGTTCCCAAGCGCAGCCCCATCATTAACTGGTCAAACGCCTGCGGGCTTTTCCATGCCGCCAGTTCATCCGCCCAAGCTCTGTGAAACTGCGGCCCGCGCAAACGTTCCGGCTCATCAGCTGAGAATAACTTAAACCTGCTTCCGTTTTTTAAAATAAGCTCACTAAGCGATCGGTTCCAGCTTGCAACGCATTCGCCCGGCAATACGCTTAATAATCCGCTTGGCCCTTCCACACATGTATCACGCGCATCCGCATGCGTTGGCGCAACAATCGCGATGCGCGCGCCATCATTCCATAACGCAAAATACGCGGCATCCTGTGCGCCGGTTAATGTCTTTCCCCAGCCGCGCCCCGCAAGCACCAGCCATATGCGCCAATCACCCTGCGGCGTTATCTGTTCCGGGCGCGCCGCCAGCAGCCACTTCGCCCGCGCCATCCAGCTTTTGCGTTTTGATGCGGGCCAATTCATCCAGTACTG
>JAKFVN010000016.1 GCA_021732145.1 Alphaproteobacteria bacterium
CCCGCCAGGGTCGCGCCTGCCCCCAGCGCTACGAATAAAGCCGGAAGGGCACAACAGAACAATGTGCTGAACGAACCAAACAGCGCAAAGAAATGCGATATCCTTGAAATCACGCCATCATGCTTAATCATGGGTTCTTGTCCCGCTTAATGCTAACCACATTATATCCGGCATTGGTCACCAGCTTGCTAAAGGTTGCATCATCCATCTGCTGGCCCTTTTTCAATTCAACCGTGACCAGCTTGCTTTCCAAATCAACCGCTACGTTTTCAACCGATGCTTCTTCCTTAAATGTCTTTTCAATGCCGGTTGCGCAAAACCCGCATACCAGGCCGTTGACCGTGGCATGAATGGTCTCTGCAAAGCCAATAGTTGGCACGCTTAAACCGGCCAATAAAACAAATACTGCGATGACATTCCACATCTTATCCTCCCTTAAAACTGTTGTACAAGATTGAACATGACATCCTTATCCGTGCTCACGCCGATTTCCGCCAAGGTTGTCTTGTAGAAAAAGCGCAGCAGCGGCGTAAGCGTAATATCACGGTCTTTATTGGGGTGGTAATCCACCTGAAACATCGCCCACGTATTCAAATCATCGTAATTCGCAAGATAGGGCGCAACGCCGACCCGCGCGCGCTGCCATGTTGAAACTTCAATATCATCCACCGCCATGAATTTTGCTTCATAGGATGTGAAGATGCGGCGCGTTTCATAATCAGCCAGGAATCCTGTCCATCCGGTTGCATAAGTGGTGCCGCGAATACGTGATGCGCCGCCGCCCGTGTAGTTGAAAATATTCGCTTGGCCATCGGGAAGGTTCCAGCGATAAATCAGCGCATTAAGCTGCGGGCCTATCGTCGCATATTCCTCGCCGCCACGTTCTTTCTTGGCATAAAGCCCGGCGGCAAAACGCGGGTCAAAGGTATAATCGATATTCAGGGTGTTACCCGTCTCATCGTTTTCCATCATCACCATCGTGCCCCCCACATAGGATATGGGCTTGGCAACAGCTGGGGCAGCCAGCAGCATGCATGCTAAAATCAATCGCAGCATTTTCCGACCTTCCCGCTAAGATGGTCAAGGATAGGGCAATCGCTAATCGATGTATTATCGCCAGGGCACGCGGTGACCAGTTTTTTCAAAACCTTTTTAATCTCCTGAAGCTCGAGAATTCTGGCTTCGGCTTCCATGATCTTGCGCTCGGTCTGCTTCAGGATTTCAGCACAGGTTGCTTGATTGGATGTGTTGAGCGCGAGCAATTCGCGGATTTCTTCCAATGTGAAGCTCAGCGCCTTTGCGCCCTGAATGAAGCGCACCACGCGCAAGCTATCTTGCGAATAAATGCGATACCCTGCTTTCGAGCGCGCATCCGCCTTCAGCAATTTTATTTTTTCATAATAGCGCAACGTGTCAGCGCTGAGATTGCTGCGCTCTGCCAGCTCGCCGATGCTCAATGTGGTTTTGGGCGTTGTCTTAGGTGTTTGCTTTTTTAATGCAGTTGTGTTGGCCATATGATTTCTCCGATGGCGCCATCCTACACCTTAAAGTATACTCCAAGGTCAAAGGTTATTTTTTGCTTTTAAATTAACGCGTTATGTCTGGAGCGACCGGCTCCACCTTAGGTGCAGGGGGCGGTGTTGGGGTGTCTGCCGGAATGAACGCGTTGGATGGATTAATCGCGCCTGGATGGGTTGGCGGCGTCTCTACTTTCGGCGCTGGTGCGGCGGGCGATGCGTCCGGTAATGGTGCAGGAGTTGGCGGGGTTTCCACAGGCGTTGCCGGGGGGGGTGCCGGAGGCGTTGATTGCGTTGGTTCTGGCGGCAATGTTTTTGGTGGCGCGCCGGGAATAACCTGCGGCTTTGCTTCCGTTGGCGCACCTGCTGGGCCCGCACCTATATTCGGGTCACCCACAGCTGGTGGTGCATCGGGCTGCGTTGCGCCGCTGCTGGATGGTGTGATGGAAGTAGACGTAACTGCCTTGCGTGAGTTTTTCCCAGATGATTTCTTGGCCTTGCGCGGTTTCTTTTTGGCAATTCCGGCATCTGGTTTTGCTTTTGCTGTAGCCACAACAGGCGCATCTGAATCACACATCAGCAATAACAGGCCCACATCACCAGCCGACCAGATTCCTAAAATGCGCTTATCATTGCGGTCTGCGGTGAAAGCAGACACATCACTGCCCACCGAGCGCGGTTTCTTGGGTTGCACATTATAACCGCGCAGTTTGAACTTGGCGTTGGTTTCTTCAAAAATGCGGTCAACGCGGCCTTGCTCGGTCTGCTGCATGGGCCAGCCGAAATATTCCTGGGATTTGCATGGGCGGCCCAGTTCGAATGAAACAGTATCAAGCGAGCGGCGGAATGCTTCCGATGCGTTCATGCGCAGCGGCTGGTCATCAAAGGTCACGCCGGAAATATCGGAATAGCTGGCGCGGCGCAACGTATCATTGCGCAGGCCCGTCGGGTTGGTGCCGTCACGCTTTTGCAGTTCTTTTTGCGCAATCGCGCCCGTCAACATTGGCGCTGGAGGCGGCGGGTTCATCTGCTCGCGCAATTGCTCAGGATAGGGGCGCTTGCCATTCCAGAACTGATCCTGCGCGCGGTTCTTGATTGCGGTAATCATTTCCGATGGTTCATCCGCATTGGGATCCGGCGTTCCCAAAATCGGGCGCGCATGCGGCGTTTTGACTGCGGGCGGTGCTTTTAATTCAAAGCCGGTTTTTGCTTTTTTCGCGGCGGTTGCGGATTTTTTTGTTTTTTTGCCGACGGTTTTTTTAATGGTATGCTTTTTTGCGTGATGAACGGTTGTCTTGGGTGCGGCCACCGCATCAGAAATGAATAAAGGGCCAAATGCAGCTACCGACACAACGGCCAGCACAAGCGCAAAACGGCTCAGGAAAGATTTTTTCATCCGCAGATCACTTTGAAAGAAACGTCAGGTCAAGGGTAGCAGCGTAGAATTGGGAAGCGCTGATGTAAACAAACAATAAAGGAATGGTGCCATGCATGGCCACATTCCGAATCATTCATATTGCAAAGTTATCCACAGAAATGCTTTTGATTATACGAATGACATAATTCCTTTTCATACTGGGCTGACTAGCGAATCAACCCAGCCACACTTGCTCTCATGTCGATTACGGTATTCCCACTTTCGCCAAAACCTATTGCCGCACGCCAGACGGCGTTGATGCGTCAACGTGTTGCGCATGTCACGTCGATGGAAGGCGCAGTGGGGTTGCAGATCACGCCGATTTATCCGGCATCCAACCAGCTGGGCGATGGTCTGCCGCATTCGTCCTTTTCCGCGCAATTGCTGGAACTGGGTCTCAAGCATAATGTTGAAGGGCTTATTCAAAAAGCCAGCAAGCAATTAAGTTATGAAGGTGCCTTGCCGTCATCTGCGCAACGCGTTGCCGCGCGCCAGTATGAACGCGTGCAAGACAACTTTGCTTCAGGCGATGTTCATATGATTGCCCGTACTTACTAAATATAACTTTTAATTTATTTCGCGCCGTTATTTTGAATACGCATCCATTGCCTTGGCAAGTTCGATATCCAGATCGGTCACGCCGCCCGCATCATGGGTGGTCAAAGTAACCGCTACACGCCCATACACATTTGACCATTCCGGATGGTGATTGAGCTTCTCCGCTTTCATCGCGCAGCGCGTCATGAACGCAAATGCCTGGCTGAAATTCTTGAAGGTGTATTCGCGTTCAATTGCCCCATTCTTTTTTATTGCACCGCCCTTGGCCAGCTTCCATTTAGGAAGCTTCTTAAGAGCGGTTTTCAATTCGGCGGGCTTCAAGCAGGGGCGCGGCATGGTGATATCCTTGAAAATGGAAATAACCCCGTGAATATAAGCTTTTTTACCGTCCGGTATAGCGATAAATGTGCTTTTTCATATGGGCGCTTGCTGTTATGCTGCGCTCCACGCCATCTTATCAACTCTTCCTTTCATTGACGTTATCCATGAATGAAACCGTTCCATCTTCCGCAGCGCCGCTCGCCAATATGCCAACCGGCATGAGCGAAGCGCTTGAACTTAATGTATTTGGCTGGCCATATACGGGCCTTGTCACCCTACTGACCCTATTGGTGGTTTTTGTGCTGGCTTACCAGGTTGGCGTTGCGCGCAAAACATACCAAGTGCCCGCGCCGCTCACGGCAGGCCCTGAAGAATTCATGCGCGTGTTCCGCGCCCATGCCAATTCGGTTGAGTTCCTGGTTCTGTTCCTGCCCCTGCTGTGGATTACGGCCTTGGCCGCACGCGATGAAATCGCAGCCCTTGTGGGGGTGTTCTGGCCCATCAGCCGCATCATTTACGCAACCTCCTATTACAAGGACGCGAAGAAACGCACACCCGGCTTTATGATGGGCATTACGGTTTTAGCGCTGTTATTCGCTGTTTCTGCCATTCAAATTGTGCGCAGCCTGTTCATCTGGTAGCGTCTCCCCCTGGAAAAGATTCGCATACATATTTATATATAGAAAGATTTTGCATTGTTTACGCTCAACCCAATTATGATGTCCGGCCGTGAAGTTCTTCCCATTATCGAAGGCGGCAAAGGTATTTCGGTTTCCAATGGTGAAAGCTCTGGCGCATGGGCAGCCGCAGGCGGCATCGGCACCTTTTCCGGCGTAAATGCCGACAGCTATGATGCGAACGGCAATCGCATTCCGCAAATTTACAAAGGCCGCACGCGTCAGGAACGCCACGAAGAATTGATTGCCTACGCCATCGAAGGCGGCATCACGCAAGCGAAAACCGCCTATGAAATGTCCGGCGGCGCATCAAATAATTATAGTGGCCGCATCCACATGAACATCTTGTGGGAAATGGGCGGCGCGGAACGAATTTTAAAAGGCATTCTGGAAAAGACCAAAGGCATGGTGCACGGCGTTACCTGCGGCGCAGGTATGCCATACAAGATTGCGGAAATCTGCGCGGAATACGGCGTTTATTATTACCCCATCGTGTCATCCGCACGTGCATTCAATGCCTTGTGGAAACGCGCTTATCATAAATTCGCCGAATGGCTTGGCGCGGTTGTGTACGAAGATCCATGGCTTGCTGGTGGACATAATGGTCTATCCAATGTCGAAGATCCGCTAAAACCAGAACCACCATTTCCGCGCGTCAAAGCACTGCGCGATTTAATGCGCACGCTGGGGCTTGATAACACGCCCATCATCATGGCGGGCGGCGTATGGTTCCTGCGCGAATGGAAAGACTGGATTGGCAATAAGGAATTGGGCCCCATGGGTTTCCAATTTGGTACGCGCCCATTGATGACCAAGGAAAGCCCGATTTCCGATGCGTGGAAAAAGCGCCTGCTCACGCTCAAAAAAGGCGATATTTATCTCAATCATTTTTCGCCAACCGGTTTTTATTCGTCGGCCGTGAAAAATCCGTTCCTGCTGGAACTCACGGCACGCTCGGAACGCCAAATTCCCTATTCACTTGAAGCCGTTGGCGAACATACCGCTGAACTGCCTATTGGCCCGCGTTCGCGCGGCGTATTTGTTGCCCCGCATGACAAGGAACGCGCGCAAGGCTGGATTGGCGAAGGCTTCACCGAAGCAATGCGCACGCCGGACAGCACGCTTATTTTTGTAGATGAACCGCGCAAGCGTGAAATTCTTGCTGACCAGGTTGCATGCATGGGCTGTCTTTCCGCCTGTCATTTTTCCAATTGGTCGCAAAACGAAGCGGGCACCACGGGCCGCAAGCCTGACCCGCGCTCGTTCTGCATTCAAAAAACCTTGCAGAACATCAGCCATGACGGCGATGTGGAAACATCCCTGATGTTTGCTGGCCATAACGCCTACCGCTTTGCCAGCGACCCGTTCTATGCGAACGGCTTCATCCCAACCGTTAAGCAACTTGTGGAACGTATTACCACAGGCGATTAACGAATAGATTGCAGGTTGAACTGCCCGGTTGAAACCAAAGTGATTTGTGCCTTATTCTAGCGCCTTCCACTTTCTCCTGCCTTTTTCTTGATGTTCACGCTCCACCATCATCCGCTTTCGCCGTTCAGCCGCAAAATTCGGCTGCTGCTGGCTGAAAAAGACATGGCGTTTACGCCGGTGATTGAAAAACCGTGGGAACGCCGCGCGGAATTCATGGCGCTGTCGCCCACGGGTGAGGTTCCATTGCTGGTGATTAAGGAAGCCCTTGCGCTTTCCGACACCAACGCGATTTGCGAATATATTGAGGAAGTTAAAGACCGCCCGAACATGCTGGGCGATACCACCGAAGAACGCGCCAAGGTTCGCTCCTTAAGTGGTTTTTTTGACCGCGTGTTTTATAATGATGTGGGCATGACGCTTCTTGGCGAAAAAGCGCTGAAACGCTTGCAAAGTTTGGGCACGCCCGATGCGCTGACCATCCGCAAAGGTTACACCGCGCTGGATGAGCACATGAAATACATCAACTGGCTGGCAGGACAAAACAACTGGCTGGCGGGCGAAGAATTATCGCTGGCGGATATCAGCGCCGCCGCGCATCTATCGGTGATTGATTATTTGGGCGATATTATGTGGGATAAGTATGATGATGCGCATATCTGGTATGCACGCATTAAATCAAGGCCATCCTTTCGCCCACTTCTTGCGGATCATATACCGGGTCTTCCACCCCCACCGAATTACGCGAATTTGGATTTTTAATTCTCAACATAAAGGAGCCTAACATGACCTTACGCGCCCTACTTCTCGTCTCTGCTTTGCTCATTCCTTCGTTTGCTATGGCAGGTGAAAATCCAAAACCGGATGATTTAATTTCTGTGAACCTGACATCTGAAGGTTGGGTGCAAGCCAAAGCCGCACGCGTTACCGTTTCGGTGAACGCTGCCGTAGTGGGCGAGAAAGCAAGTTCAACGCGCGACACCATGATTAAAGCAGTTGGCGATTTGGCATCGAAAACCGAATGGCGCTTAACCAGCTTTAACCGCAACCAGGACCAAACCGGTATTGAACAATGGGTTGCGCAATTTGAAGCGCGCTTGCCTGAAAGCGAACTTGGCGGCATTCAAGCCAAAGCAAAAGCTGCAAGCAAAACCGGCATGCAAATTGCTGTGGTGAGCGTTGATTTCTCCCCGACCTTGGCAGAATTCGAAGCGGTGCGCGCAGATATTCGTAAAGCACTGATGACCCAAGCATCCAAAGAATTGGAAAACGTCAACGCAGCCTATCCTGACCGTAAGTTCCGCATTTCGGAAATCAGCTTTGGCGGCGCCCAGCCGATGATTGCCCCGCAAATGATGCGCATGAAGGGCCGCATGGCGATGATGGATGCGCAAGTTGCATCAGCCCCCGCAATGGAAGGCGTGACCAACAGCATGGGCGGTGTTGAAACGTCACAAAAAATTGAAATGAACGCGAATGTGACCTTTGCCGCGCTCGCACCCATCGCGGCGGCGGCAAAATAACATGAAGCACTCGTTATGAAGCTCAACGATTACCGCATCATCCCCGCCGAAAAACCGCAGCAGATTGTTGTGCTGCTTCACGGCGTAGGCGCAGATGGCAAGGATTTGCTGGATTTAGGCTATCGCTGGCAAAACACATTGCCGGCCTGCGTGTTCGTTTCGCCCGATGCGCCACACGGCTATGACATGGCCCCTTTTGGGCGGCAATGGTTTTCGTTGCGCGACCGCACGCCGCAAGTCATGGCGGCAGGCATGATTACCAACCGCCCCATCGTCAATGAATACATTAACGGGCTGCTTGCAGAATTCGCACTGCCGGCAAACAAACTCGCATTGGTTGGTTTCTCGCAAGGCACGATGGTCAGCCTTGATGTCGGCCCGCGCCGCGAGGATGGGTTGGCGGGGGTGCTTGGCTATTCAGGCTCATTGCTCAGCCATAAATCACTGCATGCCGAGATTAAAAGCCGCGCGCCGGTTTGCCTGGTGCATGGATTGCAGGATGAAGTGGTGCCGCCAGACCTTGCGCGCAAGGCGCAGGAAATGCTGCAAGCCGAAGCCGTACCGTGCGAAATTCATCTGCAACCGAATGTGGGGCACAGCATTGATGAAGGTGGAATTCGAATTGGCGCTGCATTTCTGCAACGCATTTTGACTTAAAACTGCCCGCCACAAATCGACCCCAAATCAGCCTTGCGCTAGATAAAAACCTTGTTTAACAAGGAAGTATGACTATAACGCACCTGCGAAATGCTAAACGTTTGGTTAAGGGTAACTTCATCAAGTTACGCCATACTTCTCTTAATGAGAGGAGTTTTAGTTAGTGCTGCCCTCGCTTGATACGTGTCCCGCTCTTGTGCTCAACGCCGATTTTCGGCCACTCAGCTATTACCCGTTATCCTTATGGTCATGGCAAGACGCGATTAAAGCCGTATTTTCCGACCGCGTGAATATTGTTGCTGTTTACGACCGCGTCGCACACTCCCCATCCCTTGATATAAAAATTCCAAGCGTCATTGCACTGAAAGATTACGTGCAGGTGAACAGGCATCCTGCCTTCACACGCTTCAATGTTTTCCTTCGCGACCAATTCATGTGCCAGTACTGCGGCATGAAGAAAAATACATCGGAACTAACCTTCGATCATTTAACGCCTAGAGCGCATGGCGGCCGCACGGTATGGTCAAACGTTACTACTGCTTGCTCCGCTTGCAATTTGCGCAAGGGCGCAAAACTGCCGCATGAATGCGGCATGCACCCTAAAACCTATCCATACCAACCGACATCGTTTGAATTGCAGGAACGGGGACGCGCCTTCCCGCCGAACTTCCTGCATCAATCATGGCGAGATTTCCTGTATTGGGATTCCGAACTGGAATCTGTCTAGACGATTGTCATTGCGAGGAGGCCTTCAGGCCGACGCGGCAATCCACGATTTCATTACCAAAGCTGGATTGCTTCGCTCCTTACAGTCGCTCGCAATGACAGTTTAGACGCGTTCAGCAATCCAAATCGCTGCTTTCGAACCTGCCTGTATTACTTTGCGCAAGACAGGATAACCCACGGTTTGCTCCGCGCCTGCATCCAATGCGGTTTGCTTATGCTCAAGCTCTTCCGCGCGGAATTGGTCGACGACCTTCTTTAATTCAGGTTCGTCTTTTAATTGTTCGCTTTGCTGCGCGTAATGTTCATCAATCACTTCTTCAACCGCTACCGTGCAGGCCATGGCGGCGCGTTCGCCCATCATTGCGGTTACCGCGCCCAATGCAAAACCCGCAACATGCCATAATGGTTGTAATGCGGTCGGGCGTACCTGCCCGGCAGCGACCATTTTATTGAACGTATCCAGATGCACTTGTTCTTGTTCAGCCATGTGGCTGATTTGTTCGATGGTTTCTTTTGAAGCGCCCTTGCGCTTCAGCACAGCTAATTGCCCGGCATAAATGCGCTTGGCGCCATATTCGCCGGCTTGGTTCACGCGCAGCATGCGGGAGAGGCTTTTCTTAGGACGCATTTTTTTTCTTCAATGAGAATACAAAGCCAAGCAATACAAAATCATGCATGAGGAGCGAGAATGCGGCATTCCAAATCACAATCGACATCCCCATGAATTCCCAGCCGACCTTGTCACATGGCGCAAGCGGCGTGGCCAGCAATTCCGCTAGCATCTGGTCGGCTGATTTATTGGTATCCAGTTTTTCAACCGGGCAGCCACCGGATAATTCCCACCAATGCTGCTCAACGCCGACATGGAACATGGCAACGCCAAAGGCCGCAATAAAGCCTGCAGCGATTAATGCCAAGAATAGCTTTTGTTGTTTCTCGCCGCTTACTAACGCTGCAATGCTAACCAGAATAATGAACGCATAGGGCACGCGCGCATAAAGGCATAAAATGCAGGGCTTGAGCCCATACACAAATTGCGCGATAAGCGCAGCGCCAAGCGCGCCGCAGGCAGCGAGCAAAGCGATGATAAAAACATTGCGTGGTTTAAAGATTGCGAGATTGTCCATAGCAAGACCTTACTATCAAATGCTATTTGATGAATAGGGGCAATTATTGAAAGTTGGATGCAAAGAACTTTAGTTAGATTTATTTGCTTCGTAATATTCTTTTATAATAGGCTTAGTTCTTGGGGAAGTTAAAAGTCCTGTACAAATAAGTGCAAAAACTTTTGCATCTATTTGACCTCTGTATGTCATATATTGGTCATTAATTCCTTTTAATAAAACTTCTTCTTTCCATATTGCAGCATGTGCATAAATAATGAAGCTAGGACGAACAATAAATTTATGGTCACCCTGACCCAACAAGCAAGTCCTATCACATTTATTATGGGCAGATGATACATTCACCAGTAAATGATTTTTTTCTTTGCACAGATTTGTTAAAACAATGTGCAAATGCCCTTCACCTTGAGGGCCGGTATTGGGAATGTGTATCGCCGCAGATTTAGTAAGAGAAGCTATGCTCATAGCATTTAAACATTTTGAAGATTAAATGTATGACGATGGTAGCGGATTTCATCTTCTAATTTTTCTGAATCAGTCTCGCCAAGCGCTTTAAAAATATCCCTATAAGAAATAGGTACTCTACCTTTTTCTACATGCTGATATTCTGGGCAGTGTTTATGAGTATAATTACGAATCTCACCAGCACTCATATGGCCAAAAGTTACCCATATAGACTCGAGAAGCTCTATCTCAAAATCACTGATTTCATTAAAGTCTGCACGCGTAAACTGCTTTTTAGCTCTAACATCTTTCTTGTTGTTATCAATCGAGATATATTTATCCCAAGCAGTTTTATCAATCACATCGCCATTTATCCCACTCAATGCGTTAGAGCAAATGGGGCCATGTTTCATCGAATAAAACTCATCATAAGTCATTGGATGACCAGACTCTTGCAAAGATGCTCGTTCTGATAAATACATCAACTTCATAAGTTTTAATTTTTCGATAGAGCCTTTTTCTTTAAGAGAAAAAAATGCAGCAATTTGAGCAGCTTTTTTTGAATCGAATCCGACTATCGGATTCTCCCAAGGCTTATCTTCGGGCGTTGTTGTAAATTTCATTTCTATCTCGTTGTGGCTATTTTAGTTATCGCCATATACTTCATATTCAGTGCGAGACTTGGCTTTAGCGACCATGTTTTCTGATCACGAATTAGGATTGTTTCTTTTCTATTCAATTTCTTAAACACCCAGACCCTCAACGACTCCATCCATATGAATCACTTGAGTCCCCTATTGTCAATTGTCACGGACAAATGTGGATAAAACATGAAGATATGTTTTTATCAGTAAAAACAGCGCTATACCTCTACTTTATGGCTAGCAGTTCTTAACTTATCCCATAACCAATTTAACCCCTAAGGGGTATGGAACATACGAAGAGCGCCATTACCATTTAGAAAGACACGATTTGCAGACGAGCCTAGTGGAAATTAATTAGACCTTCATGCTCTTCGCGTCGTAACGCTTACCAAGGAACGCAGGTGCCTTTGCATTGTTTCCGGTCGGGAAGTTTTCAATGCTGTAGGACAAGTCGTTGCGGCTGTGATGTGCCCACAATGCATCCGGGTTCAAGTGATAGAACAGCTCGGCAACCGGAGTTGTACGCGTCCAATCCTTAACCTGCTTGCGGTGTGCAATTTTCCATACGCCCGAAGCGCCGCCGGGGCGACGTTCCAGCTTATCCAGATAACGGCCACCCACGAAGAAATCTTCCTTACCCGTCGATTTATCAAGGCGGTGCCAGTTCATGAAATAGCTTTCGCATAACGCAACATCGCCGCGCAAATCAACGCGAACATTGGCCACCATGTGATGTGTTGCCTTCATATGGCCGCGTACATCTAATGCCCATTGGATATATTCGGAAACGCTGCCTTGGAAAATGCCAGGTCCAAAATCAACCGAAGCATCCGGGTGGAATACCGAGCGCAAAAGGTTTTCTTCCGAGCGATCAATACCACGTGCATAGGAATACATAAGGTCGACAATTTCCTGCTTATCCACCAATGCCTGAATACGCGGCGGGAATGGGGAGTTTGCTGAGCTGGTCACTGTTGTTGGAGCAGATGTTGAACCGCCGCCAAGTGATGAGAAGAACGATGCCTTAATTTGCTTAATCGCCTTTGCTGCTTCCTTCGGGTCAATTGGCGCCAAATCCTTTTTGCGTTCAACCGACGTAATTGGCTTATCAACCTTGGTCGATAGGCTTTCGGCAATCTTGGCGGCTTCGCGCAGCGCGTTTTCTTTTTCCTTGTTCACAGGCAGCACTGGCTTGACAATGGTGCGGCCACCGGCTTGCACTGTATTGTTCTTCGCGGCAGGCTTTTGCTCGACCTTGATGGGAGACTTTGCGGCAAGCTTTGCAACCGCAGGTTTCATTTGTGGTTTAGCAACCAGCTTGGCGACAGGTTTTGCCTTACCAACAAGTTTTGGCGCGACCAATTTTGGAGCAGGTTTTTTAGCAACAGGCTTTACTGTTGGTTTCTTTTTCGTGAGGGCCATAGTTATCAACACCCTAAAAGTTATCAAAAGACCACAAAGGCCTTATATGTTTCAAATGCTTAAGCGCTTTTACCCCTCTCAATCGGCGGTAAAAGCCCCGTTTTTTCTAGTATTTATTGAGGTACGCACATTAAGCCAAAACGCAAAAAGCGCAAGTTTTTATGGGTTAATTTTGCTTTTTTCTTTCATACGGCCTGAAATGACCGATTGATGGGTCAAATTTGGCCGCTCAATCCCATTTTTTGACCACGAGATGGGATATTTTGGCTAGTTACCCATCTGTTTTTGCCAGAATGGCGGTTTTACAGGGGTCAAAAAACAATGTTAATAATGTTTTAAGGATTTGGCACGCTTGCATAGGGAGATTCCATGCAAATTCAGGCGATTCTCTGAATTCTTGGTTGAAAAAGGTAAAGATTAATCTTTGGTCCAACTACGATTATTCAATACAAACAACGCGAAGAGGCCGAACCCCACCCCCAAAAACACCCAAGGCGCGATCCATAGTGCAACTGTGGCATCTTTCACAGGTGGGTTGAGCAGTACGTAATCCCCATACCGTTCATGGATATAGCCTAAAATTTGTGCATCTGTGAGGCCTTCGGCCAGCTTGCTGCGCACAAGGGTGCGCAAGTCTTTGGCCAGACCCGCCGGGCTGTCATTAATGGATTCCGACTGACAGACCACGCAACGCAATTGTTCCCCCAGCTGCATGGCCCGTTTTTCCAAGGCCGCATCCTTTAGCTGCTCCCCTGCCTCAATCGCGAAAGCGGGCATGGCAAAGGTGAGCAGGATGAGAAAGAGGATGCGCTTAATCACTTCCCGTCCCCGATTTTTTGGCTTCATCTTCCTTCGCCTTTTTATTTTCTGTGTTCTTTTCTGGCGGCACCAGGAATTCGGTCAAAAACGGTTTAAAATATTTATCCCATACGGGGATGCTTAAGGGGCCTGAGACATGGCTGATAATCACGCCGTCCGCCCCAACCAGAAATGTTTCCGGCACGCCCGTTACGCCCCAATCAATCGCGCTGCGTCCTTCACGGTCGAACGCAACCGTTTGGAACGGGTTACCATGTTCCTTCAAATATTTTTTGATGGCCGCATCCTTATCCTTATACGCAATGCCGATAATGGGCAGTGGAATGGCAACCTGCACCGCTTTTAAAAATTCATGTTCGGCGATGCATGGCACGCACCAGCTGGCAAAGAAATTCACCAGCACTTTTTTGCCTTTAAATTGTTTTTCGGTCAGCAGTTTGCGGCTGTTTAAAATCGGCAGCTTCATTTCCGGCACGGCCTTACCTGCCGATGAAACCAGTGGCTGCCCGTTCTTATCCTGCGTTAAGCCAGCAATTGCCAGCCACACGAACCCTGCAAAAATCAGCCCTGGAATAAGCAGTAAGCCCAATTTATTTAAGGGTTTTTTGTTCATGGCTTATCCTTATTCTTTTCGGGTGCATTCTTTTCAAGCGCTTTGGCAACTTCGGGCGGCATGTATTTTTCATCATGCTTGGCCAGCAATGTGGTTGCAGTGAATTCACCGGGCGCGGTTAATGTGCCTTCGGCGACAACACCCTGCCCATCGCGGAATAAATCAGGGGTAATGCCAGTGTAACGCACCAGTACATTTTCTTTTAAATCCGTTACCACAAAAGTGATGGTGGCTTTTTTATCTTGCGCATGCTTAATGCTGCCGCGTTCCACGAGGCCGCCAATGCGGATGTGTTTTTGTTCCTTCAATAATTTTTCTTGGCTCGCCAAAATATCCGTCGGCGCATAAAAATAAGTCACGTTTTGGGATAGGCCAATCAGCGTCAAGGCAACCGCCAATCCAATACCAGCAGTGACGCTTAGGATGAGCGCAAGCCGTGTATGTTTTGCTTGCCATGCGCCAGTCATTTTATTTTTTCCAGTGCGGCAAGCGCTTTACGTGATGCGCAGGATTTGAAAAAGGTGTGCAGGCCAATGCCCAGATAGCCCAGCGCCGCAACGCTGTACGCCGCAATCACGTAAGTGGTATGGGGGTTTTCAAAATCGAAATTCATACGCACTGTTTTAGCGGATAAAATTTATTTATCCAAGCGGTCTAGCGCAGGTTTTTGAAAAACTGCTGCAATATGTCGCGGCCTTCGCTTTCCATAATCCCGCCATAAACTTCCGGTGCATGATGGCAGGTTGGCTGCGTGAAAAACTTCGCGCCGTGGTCAACCGCACCGCCCTTGGTATCATAGGCGGCATAGTATAAACGCCGCACCCGCGCAAAACTAATGGCGGCTGCGCACATGGTGCAGGGCTCCAGCGTTACGTATAAATCGCAATCGGTTAATCGTGCAGCGCCTAATTTTTTGGTGCCCAACCGCAGTGCCAGCATTTCCGCATGTGCCGTTGGGTCTTTTAATTCTTCGACCGCGTTGGTGGCTACCGCCACTACTTCCCCCCGCGAATCCACCAACACGGCGCCAACCGGCACTTCGCCGCGATCTCCAGCTATGCGCGCATAATCCAGCGCCATTTGCATATATGAATTTTGTTTATCGCTCATTCTCCTTCATCTATCATGCCCCGCATGAAAGAAACAGGAAAAACATCACGCGCAGTCGCGGTTGCGCCCGGTTCATCCGAGCGGTTGCGCGACAGCGCAGAGCGAATGACAACTAAGGGCGCAGAGCAGTCGCGCGAAAAAACTTTTAAAGGTGAACGCCTTGCAAAAGTTTTAGCGCGGGCAGGATTATGTTCCCGCCGCGATGCCGAACGCTGGATTGAAGCAGGCCGCGTCAGCGTGGACGGCAAAAAAATTACCACGCCCGCCCTTAATGTGGAAGACCACCAGAAAATTACCGTCGATGGCAAACCCTTGCCGCGCAAGGATGTGCCGCGCTTGTGGCGTTATTATAAACCTACTGGCCTTATTACGACTGCAAAGGACCCGCAAGGCCGCCCCACCGTATTTGAATATCTGCCCGATGAATTGCCGCGCGTTGTCAGCGTTGGCCGCCTCGATTTAAACAGCGAAGGATTATTATTGCTGACCAATGATGGGGAGCTGGCGCGCTATTTGGAAAAACCATCCGAAGGTTGGGCGCGGTGTTACCGCGTGCGCGTGCGTGTTGGCCGTAACGGTATCGATGAAGATGAATTGAAATCGCTGTCACACGGCATCACGGTAGACGGCGTTAAATATGGTTCGATTAAAGCGGAGCTCGATAGCATCAAAGGTTCGAACGCCTGGGTGACAATGGAACTCAAGGAAGGCAAGAACCGCGAAATCCGCAAAATCATGGAATACCTCGGCTATGAAGTGAACCGCTTGCTGCGCGTATCCTTCGGGCCTTTCCAATTGGGAAGATTAGAAAAAAATGAAGTCGAAGAAATTCCGCAACGCGTTTTAAAAGACCATCTATCTGCTTTCTTTAAAGAATAATCATGCGCATTATTTCCGGCACATATCGCAATCGCGCGCTGGAAACGCCAGCTGATGAAACCATCCGCCCCACATCGGATAAAACGCGCGGCGCGATATTCAATATTCTGGAACACCGTTCATGGCCTGCACATCCTTTGCTTCCTGAATGCCATGTTGCGGATGTGTTTTGCGGCACGGGCGCATTAGGCTTGGAAGCATTATCGCGCGGCGTAAAGCATGTGCATTTTATCGATAACGCACGTGAATCTATTGCTCTCACCAAAGCCAATATTGTCAAGCTTAAATGCGCAGAGCAATGCACGCTGATAACCAGCGATGCGCATAAGGTTGAGTTTAAACATCCGCAATTTGATCTGGTGATGCTTGACCCGCCTTATGAAAAAAACCTCGGCGAAAAAGCATTACTGCATTTTGAAAAACAGGGGCTTTTAAAAACCAACACTGTCATCATGCTGGAAACCAAAAAGGGCGAAGTGGTCACGCTGCCGCCATCATTTGAAATGGTGGATGAACGCAGCTATGGTATTGCGACGATTCATTTCTATCTTTACAAGGCACGCGCATGACGCAAGCCCCCGCCTGTAAACTTTGCAAAGCGCCAAGCGTCTTTTTCGAAAGCTGTGATTTTCACAATCAGGCAAAAATTCATTTGGGCTATTACCAAATGCCCATGCCGCCGCATGGGCTGACGGTGGATTATTATCGCTGCACCGCGTGCGGGTTTTTATTCACGACATTGATGGATGATTGGCACACCAATGGTATGTTCGCGCAGATGATTTATAACAAGGATTATCCGCGCATTGATGGTTCCTATAACGGCCAGCGCGCGGGAAAAATCTGCAATCTGTTTTATCTCGCCTTCTTTGATGCATTCAAAGATTTGGAATTTCTTGATTACGGCGGCGGCATTGGTTTGCAATCCGCGCTTGTGGGCGCATTTGGCGCAAAACGTTCGCTCACTTTCGATCCTTTCGCGCAGGGTGTAGAGCGCCCGCCGGGTTCATTCAATGTGGTAAGCGCTGTCGAAGTTCTGGAACACGCAACCAATCCGCTGGCGATGATTGAAGATTTGGTGCGCTTCACCAATCCGGATGATGGCCTCATTTTCATCACCACCGAATGCCTGCCCGATGATATTGAGCAGCAAAAAACCAAATGGTGGTATGTTGACCCGCGCGTGGGCCATGTCTCGCTTTATCCAAAGCCAATGCTCAAGAAAATCTTCGCGGCGCATGGTTACCAGATGTCACATATTCTGTATCACACGCATATCGCTTATAAGAAATGGCCGAAATGGGCAGAACTGCTGATGTCGGAACGCGACAGAAATCTGCCCTAAAGCTTTAACAGCACCAGTTTTTCTGCCAATCCATCCTGGCGCATCGTTTTCAGTGCCCATACAGCGCGCAATACTGCATCATTCGCATCGCGGCTGACATTCGATAGCAGCGCATTCACCCGCTTGTCATTTGCATCACCCGCCGGTACCACATTCTGCGCTGCTAATTGGCTTTCCACATTGCTTGGCATGAGTACGCCCAAATGCTTGACCATCGCGAGATTGAAATTTTTCTTATCGCCGGAAAACGCCTGCGTGCGCCCATAATTTTCAAACCACGCATTGCGCTCATCGTCGCTCATCACGCCGCGAAGAAGCGCGAGTGGGAATAAGGGGAGCAACGCTTCACGGTTTGCGGGCGCGGCGCTGGCTAAACGCCACCAGCTTTGCGCATCCTTATTTCCGCGCAGCAACAACAACCGCGCCATCGCCGGCGCAGCCGCCAGATTATCCGGTAATGCTGCAAGCCCTGCGACATCAGCTTCCAGGCTATCGCCCAGCGCGCCAAGCAAATCCGCATTGCTGAAGCCCGGCAGGGCGGCAGCAATGATATGCGCTTTTTGCGCAGCATTTTCTTCTTCAATGATGCTGCGGATGGCCGCCGCGCGGCGCAATGGCGCAGGCCATTCTTTTTCCGGCACGGTTAATAAGGTCTCAGGATTGCTGCGGAATTTCTCAATCGCTTTGGCGGGGAATTTCACGCCGCTTATCACCGCGTTATATACATCCGATGCAATCTGGCGGCTGCGCGCAAATTGTTCTGCCAATTTAATGCGCTGCACATCGCCCATCGCAATATCGAGTAACATGGGTTGCGGCGGCACCATCACCGCTTCGATGTTATCGGTTTTGAGTTTCACGCGGCCAATCGCAATCGCCGCCACTTGCAGCACCGATAAATTATCATATTTCGGCGGCGCTTTTTTGGAATCCTTCGGATTTACATTGGGCGCTAATGCGCGTTCTGCAAGTTCCAAAAACAGCGCATCGCCATCGCCCGCTTCACGCAGAACGTCTAAAGCGAGGCGCGCTTCATCCGCCTTGCCATCCTTGATGCTGCACAGAATTCCCATTTTCTGGCCGAAGGCGCTGCTGGTCGCTGGCGTGTACTGCGCAGCCAATACGCATGCATCCACGACGCGGCGCTGGCGCAGTTCCTCTTCAATGAACACCTGCCATTCCAGAGGTTTGAATGCCGCAGCGCGCGTTTTCGCAAGCGCCAATGCGCCAGCACTATCGCCCGCTGCCTGCGCAGCCATCACGCGCGCAACAAAAAATGCATTCGCGGTTTCCGGCGTGCCGCTTGGTTCATAGGTTTTGCTAAGGCCCGCCAAGCGCAGCACATCTTTAAACACCGCATTCGCGTTTCCGGTATTCACCGTATGCGTTGAGTTGTTGAGCAGCGCAGCTGCTTCGCTATAGGAAAAAGTTTTCCAGATATCCATCGGCAAGCTGCCGGTTTTTTCATCCAGAATTCCGTAATGGGTGAGCACCGGCGCTGCAAGCTCATTTTTTTCAACGTAATCGGCTCTGCGCCCAATGGAGGACGATGGCGGTGGCGGTGCCGCCATTGCAGGCGCATAGCCCATCGGTTGCGGCGCGGTCTGCATCACCGGCGGGTGGGATGGAAAATTGGGCGTTGCCAGTTGTTCATCGGTTTGCGTGTCGATATTCACGCCTTCACCTTCATTCGCATCATCAACCACCAAATCCTGCGGCACGCCCGCGGCAGCGCGATAAGGCGCTTGATGCGGAGCCTGGGCATGCGCCGCGCTTGCCACGCTTAAAAGCAGCCCACACAGAACGTGATGAAAAGTATTGCGCATGAAAAGCAAAGAAGTTCCCTTGAATTAGGTATGGCCATACCGTGGCAACTTATACTAAAATAGTTGTTAAAAATTATGGCAAGGTTCGCATGAGGCAAGCAATCGTTTTAGTTGGGATGATGGGGTCAGGCAAAACCGCGCTTGGCCGCCAATTGGCCCAGCGGCTCTCCCTGCCCTTTCTTGATACCGATGCCGAAATTGAAAAAGCGACCGGCATGCGCATCGCGCATATCTTTGAAGAACAGGGCGAAGCGGCATTCCGCGGCTATGAACGCACCAAAATCGCCAAATTGCTGGCGGGTGAGCCTTGTGTTCTATCAACCGGCGGCGGGGCGGTTATGGATGCCGGAACGCGGGAGCTCATTGCAGCCAAGGCAACTGTTATATGGCTCAAGGCGCGGCTGGAAACACTATTGAACCGCGTTTCCAAGGATAAGAACCGCCCGCTGCTGAAGACCGATAACCCTGCTGCCAAGTTGCAACAGTTATTGGATACCCGCACGCCGTTTTACAACGAAGCGCCCATTCAAATAGAAACCGATGTAAAAGGCTTTGAAGAAACGGTTGAAGCCATGCTCAAGGCCGTGCAAAATCACCAAAATACAGTTTAAGGATTAAAATGAGTATTTTAGGAAATATCCTGCCGCACGAAGCGCCGCAAACCATTACCGTTTCATTGGGCAATCGCAGCTATCCTATTCATATCGGCAGCGGGTTATTGAACGAAGTTCCCCTGCTCATCCGCGAAGCATTCGGCATGCGCCGCTGCATTATTATTACCGACAGCCATCTTTCCAACGTGTATGGCGAAAAACTGCATGCGGCGATGACGCGCATTGGCCTGTGCAAGGATGACGTGCTGGTTATTCCTGCTGGCGAACAGGCCAAGACATTTTCATACCTTTCCTTCATTCTTGATCACCTGTTCCAAAAGAATATCGACCGTAAGACGATGCTCGTGGCACTGGGCGGCGGCGTGATGGGTGATTTGGTCGGATTTGCCGCATCCATCGCGATGCGCGGCATTGACTTCATTCAAATTCCCACCACCTTGCTCGCGCAGGTAGACAGCTCCGTTGGCGGCAAAACCGCGATTAATTCCGCGCGCGGCAAAAATCTGATTGGCACATTCCACCAGCCAAAAATGGTCATTGCCGATGTGGATACGCTGAAAACGCTGCCCACGCGCGAATTGCGCGCAGGCTATGCCGAAGTCGTCAAATACGGCCTTATCAGCAATCCGGATTTCTTCACATGGCTGGAAACCAAAGGCCATAAATTGCTAACCGGCATCAAGGAAAAGCAAATCCACGCGATTAAGGTCAGTTGCGAGATGAAGGCGCAGATTGTCGCGGAAGATGAAAAAGAATCTACAGGTAAACGCGCGCTATTGAACTTTGGCCACACATTCGGTCACGCATTTGAATTGATGGCGAATTACGATAACAGCCTGCTGCATGGCGAAGCGGTTGCCATCGGCATGGCAAAGGCGTTTGAACTGTCAACGCGCCTTGGGTTATGCCCCGAAGCCGATACGCAGCGCGTGAAGGAACATTTGAAATCGGTCAACCTGCCGATTTCCATTCAGGGCCGTAACTGGAATACGGATAAACTGCTTGCGTCCATGTACCGCGATAAAAAGGCCGAAGATGGCCAGTTGAATTTTGTCGTCACGCGCGGCATTGGCCAGGCCTTCGTGCAGCAGCACGTCGTCGCATCAGATGTCAAAGCTGTATTAGATTTGAATTAATCAGGCAGCCACGTTTACGCGTGCTTGCGGGATTTCGTACGGCGCACGGCTCAGCAGCGTTGATGCATATTCCGCTGCCGCCGATGTCAATTTGCCATTTTCAAAGGTCAATGTGCCAGCCAGCTCGCCAATCTTCTTGGTGCGCAGCTTATAGCGCTCATCGGCAATGGCTTCTTTATCCTTATCGCCCTTGGCCGCTTTCTTTTCTTCGTAATACAACTCCAGCGCCTTCTGCGTTGCCTGCAATGCGCTGAGCTTGGCAATTTTCTTAAGTTCTGTGGCAGCGTCCGGATTATCCCTTAAATACTCGGTGAATTTTTTCTTATATGCGGTGTCGACCGTGATGTCGCCGCTGGCGCTGATATTGAAAACGGTTTTTTCATCCACCGGGATGGAATTGCGTTTATAAAAATCGGAAAGCTTGCTCGCAAACGCATCAATGCGTTTTTGCAACCGTTCGGCTGCGCCTGCATTGCCACTGATAATCGCGGCATCAGCCTGGTTTAACAGCGCCTGCGCGCGCGGCGACAGCTCAACGTTATCGGTTGAAGCTGGATTATCGCTGGTACCCTGATAGGCAAAACCGGCCCCGCCATTTAATGATGCAGACTTCCCGCCTGATGCAGCGGGGTTTTGAAGCAAGGAGGACAGTACATTGCCGGTGTTCGATACGTTCATGGCCAATAGATTATGGGCGGAGGGTTTAATATCCCCTTAAGAATGCCCCCCGCTATTTTCATGCCAATTAGCCCGCCACGCGTACCTGAAAGGCTGCGCCTGGCTTTAATGCTGCAAAATCCTGCTTAGCGGAGAATAAAAACGCCGTGCCATGCCCTGCTTTTTGGTGGCCTTCCTCGGTTGCGGCGGATTTATAATAGCTCATCGCGAATACGCGCACGCTGGCGGTAAACGATGATTCCTCTGCCTTATGCTGGGCAACCATGCTGCAAAGCTGATGAATGCTGAGTTTTTCGCGACGGCATATTTCAATCAGCGCATTCCACATTGCCGGCTCCAGACGCATCGATGTGCGGTGGCCATTCAGCGTGATGTTGCGGCTAATCAGCGAGGATTTCAGCGTCGCCATATCATCGCTTTTTTGAATACCGGGTTCGATTGCCGGACGCGGGGTCATAGGGGGGGTATGGGAAGCCATGAATTTCTCCATTCTTGGATAGGTTACAGGGGTATGCAGCAGGTACATTCAGCGGTATTGTGTGTTTAGCCATTTCTGTATGCGAGAATCGCTTAACCACAATACAACTTATGGTTGCATAATAATACCCCAATAAATTGTGGCAATAAATTTTTCACAACTCTTGGTTGAATAACGGATTGTGTGGTATTTTGGCTGCTATGTATGCGGGGCTTATCAAGCTGCTAATCAGGCTGTTGGTTTTAAATCCAAAACCAGCGCATGAACCCGTTCCTTCATTTCATCGGCCAGCAGACTGTATACCAGTCGTTGCTGCGCAACGCGGCTAAGCCCGTTAAAAGCGGATGAAGTCACAGCAAGGGTAAAGTGCGTTTCACCGGATGGATGGGCACCTGCATGCCCCGCATGGCGGTGGCTGTCATCGGTCAGCAAAAAAGCTTCCGGCGACAGGTTTTCGCGGATTTTTTTTTCAATACGTTGGGCGTAGATGGCATCTTTCATGTTTTAAACCCTACCCCATTTTTGATATTCTGGGAAGTATGCCAAATAATATGAATGTACAAAAAGGTAATTTAAAAAAATTGAGGGAAGCATTGGCGGCAACCAAGGCGGCAAAACCTACGCCCGAGCGGTTGCGCGACAGCGCAGAGCGAATGGCGCAAAAACCTACGCCCGAGCGGTTGCGCGACAGCGCAGAGCGAATGGCGCAAAAACCTACGCCCGAGCGGTTGCGCGACAGCGCAGAGCGAATGGCGGATAAAGGCGCAGAGCAGGCGACTCAAATTAAAATGCACGACCCTGAAGTTGCGCCGCATCTGTTCAAAAAATGGATTGGTGACCGCGTGGCCGTGGTGCGCGTGCGTAACTGCGATAACCCCAATTGCGCGCAGCGCGGCGAGTTTCGCGCGCCAAAATCCCGCTATAACCTTGAGGATTATTACTGGTTCTGCCTTGACCATGTGCGCATTTATAACGCCGCATGGGATTATTATCAGGGCATGAGCGTTGCGGAAATTGAAGAAGCCCTGCGCGCGGGCACCACATGGGAACGCCCCACATGGCCGATGGGTGATAGAAAAATTGAACGCCGCGTGCGCGATGCGTTCAAACGCGTCTTTGATGAAGATGATATTGAAAGCAACGCCGAGCATATTCATGCCAAGGCACAGGAGCGCGGCGTTGATCCGCGCTATGCCGCGCAGCTCAACGCGCTTCGCGAATTGGGACTTGCACCGCCAATTGATTTTGAAGGTATCAAGAAACGCTACCGCGATATGGTGAAGATGCACCACCCCGATGTGCAAAGCGGCCCGGATTTACAAACAAGCAGGGCGGAAGCGGAAGAGAAAATCAAGCGCCTGAATGTCGCCTTCACGGTGCTCAAGGAATTCTATGCCTTTGAAACCGTGAATATGGAAAACGCACAAGATTAAACTTTCCCCTGCGCATTAAACCAGTTAATTTCAAGAGATACAGAGTTAAGGAAAAGAAATGTCATCCGCAGCAAAACCAAGCGTAAAAACCGAAGAGCTCGGCGCGCCCGATATCCGCGTTTCCGTCAAGCAAACCTTTGGCCTCAGCATCGCCAATGATTTTCAGGTGCCTGCGTTTTCAAACGCCTCTGAACATGTGCCAACACTGGATGAAAGCTATCAGTTTGACAAGGAAACCACGCTCGCCATTCTGGCAGGCTTTGCGCATAACCGCCGCGTGATGGTGCAGGGCTATCACGGCACGGGTAAATCGACGCATATCGAACAGGTGGCGGCGCGCCTCAACTGGCCATGCATTCGCATTAACTTGGACAGCCATATCAGCCGTATCGATTTAATTGGCAAGGATGCGATTGTATTGAAAGATGGCAAGCAGGTTACCGAATTCCGCGAAGGATTATTGCCGTGGGCCTTGCAGCATGCCACGGCGCTAGTGTTCGATGAATATGATGCCGGCCGCCCGGACGTGATGTTTGTTATCCAGCGCATTCTGGAAGCGGAAGGCCGCTTGACGCTGCTTGATCAAAACCGCGTCATCACCCCGCACCCATCCTTCCGCTTATTCGCAACGGCCAATACAGTTGGCCTTGGCGATACCACCGGCCTTTATCATGGCACGCAGCCCATCAACCAGGGCCAGATGGATCGATGGAATGTGGTGTGCACGCTGAATTATCTTCCAGCCGAAGATGAAGTGAACATCATTCTGGCGAAATGCCCATCACTGAATAACGATGAAGGCCGCAAGCAGGTTGCCAGCATGGTGCAACTGGCAGGCTTAACGCGCAGCGGGTTTATCAACGGGGATATTTCCACCGTCATGTCACCGCGCACCGTGATTACATGGGCGCAGAACAATGCCATTTTCAATGACATCGCAACATCGTTTCGCCTTAGTTTCGTGAATAAATGTGATGAAACGGAACGCCCCATTCTGGCAGAATATTTCCAGCGCTGTTTTGGAATTGAACTAGCCCCTTAAGGAGCAATAGATGCTTGCAGCCCTCACGCTTTCCAGTTTTTTTGGCCTTACCGAATATCTGGGGCTTGGCGATAAGGCGGAGTATTATTTTGCGTGCTCCGACCCCGCATTCTTTGTCGTGCGCAATGAAAACCAGATGACGGGCGATAAGCATCTTGAACTGAAGGGCACCATCAACACCCCGCAGCAAGGCTATAGCTACAAATGGCAATTTGTGAGTGTCGAAGCGCCCTATGCCTATGCTGATATTCTGGTGGGGCAGCCCTTAAGCGCGGATAAGCGTTTTGGCCGCGGCCTGCCCGCTATCCAGCAATTGCAGGTGGCCCAGAAATTCACCTTGCCGCAGCAGGTCAGCGTGTTCCGCTTCCGTATTGCTGGCCTTGGCCCACAGCCCATGTTGGTGCAATGTGATTTAACGCAGACACCAACCAATTATTCCAGCCCCGGCCAGCCCGTTGACTAACGCGGCCCGCTAACTGCGTGACAAGCGCACGGCAATCGCATGCTGCGCATACGCATACTGCGTGGGCGCAACGCAAATGGCTTCAGCTTGCTGCGCAATTGCCTGGCTCGTAAAATCCAGAAAGCGCGGGCCTTTATGCGCGGCAATCAATCCGCCCACTACAATGGCTTCTTTTACAGCCTGTACTTCATCCTTGCTCTGATCAATTCCCGCAAGATACGCGCCAAGGAACCCATCACCCGCACCTGTTACATCCACAACTTTAACAGGATTTGGAAAAAGCTGATCCACATGGCCCGCGTGCGCAATAATCACGCTGTCACCGCCTCTGGTCATCACGCAGCGCAGGGTCAGCTCATCCGATAGCACGCTTGCCAATGACCCATCGCAATCTTCATCAAACGGCAGCTTGAAATGCTTGGCAAGATTGGCGGCTTCCGCGCGGTTAATCACGATATCCGTCACGTAATCAAAATCGCTGCATCGCAGCCCAGCCGCTTTGGTGCAATTGAAGACGGTGCGTACCACGCCGCGGCCCGCTGCGCGGGCAAGCAATGCGCGTGTCTGCTCCAGCGGAACCGATGTATTGACAAGCAGCGTGGTATCCGCATGCAGGGCTTCGTCCGGAACCATGCGTTGGTCAGCCATGTTATTGGTGCCCTTGTAAATCAGGCTTAATTGCGTATTCACATCCTGAATAAAAATGTGCGCATGCGCCATGGTCATGCCGGGAATAATTTTCATGCGCATGTCAACGCCAAGATTGCCAAGGCTTTCCAGCGCGCGCGTGGAATACGCATCTTCGCCCAGCGCGCCCGCCAGCATCACTTCGCAGCCCATCACCTTGGCAACAGCGGCAGGGTTCGCGCCCTTGCCCGTTGAATAATCACTGCTTGGGATTTCGGTTGATAACGGCAAGAATTCGCGCAGCGACGCACCCAACTTATCACCATCTGGAATGGGAAGGCCTGCGCGCGCGCTTGCATAAAACTGCGCATGGGGAACGGTCAGGTACACAATTGCCTGCCCATCATCTGTCAGAAGCGGTGAAAGCGCTTTCGGCAGCTTCACATTCTCGAAGTAAAAATCATGGGTGGTGGAAGCAAAAACAACGACGCTCATTACGAAAATCCATAAAAAATAAGGCAGGTAAAATAGTGCGGCTTCATTCAAAGATAACACTGGCAATGTGTCAAGGAGCGCAATAGTTTCATCAATATAGGCGCCGCATGAAATGACCGCTCCATCACGAGCGGTTGCGCCACTTAATTTTTAAGGGGGCGCAAAGCGAGTGAAGCTCAAAAAATGTTAACAACGGAAAACAATAATAATATATGAGCAAGCTTATCCATAGCAGCGAAGATCCGGTTGAAAGCTTTAAACGTGCCAGCGTGGCGACGGCGAAAACGCTTGCCGGCGAACCGGATATGGATGTGGTGTTTTCAACCGACCCATCCACCACCCTTTCGTCTGCACCGCAAAAAGGCACCAAGCAGCGCGTTCGCTTGCCGCTTCCGTCCCGCGCGCTTTCGGCGCATGACCGCGCCCTTGTTCGCGGTTCCGTGGATGCTGCGGGTTTGCGCATGCGCTTTCACGATGCAAAGGCATTTAAACGTCATGCACCTGCGGGCGATAATGCGCGGCTTGTGTATGAAGCATTGGAACAGGCACGCTGCGAAGCCATCGGCGCAAAAGCGATGCCCGGCATTGGCAATAATCTTGGCGCGGTGTTATCCGACCGCGCAAAACGCCAAGGCTATGACCACGCAACCGAACGCGCGCAAATTCCTATTTCCGATGTAATGCGCTTATTGGCGCGTGAAGCATTATATGGCGCGGAAATTCCGCAAAACGCATTGCAGGCGGTGCAATTGTGGCGGCCCTGGATTGAACAGCGCATTGGCAATCATTTAGGTGAGCTTCCCAAATTACTGAACGATGCCGATGCGTACGCGCAAGAAGTGCGCAAGCTGCTGGTTGCGATGAATATGGATTTCCCGGGAAGCCCGGATGAAGAAAGCGAAGGCGATGACCGCCCGCACGAAGTTGACCCGCAGGAAGATAAAAAAGAACAGGAACAAGCCGAAGGCGGCGCGGAAAGCCAAGACCAATTGCCCAAAGACGCGGAACAGCAAGCCGCAAAGGAAGCGCGCGACATTGGCGAAGGCGATGAAGGCGAAGAGAAACCCGTAAGCGGCAAAGAAGAAGCGGAGAGCGAAAGCGAAGATGAAGAAGTTCGCGAACCGCCAAGCGCAGCACAAGCGCAAGCGCTCACGGTTTATAATGCCTTCACCACGCAGTTTGATGAAGTAAAGCATGCATCCGATTTATGTCCGGCGGACGAGCTATCGCGCCTTCGTTTGCAGCTGGATACTCAGGTTCGGCATTATCAGGGGCTTGTTTCAAAACTTGCCAATCGTTTGCAGCGCAAATTGTTGGCGCAGCAAATGCGCAGTTGGGATTTTGACCGCGAGGAAGGCATGCTGGATGTGGCACGCCTTGCGCGCGTCGTGGCTGCACCGGGCGTTCCGCTTTCCTACAAAATCGAAAAGGACACGCAGTTCCGCGATACGGTTGTGACGCTGCTGATTGACAATTCGGGTTCGATGCGTGGCCGGCCCATCAGCATCGCCGCAATTACCGCTGATATTCTGGCGCGCACCTTGGAACGCTGCGCGGTAAAGGTCGAAGTGCTTGGCTTTACCACTTCCACTTGGAAGGGCGGTAAATCGCGCGAGACATGGCTCAAATCAGGCAAACCACCGCATCCCGGTCGTCTCAATGATTTACGGCACATTATTTATAAAGCTGCCGATGCGCCCTTGCGCCGTTGTCGCCGCAATCTGGGTTTGATGCTGCGCGAAGGGTTATTGAAAGAAAACATTGATGGCGAAGCGTTACTTTGGGCGCATACACGTTTGCTGGCACGGCACGAAGACCGCCGAATTTTAATTGTGATTTCAGACGGCGCGCCGGTTGATGATTCAACCCTATCATCCAACCCATCCGTTTATCTCGAACAGCATTTGCGCGAAGTGATTACCAAAATTGAAGCCACATCACCCGTTCAACTTTTGGCCATCGGTATCGGGCATGACGTGACGCGTTATTACAAACGTGCCGTCACGATTACCGATGTCGAGCAATTGGGCGGCACCGTGATGAACGAATTAGCCGATTTATTTGATGAATAATCACACTTAAATTACTATGGCGGCAGCGCTGGGCCTGTGCGCCGTCTATCCAGCTGCGGCTCTCGCGGCGCATTCGCATCAAGCGGATTGGGCAAGGTCTTCGGGTCAACGCCCGCTGCTTTTAAAACATCAACAATAGTTGTTGTGAGTGGCCGGTTCACAGGGCCAAATCCATTGGGCTGATTATTTTGCCATAACTGCACACCGCGCCATTCACCGCCGGTGGTGTGATGCGCATGCGCCGCTGTAATGCCGCCCGACACATGCAATTCGCGGTTATAGGTTCCGCTGGTTTGAATGCCCCTATCGCGGCCATTGCGCAGGCCTTCCAGATTATATTGCGATGCATTGAGTATGCCAGCTGGGCCCGTTAATTGAACGAAGGTGCCATTGTCAATTCGTTCTTCGCCAATCACGCGGGTAAGTTTAATATCGTCTATCTGCCCCGGCTGGAAACGGCTGGCGCGTAAAATCGCCTGCTTTTCTGCTTCGGGCATGGGCGCTGATGTGATGGTACGCGTTGTTACCGAACGGTTGAGCGTTGTGCCCGGCACGGTTGGCCCCGTTACGCCTTTATCCAATGCATCGCGCGTGGTTGACATGATATTTTCAAACACATCACCAACACCGTTCAGTGAACGCTCGGCTTCACGGTCTTTGCCATCAGGCCCTTTGGGCCCTAACACCAATGCCTGATTCCAATCACCATCATTGGCTTGCAAGCGAACTTCCCTGCCATCCGCTTTGCGAATGGTCATATTGGAAAAGCCAATTCTGTTATAAAACACATTGTCGCTGGCATTTGCGGTTTGTGCGCGAAATCCTTCCAGCATCATCGTATCCCCGTTGGGGTACCTTAATTCTATTCGAACATTGCGGTCTCTGCCCGGGTTGTTGGCTGCATTCGGAACAGCGCCGTTTGGAAAATCACGCACATGTTCGCGAATGGTCATTCCGTTTGGTGTCATGCCAGCTGGCGGCGCGATAATGCCTGCGGCGCGAAGTTGTTCCGCCAGCGGCCCTGCCTGCGCATAAATCTGGTCAACCCATTCGCGCGGAACACCTTGCGCTGGCAAATTCCGCGTGCTGGTGCGCTCTGTGATGACGGTTGCGTTTACCTGGTCGGCCACTTTATTGCCTGCTCAAAAAAATAAGCTCTTAAAAATCTTACGCCGCTTTAATAATGCGGTTGCGGCCTTCGCGCTTGGCCTTGTACAGCGCCTGGTCGGAAAGCTGTAACAGTTCATCCATGGTTTTCTTTTCATCCACCATCACATGGCCGAAGGATGCGGTCACGTGCAATGGCGTGCCATCGGGGGCCTTTAATTCTGCGCGTTGAATGGCAGCGCGCAAACGCTCCAGCACTTTTTCTGCGCCATCATTATCAAGACCCTTTAAAATCAGAAGGAATTCCTCGCCGCCCAGGCGATACGCATCATCATAGGTGCGGATATGGCGCAAAAGCGTATTCGCAACGCCCACCAATACGCGGTCGCCGGTATCATGACCATAGGTGTCATTCACATTCTTGAAATGATCGATATCCACCATCGCCAGCGTGAATGGTGTTTTGGCGTTCATGTAACGGTTCATCTCGCGGTTAAAGTCTTCCTGCAATCCCGTGCGCGTGCGCAAACCGGTGAGCGGGTCAAGCCCCGCAGCCGCTTCGCTGAATGCGCGTTCAAGGCGGCGCACCGATGTCACGAATTCATCAAAGCGCGACAGCACGCGTTCATAATCCTGAATAGGCAGCGCTTCACCATCGGGCGCGCGCAATAGAACAAGCTTCGCGGCGGTGTGCAATTGCTCGTGCAGTTCGGCAAGACGGTTTAAAATCGGGCCCTGATTTGGCAGCGCGAAGGTTGCGCGGTCATGCCATTGCAAAAAGGAATTCGGCATCTTCGCATCATCTGCTTTTGCCGCGCGGTCAACGCCGCCATAAAACGCCACCTGATGCCATTGCGATAGCCATGCAATATGGTCATCCACCACTTTGCCAAGGCCTTGAACGATGCGGGTACTGGCTTCCATAGTAACTTCCTTGGGGGAAATGCAGGGGTGAGAGCCATGAGCCTAATCCCGAACCTGTTAGAGATTGGTAAAAGGGCCGAATTCGCGTGGTTTAGCCCTGATTTGTCAATATAAGACATTGAAATATAATAACTAAATAATTCCACATGGCTTATTGATCCAACCGCCCCTAGGCTCCGTATACTAGTTAGTCAAGTAGCAGTGCCCATGACGGGGCTGCGCCACTAAACCCTCGATGCTTCCAAGAAGATCAATAGGAGAAAGTCCCATGGCTCATTTCGACGATAATCTAACCCGTGCTGACAATTTGCGTTTCATTCGCGGCGCCATGCAGTCGCCGATGCTCGAAAAAATAAACGAATTTGAACTCGCCGTTGCATGGCGCGAAAAGGGGGATGAAAAAGCCCTCCATAAACTTATCAAATCCTATGCGCGTTTGGTCGTGGCGATTGCCGCGAAGTTCCGCGCCTATGGTCTGCCGATGGGCGATTTGATGCAGGAAGGTCATATTGGTCTTCTCCATGCCGCCAACCGGTTTGACACATCACGCGATGTGCGCTTTTCAACCTATGCGACATGGTGGATCCGGGCATCCGTACAAGACTATGTGCTTCGCAACTGGTCCATCGTGCGCACCGGCACCACCGCAGGTCAAAAAGCATTGTTCTTCAACTTGCGCCGCTTGCGTGCACGCATTGAAGGCAAAGCAGCCCGCGAAGGCAATCTTGACCCCATTATGCTCTCACCTGAAACCAAGTCGGAAATTGCCGGCGCATTAAAGGTGAACGTGCATGATGTGGAAGTGATGGATGCGCGCCTTTCAGGCCATGACCAGTCATTGAATGCACTCGTGCATGATGATGGCAGCCATGATTTTCAGGACTTCTTGGTGGATGACAGCCCCAACCCTGAAGAACTGATCATGGCCCGCCATGATGGTGATGTACGCCATACATGGCTTGGCGTTGCGATGCGCCAGCTTGATGAACGCGAACGCCGCATCATCCGTGACCGTCACTTGCGCGATGAAGCAGCAACGCTGGAAGACTTAGGCAAAAAGCTTGGCATCAGCAAAGAACGGGTACGCCAGCTTGAAACACGGGCGATGGCAAAGCTCAAAAACCTGATGCACACACAAGCAGAAGATGGGCAAGCAGATAGTGCAGTTGCCGCTCCGGCGAAACAGCTCGAATCAGCGGCTGCGTAAGCATAACTTAAAGACACTTGGGTTTTAGCGCCATGCGGAATAGTATTTCTGCATGGCGCTTATCCAATCTGATGAATATTCCGACGACTTAAAAAAGCTCTCCGCCACGATACCGCCGGGCAAGACCTTGGTGCGCACGCGCCACGGCTATTTCCTTGTGCTCAATCACGACATTCTCATCAGCATGTCGCTGATGAAATATGGCGAGCTTTCCGAATATGAATGGGATGTGATGAAGCCCTTCATCAAGCCGGAAATGGTGGTGGTTGATGCGGGCTCCCACCTTGGCACTTACCTGGTTCCCTTTGCGCGCCGCGTGGGGCCAAAGGGCAAGGTGATTGGGTTCGAGCCGCAACCCGTCATTCATGAATCCCTGATGACCGCAATTATGCTCAACAAGGTTGAACATAACACGCAGGTTTATCATTGCTGCATTGGCAATTCGAATGAAGAACTGGTGATTGACGAGCCTGATTATAATCAGGTCGGTCAATTCGCGGGTCTTACCTTTGCTGAAAAAGGCTATAACGAAGCGCGAATGTCGGGAAAGAAGCTGAAAACCAAGGTTGTCCGCCTTGATGATATTTTCAAAGAACCGCGCTTTGACTTTATAAAAATAGATGTCGAAGGCATGGAACGCGATGTGCTGCTGGGCGGAGCCGAGAGTATAAAAAAATTCAAGCCCGTCATGTTCATTGAAAATTGCCGCCGCAGCAAATCACCTGAACTCATGCAAACCATTTTTGATTTGGGTTACCGCGCATGGTGGCATACGGGCCGTTTCTATCGCCCTGATAATTTTAACAAAAGCACCGAAAACGTGTTCGGCCAGCGCTGCAATACCAATGTGATATGCGTGCCAAAGGAACGCGGCGATAGCGAAGTGCCAAAGGGTTTAATCGAATGCACCGATATTCATCACAATGTGATTGATGAAAACGGCCAGATTACGCCCAGCATTCCGGATTATGAGCCGCGCATCTAAAATTAATGTCTAAAGTGACGGATGCCTGTAAATACCATCGCCAATCCGGCGTTGTCGGCAGCGGCAATCACTTCATCATCACGCACGCTGCCGCCTGGTTGAATAATGGCGCTTGCGCCTGCTTCGGCGGCGGCCAACAGGCCATCCGCGAAGGGGAAGAATGCATCGGAAGCAACGACGCAGCCCTTGGTGAGGGGTTCAGCGAGACCTGCTGCCTTGGCTGCTTCGCCCGCTTTCCATGCGGCGATGCGCGATGAATCCACGCGGCTCATTTGCCCTGCGCCCACACCAACCGTGGCTTCGTTCTTTGCATACACAATCGCGTTTGATTTCACATGCTTGCCAACGCGGAAGGCGAACAGCATATCGCGCACTTCATCATCCGATGGTTTGCGCTTGGTCACTACTTTCAATGTTTCTGCCGTTACATGACCATCATCGCGGTTTTGCACCAGCAAACCGCCAGCGATGGAACGCAAAGTTGCGCCGCCGCGCTTCGCATTTGCCATGCCATGCGTCAAAAGCAAACGCAGGTTTTTCTTGGCGGCAATAATTTTCTTGGCTTCTTCATCGGCTTCTGGCGCGATAATCACTTCCGTGAAAAGTTCGGAAATGGCTGTGGCCGTGGCTGCATCCAGTTTACCATTAATCGCAATTACGCCGCCAAAGGCGCTAACGGGGTCGCAGGCCAGCGCGGTTTTATAAGCAGTCACATAATCCTTGGCACTGGCAACACCGCACGGGTTTGCGTGTTTGATAATCGCAACGGTTGGTTTTGAAAATTCAGATGCCAGTTCAAACGCTGCATCCGCATCATTGTAATTATTGTAGCTGAGTTCTTTGCCTTGAACCTGCTCTGCGCGTGCAACGCATGGCTCGGCCTTGCGGGATAGATAGACCGCGCCTTTTTGGTGCGGGTTTTCGCCGTAACGCAACATTTGCTTGCGCGTGAATCCAAAAGTAATCGTTTCAGGATATTCATCGCCCAACTGGCCAGCAAACCAGGTTGATACCATGCTATCGTACGCTGCTGTGTGCGTGAACGCTTCAAAGGCGCAGCGCTTTCTAAAATCCAGACCAATTGCGCCATTGTTCTTTTTCAATTCATCGAGCAGCCCTGCGTATTGGCTTGGGCTGGTCAGCACCGTCACGAAATCATGATTTTTTGCAGCCGCGCGAATAAGCGCAGGCCCGCCAATATCAATGTTTTCAATGGATGTAGCAAAATCCGCGCCCTTATCAATCGTGGCTGCAAACGGGTATAAATTCACAATCACGATGTCGATGGGCGGAATGGAATGTTCGGTTGCCTGAAACTGGTGCTGCGAATTGGTACGCACCTGCAAAATGCCACCATGAATTTTGGGGTGAAGTGTTTTAACGCGGCCATCCATCATTTCGGGAAAGCCCGTAAATGTCCCAACTTCCGTCAGCATGATGCCTTCGGCTTCCAATGCTTTGGCGGAACCGCCGGTTGATAGAATTTCAACGCCCACCGCACGTAATGCTTTTGCGGTTTCAATCAGTTGCGTTTTATCGGAAACGGAAATTAACGCGCGGACGGGCTTAACTAAATCTGGCGCAGGGATCGTGGAAACAGCATGGAGCGACATGAATAAACGGCCTTCTTAATATGTAAGCATTTTCAGGAAAAGTGGGCACCGGTTTTCCGTAGAAAATGCGATAACAACAAAACTTGAGGCCTAGAGATTTAAAGAAGTTTTCCTTAACTCTCAAGGGATGCGCAAAGCCCCCTGTTTTGCTGCATCTGCGGGCTATGCCCTTGCTGCAATACCCGGAAAAATCCTATAAATAATGGATGAGAAGCGGCTTGCGATTTACAGCATTAACAATGGCTACATTATCCGCCAGCGCCATCGGCATTGGCCCTGCGGGTGTTGTCAGCCCATGCACGCAAGCGCGCGCAGAATTAGCAGTCGCCGAAAAAGCGGTGATTGATACAAGCCATGAAATCATCGCGGCACCCAAACGCAAGCTAGCCACCGCCCTTTACGAGCACCGCGTAGCGCGCAGCACGGAATTAAGGGCGCATCAAGCGGTCATTAAAACCTGCCCTTAACATTTCATAACAAATGATTATTTGGTTTTGCCTTCGCGGATTAACCCGGGGCCGGCCTCTTTGCCCATTCCTGCCGGTACATTTCATCGCGCTGCCTAACCGCTTCAAAATTTTCAGCGCGGTTAGCAGTAATATTGGCTTGCAATGTTTGAAGCGCTTGGGGCGATATATTCAGCGTTTTCACAAAATCTTCGTTAGCCAATATATTCAAAATGTTTCCTTGGATACCCATCGCCCGGTAAGCATTGCTGAAACCTGTTGCTCCAGGACGACTGCGGTCACTGGTATCAAGCGGCTTGCCGTCTTGTCCCAGCACTTTTCCTTCCGGTGAAATAGTATAAACCGCTGGCGGCGTTTGACCGCCATCGCGAAGGTTTTTGGGCCTCATGGTGATGACCAGATTTCCATCTTTCATTTCACCGGTGATAGCGTTTGTAGCAAAGGGGTTCGGGCCGCTCATGTGTTATCCTTTGTGTTATATCTGCAAAGCATACCCGTCCGGTATTAGCACCGACTTAATTGTTTATTAACTTTGTCTTACTTTTTGCCTTCGCGGATGAGCGACCACAGCCATTTCGTATCGCCGGGATTGGTAATACCGCGCACCACAATCTGACGGCCGGGGCGCGCATAGGTCTTTCCGTAATACAATGTTTCATCAAGCGATAGCATCTGCGCTTCGCCATGCGCGTTTTCGCAGCGGAAGCGATAACCATTGCCGCCCGGCATTTTTATCAGCACCGCTTTGCCATTTTGGATAAGGCTGGTTTGCACGAGCGGATGCAAATGGAAACGAAGGGTAATGTTCTTTCCCTCTTTTCCTGAAACCTTGTCTTCGCCGCGCAGCACATCGCCTTCGTTCATCAATGTCAGTATGCGCTGGTGAATGAGCTGTTCGCCCGCCACATAGCCATCATGGGTTACCACCACATGCTGCTGCCCTTTGGTATCTTCGCGCAGGCATTCAATGCTGTCAGGGCGCGCACCAATGCCGCCATTTGCCAATACTTCGCAATTGTTTTTATCATCCACGTTTAACGTGGTATGTGCAGCCGTTGCTGCCATCGCTGCGTACCAATCATCATTATCGTGGCCGGGATGCGCGCCGCAATTCACGAATAACCGCTCGCGCCCGATGCTGCATTCAAAACTGGAAAGTCCGGCATGTGCCGCACTATCCAACCCCGTTGATGGCGGCGCGCCAACATCTACGAATACCAGCATGCGGCCCAGCGATAAGCGTTCATACCCGCCCTGCACCAAAGATTTTGGCGCGCGGCCGCGCGTATCGGCCTGCGTCAGCAATGCTTCCAGCATCACAGGATTTTCTTCCTGCGCGCCGTTAAACAAACATAGCGCGCCATCGCCGTGGCGATAAAAACGCAACGCCGCTGCCGCGCGTTCAATCGCGATGGGCAGCTCAGGCGGCATGCTTGCCTTGTGGGGAATTTTTCCGCATTTCAGCGCATGGCGTATATCGACAAGGCATTTCAGCGCAATCATCTGCTGCGTCGGGTTGCGTTCGGCATTACTGCCATCCGCCAATATCGCGTGGCGCAGCGCGATGGGCATAATTTCCAAACCGAGCTTCAGCGCTTTATCGCCATCAGGGAATGCAACGCCCGCAAAAATCAACCCGCGCAATACCAAAATCAGTTCAACGCCCTGCAATTGCGCGGCGGCTGGCAAATTCACATTGTTCAGTTTTTCTGGTGCGTCTTCATCTTCCTGCATCACATAACCGGCAACTGCGCGCGGCAGCAGGCGCAGCAGGTGCTTATGATGGCGCACCAGACATTCAAATACGCGCATACGGAACGGCGTATCGGCGCTGGCCAGCACGAAATCATGCATGGCAATAAGGTGCGTGAGGCGAAGCGCCACCAGATGCGGTTCCCACACATAGGGTGACCATTGCTCGAACCTGTCGAGCCATGATGCCATCAGGCTGCGGGCAACGCGCCGCGCAGTATCACCACCCAATGAACGCAAATCGCGCAGCCATTCAAAGCCATGAACCGTTGTCAGCCATGCGGTGTTGGCTTTTTCAGGAAGCCATTGCGGTGGATGCGCCGAAAAACTTTGGCCAGCAAAACTAAACTTGCCATCGACGATGCTTTCGCCAATTGCGCTATCGCCCGGCCAGGGGTCGGATGGCACCACTTCCAGCGCCTTGGGTACGGGCCCGGAAATCATCATGCGGTAAAGCGAACTTGCATAGGCAAGGCTTTGCAGCCGGTGACGCATCCGCGTCATCAGGTCAAATTCAGGCGGCAGCGATGTTGCAATGACGTTGGACAAAATAAATTCGCTTAAAACTGGAATTGCCAAATTGAAACTGGATGCCCTTATCGATAGCGTAAAGATTGCAACTAAATCGTTAAGAAAACGGGGCCTGCTCATCTTTTTCGCAAGTAAATGCGCGGTTTGGCAGATGCGAAGTGTTAATAACAGCACAGTTCTGTGTTTCAGTTACATCGATGCGACCTTTTGCCATCTGCCATCTTTATGCGGCAAAGCGCATGATGCGTTCATCATCAAAGGTGATTTATGGAAGCTGATCCACTCCTCCTTGCCCGTATCCAGTTCGCTGCGAATATTGCATTTCATATCTTATTTCCCGTTATCACCATCGCGCTGGGCTGGATTTTACTGTTTTTCAAGCTGCGATTTTCAACAACCCAAGATAAGAAATGGATGGATGCCTATTTCTTCTGGACAAAAATTTTTGCCCTCTGCTTTGCCATTGGCGTTGTGTCCGGCATTACCATGTCTTTCCAATTTGGCACCAATTGGCCGGGTTTCATGCAAAAAGTGGGTAATATTGCGGGGCCGTTATTGGCTTATGAAGTACTGACCGCGTTTTTTCTGGAAGCGACATTTCTTGGCATCATGCTGTTCGGGTTCAAGCGCGTGAAGCCGTGGATACATACCTTGGCCACCCTTCTTGTCGCCGGAGGCACCACGCTTTCGGCGTTCTGGATATTGGCGCTGAACAGCTGGATGCACACGCCAACGGGTTTTGAGATGATTGATGGCAAAGCGCATGTCACCAGCTGGTTTGAAGTCGTCTTCAACCCGTCTTTCCCTTATCGTCTATCGCATATGCTGGTGGCATCCATTTTAACGGCGGCGTTTTTGGTTGCTGGCATTTCCGCCTATCGCTGGCTGCGCCAAGACCGTACACCGGCGGTGATGGCTGCCTTGCGCACCGGCGTGTTTATCGCCGCATTGTTCGTGCCCATCCAAATTCTGCTGGGTGACCTGCACGGACTGAACACGCTGCAACACCAGCCGCAAAAAATCGCCGCGATGGAAGGCTTGTGGCACACGCAAAAAGGCGCGCCGCTCGTCTTGTTTGGCCTGCCCAATGCGCAGACGAAGAAAAACGATTTGGCGATTGAAATTCCGCGCGGCGCCAGTCTGATTTTAACGCATGATTTAAACGGCGAAGTAAAAGGCATCAATGAATTTCCTGATAACCATCCACCCGTGCCGCAGGTGTTTTGGGCTTTTCGCATCATGATCGGAACAGGGCTTGCCATGCTGGGCATTTCATGGTGGGCGGCGTTCGCGCTGAAGCGCAAAATGGATATTTCGCCCGTCATCGCAAAATTATTGGTCGCGATGAGCTTTTCAGGCTGGATTGCAACCTTGGCAGGGTGGATGGTCACCGAAATTGGCCGCCAGCCCTGGCTGGTTCAGGGCATTTTAAAAACAGCAGATGCCGTGTCGGCTGTGCCCGCCCCCATGCTGGGCGCAAGCCTTGCGATGTATCTTGCCATCTACACATTCCTGCTGGGCGCATTCATTCACACATTGTTTTACTTGGCGCGTAAAGCCGGAAACAAGGAGCACGCATGACCGAACTGTTTGCACATGGCACATGGTTGCCGCTTACCTTTGCAGGGTTGATGGGCTTTGCGATGCTGATTTATGCGATACTGGATGGTTATGATTTAGGCGTTGGCATGTTGCTGGCCAAAGCCAATGATGATGAAAAAGACCGGATGATTGCATCGATCGGCCCTTTCTGGGATGCGAATGAAACATGGCTGGTGCTGGGCGTTGGGTTATTGCTGGTGGCCTTTCCGGCTGCGCATGGAATTATTCTGACGAACCTTTACATGCCCGTTGCCATCATGCTGCTGGGCATTATTTTGCGCGGCGTGTCGTTTGATTTCAGGGCCAAAGTCGTCGCCGATAAAAAGCATTTCTGGAACAAGGCGTTTCTGGCGGGGTCGCTGATTACCGCTTTTTCGCAGGGCGTGATGCTGGGCTTTTATATTCTTGGCTTTGAACACAGCATGGGCGCGATTGCATTTTCAGCGCTGGTGGGGCTGTGCGTAATTGCGGGTTATTGTTTAATTGGCGCTTGCTGGCTGATTTTCAAAACTGAAAATGAACTGCAAAAAAAGGCTGTGCGCTGGGCCAAAACCGCATTGCTGGGAACGGTTGCCGGCATTGCGCTGGTATCGCTGGCAACGCCGCTGGTCAGCCCGCGCATTTTTGCCAAATGGTTTGCCCTGCCGGATTTTTTCTGGCTGCTCCCCATCCCGTTGATGACCGGATGCTTGGTGCTGTTGTTGTGGCGCATGCTGAACACATTGCCGCGCGAAGCAGATAAATACTGCTGGGTGCCCGTAATCCTCTGCGCTGGTATTTTCACCCTGTGCTTTTTGGGAATGGCTTACAGCTTTTACCCTTACATCGTGCCCAACCAGCTCACCATCATCGAAGCATCCTCCGCTCCTGAATCCCTGATGGTGATTTTAATCGGGGCGCTGGTTGTGCTTCCCGTGCTGCTGGGCTACACGTTTCTTTCCTATCGCATCTTTCATGGCAAGGCCAAAGACCTCACCTACGATTAAGGGCGACGACTAACCCCATAAAACAAAAAACCCAGCTCGGTTAGGAACTGGGTTTGATTTGTTAGGCTTGGTTTTAACTAGCCGCCGCCATCGCCGCCGCCATCACCGCCGCCGCCATCACCGCCACCGTCGCCGCCGCCATCACCGCCACCGTCGCCACCACCACCGTCGCCGCCGCCGCCGTCACAGCCACAGCCATAGGTGCATGGCGGAGGTGGGGGTGGGACATAGGTGCATTGGTTCTGCTCGGTCACGCGCTCTTGGTTATCCGGGCAGGTGCGGGTTGTCGTTACAACAATCTGGCCGCTATAGCCTGGAGGGCATGCACGTGTCGTCACATTGGTCGACGGGGTGCATACTGGCTTGCACTGATTGTCAGTGGTCACCTGATTACGGCCTGCGCCATTATTCGAACCATCACAGATATGCGCGGTGGTCGTATTAATATACCCTTCGTAACCAGCCGGGCATGGGCCACAGGTGGTGTTGGTGGAAGGGGTGCAGGTTACGCGGCACTGATTGTCAGTGGTTACCTGTTCACGGCCTGCGCCATTATTCGAACCATCACAGATACGGGTTGTGGTGGTGTTGATATAGCCTTCCTGACCAGCCGGGCATGGGCCGCAGGTGGTGTTGGTGGAAGGGGTGCAGGTTACGCGGCACTGGTTGTCCACGGTCACAATATCGTGGCCAGGGTCACCGCACATGCATGTATCGCATACATGCTTGGTAGTGGTGCGGATATACCCTTCCTGACCAGCCGGGCATGGGCCGTCCACATAGCTTTCGCTTGGTACGCAGGTTTGGCTGCGGCACTGGCTGGTGTCGCGGGTTACTTCACTGCGGCCTGCGCCATTGTTCGAGCCATCGCAGATGTGCTTGGTGCGAACGGTCACGGTACCGGTCTGGCCTTCAGTGCAAGGCTCGGTTGTCACAACCTCAGAAGGCGTGCAGCTCGTGCAGGTGTTCGATACTTCTGTTTCTGCGATGGTGCAGTTGCAGGTACCTGGGTTGGTTGGGGTTGTATCGATCGTATTGGTATCACCGACAGCTTTGGTGGCCACGCCGCGGGTCGGCATGCTTTGAGCGGCTGTCTTCTTGGTGTAACCAACGGGGATGCGGCCATAGGTTGCACGAACGCCGCCATCAATACATGTACGAACCTGGCGCACGGTAATCTTGCCGGTTTGGCCGGTTGGGCAATCCTTATCCACATTGCCAAGATCCTTGGTTGGAACGCACACGCAGGTATTGGAAACCTGAAGTTCGCTCACAACGCCTTGGGTGCCAGAACCTTCTGGGCAAGAACGGTAGTTCTTCTTGGTAATGGTGCCTTCCATGTCGCCATCTGGGCAAGCCGCGGTGAAGGTATCGCCAACTTGGCCTTCTTCACACAGGTCGCCGGTGGTGCCTGGAGCTACGCACGTGTCGCTGATGATGTCCATCGAAGGAGCAATCGCATCGTCACCTTGGCAGATTTCGCGAACGATAACGGAAACGCTGCCAGTCCAGCCTGCTGGACGACCCATTTCCTGGCAGGTCTTGGTAGCAGAATAGGTTCTGTCAACGCAGCCCGTCACGGTTTTCCAAGACTGGTTTTGGCAGGTCATGCGGAAGTCTACGAATACAACGGTGCCAGCCCCAACGGTTGCATTGTTCGCAGGAGGAGGAATGGGTACGTTTTCAGTGCCGCTTGTGCCGCAAATCCAGCGCGCGGTGAAGGAGCCAGGGTTGGTGCCATCGCGTGGCTCAAGGTAACCAATGTCATCGCGCGAGATTGGCAATGACACGGGGGTATTGGTCACGGCAACGGTTTGACGGCCATTGGATGTGCTGGTCGAACCGCTGGTGCCGCCCGAAATCGTGCCCGATGAAGAAGAGCTGGTCGAATAGTAATAGAACCATGATGAAGAGGTGGTGGTGGTGGTGATGGTTTGCGCAAACCATTGGTTGGTGTTCGTAGAGTTCACCAATCCCTGCAAGCGCCATGAACCTGCCGAGCAGGTTTGGGTTGGAGCCTTAACGTCTGATACTTGCAAGTTGCGCGCAATACAGCAATTTGCAACGTGAACGTTCGCCGGGGTATTGGTCAGGAATGCTGTCCATTCTTCGGACGTGTTGAACGGGATGAACAATGGGCTTGTGATACCAGCAGCATCAACATAGTGACATGCGCCGTGCACGTATATTGGTGTCTTGCTGATGGTCACATCCGGTTCGAGGCGCGCGCCAGTAAAACGATCGCTGGTGATGAGCTGGCCATTTTCGCTGCGCACAGGGCACTGCGTATACGTCGTGCTGCCCTCTGTAACAGGCTTGTCGATGGAACATTGCGTTGATACTTCAGCTTGCGCTGCACCACACAGCATCAAGGAAACAATCATCGAGAGAATAATATTGCGCATAAAAAATACCCTTTTAAAAATGTTCGTTTCGTACCAAAAACGCCCGAAAAAGAATTGAATTGCCTAAACTTTTATCAATCGTTTTTTAGCACTTTTTAAAGGGTTTGCGAGTCCGAAATTTACTTTCATTTTTCGTTAACTGGTTAACGCGTTCAAAAGACTTACGTTTTTTTCGCTAGCTTGGTTAAAAGGTTAACGGCTTCAGGAAAATTGTTTAAATAAGGCAAAAAAAATGCCCGTAATCAGCAGTTTCGCTGCGGGCTTCATCGGTATAAAAAACCGATGTGTTTTTTTGATTAGGCGGTGGGTGGAAGCGGTTGCGCGCGACGTTGCGCAATTAGTTGCGGCGTAACGCCCGCAACATCATCAAGGAATCTATTCGCAAGCTGTTTGCGTTCATCCGATGAATTCGCGCGAAGGAATGCAACTTTTGGTTTTCCGTCTTGAATATATCCCAGCGTCAATACGAATACGCCATTTGGAAATTGCTGTGGCACGCCGCTGTTTGGCGGCAGTTTGTGAAATTGCGATCGATCAAGCGTTCCTGTCTTTGCAAAAAAGACCTCGCCATTGCGCGGCGCGGCCGGGTTTTGTATGGCGCGATCCGCCAGATAACGGTGTGTCGTATGCTGCGGATTGGCGGGGCTTGAAAGCTGGCTCAGCGTTCTTCCATTATCCAGCTTATACAGATACTCCATCAGATGCGCGATATGCAGTGGCGATGCCTGCGATGTGCCGTGACGCAATTTCGTATCCGCAATGCCGGATGTATCGCTGATGCGCGATCCCGCGATACCCAATTCTTTTTGGTACTTGGCAAGCTCCGCGCGGTAGGTTTCATAAAAACGCTGCACGCTGGGGTTCATCGTATTGGAAAGATGATTGTCATTGCCGCGGTTCAGCACGCCGCCCTGCATCGTCATCGGGCGAAAATTCGCCGCAAAGGTATTCGCACCCGGATAATTCAACGCACGCGCCACTTCGACAATGGTCGCGTCATTATGCGATTGGCTCATCATGCGCGTGAGACGCCCCATGTTTGCCTGCACGTATTCAACGCCACGCGCGCGCGCAATCAGCGCCAGCGCGGCGATTTTGGTATTGGATGATAAATGGCCAAGGGTATTTACATCGTGGCCCTGTTCCGGGCGGCTTGAATGGATGTCATAGACAAGATGCTGGTGCCGCCCCAAAATACGATTTTGTGGCAAAGGTTCGTTATGCACACTTGGCAATATCCTGCTGACCATCAGCATCCTTTAAACAGGTTAGGTTATTGAGCTTAAAACGAAAGCTGTCAGTTTTGGGTTAATGCACCCTTACCGTATCCCTTAGCGCCGTGTCATAATTCAGAAAAACCAGGAAAAACCGCCCAAATCTTAACAAAATTTAATGGTTGAATGGCTTCATAAACCAGTTGTTTATTTAATGACACTATATTGGACAACGTGATGTTGCGTTGTTATGCGCAGAATCATCTATTTTCACCTGCGTAAAATAAAATAATTTTTGGAGTGATGGGCAATGAAAACGACACGCCGCGACTTTATGATTGGTGCAGGCTTATTGGGCAGCGCGCTCATGCTTGGCAGCAATCCGCTTGCCGCAAGTAACGGGGCAGCAGAAACAGCAGCATCCGCGCCCGCAGCGGTCAAGCCAACCCTTAAAGGCAAGCTCTTCGCATTCGGCCTTGGCGGAAAGAAATTTCCCGGCAATGAAAACAAGGAAAAGAAAACCACCAGCATTCTGACGACATTCGATTTGGAATCGCGCGAGATGAAGCAAACCTCGCTCAATATGGGTGAAGGCCATGCTGCAATGGGCGCGGGCGATAATCGCATTTTATGCGTATCGCACCACAAGCCTGTTTCGATGATGGTTGATAAAGACCACAAGGTGATCGCAACCTTCACCGCGCCGGAAGGCTATTTGTATGGCGGGCACGGTTTGGTATTCCCCGAGCGCAACCAGTTTATCCTGCCCATGCGCGCATCAAAGCCGCACACTGCTGCCGATACGGGCCGCTTTGAGGTTTATGACCTCACCTCCCTAAAGAAGCTGGATATGATTGATAGCGGTGGCATTCAGCCGCATGAAATTCACAAAATTCCAAATAACCCAGCCGAATTGGCCGTGACCCATTACGGCGATATTGCCGACCGCAGGAAGCCGCTGGAATTCAATGTCATCGATACCAAGCTGACCATTCTTGACAGTCAGACGTATAAGCCAAAACGCCATTATGACCAGAATGAATTTAACGCCATGTCCACCCACATGCGCGTTTCAAAAGATGGCTGGGCATATATCGTGCTGACCCAATACGTCACCTTTGAAAAGCCGGAAAATCTGAAGCCCGGCGAAGAAGCGGATAAAATCGCGCTCGCTGAAATGGAACGCATCTTCAAGCAGAAATGGGATTATGCTGTTCCCAGCATCGCCTTGCAGGAAAAGCATCTGGCGGTTGGCCTGCCATTCCTGCGCATCAATACGCAAACCGGCGAGCGCCAGGTGATTTATCTCGGCAACAAGCATCATATGCGCTCGCAATCGGTTGCCTATAACACGGCGATGAACACCGCAATTGGCCTTTATTATCACTCCGATAACCTTGTGCTGCATACGCCCGGCAAGGACGCGGAAATCGTCACCAATGACCAGCTGAAGCTGAGCGGCATTCGCGGCGTTGCGGAAATTCCTGGCACCACCTGCATTGCCGTGTGCGGCACTTATTACGATGTCGCCGTGATGGATTTGAAGACAAGAGAAGTGCTCGCGCAATTCAAATCATCGAATTACGATTCAACGCATCTTTATCACGATGCGGATTTAGCTTAGGCAGGGCCGGTTGCGCCAACTTCGTCCAAGCGGTTGCGCCGCCTTGTTTTAACAAGAAGGCACAGAGCGAATGACGAATAAGGCACAAAGGCAGCGCACAACAAAAAGGCGTAAAAACAAAAACCCCGCTAGACATAGCGGGGTTTTTAATTGGTCGATTTAATTTATTTAGCTGCCATTGCCTGCGCCGGGCGCTGAAAGCGTGCCATCGGCATTGCAGGTAATTCCGCTCTTTAATGGGCGGCCTGGGTAATCCTCGCAGATGCGCTTCATCACAAATCCGCCTGTGCTCGCTACAGGCGGGGTTTGAATTTCAATGACTACCTTTTTTTCTGCGCCAACGCACTGAGTGTCGCCTTGGCCTGCATTATCCAGTTGCGTTACGCAAATCTCAGCGGTTTTTCTAGCAGTGATAATGGTTGTATCTGCTTTAGCTGCATTACCAGTCATGGCCCATGCAGCAGCACCAACTTCTAATAATATTGCGCCAGTGCGCACAGCTTTTCCTAACATGGCATTCCTCTTAAAAAAGGCTTCGTTAAAAAAATTCTAAAAATCAAATTCGCAAAATCATATTTACTGTTCTTTGGTTATACAGGATGCATCCCCGTACCAGCAATTATTTAAATAGTTTCTGATGTGATAAACGTGGTTAACAAGGCAGGGCTGGTTGTGCCGTAAGGCACAGAAGCATCGCCTAACATATAAACGTGGTTAACAAGGCAGGGCTGGTTGTGCCGTAAGGCACAGAAGCATCGCCTAACATATATATGTGTGTACCCAATAAAAAAACCCCGCTGTTTCGAGCGGGGTTTTTAATTCGCCATTTAATTAATCCAGAGTAATCGTTGGGCAGCTGCCGGCGTTACCAGCGCGACGGCTAACAACGCTACGCGGAATTGTACCGCCAGCTGTTGTGTTTCCGCCTGATACAACGATGCATTCACGGCCGTTAAAAAATTGACCGCGTTGACGGAATCTCAGTCTTGGATGTGCATCGTAAGAGTCAACTTTCTGGTAGTGTGGGCCAGCTTGCTTGGTGCCATTACCTTGGTGTGGATTTTGACCCCAACCTACATCGTTGAAATCACGTTGGGTACGTGCACCTGGAACACGCTGGAAATGATTGCGGCTAAGGCAGCGGTTGGTGCCATCTGGGCAAGCTTGTGCAAGCTGCACCATTTCGCTGCGTGAAAGCGTTACGGTTGTTGCCTTGCCGGATGGGCCAAATGCTTCGATAATTGGCTGGTCGCGGTCTACTGCGCCGCGTGCAAAACCAAGAATGTTATTAAAAACTGCATTTCCATCAACTGAAACATTATCAAGTGTTACTGCCATTGTAATCTCCTAAAAAAATTTACAAAACTTCGTAGCTAATTCCGTGCGCCTCTTATAATCCTCGGCAATATGTGCAACAAGCATGATTATACTTTCATCTGTTTTTTTCAGAATTTTCTGCCGCGCGCTTTAATATTGATTAACAAGGACGCAGGTTTGTGGGATGCGCACTTGTGAAAGCTACAAAAAACCCCGGCATTTCTACCGGGGTTTTTGAATTTGTCTGGTCTAACTAGCCGCCGCCATCGCCGCCGCCGTCACCGCCGCCGCCATCTCCTCCGCCGTCGCCGCCACCATCACCACCGCCGCCGTCACCACCGCCGCCATCGCCACCTACCACGATAAAGGTGCAGCTATTGCCAATGGTTTCTTCGTTAATCAGACCCGATGGGCAAACGCGCACATTGCGCTTGGTGATGATACCCATATATCCGGGCTGGCATGCCGCGGTGAAGGTATCGCCCACTTGGCCTGGGTTACAGCTGATAATCGGCGTGCAGGTATTGCTTACCGTTTCTTCGGTAATCGTGCCAGACGGGCAGGAACGCACATTCCGCTTGGTGATTACGCCGGCATACCCTTGCTGGCAGGGCGCGGTGAAGGTATCACCCACCTGGCCCGGGGTACAGGCGTTCACGCACGTGTTGCTGATTTCTTCTTCCACTTCATTGCCGGATGGGCATTGGCGCACACGGTGCAATGTGATGATGCCGGTTTGGCCAGTGGGGCATGCACGTGTGTATGGCTCGCACGTCGCGCCGGGAACGCAGGTGGCACGGCACTGGTTGTCCGTGGTTACCGTGGTGCGGCCAGCGCCATTATTACTGCCATCGCAGACATGCGCGGTGGTGGTACGAACATAGCCTGACTGACCTTGCGGGCATGCCGCATCGGTATAGTTCGATGACGGCGTGCAATTCACGGTGCATCGGTTGTCGGTCGTAACAATGTCACGGCCCGCGCCATTGTTCGAACCATCGCAGACATGGCGGGTACGAGTGCGAATAACTCCCGATTGACCGGATGGGCATGCGCTTTCCACCACATCGTTCGATGGGGTGCATGCCTCATGGCAGGCTGGGCCAGTTACCGTCACGACATCACGGCCCGCGCCATTATTTGAACCATCGCAGACGCGCTCCGTGCGCGTGGTGCGACCGCCAATTTGACCCACGGGACAGTTTTCAAGCACCGCCGTTGCGCCCGGCGTGCAAACGACGCGACACGCTTCGCCAGTTACCGTCACGACATCGCGGCCCGCGCCATTATTTGAACCATCGCATACGCGTTCCGTGCGCGTGGTGCGACCGCCTGTTGAACCCGGTGCGCAATCTTCGATCATGACTGAAGTGTTTGGCGTGCACGCCGTGCGGCAGTGATTTTTTTCCGTGACTACATCGCGGCCCGCGCCGTTATTCGAACCATCGCAGACACGGCTGGTCTTCACGGTGATTTCGCCGGTTTGGCCGGTTGGGCATGCGCGGGAAGTGGTTGTTACCGCTGGCGTGCAAGCGGAGCGGCATTGATTATCCGTTGTAATCACATCACGGCCTGCGCCGTTATTGCTGCCATCGCACACGCGGGTGGTGGTGGTGCGAACAACCCCGGTCTGGCCCGATGGGCATTGCGCATCCGACGTGGTGCTGCCCGCAACGCAAGCGGAGGTGCAGGTGTTGCTTAGTTCGCGGATTTCAATGTCTCCCGATGGGCACACGCGGAAGTTCTGACGCGTAATCACGCCGGTCTGGCCGGTCGGGCATGGCGATGTGTAGGGGTTGCAGACAGCGCCCGGCGTGCAGGATGTGGCACATTGGTTGGTGGTTGTCACCACGGTGCGTCCCGCGCCGCTATTGCTGCCATCGCACAGATGCTGGCGGCGCGTCACGATTTGCCCGGTCTGGCCCGATGGGCAAGCCGAGCTCGTCGATGTATCCGACGGCGTGCAGGTGGTTATCGGGCGGCAATAGCTTTCGCGGGTGACAATGTCGCGTTCGCCGCCATCAAACCACTTCAGCAAGGCGTTGTTGCCGGCATCGTACTCATTATCACAGCCTTCCCAGCCGCGCAGCCCCATGCGGCTATGGCATACATGCGTGGTGATGACCTTGATGTACCCTTCCTGACCGGCCGGGCAAGCTTCCTGCGTCACGTTGCGTGAAGGCACGCACCCTGAACCGCCGCTGCATGTGTTTTGCGTGGTGGTGACAATGCGGCCCGCGCCGTTATTGCTGCCATCGCAGACACGGGTGTTGATGGTGGTGATCTGGCCTGTCTTGCCAGCGCCGCAATCCACCGCTGAACGGCTTACCTCGCCAGGGACGCATCCCGTTGTCGCAGTGCAGCCATTGCTGACCACTTCCTCGGAAATCACACCCGATGGGCATGCACGCACATTGCGCTTGGTAATCGTGCCTGTCTGGCCCGACGGGCAAGCGGCGGTGAAAGTCTGGCCCACCTGGCCCGGCACGCATGCTTGCACCGTGCAGGTGTTGGAAACCTCAACGTCGGAAATCACGCCCGATGGACATGCGCGAACATGCTTCTTGGTAATCACACCGCTTTGGCCTGATGGGCATTCCAGCGCATAGGTATCCCCCACCTGCCCGGCAACACAAGCCTGGCTGCACGTGTTGGAAACCTCTTCCTCGGTAATCACACCTGATGGGCATGCGCGAATGCGCTTCTTGGTGATGAGGCCGCTTTGACCATTCGGGCACGTCACCGCAAAGGTCTGGCCCACTTGGCCAGCACGGCATCCCGGAACGCAGGTATCGCTTACGACTTCAACAACCGTTGTGCCTGCCGGGCATTGACGCACATTGCGCTTGGTGATGAGGCCTGTTTTGCCGACGGGGCATTCTTGGGTGAACGTGTCGCCATAGGGGCCAGGCACGCATGGCGCAGCTGCGCAGGTTTTTGTCACATCGGTTTCAGATGTGGTGCAGGAACAAAAGCCCCAAGGCTGAATGGTATCGCCCGATGGCATTGCCTGAACGCAGGTCTTGGTTTGGCGCACAGTCCACGTTCCCGTCTGACCCGTTGGGCATGTCTTGCTCACATTGCCCAAATCGGTGGTTGGCGGGCACACGCAGGTATTGGAAACCAGCGTCTTGGTAATCACGCCGTTTGCACTGCTGCCATCCGGGCAGGTGCGCATGTTTTTGTAAACCGCAGTACCGGTGAAATTTTCACCGCAGCTTTCGGTGAAGGTATCACCCACTTGGCCAGGCGTGCAGGTAACAGCAACGCATTGGCTGGTATCGTCGGTAACAACATCACGGCCAGCGCCATTATTTGAACCATCGCAGACGCGCGCAGTGGTGCGCGTGATAGTGCCAGTAAAGCCGGTCGCGCACGCAACGGTGGTTGTGCTTGATGATGGCGTGCAGGTGACGGGCGCACGGCATGTATCGATCACAACTTGCGATGTGACATTGCCCGACGGGCAATTCTTGGTGTTCAAAACACCAACCGTGCCAACCCATGTGGCGGGATGGTCATTTTGCGAGCAGGTGCGCGTTGACGCGGTGACCGTTTCAACGCAGGTGTTTGGATCAATCGATGTCCAGTTGCTGCTACGGCATTGCATCCTGAATTCGGTGAATGCGATATCGCCGATTTCGCCATTAATCACGCCAACGGTGCCGCCGATAATGTCGGTGGTGCGCGCCGTCGTATCCGCGCCGGTGCCGCGCGGCGCAACGCCCATGCACTGCCAGCGCGCGAGATAGGTTTCGCTGACGCGCGCGCCAGCCGGGAATGTTGAGCCAATATCATCGCGTTCAACCGGGAACAGGGTAATTGGGTAATCGGGGTCTTCGGTATTGCCAGTTTCAAGCACGATGGCTGAAGCCGGTGCCTGGCTGACAGGGCGCGCGATATAGGTGGTGGAGCTGGTGGATGCAACCAAGCCCTGCAAATTCCAACGGCCATGATTACAGCTATCGGCTGGCTTTGGAATATCTGAAACGCGCATCACGCGCGGCACGCAGCATTGCGCAACATTGGTGCCGGTTGGATGGTTGGCAATGAATGCGTTCCATTCGGTCGAGGTGTTAAATGGAACGAAGATGGATGCGGTGATGCCGCGCGCATCCACATAACGGCATACATTATTGATGTTAATCGGCGTGCCGCTCAGGATATTGGTCGATTGCAAGCGCGCGGAATTGAAACCGGCATTGGGCAGGAAATTATTTCCGCCGCCCACGGGACAGGTGGCATCAGCTCCCCCAATTGTTGCCTCATCAAGCGTGCAGGTCGCGGCATAGGATACATGCGGCATGCAAAGGAACAGGAACGCAACGAGCAAAGCTAGAACAGATTTACGCATCTGGTATGCCTTCTGAAAAAAATTGAGCAAAAATGAATGAATGGTTAAGGAGAGGCTCAATCTATTTTTATGGCGTTATAATGGCAAGGTCTTTTTATTGGCGTATCGTAACAATCATTAAAATGCTCTTTGATATTGGGAAAACCAATCGGTCTGTTGATTCGCGATTAGCTGTTCATGGATTTTCCACGCCGCGCCTAAGCTCACACCTATATGAGTATTGATTCTACCCATTTTCGCGAAGCACTCGGCTCCCTTCCCGCAGGCGTGTCGGTGATTACCGCGCACTATAAAGGTGAGGCGATTGGCATCACGGTCAGTTCCTTCACCTCGCTCTCGCTGCATCCGCCGCTGATTTTATTCTGTCTTGATTTGAAGTCGAAAAACCGCGGCGCATTCAGGCCGCGCAAAAAATTCGGCGTGAACATTTTGAATGATGGGCAGAAAAACCTCGCTTCGCTGTTTGCGGCTGCCGGAAGAAAAAATTGGGAACATGCGCCGCACATCGAGGCCAAGCACGGCGTGCGCATACTCAAGAATGCAGTTGCCGCGCTTTCCTGCACCGTTACCAAAAATGTCAAAAGCGGTGACCATGTGATTATCATCGCCAGGGTCGATGCGTTAAGCGCAATTGATAAGCAAGCAAAGCCATTGCTGCATTGGCGCAGGCATTATCATAAAATTGGTGCTATTACGGAGTAAGGCTTAATAGCTTCGCGCCGGATTTTTTTAGCACTTCTTCATCACCCGTCAGCGTGATGAACTCGCCCTTATTCCATGCGCCACGTAAATCGCCATAATGCCTTGCGAAAACCTGCCCGCTTTCGCCGCCCGCAATCATGAACAGGGATTTCGCTGGCTGCGCCACATCATACACGCCGCGATAGCCCGCGCCATGCTGCACATCAAACGGATGCGCGTAATTCCCGGGCGCGGCGCGGCGCAGCGTCCATCCATCGCCATCCGTTTCAACTTTCAATGATGTGATGTCGCCAATCAACGGCACATGCGACCATAGCGGATGTTTGAGCGGTGCCTTATGCTCGTCGCCCCAGCGCCATGCCCACCATTTGCTGCCATGACGCTTTGTCAAATCATTAATCGCGGCTTCAAACGCCGCGCGGTTCTGCGCTGGCATAATCGTTTGTTGTTCCAATGACCACATGCGCGGCCACATCGTGTCATCGGTATAATTTGCGCCGTACACATTGCTCATCAACGCATCCAGCCATGCATGATAAATCAATGGCTCGGGGCTATTACGCTCCATGCTGCCATCCCATTTGTTAAGCGCGGCGATGATTTGCTTTTCGGTTTCATTCTGCCCTTCCAACTCGCGCAGCAATACGGGAAGGAAACGCACAGTAGCTTGCGATGTAATATCCAGCATTGCACCGCTGGCATCAATCACATCAAACTTGGGCCCATTATTTTTTATCTGCGCATTCAGCTTTTCATCAAACCATTTTTCCAAGCGCATGGCGCGATATGGTTCGGCCCAATCACGCGAAAACGCGCAGGTAAATTGCCCACATGCTTTATCACTAATCATCGCTTGGTTGGCGGTCATGATGATGCCGCCCGCCGGGTCTTTCAAACGCGGTGTTTGCGCATAGCTGCCCTGCCAGAATTTATTGGTGCTTGCCAAAAAGCCGTCACCGTTTCTGCGCGGCACAGTGCCAACGGCGACATAACCTGTGCGGCCTTGCCTGTCGGCATAGACCAGATTTTGCGGCGGCACCGAATAATCTTTGAGCGCGCTTTCAATTCCAGCAGCGTTCATCGCAATGTTGATATTGTAAAGCGCCTGCGCCGTGCGGTCGTCTTTATTGAGCGCGGTAAATTGCAGCAGCGCTTTTTTGTTCGGCGGCGTAATCGCGCTAATGGCTGGCACAATTCCGCTTAAGACCACGCCTTGCTCATTTTCTTCCACCAGCATTTTGATATCTGGCGCATCTTTGACATGGATGGTTTCAGGGCGCAGACGCAGGTTTTTTGCGGCGGCATCAATAAAGGTGATATCCTGCACATCAATGTTGGATGTCGTGAAACCCCACGCCACTTTGCCATTCTGGCCAAGCGGGAAGAACGGAATGCCCGGCGCGGTCGCGCCCTTTAATTCCAGTTCCGGCGTGATGATGCGCGCAAGGTACCACAGAATGGGCGACTGCAATTGCAGATGCGGGTCATTCGCCAAAATCGGCGTGCTGGTTTTGGTATGCGCGCCGGCAATCACATACGCATTCGATGCCGTATGCGGCACGCGTTCAAACGCATCCGCCAGACCTGGCAATGCGGATGCATTTGGCAATCCGGCGGGAAGTTTCACTGCTGCTCTTGGCACATGCGGTTTTTTTTGTTTTATCCATTCAAATGGCCTCACTGTCGTTGGCACATTTTTATCCATCGCGGGATACAGCACGTTGATTTGTTCCAGCGTCCAGCCCTTTTGCAATAACTGCTCACGCAAGATTTCATCTTCAACATTGCCGCTTAATTGCCACGCCATCATCTTCGCCCAAATCAGGCCGTCCCATGCATTCCACGCAGCAGGCTTAAAGCCCAGTAATGCGAATTCGGCAGGGTATTTTTCTTTTTGTAAGTAAGCATTCACGCCGCGCGCATAGGCATCCATCGCGCCGCGTGTTTCAGCCGACAACCCTTTGTAATAATTTTTGACCTGCGCATAAAACCCAAGCGCGCGCATTTTCTTATCGTAATTGATTAAATCGCTGCCAAGAATTTCCGATAACCGCCCGCTTCCCGCGCGGCGCATCATTTCCATCTGGAACAAACGGTCACTGGCATGGAGATAACCCAATGCCGCATAGCCGTCATTTAATGTGTTGGCAAAAATATGCGGCACACCATGCGCATCACGGTAGATGCGCGTTTCGACCATTACCGCATCGGTCTTTTGCGTGCCTGTCAGCGGGCAAGTTAAACAGATAAACCAGCAGGCAAGCGCGGCAACTGCCAAACCAAAAAGCGCAACGACACCTAAAATGATTTTCTTCATGCTAGTTTAAATTAATGAGTACTGTTTTCTTTTTAGTGAAATGCTCCAGCATCGCTTCCAGTGTTGCTTCCTTGCCAATGCCGGATTGCTTGAACCCGCCATAGGAAAGGCCCGGCTGCACCACCACATTCTGGTTCACCTGCACAAAGCCTGCCTCCAGCTTGTGCGCGGCGTCCATTGCCGTTTTCAAATCTTTCGTCCAGATCGTTGCGGCTAAACCATATTCGCTGTCATTGGCGGCCGCCAATACATCGGCGTAAGTCTTGAATTTGATGATACAGGTCACGGGCCCAAAGATTTCTTCACGTGCCAGTTTGCTGTTGTTATCGAGACCCACAAATAAAACCGGCTGGATATAAAAACCATCTTTCAACTTCGCATCAGATGGCAGCGTTGAACAACGCACGGCTTTTGCGCCAGCTGTTTTTTCGCCTATGGCGATATAGTTTTTTACCTTTTCAAATTGGCCCGGTGAAATCACCGTACCAATATCGGTTGCTTCATCAAACGGGTCGCCCATCTTCATGGCATCAACCTTGGCCTTCAGTTTTTCAACGAAGGCATCATGGATGCTTTCATGCACGAACATGCGGCTGGCAGCCGTGCAGCTTTGGCCGCAGCGCGTGAAACGCATGCCATTGGCCGCGCCATCAACAGCCCTGTCCAAGTCAGCGTCCTGCATAATAATCATCGGGCTTTTACCGCCCAGTTCCATCGTCGCGGTCGCCATGCGTTCAGCCGCATATTTGTAAACGATTTTTCCGGTTTCAACGGAACCCGTGAAGCTGACCTTGCCCACATCCTTATGCTGCGCCAATGGCGCGCCGCATTCGGGGCCCATGCCAGACAGCATATTGAAAACACCCGGCGGCAAAATTTGTCCGCAGAGTTGCGCGATGCGCAATACCGCCAGCGGCGCTTCTTCCGCTGACTTCACCACCACCGCATTTCCTGCCACCAGTGCCGGGCAGACTTTTAATGACAAGAGCATCATCGGCACGTTCCACGGAATAATTGCGCCAACAATCCCCACCGGTTCGCGGATGGTCATCACCAGCATGTCGGATTTATGCGGAACCGTTTCGCCTTTTATTTCGCTGCCCAAGCCGCCGAACATTTCAAACGCATCGGTCAAAACCTTGCTTTCAGGGCGGCATTCGGTGCGTAGCGCCTTGCCTGTTTCCAGACAGACGAGGCGCGCCAATTCTTCCGCATGCAATTCCAGCAACCGCCCGCATTCGGAAACCATGCGCCCGCGTTCACGCGGTGTAAGTTTTGCCCATTCTTTTTGTGCGGCCTTGGCGGCTTTTACGGCTGCATCCACATCCGCTGCTTCGCCAAAGGCTGCCTTGGCCACCACCTGTCGCGTGGCGGGTGACACCACATCAAATGTTTTCCCCGAAACGCTGCCCACCAATTGGCCGTTTACATAATTTTTGCCCGAAAGGCTTTGCGCCAGCGCGGCCGCATCCAGATTAACATTAAGGCGTTGCGGGGATTGGGCAGATGCGGCAAGCGACATGAAAACTCCTTAACTATGGGGAAAGCTTAAGAATAATAAGCCGCCACATGCATTAAATCCATGTTGAAAGTATTGGCGGATTGACAGATTCCCGCCTTTATTGTTGGCTTAATTCGCCCGAGCGGTTGTGCCATTCAACAGGGCTGGTTGTGCGAAAGGCACAAAAGCAGCGAATGGCGATTTTTTTAAAAAGGATTTTTTATGATTATTGGTAACCGTGAAATGGCGCATGCGCCGCTGATTATCCAAAGCTACAAAACCATTCCGGCAAGACAAGTTGCTAAACTGATTGAGCTGATTGCCAATGACCCGCGCCGTTTGGATTTAAATGGCGAGATTGGCGAATTTGCCATCCGCGAAGAACATTTCAAGGCTGCCGGTATCACTGCCGATGAAACCACCCGTCAGGCATTATACGGTAAAGTGCAAACGCTGGTCGAAGTGATTGATGTCACGGGATTGCAGGTTTTCAATTTATCGAAGCAAGGATTGAATGCGGATGAAGTAAAACTCGCTGCCATTCAAAACGAAGTATTTGAGCAGCGCGATGTGGTGGCAAAAGATGTCACCGCTGATAAAATAAATTATCATACCCATTTGCCGCTGGTGATTGACCCGCCAAATCACGGCTGGAAATCGGAAGCGCTTCCTGCTGATTGGGCGATGGTCACTGTTGCATTCCCTGCGATTAAAACCGTGCAGGTCGAATGGGGCGAAACACGCAAGGAAACCGTGACTATTCCTGCCACCGCGCATCCAAGTGGTTTGTTCTTTTCCTATGCATCCGCTGGTCATTTGATGAAGTTCGTGCGCGACCCGGAAGTGAAAGCAACGCAGCTGGTGTTCGGTTATGTGGGCGTTGAACCGCTTCGTGAAACACCGCGCGGTGAAGTTCGCCGCGGACTTGGTGCGTTCCATGGCCCTAAAGATCCAAAAGACAAAATCCGCAAAGCCATTCCAACCGCCAGCGCGCCTCCTGGTGGTAGTCTGTAAGCGGCAGCTTATAAACACTGGCTTCGCCCGAGCGGTTGCGACGCTTTTAGCAGGGCCGGTTGCGCCCAATTCTTCTTTGGGCGCAAAGGCATCGCTACTAAAAGCAAATGTCACTTGAGCGTCATGGTTTCGCCTTATACCGTGGTCATACTGGTTGTATTGCTTTTGATGACAAACGCTGATGCCCACCCATACTTATATTGAAGCGCCAATTTCAACACCTTTTCTTGTCGTGTGCGATCACGCAAGCGCTGCATTGCCCGAAGAATTCGGGCCGAATGCCATCAGCGCGCAGGATGCCATGCGCCACATCAGCCACGATATTGGCGCAGCCGAATTGACGCAGCTGCTTGGTGCGCATTTACCCGCGCATACCTTTACCGCAAAAATTTCCCGTCTGGTGGTTGATTTAAACCGCGCCGCCGAATGCGGCGATGTGATACCGGAGATTTCTGATGGCACCCATTTGCCGTTCAACACGAATTTATCGGAAGTTGAGCGCAGCATCCGCTTGATGCGCTACCACCTTCCCTATCATCTTGCGCTGGCTGCGATTACCAAGGCGCATCATGATAAGCATGCTGAAAAATCACTGGGCATTTTGGTGCACAGCTTCACGCCGTGCCTGACCTGCATCGACAACCCGCGCCCATGGCATGTTGGCTTGCTATGGCGCGATGATGAATATACTGCGCAGCGTTTGAAATTATGGTTTGAAAAACATACTGATTATGTGGTGGGCGATAACGAGCCTTATACCGCGTTTTCCGATGCCAGCTATACGATGCGTAAGCATTTTGGTGACTTTAATATGTCGCACATCGCGATTGAAATCCGCCAAGATTTAATCGGCGATAAGGAAGGCCAAGAGAAGATGGCCAAGGTATTAGCTGAAGCTTTCAAGGCCGTACAATTACAGCAGTAGCGCAGGGCTGGTTGTGCCGAAGGCACAGAGGCATCGCGCCAAAAATACCTATAAAAAAAGGCCGCCCCCAGTTTAAAACTAAGTAGCGGCCTTTTCTCAACAACGTTTTTGCATCTTATGCAAACGACTTATTGAAATCTTCCAGGAATGTTTTCAGCTTGGTTTCGGTTTCCGGCTTGATATCGGCATCAGTGCGGATAGCGGTCAGAACATCGGAGCCACGGCCACGCAATTCACGCAGCAATGCGCCTTCAAAACGTACAATATCGCCAACTGCAATTTTATCGGTGTAGCCCTTAACGCCAGCGTAAATCACCACAACCTGCTCTTCGAATGGTAGCGGTGAGTATTGCGCTTGCTTCAGCAATTCGGTCAAACGTGCACCGCGTGCGAGCAAACGCTGGGTTGTTGCGTCCAAATCGGATGAGAATTGTGCGAATGCCGCCATTTCGCGGTATTGCGCCAATTCCAATTTAATCGAACCAGCAACTTTCTTCATCGCCTTGGTCTGCGCGGCCGAGCCCACGCGGGATACCGAAATACCCACGTTAATCGCCGGGCGAATACCCTTATAGAACAAACCGGTTTCCAAGAAAATCTGACCGTCGGTGATGGAAATCACGTTGGTTGGAATGTAAGCGGAAACGTCGCCGGCTTGGGTTTCAATAATCGGCAATGCGGTCAATGAACCTGCGCCATTTTTTTCATTCAATTTTGCTGCGCGTTCCAGCAAGCGGGAGTGAAGATAGAACACGTCGCCCGGGTATGCTTCACGGCCAGGTGGGCGGCGAAGCAGCAAGGACATTTGGCGATACGCCACAGCTTGCTTTGACAAATCGTCATAAATCATCAAACCGTGCATGCCGTTATCGCGGAAATGTTCGCCAGCTGCGCAACCTGTATATGGCGCAAGGAACTGCATCGGCGCTGGGTCAGAAGCGGATGCTGCAACGATGATGGTGTACTGAAGCGCGCCCGCATCTTCCAATGTCTTTACGATTTGCGCGATGGTGGAACGCTTTTGACCAATCGCCACATAAACGCAGTACAGCTTTTTGGATTCATCGCTGCCAGCATTCACGGTTTTTTGGTTCAAAATGGTATCAATCGCAACTGCGGTCTTACCTGTTTGGCGGTCACCAATGATAAGTTCGCGCTGGCCGCGGCCAACTGGAACGAGGGTATCAATCGCCTTCAAACCGGTTTGCATTGGTTCGTGTACTGACTTACGTGGCATAATGCCCGGCGCTTTTACTTCCACGCGGGTCATCTTCACGTCTTTCAATGGGCCCTTGCCATCAATCGGGTTACCCAGCGCGTCAACCACGCGGCCCAGCAAACCCTTACCAACGGGAACTTCCACAATCGCGCCGGTACGCTTTACCTTATCGCCTTCTTTAATGTCGCGGTCAGAACCGAAAATAACCACACCCACATTGTCGGCTTCCAAGTTCAGCGCCATGCCTTTAATGCCGCCGGAAGCGGTGATGAATTCCACCATTTCGCCGGCGCGCACATTCGCCAAACCATAAACGCGGGCAACACCGTCACCTACGGATAATACTTGGCCAACTTCCGTCCAATCAGCGTTTTGCGCTTCAGCGGCAATCTGGTTTTTCAAAACATTTGAAATTTCAGCAGCATTCAGTTCCATTGGTGTCTTCTTCCTCTTTTATAAAATAATTAAGCGGCTCTATTCGCCTTTAATACTTGTGATAATTTTTGCAGCTTGCCCTTGATGGTACCGTCATAAAGGGATGAACCAATTTGCACCATCATGCCGCCCAGAACCGAGCTATCCACTTTCGATGCAATCACAATCTTCTTCACGCCCTTGGCTGACAGGCTGTTTTGCAGCGCGCTGGCAATCATTTCCTTTTGCGCATCGGTCAGCGCATGCGCTGCCGTTACTTCGGCAACCACTTCGCCGCGTGCCTGCGCAACAATGTTCAGGAATGCCTGAATAACGGTTGGAATGGCAGCCGCGCGGCCATTCTTCACAACCACGTGGAAAAATTGTTGGGCAAGACCAGAGATGTGGGCTTTTGCGAATAACGCATCGAGACCTTTTACAACCACATCACGGCGCAATAACGGGCTGGTGATGAAGCGCATCAATTCTGCGCTGGAATTCAACAAACCCTGGAATGCGCGTAATTCTTTTTCGACCATCGGCAATTGGCTGCGCTCGCTCGCGAGCAGGTACAGCGCGTTGGCATAACGGGTGGCAACAACAGAAAGTGGTTTTCCTGAAAAAGTCGCGTCAGTCACTGGCAGAGAACCTTTAGAAATAGGCAAAAGGAGGGATAAAAGACGGGGTGGATTTAGCATGGGGAACCCCCCAAGGCAACACCGAAAGAGGGGGTTAAAAAAGACCGCTCGCAAATCAGTTTAACATGCGTATAACATGGCATTAATGCCTCATTTTGCCTTTATCGACATTGCCGCAAATTATACCGGTTCCAGTCCGTTAACGGATGCCTTGGGCGGAACGCAGGCCGCCGTGTGTCACCTTGGCGCTGCCCTCGTTAAAAAGGGCGCATCAGTCACCCTGATTAATCAGAATCGTAATGCGGGTGTTTTTTCTGGTCTTACCTCCGTGCCGCCCGAAAAACTGGATGACAGCGAAACCTTAAGCCAATTCGACGCGCTGATTATCAATGGGCGTTGGACAAAAAAGTTAGTCGAGACGCTGCGGAAAAAAACCGGCGCGCAAACTTCGCCCGAGCGGTTGTTCCGCGAAAGCGGAACAGAGCGAACGGCGAATACAAAGATTTTCGCATGGATGCATGAAGCAGCGTTTAACGACCCGTGGATTCTGCCGCTGCCGGATTTTGATGGTTTTGTGTTTGTAAGTAACTGGCAGAAACAAACCAACGCACCGCTCATTCCGGCGAACGCGAAAGTTGCGGTGATTGCCAACGGCATTGAGCCTGCATTTCACTCACTATTCAGCGGTGCTATCCTGGCCGATAAAGCGCCAATAGCGATCTATGCGGGCAGCACCAAGCGCGGCTTGCAATATTTGCCAACCATTATTCCAGCGCTGAAAAAGCAAATTCCTGAATTGAGTTTTGAGGTTTATTCCGATTGCAATGTCGATAATGACCCGACCGCGCAATTGCAAATGCGCTTTGAATTATTGGGGTTGCCAGGCGTCACGCATGTCGACGCGGTGCCGCAAAAGGATTTGCCCGCCAAATTCAAACGCGCATCATGGTTTCTCTCGCCCAATCCGTACCCTGAAACATTCTGCATTTGCCTGGCGGAGGCGATGGGGGCTGGGTGCGTTCCCATTATCACCGCGCGCGCGGCACTGCCCGAAACCGCGCATGGTTTTGGCGCGCAGTTGCCCGTTTCAAATGCCAATAGCGTGAACATGGAAAGTACTTCAGTCGACGTAAACGCATTCATTCAACTGGCGGCGGAAACCATCAAGCTGCCGCGTGATGAAGCGCAGCTAAAAGCGCAAGTCGATTATGTGAATGCCCATTACAATTGGGATAAACATGCCGCTAGCTGGCTTGCTTTTCTAGGCTAATCTCTTCGTCCGCTTCATCATCGACAAGACCCAGATTATGAATGGCCGCCAGCGCGTTTTGCGGTTTGCTTTTCATCTCGCTCTCGCCAATGCGGGTATATTGCAAACCGGCATCGCGCATGTCTTCGGGCTTATAGACATTGCGCAAATCGACGAGGATTTTGTGGTTTAACAATGCGGCAATTTTTTCGGCTTCCAACCCGCGGAATTCATTCCATTCGGTGATGAGCACTGCAGCATCACTGCCCGTTAGCGCATCATAAGCATCCTTGCACCATGTAATATCGGGCAGCATCGCTGCCGCTTCCTTCATGCCAGCCGGATCATAGGCGCGAAGTTTCGCGCCTGCTTGTTGCAGCAAGGGAAGAATATCGAGGCTTGGCGCATCGCGCATATCATCGGTGTTGGGCTTAAACGTCACGCCCAGCACGGCAATGGTTTTACCTTTTACGTCATTACCGCATGCGGCAATCACGCGTTGCGCCATTTGTTTTTTGCGCTTCGTGTTTACATCGACCACTGTTTCAACAATGCGCAGCGGCGAATTGTTTTCCTGGCCCGTGCGCATTAATGCGAGTGTATCTTTTGGAAAACATGAACCGCCAAAGCCGGGGCCCGCATGCAAAAATTTTCGGCCAATGCGGCCATCAAGCCCAATTGCGCGCGCCACATCCTGCACATCCGCGCCGGTCTTCTCGCACAAATCCGCAATCTCGTTGATAAACGTAATCTTGGTGGCAAGGAATGCGTTGGCGGCATATTTCGCCAGCTCCGCTGTTTCCAGATCGCACATGACAACCGGCGTTTCAATGAGATACAGCGGGCGGTAGATGCTTTTCAAAATCGCTTCCGCGCGCTTGCTGTGCGTGCCAATCACCACGCGGTCGGGGCGCATAAAATCGCCAATTGCCGAACCTTCGCGCAGGAATTCCGGGTTGGATGCCACATCGAACATATCACGCGGCACCAGCTTGCCGATGATGCTTTCAACTTCACGGCCTGTGCCAACGGGCACGGTCGATTTGGTGACGACCACCGTATATTCTTTGATATGCGCTGCGATGTCTTTGGCGGCATCATAAACATACGTCAAATCCGCATGGCCATCGCCGCGGCGCGACGGCGTGCCCACCGCAATAAACACCGCTTCCGCGCCGTGCATCGCTGCGGCTAAATCGGTTGTGAAGGAAAGCGTTTGGCGCACAGAATTCTTGCGCACCAATTCATCAAGGCCGGGTTCATAAATGGGGATTTCGCCGTTTTGCAGACGCGCGATTTTGCCTGCGTCTTTATCAACGCAAACCACTTCCATGCCGAATTCGGCAAAGCAGGCGCCGGAAACCAGCCCTACATATCCTGTGCCAAGCATTACAATGCGCATTAATAACCTGAAAATTCGCCTTGATTTTTACTTTGGTTTTTTCTTTGCTTTTGGTTAATTTACCAAGATGCCCACGCACTATAGCGGCATTTGGGCGCTTTTAATACTCGCTTTATTTAGTTTCGCGTTTTTAAGTTACAGTTGAACTATAAGAAATAAAAAGAAGTTTTTGCTTTTAGGATATTTAAATAATGCGACCAACGATGCAGTCCCTGTTTTTTATGTATGAGCTCGTTAGCGCTGTCCGCTCCTCCGGAACAGAGACCGAAATCATCCATAAGAAAACGGCGAAGTCAAAACAGCCGGAACGCCACACCGCCCCCCAATCCTACGATGAAATCCGCAACGTGTTCATGCGCGATTGCTCGGTATTGTCACCCGAACAATATATTGCGCGCGGCTTCATCATGGCTGACCGCCCGTTGTTCCTGGAATTCCAAAGCATGGATAGCGTGCATCAGGGCGAAATGGTGTTGCTTAACCCATCCGACATCATGTCGTTTGGTGGCACCACCAATGAAGGCGGCGTTTACATCACCACTTTTAGCGGCATGATTTTTGTCATGCCCGCAGAGCTCAAGGCGTTTGCCTTCGCGCATGAATGGCACCGAAGTCATGGCCGCGCATTGCCAACTGTTAAAACAAAGGTTGCGTAATGAAGCATCTTCAAAACAGCGCCAAGACCATTCTGGTATTTGATGATGAAAAAACATTTGGCGCAACGAATGACGAACAATACCCGACCGCACCCGTTGAAACCGTGCCCGATCAATCTTTAGAAAATGAGAAAATTGTCCCCCCGCACTTTATAAATCCTTTGGGTGGAATTTTAAATTCGGCACTTGGCCTTATTTCAACAAGCAGCGAAATCCTGGGCGATGAAACCGATGCGTATGAAGACCATCTTATTCCACTCACCGATGAGGAAGAGGATTATGATGATGGCAGCAATTTCGCGACCGCCATATCATTCCTGAACAGCATTGCTGACAGCCTGAACGGCGAAAAAGACGAAGTGAAAGTGCCGCTGTTTTTATCGGCCTTTAAAAGCCGTTTCCTCGGTTAACCCCGACTATATCCCCACTAAATAATGTGAAAGTTTTATGCTGGTTGAAAGTGAAGCCACGCGTTAAGCTTTGCCTTATATTTTAAGGATAGACATGGCCGACCAACTTAAGGAGCAGCTGCCGCATACGCACACCGCGTTACCATTATCGCGGGTCAGCACCGTTGCTGGCTATGGCCTTGGCAAAGCGGCCGTGCAGGCAAGCTGGCCACTCGTGCGCGCTTCGGCCGATGCCCTTTACCGCATCACGACCGAGCTTGTCATGCGCCCCGCCATTGCCGGTATACGCGGCGCGGGCAGCGTCATCGTCGGCGTTGGGTTCCAGCTTCCGGCCTATCTTATCTACAACCTGTTTGGCCGCCTGCCGTATTACGTGATTGGCAAGCCCTTATTGAAACTGGAACGCCGCTTATTTCCAAAGCGCAGCGATGACGTAACCCAGTTCATCCAGAAATTGGACGAACGCTATAAATCCTTCAAAAATTACTGGCATGACACCCGCGTTTACAAGGGCTGGCAGAACGCGAAGCAGCACATGAACGTGAAAAGCCTTGAGCATTTCATTCATGACTTCTTCGATGCGCGCATGGAAGGCGTGTTCAAATGGGGCAATGCCCTCACGCCAAACAAAGCATTGCTGGCACTGGTTATCTGCTTTGGCGTGCTGGCACCGTTATCGCCCGCGCTTGGCCTTTTGCTGCACGGTTATTCATTCCCGTGGTTCATGCCCGATTGGCTGGCGCATGCGGCCCATGCAGCGGGAACGGGCATCTATCAATATGCGCAAGCCTTGATGGCGGCGCCGCTGCCAACCCTTGCCGCAAGCTTGCAAAGCGGGTTTACCTTTTTGCAAACCACTGCCACCAGTTTTGCTTCCAGTGTGATTGCTGCGCCCGGCCAAACTTTGTTGTCGCTTGTGCCATCGCTTGAAACGATCAAGACCATTGCCGTTGAAGCCGTCAAGCTTCCCGTATTGCTCACGGGATTTGTGGCAACCAATATCGCGGCGACATTTTTTCCAAAAGCAAAATTGCTGCTGCCCGCTGTCTTTGCCGCCTGCGCCAATCAGGCCAGCAAGTCGCCCTTTGGCGGCAAGCAATTGGCGGCATGGTTAACCCACGCGCACAAGCTGGATGTCGTGCAGGACATTAAAAATGATGCGGCGTTTGCCGAGCGCAATATCGTAAGGCCGTGGACAAGGCACACGCTGCTTGGGCTTGCCACGCTTGGCACGGCGATGGTGGCACCGCCGTTCTTCTGGGCGCCGCTGGCCATTTATGCCACAGCAAAAGGCGCACAGCATTATATCGCAAAGCCCATCGCGCGCACAAAAACTTGGCAGAACCTGTCGGGCGCGGTGCGCCATGCGGGCGCAGCGATCGGCAACACCATTGTAACATCGCTTGAAAAACTGCCGCTGCTTGGCCGCGCGGTTACCTATGCCAAACAGCGCGCGATAGCCATTCACAAGGATGAAAATGTCGTCGACAAAATCGCGGGCGTTGCCGCGCCTTTTGTTGAAAAGTCCGGCCAGCAATACTGGTCACGCCGCCTTGGCAAAAATGATGCCGCAGCGGTAACGCTGGTTCCATCGCTTCCTGCTGCGCAAGAACAAGCCGCCAACCCCGCAGCAGTTGAACAAAACCCCACCACGAAATCTCTGCTTGAAACACTGATTGTCTATGGCACCAGCGCAACCGCGCCATTGCTTACAGTGCTGGCAACGCAAAAGGCGTTCATGGTCGATAAAACACTTGGCAACGCATTATCCTTCATGACCGGCGGACATGAAGTGGCAACGATTTTCAGCGGTATTCTGGCGGCCACCGTCGGCGTTGCAACCTTTGTCGGCACGACATCGGTTGCCAATAAATTGCCGAACTGGCTGTTCCGCCCTGCCGCCGCAGAGGTAAGTGCGAATGCAAGCAAGATTGAAAACGCAAAAGGTGCATTGATTGTCGAAGGCGTTGTCATGGGCACCCTCGGCCTTGCGGCATGTGCGCTTGGCGTGCCCGCGCCGCTGGCCCTGGCGGCAGCCGCCGCATGGGTTGCGCCAACCTTAATCAAAGGGCGCCATCAAATCGCCAGAGCTTATGAACCCACGCGCGCCGAAGCAAAGCCAGCCCGCGCTGCCGCCACTGTTCCGGCGCAAAGCTAAACCAGCTTTTTCAATTTTTTCAAGACATCGGCCTGTAAATCAGGGCGCGAGAGTGCGAAGGCGACATTGGCTTCGATAAAGCCAACCTTATCGCCGCAATCATACGTCTTTCCTTCAAAGCGGAAGCCATGGAATGGTTGTTTGCCAAGAAGACCCACGAGTGCATCGGTCAGTTGAATTTCGCCGCCTGCACCGCGCGCATTTTTCTGCACGTTGTTATCGAGTAGCTGGAGGATTTCTGGCTGCAAAATATAACGGCCAATGATGGAAAGCGTGGATGGAGCAGCCTCCGGTTTTGGTTTTTCAACCAACCCCTTCACCACTGCCAATTTTCCGTTTTCGCTGGCCACATCAAGAATACCATATTTATTTGTATCTTCGCGCGGCACATCTTCCACCGCCAGCATATTGCCACCCACGGTTTTATACGCATCCACCATTTGCTCCAGGCACGGCGTTTTGGAAAGCACCACCACGTCCGGCAGCAATACCGCAAAGGGTTCATTGCCCAATGCGGAACGTGCGCACCACACGGCATGGCCCAAGCCCAGCGGTTCGCGCTGGCGCGTGAAAAACAGTTTACCTGATGGAATTTCGGTTTTCTTTAAGGCTTCCAGCTCGGCAGTTTTACCGCGCGCTTCCAGCGTTCTATACAAATCGCTGTGCATGTCAAAATGGTCTTCTAAGGGGTCTTTGCCCTTTGATGTGACGAAAATGAATTCTTCAATGCCAGCCGCACGCGCTTCTTCCACCGCATACTGGATAAGCGGCTTATCCACCAGCGTGAGCATTTCCTTGGGCATGGCTTTGGTTGCGGGAAGGAAACGGGTACCAAGACCAGCTACCGGAAAAACGGCCTTGCGAACTTTTTGACCACTCATATTAAAACTCTCATTTAATTCATCGCGTCCTTAACCGCGTCACAAATTTCGACAATTGAAAAAGGTTTCGCGATAATCCTGTGCACCAATGCGTCAATATTATGGGCACGCATGCGTTCCTGCGCGTAACCGGAAATCATTACAATACGCAAATCGGGGTGCAGCGATGTGGCTTTCAATGCCAATGCAATCCCGTCCACATTCGGCATCACGATGTCGGTGACCAGCACTTCGTATTTGTCTTTCGACAATTGGTCAAGCGCCTGCTGGCCATCGGCCGTTACCGTCACTTCATGACCCGCGCCTCCCAGCGCGCGCTGGATAAATTCCCGCACCGCGGGATTATCCTCGGCAACTAAAATGCGAAAACCTTTTTGGGATGATGCGTCAGTCATAATTTGTGGATGAACAACGGGAAATGGTTTTGTCAGGCTTAGTCGAAAATTGTGGATTTCGAGAACCGGGGCGCAGCGTACATTTTAGTACGTGAGCACCCGAAGCGCAGAAAAACGCAATTTGCAGACCAGCCTCACAAAACTATTAGAGGAAATGGAATGCGATATCAACCACGCCCTGTTCACTAAATGGCATGGAATAGGAGAAATGTTGCCGCATGCCGGGGTCCATTTCCTTGGTCACAATGGGAATAATCCATTCCTTAACGACTTTGCCTTTGGCGTTGAGGGCCTGCGCCTGCAAAATCGGCACGGTCAGTGTTTTGGTGGTTTTGTTAATTAATGCGCCTTCAATGCTTAAAATCGTTCGGCCCTGATCTTCTTTTAAAAGAGTGGTGGGCGTGCCATCGAGCACGATTTCCCTGTCCTCTTTCTTTTCGCTTGGTTTTGCTTGCGTGACCTTTTCCCCGTTCATTTTTTCAAGCGGGGCTTTCACTGTGCCGTCACGCACATCATTGCCATGCATCATGAATACCGGGATGCTGAGGAGGCCCGCCAGAACGACGGCCGCAATCACCGCATTGCGTTTGGCGGTGGGCGGTTGGATATCGCCCGAAAAATCCGGCAGCACGGGTTCATTATCGCCTTCAATGCTTGTGCGGCCCTGAAACTGACTCTGAAATCTGCTTTGTGAAATGGTGTTTCGTGTTGCGCCGGAAATGGGTGATGGCGATTGCGACACGTCGGATGATGAAACGGCCGACGCCGCGTCGGGGCGTTCAAATTTCAAATCATCGGCTGGCAATGTGATCAGCGGGCGCGATGCATGCCATTGATTTTTACATTTCCCGCAACGCACGGTGCGGCCTGTTTCACCGAGCGCACTCGGATTAACATTAAATTGGGCGGCGCATGATGGGCAGGTTATAATCAAAGGGCGTCACGAAATGGAGTCGGATTGAGGCAAGACAGTTCGGATATTAAATTTCTATTCATATAAAGACAAGAATTGGATAGAGTTGGGCCTGATTTGTCCCTATGTTGCCCTTCCCACTTATTTAGGCACGTACAGTGATTCGCTTCGAAAATGTCAGCCTGCATTATGATTCCGGCCCAGAAGTCCTAAAGGATATTTCCTTTTCGCTGGATGCTGGCTCGTTCTATTTTTTGACGGGCGCGTCGGGTGCGGGTAAATCCAGCTTGCTGCGCCTGATGTATCTTGGCGCGAAACCGACATCCGGGCATGTCGTGCTGTTCGACAGGAAAGTGGATGAGCTGGCGCGCGATGAATTGCCCAGTCTTCGCCGCCGCATCGGCGTTGTGTTCCAGGATTTCCATTTGCTGGATCATCTTTCGGCGCTGGATAATGTCGCGCTGCCCTTGCGCATTGCGGGCGGTGTCGGTGAAAATAAAATAGGCGAAAGCGAAATCCGTTCTTATGTGGGTGAGCTCTTGCGCTGGGTTGGCCTTGGCGACCATATCATGGCCAAGCCATCGGAATTATCGGGCGGGCAGCAGCAGCGCATTGCGATTGCCAGGGCCGTCATCAACCGCCCGCGTTTATTGCTGGCGGATGAACCCACCGGCAACGTGGATGATGAAACGGGCTATCGCCTGATGCATTTGTTCATGGAACTCAACAAGCTCGGCACTACCGTGGTGATAGCGACGCATAACCGCCAATTGATTGAAAAAATGGAAAAGCCGTGCCTGCATTTGCAGCATGGGCGGTTGATGGTGCATTGATGCTAACCCGTGAACCCGTCACATCCGTTGTTGAGGTTACCGATACCACGCCGCAAACGCCGTGGGCGCATTGGTTTTTAGGCTGGCAGCACAAGCTTGCCGATATGCAGCAAAGCCTGAAAGGCATCACGCGCAAGCCCGTGGCGGTGCAACTGCCAAATAATGATCGCAAGATGTCCGTCGCGCTTGCCATTCTTCTGGCAACGCTGTTATTCGTTTCTGCGCTCGCGCTTCTTATCCATTTCGTTCTTGGTCATGCCGCGGATGGCATGGATACCGGCATCCGTTCATCGATGACGGTGGAGGTATTAAGCGCAACGTCGGAGCAAAAAGACTGGAAATCGGCTGATGACCGCCTGAAGCAAGTGCAGGGCGCGCTGCGTAAACTTCCTGGCGTAACGCGGGTGGAGCCCGTTCCGCTTAATCACATGCGCGACTTGTTAAAGCCTTGGCTTGGCGAGAAAATTACGCTGGATGGCTTGCCGCTGCCATTATTGCTTGATGTGCAGCTTGACCCCAAGGCGACGATTGATAAAAACGCCATCAACAAAATCATCGCCGATGTGCCGGGCACGACGCTCGATGATCATGGGCGTTTCATGGGGCAACTGGTCGCCTTTGGCCAGAGCATGCGCAACATTTCGCTCACCATTATTGTGCTCAGCGTTGGCGCACTTATTCTCTCCGCCTACTTTGCCGCGCAGGCGACCTTTTACATGAACCGCGACATGATTGAAATTCTGCACCTCATCGGCGCGGAAGATAACGCGATTGCCCAGCACACCGGCATGAGCATTCTGCGCCTGATGCTGGTGTCATGTTCGGTTGCGCTTACCTTCCTGTTCATCACGCTTATCCTTATTGTCAAAAGCGCGGCGGGTTTAGACTTCTCCATGTTTCCCAATTTTGATATCGGTTTTTTTGACTGGGTGGCGCTTATCCTTGAATGGGGCATTCTGTTTTGCGCGTCCATTCTCTTTTGTTTGCTGGCAGCGCGGTTCACCGTCTTGCAGGCCTTGCGCCGCTTGTTGTAACATCCACGGCAGGGCCGGTTGGGGCTCATTTTAAATGGAAGCGCAGAGGCATCGCCTTACATAATAATCATGAACCTTCGGAACTCTTTCCTGCCGCCATTGTTCAACGGCTTCTTTTTAATCCTGCTGTTCTGGCTGGGCGGGTTTTTGCTGTTCACCAATGATGTGGTGACCATGCCCACCAACATCATTGACCCCGCGCTGAAAGCCGATGGCATCGTGGTGCTGACCGGCGGCACGGAGCGCGTGCCAATGGGCCTTGAATTATTGCAGGGCGGCTATGCGCCGCGCCTTCTTATTTCCGGCGTGGATCCGCGGGCCAACCCCACGCAATTCATTCAAAACCATCCGGCGCGCGTAAAGATGGAATGCTGCATTACGCTGGGCGTGTTTGCCGAAGATACGCATGGCAATGCGAAAGAAGCCGCCGGCTGGATGCAGAAATACAATATGAAAAGCATCATCATGGTCACGGCGAACTATCATATGCGCCGCGCATTGCTGGAATTCCATCAGGCATTGCCGCATAACCTTGTCTATCACGTCGCGGTGAACCCAAGCATTGCGCATATTGATGAATGGTGGCTGCACCCCGGCACGGCGGGCATGCTGATGGAAGAATATGCCAAATACATTGTTGCCACCTTAAAGGCGGCTGTGCACAGCATCATGGTGCTTGAATAAGCATGAAATCCCCGAAGCCTACGCCCGCGATTATTCTGCGCACCATTTTGTTCAATGTGTTTTTTTTCACATGGGCCCCGCTTGGCAGCTTGGCGGCGCTGATGGTCGGAACCTTTTCCAAAGACCGCGCGCTATTCCTGAAATTCATCGCCGCTTGGGTTGAGGTGATCGATTGGGGTGAACGCGTTATCCTCAATCTAAAACACGAGAAAATCGGCCTTGAGCATCTGCCTCCCAAACCCTTTATCGCCGCCCTGCAACATCAGGCCGCATGGGAAGCGATGCAGGTTCCGATATGGTTTCCCAATGCCGCCATTGTGCTGAAACAGGAATTGCTGGACGTGCCGTTATGGGGCCCATGCATGGATAAATACGGTGCCATTCCCGTGCAGCGCGCGAAAAAGGGCAGCGATATCCGCCGCATGCTGGTGGCGGGCGAAGAATTTGTGCACGAAAAACGCGCTATCATCATCTTCCCGCAAGGCACGCGCGTGAAGCTGGGCGAAACCAAGCCATACCAGCGCGGCGTTGGCGTGTTATACGAACATTTGAAAGTGCCGGTTGTGCCCATTTCCCTGAATTCGGGCGAATATTGGGGCCGCGTCAAACTATTCGGCTTTTTAAATATCCATTTTCCGGGAACCGTGCGCGTGACTATTCACAAGCCTATTCCAGCTGGCCTGCCGCGCGATGAGATGATGGGAAAATTACAGGCCGCTATCGAGAGCGCTAATTAAGGGCGGCGACCGCCAACCCGCAAGCTCAAGCGGGCGAAGCCCCATAAAAATAATAGCCGGCGTTTGAGTTAGTTAATTGTCAGTTCTTTTTCGATGACCTGATAATCGCGGCAGCTGATGTGATCAAGCACCGCAATGCGCACCTGATACAATTTGCCATCCAGCTTGCTTTCCCAAAAATTCAGGAATTTGCGCAAGACAGGGAATTTCGGCAACAGGTCTAAATCCTGCCAGATATAGCTTTGCAACAGTTTGGGGTGATCCGGAATGCGGTAGAGGATTTCAGCGGTGGTCAGCCTGTAATGCTCAAGCTGCCGCTTAAAATCATTGGAAGGAGTAATGATGCCACCACCATCAGCCATCCGCTTAGGGTAAGGGAAGACGGATAACAATTCGTTAAGGGTAGCGGCATCAAGCCCTTATAAACCGCCTAAAAAGTCCTTTTTGCCAAGGTCAGCGCCATTGTGACGCAAAATCGCATAGGCAATGCTGATATGGAAAAAGAGGTTTGGAATGACAAAGCCGAGCAGATATTGCTGGCCGGTCATTTGCATTTCCTGCCCGCCCACTTTCAATGAAATGGCCTTGCCTTCGCTGCCATCAATTTGCTGCGCGGTAAAACCGCTCACGAACTTAATGGTCTTGGCAATGCGTTCCTGCAATTCGGCGAATGTTGTTTCAGTATCTGCATAGCTGGGGATTTCCGCGCCCGCCAAACGCGCCGCACCGCCCTTGGTCACATCGCTGGCAATCTGGATTTGCTTGGAAAGCGGCAGCATATCCGGCGCAAGGCGCGCATTAATCAGAACGCCGGGGTCAATTTTCTTGGCCGCTGCCAGCGCTTCGCCTTTCCTGAGAATTTCGGAAAGAATGCCCAGTTCACGGGTAATCACGGGGATGGAGGCTTGGTACATGGATAGGGTCATAAGGAGGCTCCGATGAAAGAAGGGAGCCTTCTATCTAGCCTGCACCCACCTAAAAGCAAGGGGGTGCAAAAAAGTGGGGGCCTTTTAACCAGCCGCTAATGTGGATTTTGCATCGTGTGGTCGGCGCTTCAATACACTTTGTTCGGCAACCGCACGCAACTGGGAAACGGCAATATCCTGGGCAAGGTCAAGCTTTGTCTGGATAGCCATGATTTGTTTGTCGCTCAGACGTACGGGCAACCCTTGCTGCCCATCACTTGCTGTCCAATAAACCAGTGCGCTGGTAATGGCATCCGGTGTGAGTTTTAATTGGGAGACATTCGTAATATTGACCGCCACGCGCGAGCCGACAGCATGGGTCAGCTTCACTGCGCCCTTGCCAAGCTTATTGTAATGCACAACCGCATCAACGGTATTCAATGGGCAAGGAAATGCCATCACGGGTGCGTCTGGTGTTTCCGGCACCAGAAAAACATCTGATTGATATCCGTCGTTGGAAACACGCGCAGCAATATACGCAATACGGGTTACATCAAAGCTCTTCTGGTTTAACTCTGCGGGTGACAAATCCTGGGGCGCTGCATCGCGCAGTGCTGCACGCGCCAGCATGGCGATAGCTTCCTCTCTGGCCGCTTTTGCTGCCTCTTGGTTCAACAATTCACGTTTAGCCGCCAAGTAATCCATACGATTAAGCCTTTAAAAAATGCAGCCTTAAAAATCCCGAGTCTTAATACTCAACATATTGAAGTCATACCTAATTTACCGCAGAGACTCGAAACTAATTGGCGAAAAAAGCATGCACGTGGTTAAAACGCGGAAATTCTTTGCCCGATTTCTGCCGATAACCTTAAGCAACCGTTCGCAGCTTCAAAAATTCTTTTGCGCAAAGCAGTTCAAATGCCAACTAAATTTTCGGGATTATGGTTTTTTTCCTGCCCCACTTCTTAAATGGGTACGCACCGATTTTTTGCATCGCGTTAACATGCCTGAACAAATTTTCTGAACATGGTTAATACTTCAAAAATGCATCACATTTGAAGTACATTTTCTCAAAAATTTTAATCATTTTCTTGGCAAATTTTCATTATAAAACAATGTGTTATCCACCGTGACATTAATGTTTCGGTGATGATTTTAACCTTATTCTGGAGCTACCCGAAACGACCCCTTTTCAAGGTTAGTAACATGACGAAACGCTTCAGAGTAATCCCTAAGAATTCTTTGCGTCACACTGTTCTATCCGCCCTTTTCACCCTTGCCTCGTTTGCAGCCACCGATGCGCTGGCTGCTTCAGCATCCGATTTCAAGACCGTTGAATATAACCGCGGCTGGCAGCTCAGCGCGATTGGCGCAGCCGATGCCTATGCCCGCGGCTTTACGGGGGCTGGTCAAATCGTTGCCGTATTCGATAGCGGCATGAATAAAACCCATGAAGATCTGGATGCCAATATCGCAGGCCCAGGTTTTGATGCTGTAACCGGCTTGGAAGGCGTTGCATCTGATGTGAACGGCCACGGCACTTTCGTATCAGGCATCATCGCTGGCGAACGCAATGGCCTTGGCAGCCAAGGCATCGCATACAACAGCAAAATCCTTTCCATCCGCATCGTGAACCCGGATGGCACCGTAAGCCTTACCGATAGCAAACTGGCCGCCGGCATCCGTTACGCAACCAGCCGCGGCGCGGGCGTGATGAATAATTCATGGAATACATCCACCGCCATCAGTGCCGTAACCAAGGCTGGCCTCGATAGCTTCATGCCACAAACCCTTGCAGCTTACCGCGAAGCGGTAAATGCAAACCGCATCATCGTGTTCGCGGCGGGCAATGACGGCAAGGCGCAGCCTGGTTTTTATGCCGCATTGCCAAAGCTCTATTCCGAATTGACCGCTGGCTGGATTTCCGCCGTGGCCATTGACGGCACTGGCGCAATCGCCAGCTACTCCAACCGCTGCGGTGATACCGCCGCCTGGTGCATGGCCGCACCCGGCAGCGCGGTTGTATCCACCATGCGCAACACCAATAATTCCTACGGCACGGGCAGCGGTACTTCATTTGCCGCTCCAGTTATTTCCGGCGCAGCTGCTGTCTTGAAACAACAATGGCCAAACCTGACCAACGCACAAATCAAGGCCATCTTGTTCAAGACCGCCACCAAGACCGGCATCTATGCCAATAGCACCATTTATGGCCAGGGTTTGCTGAACCTTGAAGCGGCAACTCGTCCTGTTGGCCCAACCACAACCCCAACACCGCCAACCACGCCTACACCGCCAACCACACCCACCACGCCGAAATCCCCCACAACCCCGACCACGCCAACCAGCCCAACCAGCGGCAGCGGCAGCAAGTTCGGTCGCGGGTTTGGTATCTATGGCCGCGGCTTTGGT
>JAKFVN010000006.1 GCA_021732145.1 Alphaproteobacteria bacterium
GAAGATACCATCTATGTTGTGATCAGAACCTACGAACGCTGGGCAGTCGACACGATGGTCGATCAGCGTTTCGCACTCGCGGTTGAACTCAACTACGACGGCTGCGCCACACTCTACCAAAGCTGTAGCGAACTCAATGTAGTCTTGCGAAACCGCATTGATCTACCTGCTTGAGGAAATTCAAACCCACTAAACCAAACAGAAGAGCAGCCGAGAATTTTAAATTTAGCCTGGCGTACGCACCAACTCTAACCTGGGTCGTATGGTCGTAGGTGCATTCGATACACCATGCTCCTTTCGACCAGACAATCCAAACGTCAGCTCATCGATGTCTCGCGGGTAGATGCAGAACGTCGTGGCGAGTTTTTGCTTCGTTATGCGGCGGGCGCGCAGTGTCGCGAAGATCGAGGCCAGCAATACTGATCTTTCGCTTGTCACGTCCTCATCTGATGCGTTGGTCTCCATGTTCGCGACTTCTAACCTCAGCCGCCGATATTTACGTTCAGTGAGCATGCCAAGTGCTTGAAGGCGCCGAGCAAGGGCCAACTCGGAAACACCGAAATCATTCGCGGCTTTATGCAATTGGTCGATGCTCTCTGGCACTGACTGCAGCGCCTTCATCTGCTCAGCAGGCATCAATAAGGCGTCGGCAAAGTCGGCTGCTTCGCGGCAAGCAGCATCCCCAACAGCCCCATTTGGATGAAGGAGGATGTGTCCAAGCTCGTGTGCCAAATCAACGCGCTGATCTCCTCGACTCTTGCTCGTGTTCAACATGATGAACGAACGCTCGGCGAACCGAAATGAAAAGCTGTCGGCGGCTACGCTGTCGGGCGGCAGCGAGAAGACACATACACCTCGCTCTTCCAGCAGCGGCAAAAGGCGCGGGACTGCAACTTGATCGAGATCCCAGCGGTCACGAAGCATGTTAGCCGCCCGCGTCGGCAATTTGTTCGAAAGGTTGGGGAGTTGAGTATGGGGCAGCGATAACAACTGCGATGCCTGCTGGTGGAAGGCAACGGCAGTCATGGCGCTGCCGATGGCAATAGCTCGCACCGTGGCCGGGAGCGCATAACAACACCGGAAGCTGATGGCTTCAGATGATAGGTTGCCGATGTCTTTGCCGAGGAAGAAAGCAGGCGGAAAGCCCAGAGCCTTCGCCGCTATATTTAGGTGTTCTCCAGTTGGAGCAAACTGCCCGGCCTCGTACCGGCTGACGGTGTGTCGTTCCACACCGATCAGTTCCGCCAGCCGACCAGTGCTAAAGCCCCGCCGCAACCTCGCTCCCCGGAAACGCATCGGGCAAAAGTCCTGGGAAGCCGCTGACTTGGGGAGACTGAACGTCATAGTCACAGCATACTGAAACCAGCGTCAAATTTACAGGCAAAATGGAACGTTCCATGTGCCAAATTTGTGCCATGTAATGGCACAAAACGGATGGGAACGGATCGCGGAATCCGTGTAAATGGCTGATATGTATAGGAAATTGTGGGAATGCACAAAAACAGTGCATGGCACATGAAAACGGGCCGTAACGGCCCGCTTAGTTCATTGATTTCATTGAGAGAAGTTTGGTTGCGGGGGCTGGATTTGAACCAACGACCTTCAGGTTATGAGCCTGACGAGCTACCGGGCTGCTCTATCCCGCGTCACCAAATAGCGGATGCATGACCCGCGCCTTCGAAACGCTTTATTAAAACGTGTGGCCTGTTTAGGCCTTAACAAACTGAAAAGCAAGGACAACCTTTTAGCCGTGATTGCATGCCTATTTAAGCCTTTTCAAAATCTCGCTGCGGCTAGGGATTATGGATGTTTTCGAGAACCGGAGCGCAACGCACTTGTGGGTACGTGAGCACCGGAAGCGGAGAAAACGAACATAAGCTAACGCCGCAGACAGAGATTGTGACTAGGCTTATCCGCGCATCAGCTTTTCAAAACCTTCATCGGAAGGCTGTTGATTATCGCTGTCGCCGCCAAAACCTGAGGTCAAACCGCCTTGAGTTTCGCTGCTTGCTGCTGCGGCATCGGCCGCTGCCAATGCGGCTTGCTGTTCTTTTGGCAGATGCTTACGGCTTTTCGCAACGGCGGCATTCAAATCGGTTTGCTTGCACAGGCCAAGGAACACAGGATCACGCGGCTTGATGTTGCTCATGTTCCAGTGCGAACGGTCACGGATTTTTTCGATGGTGCTTTTGGTGGTGCCTATCAGGTTCACCAACTGGCCATCGGTCAATTCCGGATGGTTCTTCACCAGCCACGCAATTGCATCCGGCTTATCGCCGCGCTTGGTCACTGGCGTGTAGCGCGGGCCCTTTTGGCGGGTTGCCACTTCCGGCAGCTTGTTGACCTTCATGGAAATCTTTGCGCTTGGGTCTTTTTCGCAGCGTTCGATTTCTTCCTTGGTAATCTGGCCATTTAACACCGGGTTTAAGCCCACCATGCCGATGTTGACTTCGCCATCGGCAATCGCCTTCACTTCCAGCGGGTGCAATTCGCAGAATTCCGAAATCTGGTCAAAGCTCAACGCGGTATTTTCAACGAGCCAAACGGCAGTTGCCTTGGGCATAAGAAGATTGGTAGCCATATTCAGCCTCACTTTACATAAAAACAAAAAAACTCAACACTCTTCCCCTGCCGGGCGGCTTCTGGGCCATCCGGACGATCCGATAGTGGGGGACCGATTTAAAGGGGTATTCCTGCTTAACAGGTGCACACATAGTAGCGCAGTGCTCAGGAAAAGCTACCGTTTTTTATGCACCAAACCTTATGGAAAGGCACTAAATCTTTGATTTATCTTAGAACGTAAGCGCTAATTTGCCGAAATGCTTGCCTGTTTCCATGAGCCGGTGCGCATCCACGACTTCATCCAGCGTAAAGGTTTTGTATAGCTGCGGCTTGACTTTGCCCGCTGCAATCCACGGCCAGACATGCGCTTCGATTTCGCGCGCTAACCGTGTTTTTTCGGCAATACTGCGTTGGCGAAGCATTGAACCTGTCAGCGTTAAATTCTTTGCCATCACATCACGGAAATTGATTGCCGCCAGCGCCCCATGCATGGTTGCGATACTGACATGGCGGCCCCCATACACCATGCATTCCATATTGCGCGGAAGATAATCTGCTCCAATCATATCCAGCACAACATCCACGCCGTGCCCATTGGTGAGTTCCATCACGGCTTTTTTATAATCCGTGCTTTCATAGCTGATGGCATGGGTTGCGCCCAGATTTTCGCATAATACCGCTTTTTCTTGACTGGCAACGGTCACGATTACCTTTGCGCCCGCTGCAATTCCCATTTGAATGGCATAGGTGCCAATACCGCTGGTTCCGCCATGCACCAAGGCCGTATCGCCTTTTTTCAATTGGCCCGATTCAAATAAATTGGCCCATACGGTGAACACTCCTTCGGGCAATGTGGCCGCTTCCACAATATCCAGATTGGCTGGAACGGGCAGACACTGGCCTTCGGGCACGACGGCGTATTCCGCGTAACTTCCACCAGCCACCAGCACGCAAACTTTATCGCCCACTTTGAAACGCGACACACTTGCGCCTACCGCGATAATCTCGCCCGCGCCTTCCAGGCCCAAAATGCTGGTGATGCCCTGGGGCGGCTTATACTGCCCTTCACGTTGCAGCACATCGGGGCGGTTAATCCCCGAAGCGGCCATTTTAACGAGCACTTCGCTAGTGGCTGGCGTTGGCACCAGCATTGTTTTAACCTGTAATACTTCCGGCCCGCCAAATGGTTCGGCTATCACTGCGCGCATCATTTGGGGTAGTTGGGATGAATTGGACATCGGACGAATTCCTCTTTATGGTCTATGCATAACCTACACTTAAAAGATTGGTCATGGCTAAACGAATCAAACCAACGAAATCCGCATCATCCAAATCACGCCCGTTAGTCGGTATTATCATGGGCAGCCAGTCGGACTGGGCGACCATGAACCACGCCGCAACCTTATTAAAAGAATTCGGCGTTGCCTGTGAGGTTGCGATTGTTTCCGCGCACCGTACCCCAAAGCGCTTATTTGATTATGCGGGCATGGCATCGGCGCGCGGCCTGAAAGTCATCATTGCTGGCGCGGGCGGCGCGGCGCATTTGCCCGGTATGGCGGCTGCCATGACCACCCTGCCCGTCTTTGGCGTGCCAGTGGAAAGCAAAATACTGAAAGGCATCGACAGCTTATTATCTATCGCGCAAATGCCAGCGGGTATTCCCGTTGGCACCCTGGCGATTGGTGAAGCCGGCGCAAAGAACGCAGCGCTGCTGGCGATTGCCGTCTTGGCATTGGAAGATAAAAAACTGAACAGCAAGCTGGCCCAGTTCCGCGCCATGCAAACCGCAGCGGTGGCAAAGCGGCCAAAATAATGCTTCGGGTCATGCTGTCTTATCTAACCGATTTAGGGTTGTTCTTTTTCGTTGCACAGGCCGTGATTTTTTCGATTGGCGGCGGCGTGCCATTTTATGGCGCGATTGTCCTGCTGTTTTTTTCGCTGTTTATCAAAATTGCGCGTGACAATAATTTTTTAGGCAAGCTTGTTGCAATCGCTCCCCGTGCATGTGGACGCGAAGCCTTGCAACGCCTGTTTGCGCGTGATAATGCAGCATTATTTATCAACGGCGTTTTTCTGATGACGCTGGGCGTGCTAACCGTTCTGGACATCATCTTTAATTTCAATCCTGATATGCTGTTCCAGAAAATCCTGCTCGCTGCAAACGGCTTTGGGTATGGCATGGCGAACATGCGCAAATCGGCAGAGCTGGACGGGTTATGGGTCTTGCCAAACAAAACTACGATTGCAGGCAATATCATCGCCAGTCTTTCGCGCCCTGAATGCATCTCCGTTTATTCAACGATACCTGCTTCCATTCTTGGCAGCGCCATCGGCACATGGATGATTTTGCCATTGCTTATTCCTGCCTTCCTTTTCTGCATCAAAACAGGAATTGAAGAATTCGATAATGTGTTCCTGTCGCAACCCAAGCGCGTTGTTGCGGCGCGCATGTGCATCGGGCTTTCGAATTGTGTGGTGGGTTCCATCGCATTGCTGGATGGGCGGATGGGTGCAGGCATTGGCCTGTTCATGTTCTTTATCGGCAATTGCGGGATTGCCTATCGCACATACCAAGTTCAGCAAAAGCAGGCTTAGGCAATCGCGTATTTCGTGCGTCTGTCATCAAAACGCAGTGCATTGCCGCGCATCGGCACTTTTGCCAATTCACCAATGGATTCTGCGATAATTTTTTGGCCAGCTTCAAAATTCTTGGCCATGACATTCCATCTATCCAGATATGGGCCCGCCATATCGCGGCGCCAGCCATCGCTCATTTGGTAAGCGTTGGATGCCTGGTCTACCACGGCTTCAATCAATTCATGCAATGGCAATGTGTTGTCATCAATGCCTGCGGTTTTGGCAACGCGGTCGGTTATTTCTTCGATCAGCGCATTATGGATATAACGGCGTGGTTGCGCTTCGCCATCAAAGCGCCTGCCACTGATGGATTCTTCAACGCCCGTATAACCAATAGTGTCGCGCAATACCAAAACGCGCTTTAACGCATCTGGCTTAATTTCAAATCCATTGAACAGCGGTATGGGTCTAAACCGCCCCAAAATAGCAGCAGCGTCGCGGTTATCGGGATTGCCAATCGCATACAAAAAATTGGCGTAGGTGTTTCCGCCCCTATCCTTGTTTCCAATATGATCTTGGTATGCTTTTTCGGTCATTGCGCGCACCAATAATCCCAATTCCTGAAGATCGGTGTTATCCTGAACGGCATGGGCAACTTCCATGGGCAAGAACACAGGGTGTTGCTGCCCAGTTGGGCCGGTAATGAATGGGTTCTGCGCAAAGTTACCTGCGCAAACTAATGTTTGAACCAGTAAATTCGGCCCTAAAAAGCGGCCTATCACAACGTCAGCGCCCATTTGATAAATTCCTAAAATATGCTATTTTGCGCGCCCAATGTACCAATCGGTAATACTTTCAACAACATAGACTTCGTTATGAAACTTATCCCACCAGGGGCAACCATAGGCATTTTAGGCGGCGGGCAATTGGGCCGCATGACCGCGCAAGCCGCACAAAGCCTTGGGTACAACGTTCATATTTATGCTGAACACGCTGATGAACCCGCCTGTCAGGTAACATCTTTTAAGACCCTTGGCGATTTTAACGATGAAACACAGTTAAAAAAATTCGCCGATGCCGTCGATGTGATTACGCTGGAATGGGAAAATGTTCCAGTAAGCACCATTGAATTTTTGGCAAAGCATAAACCGGTTCATCCCGGCGCAACGGCGTTGAAGATTACGCAGAACCGCGTTGCCGAAAAAAGCTTTGCGATTGAAAATTCGGTTTATGCCCCTGCCTTTGCTTATGCGGGCACACTTGATGAATTGCGCAATGGCGTAATGAAAATCGGTATTCCCTGCGTTGTTAAAACATGCCGCATGGGTTATGACGGCAAAGGCCAAGCCATCATCCGCGATTTAAAGCAAATTGATGCCGCATGGGAAAGCCTGCAAACCGATGAAGCAATTATCGAACGCTTCGTGCCATTTGAAAAAGAAATCTCCGTCATCATCGCGCGGCGCGAAGATGGCGTGATGCAAGCTTATCCTCCCGTTGAAAATCGCCACAAGGATGGCATCTTGGATGAAACCCAAGCACCCGCGATGCTTTCCACACAGATTGAAGAAATGGCGCTGAAATCTGCCAAGGCGTTGGCCGAAAAACTTGGCGTGATTGGTTTGCTCACGGTTGAATTCTTCGTGATTGATAACATGGTGGTCATGAATGAAATGGCCCCGCGCCCGCATAATTCCGGCCATTGGACGATGGATTATTGCGCAACATCACAGTTTGAACAGCTTATCCGCGCTATTTGTGGCCTGCCACTGGGCAGCACCGCCATTACCGCGCCATGCATGATGAAAAATCTGATTGGGGATGATGCCAATGATTGGCAGAAATACCTGAACGAACCCAATGTTCATCTGCATTTATACGGCAAAGCCGAAGCGCGTAAAGGCCGCAAAATGGGTCACGTAAATAAGAAAGTCTAAAATCTATCCGGTCTATATGGCGCATCGCTGGTGAACAGCGCCTCGCCTGTCATCATCTGCGCCAGCAACTTGCCTGTAGCTGGGCCAATGGTGAAACCGGAATGGCCATGACCAATATTGAACCACAAGCCGTCATGATGCTGCGCGCGGCCAACAATCGGCAAGCTATCGGTTGTGCATGGGCGGCAACCCAGCCATGCTTCGGCTTCACTCGGCTCGCCAATGTCCAGTAACTCACGCGCATGCGGCAATACACGTGAAATCTGCACAGGATTTTTTGGTGCATTCTGTGCGGCGAATTCCGCGCCTGTGGTGATGCGAATGCCTTTGGTGCAACCACCCATCACATACCCAATATCCGCATCCACAATTGCGTGGTTCATGGCCGCGCCTTTGAAATGCTGGTGATAGCCACGTTTCAGGCCAATCGGGAAGTTATAGCCCATCGGTTTTAAAAGGTTTGACGCCCATGGGCCAAGCGCAACAACGACATCCTTTGCCTGCGCGCCAGCCACTTCCCATTTGCCACCACTTTGCGTCAGTGTAGCTGCATCGCCTTTGATAAACGTGCCACCAGCTGCAATAAATCCTTGTGCATATCCTGCCACAACCGCGCCGGGGTCAGTCACGCGCGCGGAGCTGCTCAGCTTCAGCGCCTTATAAAAAATCGGTTTGATGTTGGGTTCGATTTTCGCGAACTCACTTGGGTCTAATACTTCAAACGGCACGCCAAGCTTGGTCAGTGTTTCGCGCTCAAACGCATCACCATCGAATGATGCTTTGCTGCGGTGAATTTTTACGCGGCCCGTTTTACAAAAATACTTCTCGGCATCATTACCCTTCATTAGGGCCTGATGTTCTGCAACCGCGTCCTGCACCAATGGGCGCATGAAAACCCCGTTTTTACTGCGGTTTTCAGCATTGGATTGAATATAAAAATCCAACAGCCATTTCAGCATGCGCGGCAGGAATACCAAATCCACGCGGGCGGATGCGTCCTTATCCAGCAAAATATCTTTAAATCGGCGCGGTGCGGGAAAACCAAATGGCAACACGAAGGATGCTTCGATGATGCCCGCATTGCCATACGAAGTTTCTTGCCCAGGGTCACGTACATCAACCAGTGCAACATTCTTACCGCGTTGCTGTAAATGCCGCGCGGTAGAAACGCCTGCGATGCCGCCACCCAAAACAATAACGTCAAAGCTTTGCATACAACTTATTTGGAATTGGTTGCGGTAATCAGCGTCATGTCGTCTGGCGCTTTTTTCTCGCGCTTCGTCATCAGCTTCGTTAAACCATGAATATAAGCGCGCGCGGATGCAACCAGCGTATCGGGGTCTGCCCCCTGCCCGTTTACCGTGCGGCCATTTTCCTCAAGTCTGACGGTCACTTCCGCTTGCGCATCCGTGCCTTGCGTGACGGCATGAACCTGATACAGCAAGAGCGAAGCTTCATGCGGAATAATCTGTTTAATCGCATTAAACGTCGCATCCACAGGGCCGTTTCCGGTCGCGGTTACCTTGTGAACTTTTCCATCAAATTCCAATTCCAGCTCCGCGCGTTGCGGGCCTTTTGAACCGGCATAGATTTCAAGGTTCAGGAATTTAATGCGCGCCAATGCATTTGCCACTTCATCATCCACCAAGGCGATGATGTCATCATCAAACACATCGCGTTTTTTATCGGCCAAATCCTTGAAGCGTTTAAATGCATCTTCGAGTGCATTGTCGCCGAGTTCATAACCAAGCTCTTTCAACTTGGAGCGGAACGCATTGCGGCCCGACAATTTGCCAAGCTTTAATGACGATTTGGTCAAACCAACCGAAGCTGGCGTCATAATTTCATAGGTCTCACGGTTTTTAAGCATACCGTCTTGGTGCACTCCGCTTTCATGGGCAAACGCATTCGCGCCCACAATCGCCTTGTTCGGCTGTACAGGAAAACCTGTAATGCTAGACACCAAACGCGATGCTCTTGTGATGACCTCGGTATTAATCCCTGTGGTGAATGGCATGCGGTCGCCGCGCACCTTCAATGCCATCGCGATTTCTTCCAAAGCTGCGTTACCTGCGCGTTCACCCAACCCATTCACGGTGCATTCCACCTGACGTGCGCCGTTGATAACACCGGAGAGCGAGTTTGCAACCGCCAAGCCCAAATCATTATGGCAGTGAACGGAGAAAATCGCCTGATCCGAATTCGGCACGCGGTTGATAAGGTTCTTGAACATCGCACCATATTCATCGGGCGTGGTATAGCCAACGGTGTCCGGAATATTAATCGTGCTTGCGCCAGCTTTAATCGCGGCTTCCACGCAGCGGCAGAGGAAATCAGGATCGGAACGTGAGCCATCTTCCGCGCTCCATTCCACATCATCGGTCAAATTGCGTGCAAAGCTCACGGCATCAATCACCGCTTGCAATACTTGCTCCGGCTCCTTCTGCAATTTGTACTTCATGTGCAATGGCGAGGTTGACAAGAACACATGGATACGTTTGCGCGCAGCCGGCTTTAATGCTTCGGCGGCGCGTTCAATATCGGTCTTGGCGGCACGGGCCAACCCGCAAATAGTCGAATTTTTGATAAGCTTGGCCACTTCATTCACGGCCTGGAAATCGCCCGCTGAAGACACAGGGAAGCCCGCCTCGATGACATCCACGCCAAGCTCCTCAAGGACTGCCGCGATGCGCAGTTTTTCTTCAAGATTCATCGCCGCGCCGGGGGATTGTTCCCCGTCACGGAGTGTGGTGTCAAAAATGATGACACGGTTCTTGTCGTTTACTGCGTTCGTCGTAGGCTTAGCCATTATTTTAGTCCTTTTTTTCTAACCCAATTAGTGCAGAATAGACCTCGTGCTGTCCAGCATTTCATTTTGTTTTCAAGCGGTTTCCATTCATTTTGTTGCCTAAATAAGGCGTTTCAAGGCCCAGACAGATGAAATTTTCTGTAATAGTTGTGAATGAAGGCGATGGAGGGATGCTTTCCCGCTGCCTTGCCAGCGTTGCGCAGCAAACCCAGCGCGATATTGAAGTGCTGGTGGTTGGCATAAAAACCCCGCTTCCGGATGAACGTTTCCGCAGCATTGAAATCGGTACATCGAACCTGATTGCTGCAAAAAATCTGGCAGCCAAGCAGGCGAACGGCGAATGGTTATTATTCATCAATGAAACATCGGTGCTGGAAGAAGAGTGCCTTGCGCGGCTTTATGCCGCCAGCTTGCGTTTTCCCGATTGCGCAATGTTTGCTGCAACCCAGCTTGATAACGCAGCGCCGGAAATGCTGGCGGCGGCCGGTAAATCATACTTCTTTTCCGGCTTTCCATTTTGCGGCGGCAAAGATTGGCCGATGGATATTTTGCCCGATGAAGGCGAATGTTTTGGCGCAAACAACGCCGCGATTTTTATTCAAAAAAATGTATTCGAACAGCTTGGTGGATTTGATGCGGAGTTTGAAACATTCTGCGAAGATACGGATTTGGCGTTTCGCCTGCGCCTGCTTGGGCATCATGCCATGCTGGCCAGCGAAGCGGTGTTGTTCGTCACCGACCATCCGCATAAAGAAGCGTATTTTTATGAAAGCCGCAACATCGCCTGGACGTTCGTCAAGAATATGCCGGATGCGCTGTTCTACCCGCTCATTCCGCTGCACATCCTTGCCCATGTCTTTCTGCTGTGCGACCTGCTGCATGTTAATGCGCGGCTTGCTGGCTTGATTGATGCATTCAAGCACCCCAAAAAGCTCTGGCAGAAACGCAAAGCGGTTCAAGCGACGCGCAAGGCGGGCATCATGCGCATTGCCAATGCCCTTACATGGAATTTAAGCACCGTCTTTTGGCGCAAGCCTGATGTCAGAAAGAAAAAATAGCGGCCAATCTATCTGCTGCCAATCTATCTGCTGGGTGAGCTGACACAGCTAATAATTCCGGATAGGCGAATTGAGCAGGCCCCAAAAGAATAGCGCGTCAGAATAAGAATTATTTTTCTTCTTCTTTATCGTCGTCATCTGCCTCAACTTCAACGTCGTCGCCGCCAAGGTCATCGGTGTTTTCCAACACTTCATCGCTCTCGGTCTCCTCGACTTCTTCTTCGGTATCCACCACTACTTCTTCAACGGTTTCAACCTTCTTCACTTTTTCTTCCGGCATGGCGCGGCGGCGTGACTTCAACAGCGCTTCAGGGTCAAACACCGTATTGCAGCTTGGGCATTCGGGTGCCTTCTTCTTGAAATCGTAATATTTAGCGCCGCAGGAATGGCAGGTGCGCTTAATGCCCCAATCCGGATTGACCACGTTGTAACTCCCTAGAATGACTATTGGAATCTTGTATATTGTGAAAAACAGAGCCGCTGACTTGCCATAGGTGAGGTTTGCTGTCAAAACTATTTTGAAAACACCCTAACTACCTTGTTTTAAAGAACTTTTCATGTCGCACGCATCCCAGCCCCTAAGCAGTCATAAAGCCAATTCCATAAAGGGTGAACTGGCCGTTCCGGGCGATAAATCCATCTCCCACCGCGCGCTGATGCTGGGCGGCATGGCCATTGGCAAAACCACCATCCGCGGCCTATTGGAAGGCGAAGATGTTTTGAACACAGCCAAAGCACTGTCCCAAATGGGTGTGCAATCCGGCACAAATGCCGATGGCTCATGGTGGGTGCAGGGTGTTGGCGTCGGCGGTTTATTGGAACCCGATAATGTTTTGGATTTGGGAAATTCAGGAACCTCCACCCGCTTGCTGATGGGTTTGGTGGGCAGCTATGGCTTTACCACTTTTTTTACAGGCGATGATAGCTTGCGCAAACGCCCGATGGCGCGCGTCACTATTCCACTTCAACAAATGGGTGTTGGGTTCCATGGCCGCTCTGCTGGGCGTTTGCCACTCGCAGTAATCGGCACGTCATCTCCCATTCCGATTACCTATTCATTGCCCGTTGCATCGGCGCAGGTGAAATCGGCTGTATTGCTGTGCGGCCTGAACACCGCTGGCATTACGACGGTTATTGAACCAACGCCAACGCGTGATCACACCGAAACCATGCTGGAACATTTTGGCGCGAAGATTACCTACGCCAAAAATAAGGAGGGCAAAAACGTCATCCATCTGCATGGCCAACCTGAATTGGTTGCAAAGGATATTGATGTTCCTGCCGACCCATCATCGGCCGCCTTCCCTGTTGCGGCGGCGCTGATTACCCCTGGTTCAAACCTGCTTGTTAAAAATGTCTGCATTAATCCGCTGCGCGCTGGGTTCTATGACACCGTGCGCGAAATGGGCGGCGATGTGGTTTATGAAAACGAACGCATGCAGGCGGGCGAAAAAGTTGCAGATATCCGTGTGAAGCATTCCGCGCTGAAAGGCGTGCATGTGCCAGCTTCCCGCGCCGCATCGATGATTGATGAATATCCCGTATTATCGGTACTGGCTGCATTTGCCAGCGGCACCACGACGATGGATGGTCTGTCGGAATTGCGCGTGAAGGAAAGCGACCGCTTGGCGATGATTGCATCTGGCCTGTCGGCTTGCAGCGTGGAACACGAGATTAAGGGTGAAACATTGATTGTGAATGGCAATGGCCAAGCACCAAAAGGCGGCGCGAATATCGCCACCGCGATGGACCACCGCATTGCCATGAGCTTTCTGGTGATGGGTTTGGCATCTGAACAACCCGTAAACATCGATGATGGCAGCTTCATTAACACCAGTTTCCCGAATTTCGTTGGCCTGATGAACAACCTTGGAGCAAGCATCCGATGAATGACCAACCCGTTAAAAAAACATCCGACATCCATCTGGTTGACGATGCGGATATGGCGCTGTTTACCGGCAAAAACTGGGCGCAATACGAGCCCACATGGCGCGCGCTGAAATATGCAGAGCGCCCGAAAAACCTGTTCGACTTTAAAAATATCAACTGGCTGGCCTTGGCGCTCGCGCCCGTGTGGTTTTTGTACCGCAAAATGTATTGGTCGATGCTGGCCTATTTCGTCATCGTCTATTTCATTGACCTTGGCCTTGAAATGATAGGCATTAAAAACATTCCCGGCGTTGTCTATGCTGTTGCCGTGCAACAAGTCAGCCGCATGATTTACCTGCAAATTAACGCCAAGCGCATTCTTGAAATCCGCAAACTTGGCGAAACCGAAGAAGTCGCCACCAAAAAACTGGCGGAGGCTGGCGGCGTTTCCAGCACTGCCGCTTATATCGGCACGGCCGTCATTGCGGGTTACCTTGGCTATGCGATTTACGACACGGCCATCAACCGCAAAGAAATTATCACGGGTACACCATACCATATGGAAGCGCCGGTTGATGGTTCCATCACCACTGACGGCACCAACACCGAACAAAAATAACTAGCGTTCGGATGCCAATCGGCTTTGCATTTTGCGCAAATTAAATGGCCGCATCGGCGTGACGTCTTGGCCAAAAACGCGCGCTTCCGTATAGGCCCAGCGTTCATTTAATGCAATTCCTGCAAGGATTTTTGCAAAGCGAATGGAAAACGCATTGCCATGCCCCGCCAGCCCAAACACGCCAATGATGGGCGCACGCGGAATATGCCGCGATGTTTGCCCTGTCGTTAATTCAGGCATCGGGGTAAGTTGTTTGGAAGCCGGGCTTGCCATCACGAATTGTGGAATTTCATTTTCGGTGTAATGCAATTCACGCGCCCATGATGTGGTGATGGCAATCGACTGATCATCCAGATACGGTTCCAACATCGGGAAGATGCGCAATAATTCATTCAGCACATCTTTGCCGATTTCATCGGTTTCGTTTTTGCCTGCCCTGCCGCCTGCGCCGAATAGCAAACGATGCTTGCCATCTTCCATTTCTTCAAACCGCCAATAGGGCGGGCTATAGGTGGCACTGCCCTGCACGGGCACATCCGGCCCCGTGCCATTTGCTATTAGTTTAAATAGGTTATCAGGCAAAGCTGATGTAGCCAGCATGGCGGTTACAACGGGCTGGGGCTTTACCAATCCCTGCACCCAATGCAGCAGATTATAGGTTCCGCCGCCTGCCAGAATAACGCGCTTGGCGTTTAACTGATAGCCATCCTTGGTTGTCACATTGACGCTGGATTTTGTGCCCGCTTCCATCGTTTCTACTTCTGTATTCTCAAACACATCCACCGATTTGCCATGGAGATGTTTCAGCAGGCTAAGAATGGTCGTCGCGGGATTATAGATGCCCCCGTTTTTTGAAAAATAACCTTTGGGATATTCCGCGCTGCCGGTTTGGTGTCGCTCAAGAATGGATTCCGTTTTGATTTTATAAATATGCGGGAAAAGCTTTGCCATGAAAGCGCGCATCTTGCGGTAATCCGCCCATTCCTGCGCACGGCTGAATACTGTTATATAGCCAACGCTTTTAAATGCGGTTTTAATGCCGTGGTCACGCTCCAGATGGCGCAGATCATTCACGGCCGTAAGGCTGGTTTGCGCAATCTTTTGAGCAATCGCTTCGCCATTCGTTGCATGGTAACGCTTCGCCAATTTAATGGGCGAACCCTCCATCAAATCCAGAACAATGCCGCCGTTGTTCCCTGCTGCTTCACTGCCAATCGCACCCTTATCCATCACGCATACTTTTTTGCCGCGCTTGGTCAGGATGAACGCAGCCAAGAGCCCCATAATGCCCGCGCCAATAATCGCGACATCATAGCTTTCCTTGCCGTCTTCGGTCATTTTGCGCGCGGCACCGCGCTTATGTTCCCAATAAACCGACGGCGCTGTGAAGTCTTCCGATGCCATAAAAATCGCTATTTTTAAAACTGGTCACTGTTATAAAGTGATGCTAGAAGAATTTCATTTCTGCCTAAAGTCAATCACTGAGCGCATATGATTATCGCCCTATGCTTATAGCCATCGACGGCCCATCTGCCAGCGGCAAGGGCACCATTGCCCGTAAGCTCGCTGACCATTTCAAGCTCCCCTATCTTGATACGGGGCTGCTGTACCGCTGGGTGGCATTAAACCTTAAACAGCAGAATAAGGCAGCCGATGATGTAGCCAGTGCGACGAAAGCTGCCATTCACCTGCGTCAGCACATTAAGACCATTTCATTTGATGACCCAGACCTGCGCAGCCATGCGATTTCACAGCCCAGCAGCCAGGTTGCGGCCATGCCGGAAGTGCGCCGTGAACTGGTTGAATTACAGCAATCCTTTGCGGGTCAGGCCGGCGGGGCCGTGCTGGATGGCCGTGATATCGGCACGGTTATCGCCCCCCATGCCAAAATTAAGCTGTTTATTACCGCTTCTGCCGAAAAACGGGCCGAGCGGCGATTTAAAGAGTTGCAAAACAAGGGTGAAACCACTACATATGATGCCGTTCTAACGGATTTACAGGCGCGTGATGCAAGGGATGAAACCCGAACAACGGCGCCTTCCAAGATTGCGGCGGATGCCGTGAAACTGGATACCAGCGATTTGAATGTGGATGAAGCCTTCCAAGCCGCCCTGAAAATCGTGAACTCCCAAAGAAATACGTAGGGCGGGTTGTGCCGACAGGCACAGACGCATCACGTAAATAATAAGTTCAACATGTGTTGAACGATGATGATGTGTTTCACTACACCCGTGCGGACGGGTTAGATGACAAAAAACACTTCGTCATTTTAAAACCAAACCCCTCCGCCGAAAGCCAACGGCTTTCAAGAAAGAAACCCAATGACACAAGCAGCACGTAAACCAAAAGATGGCGAAGCATCCGCAGAGCCAAAGAAGAACGACCGCGCTAAAAAAGGCGGTAAAGAAGGTCGCGGTGACAGAAATAACCGCAACAACAGCCGCAGCCAACCAAAGCGCCGCGCCATCACCATCACCCCTGATGAGCAAGATTACACCCAGTATTTAAAGGGTGAAAAGTTCGCAGACCTGTTCAACGAAGCCTATGGCAAGCAAAAGAGCCTGGAAGGCCAAGTTGTAAAGGGCCGCATCATCTCCGTTGAAAAAGACTTCGTTGTGATTGACGCTGGCCTAAAATCCGAAGGCCGCGTCAACATCCGCGAATTCGGCGCATCAGGCACCGTTGAACTCAAGAACGGCGACATCGTTGATGTATTCGTAGAACGCATGGAAGACCGCAATGGCGAGTCCGTGCTGTCACGCGAAAAAGCCAAGCGCGAAGAAGCATGGGTATTGCTCGAACAATCCCACACGTCGCAAACCCGCGTTAACGGTATCATTTTCGGCAAGGTTAAGGGTGGTTTCACCGTTGATCTTCAAGGCGCAGTTGCGTTCTTGCCCGGCTCACAAGTGGATATCCGTCCAGTGAAGGACATCACCCCATTGATGGGCACCCCGCAACCGTTCCAAATCCTGAAAATGGATCGCGTTCGTGGTAACATCGTTGTGTCACGCCGTGCGGTACTTGAAGAAAGCCGCGCTGAAGCACGCACCGAACTCGTATCCAACCTCAAAGAAGGCCAAATCCTGCAAGGTGTTGTTAAGAACATCACCGATTACGGTGCCTTCGTTGATTTGGGCGGCGTAGATGGTTTGCTCCACGTAACCGATATTTCATGGAAGCGCATCAACCACCCATCCGAAGCATTGCAAATCGGCCAGAGCGTGAAGGTTCAGGTTATCCGCTTCAACTCGGAAACCCAACGCATCAGCCTTGGCATGAAGCAATTGGAATCTGACCCTTGGGAAGGCGTTGCAGCCAAGTACCCAGCCGGTACGCGCTTCTCGGGTAAGGTTACCAACATCACCGATTACGGTGCATTCGTTGAACTTGAACCCGGTATCGAAGGTCTTGTGCACGTTTCAGAAATGTCATGGACCAAGAAGAACATGCACCCGAACAAAATCGTCAACCCAGGGCAAGAAGTTGAAGTGGTTGTGCTGGATGTTGACAGTGCAAAACGCCGCGTAAGCTTGGGCGTGAAGCAATGCCAGGAAAATCCATGGGCGCAGTTTGCTGACAAGCACCCTGCTGGCACTGAACTCGAAGGCGAAATCCGCAACATCACCGAATTCGGTCTGTTTGTGGCATTGCCTGGTGATATCGATGGCATGATCCACATGTCCGATATTTCATGGGACAAGTCCGGCGAAGAAGCACTTACCAACTATGCCAAGGGCCAGGTTGTTAAGTTCAAGGTTCTCGAAAACGACGCTGAAAAAGAACGTATTTCCTTGGGTATCAAGCAGCTTTCTGCGGATCCATTCGAAGGCGTTTCCTTGGGCGTTAAGAAGGGCGATGTGGTCACCTGCACCATTACCTCCACCAATGAAAATGGCGTGGAAGTAACGTTGCTTGATAACCTCACGGGCTTCATCCGCAAGGCTGAACTGTCACGTGAACGCACCGAACAACGTCCAGACCGCTTCGCAGTTGGTGAAAAAGTGGATGCCAAGGTCACGCAAATTGACAAGGGCGCACGCAAAATCACCCTCTCCATCAAGGCACGTGAAGTTGATGAAGAAAAAGAAGCAATGGCCGAATACGGTTCATCGGATTCAGGTGCAAGCTTGGGCGATATCCTTGGCGCAGCCTTGAAGAAGAACAAGGAAGACAAGAAAGACTAAGAACGCAGCCGCGGTTGCGCCGTAAGGCGCAGAGCAGTCGCGTAAATATCAAACACCCGCCCTTAAAAAGGCGGGTGTTTTTTTATCGCAGCGATGGCGGGAATGTAATGTCGTGGAAAATGGTTTCCAGTGTTGGGCGCTGCGCCAGCTTCTCGCGGTATTGGCGCAAGAACGCATTACCGTTGCTGTTCAGCTCTGCATAAGCTTCGCCGGTCATGACCTGAACCACGTCATAGCCTTTATGACCCAGTTGGAACGGCTTGCAGATTTTAACAAGGCCGATGTTGCTGCCAGCGCGCGTTGGCTGCGTTTCCAATTTCATATCCGCAGGCGTACGATCCGTCATCAATGTGCCTGCATAAACCGTTGCGCTGATTTCTTTTAAAAATGTGCAGCCCAGCGCCGCAATTGAATTCGCTGATACATAGTCCATCGCCTGAACGGCGCAATCATGCATAAACAAAATGCCATCCACCCGTATATTATAAAGCGCAAAAGCCTCGCGATGCAGTTGGTAGGGCGAGCGCAGCTTGTTCAACATCAAATCGCCCGCAACATGCAGCGTTTGATGGCGGTGCCGATCCACCAAATCCAGATAACTAACCAACCCGCTTGTGGTTTTCACAATGCCCGTGCGGTACACATGCGGGGTTACATCCAACCCATAGTCTGTTGCAAAATCAATAATCGCAGCCATGTATTTTCTGTTCAGCAATTCGCTTTGCTTGCCGCTGGCTTCCTGAATAACGCCGTTTTGTACGCTGAGCAGTCCATGAACTTCACCCTGCGCACCGCATAGCGCAATAAATTCTACCCTGCCCGACTGGAATAAGGACTGATAATCCAGATGTAATTCATTATCGCGCGGCTTGTTACGCAAACAATTCTGCAAATCCTTGCCCGCTTTATTCAGCGCAGCGAGTGATTTAATGCGCACAAAACGCAGCCCGTCTTTGGTGATGGCCGGGCGGCCGTTTAAACGCACCGTTTCATAATCAAGCCCGCGCGCCAAACCGGCCATGCGAAAGCCTTTGAAATCGGCATGGGCAAGCTTAAGCAAGCCTTCACCCTGCTGTTTGGAATGATTGAACAAATCAATGCGACCCAATTTGTCATAGCTGAACAGCCAGTGTTTTTGCTTGTCCACCGCATCCACCAGCCAATCGATGACTAAATCAAGGCTGTATTGCTGCACTTTGAAATCACCTTCAAACCCAAGTGACTGACGCAATTCGCGCTTCACGCGGTTCATGAAGCTGGTCATTTCATAACCTGCTTGCAAAAACTCAGCAGATAACGCGCTCCAACGTTCCATCGCTTTCAAATAACGCGGTGTACGCTTTTCGTGATTTTCAACGCGGCCCGTTTTTGCAACCACGGGCAATAATGCCTGACCCAAGCAATCAATCAGCTGTACTGCTTTTTTCTGGTCATAAGGGAAATGCTGCTCGGCGATGTGCTGAAAATAACCTTGAAGGGCATCTTCTGCTTCAAACCAATAGGTAATACCTTGCCTATATGCACGTTGTTCGTCGGTCGCCATTCATAAAGCCATAAAATATTACAGTGAAATATAGTGTAAAATATGCGCCTATTGATATGGGAAAAACCACCCCGATTTACAGGTTAATTTTACTTTCAAAGCCAAATTGCCCTGATTGCATGGCTATAGTTTCAGCCTTATTTGGTATAACATCGCAACATCTTGAAAAGATATGGATATGAGCCAGTTAAACCTCATCACCTTTACGCCGCACGAATTTAAGACGGTTGCCCATGAACTGGGCGAACGGGTTGCGCCCTACTTCGCGCCGCCGAACCGCATTAATGTTATCCGCACCGATTTAATCGGCATCAGCGGCAGTGGCAAATCAACGTTTCAACTTTCCATGGCGCGTCCCATGATGTTCGGCAATATGGTTACAGCTCCAACGAATTATAACGACGAGCTCGCCTACTCCTTTGAAGCACAAACCGCCGCAGGCGTAGTGCGCCAGGCCATTTTTGTGGATAGCCGTGGCCTCGATTACATTGTGCAAAAGCGCGACATTCCGGAACGCACCGCGCCCGGCCCATTATTCGTGCAGCATCCCGCATGCGATAAACATCTAACGCCTGAAAATGCGGCGAAGATTGATACCGCAACGCAGGTTACCGTCAGCCTGATACGCTATGCCGATAACGAACACAGCATCACCATGAATGTTGATATTCCGAATTTCCCGATGGATCGTTTGGTGGGCCGATTAATTCAAAAGAACATCATCACGCCGCCGCGCCGCAAACTGAACCACGTTGTAGCTTCGCGTTAGAACTACTTATTCTTCGCGTCTTCAATGCCTTTGGTGATGAGCGCCTTGGCTTCTTCCGGGCCAACCCATTGCACAATCTTCACCCATTTGCCTTTTTCAAGGTCTTTATAATGCTGGAAGAAATGCGCGATTTGCTCGCATAAACTCTGCGGCAAATCCTTATAGGACTGCACTTTTGAATAGAACGGGTGCAGCTTATCAACTGGCACCATCAAAATCTTTTCATCGCCGCCGGATTCATCTTCCATCAGCAATGCGCCAATGGGGCGCGAACGAATTACAGCGCCTGGCACAACCGGCATCTGGCACACAACCAGCGCGTCTACGGGGTCGCCATCGGCTGAAAGCGTGTGGGGAATAAATCCGTAATTACTTGGGTACACCATCGATGTATGCAAAAAACGGTCAACGAATATCGCGCCGCTCTCTTTATCAAATTCATACTTAATTGGATTGCCGCCTTGGGGAATTTCAATAATCACATTCACTTCATCCGGTGGATTTTTTCCAATCGGAATTTTCTTAATTTCCATAACGAATACGTCCTACTTTTTAAAAATACCAAACTCGCGGGATGATGTAGGCCTCACGCCATTTAACGTCAAGTTTCATCTTGGTTTTTCAGACTCTTCAACTTTAAGGTGTGTTTCACGTGAAACATTTCATGCAAATAGCTGATATATAAGACTAATTTTTAGCGGCCTTTTTGCTTTACACCCTGCCCTCCAACCCTCTATAAACACGGCCATCCTTGCTCATGGCGGTGGTCGCTGTGGGCTATGGTTTGGCGGGATTTTTCAATCTCGCTGTAACTAAGGATTTTTAGTGTTCTTCGAGAACCGGAGCGCAGCGTACGTTTAAGTACGTGAGCACCGGAAGCGGAGAAAACGCTAAAAAGCCAACGTTACAGTTAGAGATTGCCCGCACTGACCTGAGCATCCATAGGGAATATAAAATGCCTCTATATGAAACCGTGTTTATTGCACGGCAGGATTTAACGCCTGCACAAGTCGAAACGCTTACGGGCGAAATCGAAACTACACTGAAAGCCCAAGGCGGCAAAGTGACCAAGACCGAACAATGGGGTCTTCGCACACTTGCTTACCGCATCAACAAAAACAAAAAAGGCCATTACACGCTCATCAATATTGATGCGCCTGCGGCGGCTATCACCGAAATGGAACGCACCATGCGTATTCATGACGACGTAATGCGTTACATGACCATCCGTGTTGATGAGCATGAAGAAGGCCCATCGGCTATTCTTCGCCGCGCGAATGATGATGAACGCCCATCCGGTGGCTTTGGCGATCGTCCAAGCCGCGGTGGTGATCGTGGTGACAGAGGTGGTGACCGAGGCTTTCGTCCTCGCGCGCCACGTAGCGAAGAAGGAGACGCAGCATGAGACGCGAACGTGAACATACCCGCGGAGCATCCGCAAATGCAGAAGAAGGCGCGAGCAGCGCAACCGGCGGTGCTGGTGGCGGTGGTCGTCGTCCATTCTTCCGTCGTCGCAAGACTTGCCCGTTCAACAGCATCCACGCTCCAAAGCTGGACTGGAAGGACGTGAAGTTGCTAGGCCGCTACATTTCCGAACGCGGAAAAATTGTGCCAAGCCGCATTTCTGCCGTATCCACGCATCACCAACGTGATCTCGCAACCGCGATTAAGCGCGCGCGTTTCATGGCGTTGTTGCCTTACGCTCGTGAATCAGGAGACTTCTCATGATTGAAGTAATTCTACTCGAAAAAGTTGGCCGCATCGGCCAAATCGGAACCGTGGTGAAGGTTAAGCCCGGTTATGCACGTAACTTCCTTCTGCCAAAGAAGAAGGCTCTGCGCGCGACCAAGGAAAACCTCGCTTACTTTGAAGCTAAGCGTTCGGAAATCGAAGCAGCAAACGCCGCAGCGCGTGCATCTGCCGAAAAATCCGGCAAGAGCCTCGATGGTAAGAAGTTCACTACCATCCGCCAAGCATCAGAAGTGGGTCAATTGTTCGGTTCTGTTACCGTTCGCGACATTGCTGAGCTTATCAAAGCTGGTGGTTTCACGGTTGAACGCCAATACGTTATGTTGGCTGCGCCAATTAAGACCATTGGTGTGTTCCAAATCCCAGTGAAGCTGCATGCGGACGTGAGCGTGACCATCTCGCTCAACATCGCACGCACCGAAGACGAAGCAAAGATCCAGGAAAAAACTGGTAAGGCTGCTAAGTCACGCGAAGGCGCGGCTGAAGACAAGAAGGCAGAAGCAGAAATTAATGCTGAAAGCTTCTTTGAAAAGCCACCTGAAGAACTGGTTGCGCAAGCCACCGAAGCAGAAGCTCCAAAAGCTGAAGGCTAACATCCATGAACCGCCCTTCCACTGCGGCACAAGGTTTTGAAACACCTGTTAAGGGGGAAATAAATCCCAGAAATGGATTTATTTCCTTCGGTGGCATTAGCCACCGCTGTGCCACTTGGCACAGATTTGCTCGGTCATCCTTATGACCGAGCAAATGGCATTAAGTGATTTCGAGCTTGTCCGCAATGCGAAGGGCGAATGGCTTTTAATTGTTACATCAGCCCCTGCTCCATTCCTTGATAATCCCCTGCAAACATTGACCGCGCAGATTGATGGCGCTGGCATTATTGTCCAAAGCGCAGTCGCTAAGATGCAGTTGCAGAACATCCTTTCTTCCCAATACATCGCTGCCTTGCAAACAGATAAGCCCTCAGCGCTTTTCTTTAGCGTGGTGGATGATGACGGCATCAAACAATTCAGCGCATCAGTCCCCGTTATTTGGGACTAGACGAGTTCGCATCCATGAACCTGAAAACCACCCGCACCATTGCCAGTTATTTGCACATCTTCGTTGCGGTGTTTCAGCTTTCGTACATTTACACGCCATTGCATAATGTGCCGCACATACTTAGCGTAGTGCAGTGGGTTTCAACCCCTGCTCTGCTCATCACCGGATTTTGGCTGAGCTCGGGTAAGAAGTTTTACAAGTAAGCAGTTTTATAAGTATTTTTTATAGGAACTTAGTATGGCTATTTCAGTCCGCAAGCTCGCGCTTGCAACAGCAGCAGCACTTGCATTGTTTGCAATGTCATCCACAGAAGTCGCTGCACAAGCGACAGTGGCGCCCACGCAAATTAATACAGTTCCGAATACTCTGCCACCTGTAGACCCAGCAACAAAGGCAGCAACGATTGCAAAGTTAAAAAGAGTGGTAACAGTTGCTGGTGACACCAAAGGACAAGAACTACCAGAAGCTTGCAACATTCGGATAATCGCTTTTTCTCAAGCACTTCTCAAATACAGCAGAGATCCTGTACTTCAGCACGTTCTTATTAACGTAAGCGAAGATACACTTATGAATTATGCTCATTTTGTTAATTGCACAGATAAGACTGACGCTAAAATTAGAGTTGTAAACTCTGCGGACGAAGATCGTTTGCGCACATTGATGGTTGCGAATGGCGTCATTCCAAATACAGAGACGGCATATGGTCCTGCATACGGGCCACAACGACGCACTCCGCAAACTAAAGGTAGTCCTGCATTGAAAGATGCGCCAAAAAAATAGCGCGCGTTTTTTCAAATAAATTTTCCATAACTATTTTTTTATAAAAAAAGTTTTCTGCACAAATTTTTTGCGGAAATATTTTGCATAAATATTTTGCTGGGTGATTTGCATTTTTCATGTGTAATTTTTTACTGGCCAAGTAATTCTGGACTCATTCAGTAGTAATTACTGTTGTCATGCCTTAAATGTAGCCAATTTGGTCATATATACTGGCTTGAAACTAATGAGTAATGAAAACAGTAAAGAATCCAATGACTTGGATATTTACTTTTCTATGGCAGTAATCAAGTCAAATAGTTACTATTTACAGGCCTAAATAAAGACAAAAACGCCTTTTGTGGCTGGGAGTCTATTATGTCAGTTTCCATTCGTGATGTCGCGCTCGCAACAGCAGCTGCACTTGCATTGTTTGCAATGTCATCAACAGAAGTCGCTGCGCAAACAACAGTAGCGCCCACACACATTAATGCAATTCCAAACGGCTTACCGCCAGCTTTCAAAGATCAAGCAGCTCAAGACGCTTATAACGCAAAAATGCGCCGTGTTATTACCTTGGCATCAACACACCCTACTGGTGAAGTTTCTGAATTAAGCCGCGCTAGAGTTATTGGTTTTGTAGAAGCACTTAAAAAGTACAATAGAGACCCTGTATTGCAGCGCCTGCTTATTGTGCTCCCAGAAGATACGCTGAATAACTACGCACGGTTTGTCAGTGGCGTTGATAAAACAGATGCTAAGATAAGAGTTGTTAACTCAGCGGATGAAGATCGTTTCCGCACATTGATGGTTGCAAATGATGTTATTCCAAATAGCCCAACGGCATACGGCCCTGCATACCTGCCAGAACGACGTACATCGAGCCTTGAAGATCGCGCTGGCGCGACGCTTGCAGAAAACAAAAGATAAGCTGCATTCTAAAGCCGCTTAGTTATAAAACCAAAATATTCAGTTAAAAGTTAGCCTATTCGTGGCGCGTTTGGTGCTGGCGTTTTAGCAGCCACTTGTGTTGTTGCCGTTGCCGCAGCAGTTGTTGTAGATGCTGGTGCAGCGCTTGGTGTATTGTGCGCCACTACTGTTGCTGAAGGTGAACCACTAGGTGCTCCCGCCGTGCTTTGTGCGACTACGGTTGCCGATGGCGAACCGCTTGGCGTGGATGCTGCAACTGCCACAGATGAAGGAGTGCCTGTTGGAGCATCAGCACGTTGCGTTGCAGTTGGTGCACCACCAAATTCATCCAAGGCCGACACTACAGATGCGACCTCTCTACGTTCAAGCGCAGTTGTTGATGGCGTTGCAGCAGATGGAGCTGCCGATGGTGTAGCAGTTGGCGAACCTGTAGGTGAAAGTGTAGCTAAGTGCGTTTGTCTTGCTACAATTGACGCATCTTGCTGGTGGCCATGTCTATCGCGAGCGGCTTGCATTCTTGCTCTTATTTCTTCTAATGAGCGCGGGCCATGCGTTGGATGCATAGTGGTTGCAACTTCGGCTTCAGTCTTAGTAGCAAGTCTATCAAGCGTTGAGCGAGCATCAGGAGGTACACCCTGCTGCTGATGGCGCTCATGATGCTGTCTTTGCAACTCTTCGTATTGACGTGCTGCAGTAGCCATTCCGGCTTCATCCTTATTTTTCTTGGCTTCTTCGTATGCTTTCATGATATCTCGTAAGCGTTGACCATGTTGTCTAACATGATCCAAATCACCAGTGGTTGCAGCGCCGCGCTGAGTGCGTAAAAGTGCAACATCCGCTGCAACACTATTTGTAAAGCGAGTGTTCTCTTTACCTGCGCCAAGACCGATGCGGCCCACATCGCTGACAACTTGTTGCATCTGCGCTTCGCTGCGCACGCCCAAATTCCACAAGTCGCGGGATACGCCAGCATTGAATCCATATCTTGTATGGCCATATGCCGCATACGAACCATAATCGCGGAATGCTGTGCCACCGTAATTCGGATATGAACTATTTGCACTGCTGCTGGATACGTTATCAACGCTTCCAACTGAACCGCCATTACCGATACTGCGCGCTGCAAAGATAGCTGCTTCAAGGTTAGGGAATGCGCCATAACGCGCCACAACAGCGTTATAATCAGCTTCGCTAACTTGCTTCGATTTAAGATATTCCTGGAATGCTTTCTTTGATTCATCCGGCAATGCGGCGCCGGCGGCTGCAACAACTGCCTGCATAATCGCTTCCGTGTTTACAGTTCCAGTAGGCCCTGTAACGCTATTTGCTGCGCTTTCAGCTGCGGCGATAACATTGCTTAGATCCGCACCACGAAGCGGCTCAAGCCCTCTTGCGCGGCGCATGTCGTTAACGGCATCGATTTGCTTACGGATGATGAGATTGCGCTGTTCGCGGTTTAGCGGAAATTCAAGGCGTTCCGGCAGCTGGCGGTTCTGTTCTTCACGTGTCAGACCAGTAACGCTGATGGCAACGCGCTGTGCTCCGCGCAGGTGCGACGCACGGTGCAGCGGCAATCTGTGAACGTTGTTGTCTGGTCTGTCGCCCATCGCCATAAAAAATTCAGCTCAAAAAAAATAAAAAAATCTGTTTAAAAAAACATGCGTTTACGCGCATAAAAAATTTCCCGCAAAAATGCTGCGAGACACTGGTAATATTGCGTTATTGAGGTATTTTTTTTCTTAATATTGGCCGACATTTTACGCGCTGTTAATGAACGCAACAGGATTTGGCGTAGCGTGGTAAAACAAACTTAAGCTTTAACAAATTAGTTTTTTAAAACTTCGCCGTTCAACAAATTAGTTTGTAGTGCGCGTGAGTGGGTCTAAACTCACTTTGGCAGCACATCCGCGCTGATTTCACCGCGTTTTATCCAGCGGTTTAAGCGCCATCCGAAAGATAACAGCGGAACCATGCGCCCCGCCCATGCAAATATGCCGTGCTTATCAATCCATAATCCGTACTGAACATAAACGGGATCTTCGGCAAGGATGCGTTCTTCGGCCCATGCACGCGCACCGAATATGACGCACACAAAGAAGAATGCGATTGTTAAACGGATGCATTCAAGAATGGTATCGCCTGACATAAACGGCAGCCACACCAACACCCATGTCACGCATTTGAAGACATAGACCGGATGCTTGCAAAAATGGAATGGCCCTGCGGTGATGATGCCGCGATTGCACAGGTTTGATGAACGCGCGCCAAATATAGCTTCGCCCCAATAGTGCACCAGCTCCGATAAAATGATGATACCGCCGATGGTATAAAGCAAAATCTCATTGCTGTGGAATTGCGATACCCACGGCTTCATCCATTCCGGTTCCGGCGTAACGGGATGGTAATTGGCCCAGCGGCCAAATACGCCGCCAACCAGCGGCGCATAGCAAATCAGCGTTACAATATACGCAAACCATGTATCGCTGATGCGGCGGATATGCGTGCCAAAAATGCGCGCGCTGAACAAATAACCCGGCATAATCGCCGCAATAATCAGCGCGTAGATAACCAGCACAATCATCGGCTGCAATTGCGGCCATGGCATTTGCAATATCATATCCTCGCGGCCACGGAACGCTTTCAGCGTTTTGGGAAGTTCACAAAAATTGATGGCAAAGAAAAACCCTTTGATAAACCAGGTGAGGAGCTCATCGCGAATACCATCCCACTTTGCTTCCTTCCAGCGCAGCAGGGTAAACAGGCCCAAATCCTTCCCATCCCCACCCGATGGGCCAAGGCGCCATTCGGTATATAAATGCGTTAGGAACATAATCGGCGGGGTAATCATCAACGCATGGGGAAGCACTGCAAATAAAGGGAAATATTGCGCACGTTGGTATTCCTGTAATGCCCACCAGAAGAACAGCACCACCACCAACCCCGTCATGCTGCCAACCCATTTCAGCGCGGCGGATTTCAGCACGTCGTTAAATGGAACCTGCGGGCGCGGCGTGCCGCGCCACGGCGCACGCAACACTTCCAAACCGCACATCACGACGCTGAGCGTCACCAGAATAATTAGCGTGAGCTCCAGATTGGTTATCTCTGTCGCACGGAAATAGAGATAGATGCCAACAATAATAATCAGAAATAAAAACGGGTCATACCAATGCGCGATGGATTTTGGCTTTGTGAGCTGCTGCGGCGGGGATGATTGCATGTGCTTAAACCGTGTGAATGTGTTCCGCTTATTCTCGCGGGCAAAGGTTAAGCAAAAAATAAGCTCACATCGCCGCTTGCACATTACGGGGAATGTTGCGCAGGTGAATCAAATTTGAATCGAGTTTGAATCGCGTTTGAATCAGCGGGGCCGATTCATTTGTGAGTCTTATGCGCAACACTTTTGCGCATTTACCGAAAATCGTTCGCGCGGCGCGGCCGAAGCACTGAATCACGAATAAAAATATGGTAAAGAAACTATGAATCTGAACGAAGCTACTAACAGAAATAATTCGGGGAAAATTCGAACCAGAGCATATGACTGAAACGGCCAAATCCATCCTCGCCAGTACAAATACCAGTTACAGGGGCGAACTAACACAAGCGGCGTTTGATGCATTCTTCGCCGCCGGCGGATTGACCGTTTATGCCGCAACCTCCTCGCCTTGGCGCTGGTTGATTTGCGCGGGCCAGCGCAATTTCCAAACCACGCTCATCTCGCCTGAAAGCATGTTCGAAACGGGTGTGGGTGAACATACCGTCACGCCGCTGGTTATCCGCGAGAAACCCCAGGTTAAAAACAATCGGCGCAAAACATTCGAACAAAGCAAGCTGGTGCAATGGTTGCTGCGCGCCGCCCAGCAAACAACCGATATCGCGCCCGCCGCGCATTATAATAAGCTGGCCGAGGAAGCCGATGTGGAAGCCTTCACCACATTGGTGCGAATGGATAGGAATGAGTGGGATTTGTTGAACGCCCTGCCTTCCCTTTCGGCCGCTGAAATCCGGTATTTCGAGCAATCCCACAATGCCGCGCTATCCGATATTGAAAGCGCATTCCTGCCAGCCAAGCTGGAACTCCCCGCCGCCCTTGCCAATTTTTATATCCGTTACCTCACGCAAGCGCGCCGTGATGTGGAAGCATCCCTCACCATCGCGCAGGCAACGCACTCCACCCGGCTTCCGCGTCTGATGTCCGATGCCTTGGCGGTCAGCGCATTTGAAGGCGCGCAAGTGGAACCGGTGCGTCATGAAAATAATCAATACGCATCATCGGCATTAACTGACACATCCGTTTTCATTGATGCAGCCCTACGCATCGCGCAGCAAAAACTCAGCCTGCCCATCGACCATGACAGCCATTTGCTGCGCCTGAACGTGCAGGAAATGAACCGGCTGGCGGCTGATATTGTCGACCAGCACCGCCTGCACCCCTTCGCTTTCTTGCTCAAAGCCAAGGAATTGCTGATTGGCCGTGCCGATGTGTCGCGCTTCCCGCCCCTGCTACGCTTTGCCACAGCCGTGCAGGAACGTGATTTAAACGGCGACGAGCCGTGGGTGCAGCGCATTGCGCTGGCGTATGAACGCCTGTTTGAAGGCAAGGCCCCATCAGTTACACATGGGCCTGTTCCCGATATGCCGCATATGAGCCAAGAAGCAGAAATTTTACGCTTCACCCGCAAAGCATAAGAACACTATAATAGCTTATGCAGAATGTTACCCCGCTCCAACTCGAGACTGAAGTTTCCTACACCAAGGATGGCCTTGTCGCCGTCATTGCGCAGGACGTAAAAACCAAAACCGTTCTGATGATGGCGTGGATGAATAAGGAAGCATTAAGTATCACTCTCAAAACGAAAGATGTGACATATTATTCACGCTCCCGCCAAAAACTTTGGCGCAAAGGCGAAACGTCCGGTCATACGCAAAAATTAATCGAAGCTTTTATTGATTGCGATGGCGATACACTGCTGCTGCTTGTTGAGCAAATCGGCGCAGCGTGTCATACGGGTGCACCTCATTGCTTTTTTCGCGCCATTAAAGATTGATAAATACGTTTTTAACCCAGCATCAACCCTTTGTTGCTAGAAACCGTTCACCCGTAAATCAAACGGGAAAAAACAATAAGGGCTGAACCGATGCAAAATCATTCTCAAGAACTTCATGAATCCTGGGCGCTCGCCGGTTTGATGCGCGCGCAGTATGGCGAGCAAGCATTACCGCAAGCGGTATCCCACGCTCGCAACGGGTCAGACAGCGACACCGCACCCATCTGGTTATCCGTTGTGGAATGCCTGTCGTTCATGAACAAGCGCTAATCTACTTTTTGTTTAGCGGCGATAAACGAACAGATTGCCCTTAAAGGGGGTGTACATCGTTATCGCTTCCGGCGCTGGCCAGCGGCCTTTCAGTTCAAACTCATTGGTAATCACCAGCGCGCCCATTTTCAGCTCGTTATACAGCTTTTCGCCTAAAAGCTCCGTCATACGGCCATTTAAGAAAATAACGACGGCATCGACATTGCGACAGTCATGGGCAAAGAAATCCTGCTGCTGATAGTCGATATTTTTAAAGCCCATCACTTTTTTAAAAAACTGCGATTGCCGATATGGCAGCGTTGCCATTTCAAGCCCCAGTACCTGCGCCGCTGGTACCGCACGCGCAATCGTGCGCGTCATCTGCCCTTTTCCTGAACCGCAATCCAATACATTGTAATCCGGTTTGTTCTTGGCTTTGAAATCTGCCTTTATCAGCTCAGCTATTTTTTTGATTTCAAAAAAGCCCGTCGCCATGGTTGGCACATTCGCGCGGTTGAATGTGAATTCATAAAAAATGCGCAGCATGTAGTATGAAAGAATGGCGAGCAGAATTCCTTTTTCAAAACTCACCTCGCCCGATAACTGCGCGACCATGAACGCGATATAACCGAAAAACAGCGCGAGGATGAGGAAATCCACACTGCGAAATCCGGCAGCTTTCATTCGTTGCAAAAACCGTGCTTTGGGCGTGATCATTACCAGCTCTTATTTGCTGCGGGTTAGGGACGCGTTTACCTTTATTAACCATTTAAGGTTAAGATTAAGTAACTTTTACTGAGCAGATTCACGCGCCCAAGTCTGGGGCACGATCTGCTCAGGGATGATTTCAAAATTGTACATCGCTTTTCTAATCTAAATGAGCCGGATGCCACTCGATAACAACACAACGCTTGAAGACCTCCGCCGCCGGATAACGCAGCTTACGCTGGCCGATGAAGAAAGCTGTGTTCGCGCCCTTTCCCCCTTAAGCCGCCTTTCCATTCAAGATGAACGCACGGTAAGCGCGCAGGCAAAAGAATGGCTTACCTATTTACGGGATGCTGCGCAAAAAGCCGAGCCGATTGAAAAACTCATCCACCGTTTTCGCTTAACGGACAAGGAAGGCGTTGCGTTGATGGCGCTGGCCGAAGCACTGCCACGTGTTCCCGATGATTTAACCGCTGATGCGCTGATTGCCGATAAATTATCGCAAGGCAATTGGCGCGAATATCTGAATCAATATCCCGATATGATTTCGAAAATGGCCTGGCTTGGCCTTTCGCTGGGTAAAGACGTCAGTTCATCCAATCCATTAAGTTCGTGGGTTAACAAGATAAGCCAGCACGGTTTACGTGAAGCCGTGCGCATGGGTATGAAGCGTTTGGGTGAGCATTTTGTATTAGGCACAACAATCGAAAACGCCTTAAAAAATTCACTTGGGCAAAACAGCGGTAAAAAGAAACATGCGTTGGAGCGTTATTCCTTCGACATGCTGGGCGAAGCAGCCCATACAAGTATTGATGCGGAGCGTTATTTTAACGCCTATAAGCACGCGATTGAAGTGCTGGCAGGTTACCATTCCGCGCATAAAATTGGCGGCAATGCCGTGCATGGGCCATCCATTTCTGTAAAACTATCCGCGCTGCATCCGCGCTATGAATGGGCGCAGCATGAACGTGTGCTCAACGAAATTACGCCGCGCTTGATGGATTTGGTGGAGATTGCCGCGCATCATAACATTGGATTGACCATTGATGCGGAAGAAGCCGAGCGGCTTGAGCTGTCATTGGCGATTATTGAGCAGGTTTTGGCGAGCCCGCATTTGAAAAACTATTCTGGTTTTGGCGTGGCGGTGCAGGCATACCAGAAACGCGCGCCCGCTGTGCTGGATTGGCTATATGAACAGGCGCAATTGCAGGGCGTGAAGATAACAGTGCGTTTAGTAAAGGGCGCATATTGGGACACGGAAATTAAACGCGCACAGGAACGTGGCCTTACCAATTATCCCGTTTATACACGAAAAGAAGCGACAGATATTGCGTATCTGGCATGCGCCAAAAAGCTGCTGGGCTGGCGCGATGTGATTTTCCCGCAATTTGGTACGCATAATTTGCGTACCGTACTTTCCATTCGCGCTATGGCGGGCAGTGAACGCGATTATGAAATTCAACGACTGCACGGCATGGGCGAAGATTTGCACGCGCGCATGTTGGAAGAAGGCGTTCCAAGTTGTGTCTACGCCCCCGTTGGCCCGCATAAAGAATTGCTGAGCTATCTGGTACGCCGTCTGTTGGAAAACAGCGCCAACACATCCTTCGTCAACCAATTGCATCAAGGCACGATGGATGTGGATGCACTGACCGCAGACCCATTACAAAAATGGGAAGATGCAGATGTGAAACCCCACCCCGCTATCCCCTTGCCGCAGCATATTTTTGGCGCGGAGCGCATGAATTCATCTGGCCTCAACCTGCATGACAGCAGCGTAACGGCCAAAACCAGCGCGATGCTGAAGAACGCAAAAACGCAAGTGTGGCAGGCATTCCCAGTCATTGATGGTAAGAAGCAAAAAGACAATCTGGCGCGGGAAATGAATAGCCCCGCCAACAGCTATCAAAAAATTGGTGAATGCGTTGATGCCATTCCATTGCATGTGAACGCCGCGATGCAAAGTTTGGATGCAGCCTTTCCTGCATGGTCAGCAAAACCTGTAAGCGAACGATGCATTCCGATTGAACGCCTTGCACATAAACTGGAAGAAAACCGCGACGAGTTGATGGCGCTGCTGTGCTATGAGGGTGGCAAAACCATTGCCGATGCGATTGGCGAAATCCGTGAAACGGTTGATTACTGCCGTTATTACGCAGCGCGTGCGCGTGAAGTATTTGGAAGCCCAACGCATCTGCGCGGCATAAGCGGCGAAAGCAACGAATTACGCATTCATGGGCGCGGCGTGTTTGCATGTATCGCGCCGTGGAACTTCCCACTCGCCATCTTTGGCGGACAAATCATTGGCGCGTTGCTGGCAGGCAATACGGTTGTTGCAAAGCCGGCTGAGCAAACACCGCTGGTAGCAGCCAAGTTTATTGATTTGATGCTGGAAAGCGGCGTTCCAGAGAACGTTATCGCCCTCCTCCCCGGTTATTCGGATGTGGGTGCGCAGATTATCAACCACCCATTACTGGCCGGTGTTGCGTTTACAGGTTCAACGCCCACCGCGCGCGCGATTAACCGCGCGCTGGCAGCTAAAGACGCGCCCATTATTCCGTTCATTGCGGAAACGGGCGGCATCAATGCGTTGATTGCTGATAGCTCTGCACTGCCGGAACAGATTGTTGATGATGTGATGTTGAGTGCATTCCGCAGCGCGGGGCAGCGTTGCTCCGCCGCGCGGTTACTGGTGTTACAAGACAGCATTGCCGATGATGTGATTGCGATGCTGAAAGGCGCATTACTGGAATTGCGCGTCGACGACCCCATGCATTTATGCGCGGATGTTGGCCCAGTGATTGACCAACACGCCAAAGAAATGCTGGAAGCGCATGAACGCACATTAAAAGGCAGCGCGAAATTGATTGGCAGCGCACGCGCAACGGAAGCCGTAAATATGGGGCATTTCATCTTGCCGCAAGCGTGGGAAATTCCCACCATCGCATCATTAGACAAAGAAGTGTTTGGGCCCATTCTGCATGTTGTGCGTTTTAAAACGGGCGAACTGGTTCAGACATTCAACGCCATCAACATGCTGGGCTATGGATTAACCGGCGGCATTCACAGCCGCATTGATACAGTGATTGAACTTGCCAAAAAACATCTGCGCGTTGGAAATCTTTACATCAACCGCTCCATCATCGGCGCGGTTGTGGGCAGCCAGCCCTTTGGCGGTGATGCGTTATCGGGCACAGGGCCAAAAGCTGGCGGGCCCAACTACCTCATGCGCTTTGCAGCCGAACGCGCGATTACGCAAAACCTTGCAGCCGCTGGCGGCGATGTGAATTTGCTGAAGCTGGATTAAAAAACTGGCGACCCCGATACGATTTGAACGTACGACCTATTGCTTAGAAGGCCCAGTACTTATTAAGTAAATCAAATGGCTTTCAAACTATTTCACGATATGTTCATGCAAAAATTGTCATTTTAAATCAAAGGGTATTTCTTAAAGTTTGAAACCTCCCCACTGGTAGGCGCTAATACTTATGGCGATTCATAGCTATTTAGACCAAATCACCATTTGATATTAATTTATTGTTAGGCTAATTTTAGCATAATCAAGGAGTATGATGCATGGCACGCAAAAATCTTCACTGGATAGGCTCTTCAAAGAAAGACTTGAAGAAAGAGAGTGATGACGTGAAAAGACAAGTGGGCTATGCGCTATTACTCGCGCAAGAAGGCGATAAGTCAGCGGTAGCATGTCCGTTGACCGGCTTTAAAGGCGCTGGAGTTTTAGAAGTTGTTGTTGACGATGCGGGGGATACTTATCGTGCGGTTTATACAGTGAAATTTGCTAAAGCGGTTTATGCACTCCACTTCTTTAAAAAGAAGTCCAAGAAAGGCATTAAAACCCCTCAGCCAGATATTGAATTGATTAAACAAAGACTGAAGGAAGCTGAAAATCACTACACAACTAACTACATCAACAACAAACAGGCGATGGAGGCTTAAAATGGCTAGAAAAAGAAAAAACACAGTTAGCGATGCCGTCACCGATGTATTTGCAGACCTCGGCATTCAATTAACTCAAGAAGATTACATAAAGATTGGTTTAGCCAGAGCTATCAATAATAAGATTGTTGATAAAGGGCTAACGCAACAACAGGCTGCCAAACTCATGAAAATTGATCAGCCAAAAGTATCCGCAATACTAAGAGGAAAACTAAAAGATTTCTCAACAGATAGATTGATGTCTTTTATTACTAATCTTGGTAGTGATCTTGAGATAAAAATTCATAGACGGCAAAAAGGAATTGGCACTGTTAAAATAAAAGAATGTGCTTAATACTTAAGGAAAAGGGTATAAGCAATTTCATTGCTTATACCCTTTCTAATTAATCGTCTACTTGTGTCTTTTATAGAAAGTTTGAAGGGTTTTTAAAACACCTTCTAACTCATTGAAAAGAATGGCGACCCCGATACGATTTGAACGTACGACCTATTGCTTAGAAGGCAATTGCTCTATCCAGCTGAGCTACGGGGTCATTAGTGAAACACGCGTGTTTAGACAATTATGGCGTAGCATAAAGTCAAAGCGTTAAAAAGTGTTGAGTTAGGAAAATACCGCCATTTACCTGCGCCGTTTCGGCACGTTAATCTATTTGCCTTCGGCAAAGAGTTACTCGTCCTGCGGGCGGGTTGTCTTGAAATTATCAAGGTAGTTCTTGGGCGTGATTACACGCACCGCTGGTTCAGCAACCGAATATTCCCAACCCTGTTTTTCTGCAAAAGCAATGGCCTGCGCGCGGTCGTTAAACTGCATTCTGTATTTAAGTTCGCCCATCGTGTCGCCCGCACTAACCCAGCCCATGATGGGTTCAGGTGTGCGCGCGGTTAGCAAGTCAGGCTCGATGCTCCATTCGCCGGATTTACCGCGACCGGATTGCATGGTGCTTTTTGCTGCTTGGAAAATACGAACGCGAAGGGTCATACGTGAGATGATACTGGATAAATGGTCGGGGCGCACGGATTCGAACCGTGGGCCTCTAGTACCCAAAACTAGCGCTCTAGCCAGGCTGAGCTACGCCCCGAAGTATTTAGAAGTAGGTTTTGTAGGCGTTTAAGCGGGTTTATTCAATAGCAAAATTAGCTACTTATCCGTATTGCCAAAATAGCTGTTATATACGGTATCGCCGAGTTTTATGCCCCTTGCCGCCACCTGCCCACCCTTGATTTCAAGGGTCGCGCGAACCGGAAAATGGGACGAAATCACCCTTTCATCAAAGGGCTTGGTGTTCTCTGCAATCCAGACAATTTTGCCCTTATTATCGATAAACAGCATATCGAGCGGGATAAGGGTGTTCTTCATCCACATCGTTGTTTCCTGAACACTGGTATAGACAAACAACATCCCATAATCATCGGCAATTTCTTCACGATTCATCAGCCCTTTTTGTTGTTCAGGTACCGTCAGCGCAAGCTCGATGTTGAAGACGTGCTGTTTCTTGTCGCCCGTAACAATCATCAGCTGGTCGGATTTAAGGCTGCTGGCTTCCATCGCTTCATGGACACCCTTCCCCGATACGAATAAGCCATTGAAAATAACCGCTGTGCTAAGGGCGATGAGCAGATAGGCAACCCATTTAAGAATTTGTTTAGGCATTTCGCGCTCAATACTGGGGGTAAACAGGATGCGCCTATTATGCCCCGATTGCTTTTGGGCATTCAAGGCAGCAAAATGGTTTCAGAATCAGGCCAGTAAAAAACGGGTACCCATGCGGGCATATCATCGGTTTTCAGCGTTGCTGCTTTTCATGCTTGGCATAAGCATGAACACGCCCATGCAAGCACACGCGCAAGACATGTTTGTTCGCCCCAATAACCAGGCCGCACATCCCGTTGATTTGGGAATTGCCGTAAAGCCTGCTCCCGCCCAGCCAGCGACTACGCAAAAAGCGACACCGCCTTCACAGCAGCAACCTGCCCCCCAACAGGCCGGGCAACGCCCAGCACCATCCTCTGTTCAGCAAGCACAGCCCGCACCGCAACCTGCTCCCGTGCAACAGCAACCAAATTTTGTACCGCCACAACCCGATGGCACACTTCAAGTTGTTACCGTTAATCAACCCCCAGTCGTTATTCCGCCAGGAAGCGGTGCAAACACATTCAGTGTTGGATTACAACCCGCAGCGATTGGCCAGATGGAAGTAAATGCTCTGTATAAACAGCTTGGCTTAAGCCCGCAGGAAATTGTCGCGAACTGCACATTTGAAAACATGGTTGTGCTCGCCATGGGCGAACGCAATGGCTCTGCGCTAAACATGGGCCGCACGACATCTGCGCAGCAACGCTTTAGTATGCCATTGACGGAAGTAAACGTGCTTCCAACGCTGGCATGCAAAAAAATCAAGCCGCCAGTTAGTGGCACGGTGATTGACCAAGGTGGATTTTATAAAATCAGCGCAGGGAGCGTAAGCTGCCCGCCAACGCATGGCGGATCCATTGCTCTGAGCTTCAAGTATCTGGGTAATGGCAAAGGTGAGTGCAGCTATCAATAAATGATGCCTAGTTCCGGCGGCGATGCTTTGTTGCGGGCGCGGGCTGCGCTGCTGGTGCTTGCTGAACAACAGGTTGCTGAACAAGGGGTTGCTGCGCAACAGGCGGCGCGGCAAGCGGTGCAACGGGCGCAGATGGCGCGGCAGGCTGAAGCGCTGGCGCGGTTTGCTCCAAGCCCGCCATGAACGCGAAGATATTCCTTACAATATCGGGCGAAGAATAAATTTCCATATGCCCCGCCTTGATGTTCGTCAGCATGCTTTTGGGTGGCGGCGTTGCTTCGAATAACTTCTTGGCAAAGATGGGCGGAATAACCTTGTCTTGCCCTGCCTGCAAAATCAGCACGGGCGCTTTGATATTCTTCATCTTGGCTACCGATTCATATCTGTCCCACAGCATCCAGAAAATCGGCACGAATGGATAGCGATAGGCCCCCACTTCCGGAATGGATGTATAGGGAACTTCCAGAACAACGCCGGCTGGCGGGGCAACACCGCCCATTTCAGCGGCCATTTCAACGGCAACGCCAGTGCCAAGGGATTCCCCGTAAAGAATCATATTGCTGATGGGAACGCCCTTTTGGCGGATGGCATCAATCGCGCTGCGCGCATCTTGATATAATCCGGTTTCACTTGGGCTACCTTCATTTTTTTCAAAGCCGCGATAGGTTGCCAGCATCACGCCGTAACCCTGGTCGCGCCACATCTTGATTTTCTCAACACGCACGCCCAGGTTTTGCGCATTGCCCTGGAAAAAGACGATGGTTAAACGGCGCGGCGATTTTGGCGGCGCAAAAAAACCATGAAGCTTCACGCCATCTGCGGCGACATAATTGAGTTCTGTGAATCCTTCCAAATGCGCCTGAGCAGGCGAGAAGCGTATATCATCGGGGAAATACATCAACTGGCGCTGAACCAGCACCAAAAAGGCCAAAAACACGACATAAATGGCAAATATGGTGCCGAAAATACCCACAAGGCGTCTTAAATAGTTCGGTTCGAGGGTTGAACGCATAAAAATCCTTTTCTTTGCTTGACGCGGAGTATGAGGGGAGCTTACTAGGGAACGGATAAATGTAAATGCCCCACTTTAATTTTTGCCTTAATAATTGAGTAAATGCAGTATCACCCACGACCATTTGTAACCAAGCGTAAAGACCCCATTCGCAGGTGGTTTGCGCGTCTGAGTCATGAGTTTAAAAGCGCCAGAGGCCCCATGGAAACCCAGGGGCAGCGCGCATTGGCGGTTGTGGAATCCCTATTCATCGACCATACGATTGTCAGCATGCTTAACCCCAACCGCCATCGCGTGACGGATGGATTGTGGCGGTCAAGCCAGCCTACGCCATCGCAAATTGCGGCATTGGCAAAGGAAGGCATTCGCACGATTGTGAATCTGCGCGGCGAGCGCGACTGCGCATCCTATTATCTGGAAGCCGAAGCATGCCGCGAAAACGGCGTGGAGCTGATTAATTTCCCGGTGAATTCCCGCCAGCCGCCCAAGCGCGAAGTGCTGGAACAGTTGGAAGCATTATTTGCGCGCGTTAAAAAACCGGCATTGATGCATTGCAAGGCTGGCGCTGACCGCGTGGGCATCATGAGCGCGCTGTATCTATTAATTCATGACAAAGTGCCAGTTGAAAAAGCGCTGCAGCAGCTTTCATTTAAATATGGTCACGTGAAACAATCGAAAGCTGGTGTGCTGGATAAATTCTTTGAAACCTACCGTGATTTCAACGCCAAAACTCCCATGCCCTTTATGGAATGGGCAATGAACCATTATGACCGTGACAGCGTTATCGCATCCCATAAAATCGCGGGTTGGGCTGAATGGCTGTATAATGATTTCTTGAAGCGGGAATAGATAGCATCCAATTATAACACCTCATGCCGACGAAAGTCGGCATCCATGTTAGTTATTTAGACAATCATAGAGATCATTCCATTCTGGGTTATCTTTTTCAATTAAATCAATTTTCCATTGCCGCTTCCATTCTTTCATTTGCTTTTCACGTTGAATTGCAAATAACAATTCTGCAAATTCTTCATAGTACACCAAGCAATGAACCGCGTATTTTTTTGTAAACCCTTCGATAATATTGTTTTTATGTTCAAGCATTCGGCGGTAAAGATTTTTAGTAACACCAATGTAAAGGGTACCATTTTTCTTGCTTGCCAAAATGTAAACAAAGCTTCGAGGCATGTTTCACAACAATCAAATGGATACCGGCTTACGCCGGTATGAGGAAAAGGCTAAGCTTTAAACTGCAAACGATAGAGTTCGGCGTAGGCGCCATTCTTGGCGAGCAATTCGTCATGCTTGCCCTGTTCAATCACTTGGCCTTTATCAATCACATAAATCACATCGGCCTGACGCACGGTTGATAAACGGTGCGCGATGATGAATGTGGTGCGGCCTTGCGCCAAACGTTTAATCGCGTGCTGCACCATTTCTTCCGATGCTGCATCAAGCGCTGACGTTGCTTCATCCAGCAACAAAATGGGGCTATTGCGCAGGAATGCACGCGCCAGCACCAAGCGTTGTTTTTGTCCGCCGGATAATGAACTGCCCTGCTCCCCCACTACGCTGTCGTAACCCGCAGGTAGTTTGGCGATGAATTCATGCGCTTCGGCTGCGCGCGCGGCATCCTGAATATCTTCAATGGTTGCGCCCCCCGTTTTACTATTTGGGCGGCCATAGCCGATATTGGCGGCTGCGCTTTCGTTAAACACAATTACATCCTGACTAACCAGCGTTACGGCATCGCGCAGGCTTGGAATAGTCACATCGCGCACATCCTGCCCATCAATCAACACCTGCCCGCCCTGCACATCATATAGGCGCGTGAGCATATTAAAGATTGTGGATTTACCGCCGCCGCTCCGGCCAACCAATGCAACGGTTTGGCCTGCTTCAGCAACCAAATTCAAATTTTGCAATACGGGGCGTTCAGGTTTGTAGGCAAACACAACTGATTTCAATTCAACACGCCCTTGCTTTACATCCAGCGGCATGGCGCTTGGGCGTTCGGTAATTTGCGGATGTTCATCCATGATTTCAAATACGCGCTGCGCGGCAGCCAGCCCTTCCTGCATCACGGCATTCAGATTTCCAAGGGAACGTACAGGCTGTGCAGCCATCAGTAATGCTGTTACAAAGCCAGTAAAATCACCAACGGTTCCTGTGCCCGATGCAACGCGCCATGTACCAAATGCAAGTACGCCCGCCACAGCAAAACCACTGGCAACCTCCAATAAAGGGTCAACGCGGGCACGAAGGCGCGATGCTTTAATAAGCGCGGTATATAGCGTTTTAAACGCACCATCGGCGCGCTGTTCTTCATCGCGTTCCAAGCGGTAGGACTTAATCATCCGCACGCCCAAAAAGCTTTGCTGCAGGAATGCGGTTAAATCACCAATCCCTGCCTGCAATGAACTGGCGGTTTTGCGAATGCGTTTTCCGATTTGAATAATCGGGTAACCCATGACCGGATAAACGACGAGCACGATAACCGTGAGCAGCGGGTCGATATATAAAATGGTGCCAAGCAGTGCGACTACCGTCAGCCCGTCGCGCACAATGCCTGTCAGGCAGCGGTTGATGGCCATGCGCAACGCTTCCACATCGGCCGTAAAGCGTGAAGTCAGTGTGCCCGCCGCATCACGCTGCAAACGTGCAAGGTCGGAACCCAGCAAATGGCGGTACAGCGCATTTTGAATATCCAGCACAATCTGGTTCACCATTGTGCTGGTCGAAATCGCCTGAAAGTACAACGTCGCGGCGCGGCATGTGGTTACCGCAATAATCAGAATGGGTATCAGGTAGATGGTCTTGGTGTCTTTTTGGTCAATCAGCTTGAACGTCCACTGAATAACCAGCGGGTAAGCCGTAGTCATTACGGCAGCGAGCACCATCAGCAGGAATACACCGATGATTTGGGTGCGGTATGGTTTTATCCAGAGATGCCACAGGCGGGAAACAAGCGTGGCGGTACGGTTATCAATAGGCTGTAGCACAGGTTTAAGCATGGGGGGCTTTATAGCAGGGTTTGCGCCGCAAAATGTGACTTATGTTGCACAACAGCAAAAAAAATGAGCAATGGCAATGCAGTTTCAATGGCTATCAGCCCTTTGGCGGCAATAAAGTCTTTAGAACTAGTCCTCTATAATGCCCTTAGCAAGCAACCCCTACCCCTGACCAACCACCCATGAACGAACGCACCGCAAACCCTTCCCGCCGCAAAATTGGCTTGGCACTTGGCAGCGGATTGGCACGTGGCTGGGCGCATATCGGCGTTATCCGTGGATTGAAGCGTTTGGGTTTGGAACCAGACATTATCGCCGGCGCATCCATCGGCGCGGTCGTGGGCGGATTATATCTTGCCAATAAACTGGACGAGTTGGAGCAATGGGCGCTTGGGCTCAATAAGAAAAAAATCATCAACTTTCTGGATTTGCGCATTCGCACTGGCGGATTAATTGGCGGCGAAAAAGTAACCGATGAAATTCGCAGCTATGTTGGCGAAACCAAGATTGAAGATTTGGGTCATCCTTTTACCGCGGTTGCCACTGACCTTGTCACCGGCCATGAAGTCTGGCTGCAAAAAGGAAGCATTGTGGATGCGATGCGCGCATCCTTCGCCATGCCCGGCGTATTCACGCCTGTCAAAATGCAAGGCCGCTGGTTGCTGGATGGCGCGCTGGTGAACCCTGTGCCTGTGGCGGCGTGCCGCGCGCTGGGCGCCGACATGGTCATCGCCGTGAACCTCAATTCCGATATTATCGGTAAATCCCGTAAATCCGGCTCATCCATTCCAACGGCGGCTGGCTTTGATTTGCTCAAGATGATTGACCAGACGGGCGATGAAGGCGCGCCCACGGTGGATAGCCTGTCGCGCCGCGTATTCCGCCGCGAAAGCGATGCGCCAAGCCTGTTTGGCGTGATGGTCGCAACACTGAACATCATGCAGGATCGTATTACCCGCTCCCGCATGGCGGGCGAACCGCCTGACGTGATGATTGCACCGCGTTTGGGTAATGTGGGCTTGCTGGAATTTGACCGCGCCGAAGATGCCATCGCAGAAGGCGAATTAGCCGTTAGCCGTGTGCGCCCTGAAATCGCCGATGCATTATCGGTATTGGCGCAAACGGTGGTTCAGGAAGATAAGGACATCGATGAAAAAGAAATCGATGAAGACGAACGCGAAGATTAATCCGCGCCTTGAATTACAGCCATTTTTTGAATTTAAAATACACAAACGGCAAGACAGCGCTCATGACCATGAGGGTTACGGCAGCCGGATAGCCAAAATGCCATTCCAGTTCCGGCATCCATTTAAAGTTCATGCCATAAATGCTGGCCACCAGGGTGGGCGGCATCAGTACCACCGACACAACCGAGAACAGCTTGATGATCTGATTTTGCTCAACGTTGATCAAGCCCAGCGTTGCTTCCAGCAGGAACCTGACTTTGTCCGACAAATAATCCGCATGCTCGGATAAGTGCGTGCTGTCACGCTCAATGGTGGCAAGACGGGATGCCGCATCCTTATCCAGCGTGACGTGATTGGACTGACCATACAGGAACGTCGCCATGCGCGAGAATGACACCAGCCCTTCGCGGATGACCGCCAGCATCTGGCCCAACATGCCGATGTGTTGCAGCATGTTGCGCCAATTACGCACCGAAAAGCTGTTAAGCGACTTTATTCTCAGCGCGTGGGGTTGCGTGAAAATTGAACGGCCAATCCCATCCAAACGCGCCGTTTTCTTTTCCAGCAAATCAGCGAATGCGGCGACAAACGCCTCCATCATGCTCAGCAGCAATTCCTGCGCCGTTGGCGCAGATTTACGCAGCAGCCTGGTTGCAAATGGCGTAATCACGCGCGTAAGCACATAACGCATGGTAACGATATAATCCTTAGCCACAACAAAGGTGATATTCACATTCGAATAATCATCCTCCGCCTGTTCAACGGGAAAGGATGCGATGGCAAATAACTGCTGGTCTTCACTGTAAAGGCGCGCGGAAACTTCCAGTTCCTGCATTTCCTCGCGCGTGGGCAAATCAATGCCCAGCAAGCTTTCAATGAACGCTTCGTCTTCCTTGGTGGGGTTCAGAATATCGTACCAGAAAATGCCGGCCGTGCTGGTGGGCTTGGTTTCAGTGACCGAGATAGCGCCGTTTTGATTGGAGTAGTATTGAATCATTGGCGTAACACCCGCGCTGGAAACCCATTCCGGACGAAATGAGAAATGGTGACCCCGATGGGATTTGAACCTCATGCGGAGCATGGATAGGTTATGGGTTCAACACCCGCAACCCCAGAAATGGTGACCCCGATGGGATTTGAACCTCATGCGGAGCATGGATAGGTTATGGGTTCAACACCCGCAACCCCAGAAATGGTGACCCCGATGGGATTTGAACCCATGACCACTCGATTAAAAGTCGCGTGCTCTACCAGCTGAGCTACAGGGTCTTTATTTCAAAGATGTGTCTAGATAGCGGTTACGGGCGCTGGGGTCAACATTTCAATTTACATGGCTTTTATAAGGGTTACCGCGCCTTGCGCTGTGCATAACCATGCCTGAAATGCCCGAAAAACCCTTAATTACTTTCCAAGGCCGATGCTAGGTTAGCGCCATATTTTAAAGGATTTTTGATGAATACCGTTAGCTGTGCTTCCATTCCGTCCGATGACCTCGATCAATTGCGCGAGATTATCGGTTATCACTGCCGCCTGATTCAGTCCCCGGTTGTTCAGCAACATCTGGCGGCTATTCCCAACATCTATGTGCTCGATACCATGATACGCGGCGGCGCGAATCTTCGTGCTTTTAGCGATGTGGTTGATACATTCCGCCATTGCCAAACCCACGGCAAGGTTATTGTGGCCAAGCGCGGCAATACGCCAATCGGCTATGCTGCCTACACTTCGTTTCCCGGCAGGAAGCTGGGCATTACGCACCGCGCCAATGAACCCGTTGCATTCATCAACTTTTTCCGCGTGGCCGATTTGCCAACAGGCCAGCATGATGCCGATACCGCCATTAAACTTGTAACGACGATGCTTGATGAATTACGCGAACATTCAAGGCATTTCCGAATTGCGTACCGCTTTATCACGCCGCCGGAAAACGTGCTTACCTACCTTGCGCAGATTATGAAGCCAACGGCATTGGGTTTTGATGATTATGGCACATGGCGCGTGGCAGGATTAAATGCCGCTGACTTATCCTTGGGGATTATTCGCCGCCCCGCCAAGGCAGCCCCCAAACAGCCGGCTGCCATGCAGGCCAGCAAGCTTTAGGCTATTTCAGCTTTTGCTTGATGTGTTTTAAAACGCGCTCGCTGACAAACGGGCTGACCTCGCCGCCCAGACGCGCGATTTCTTTTACAAAACGTGACGAGATGAATTGGTATTTATCCGATGACATCAAGAACACGGTTTCCAAATCAGGCGCGATTTTGCGGTTCATTGCCGCCATTTGAAATTCATATTCAAAGTCGGATACCGCGCGCAGGCCGCGAATAATCACCTTCGCGCCCACCTGGCCTGCAAAATCAATCAGCAGGTTTTTAAACGGGCGCACGTCAATTTCAATGCCGGTATCCAGCTTGGCCACTTCCGCTTCGACCATTTTAATGCGGTCTTTCAGGCTGAATAGCGGGCCTTTGCCTGCATTATCGGCAACGCCCACTACCAATTTGTGCACGACCTTTGCGCCGCGCAGAATAATGTCGGTATGGCCCAAGGTGATGGGGTCAAACGTGCCGGGATATAGGCCAATCAGTCTATCGCTGCTGTTAGACGTGCGGGCTGGGTTCGTCTTTTTCATCCGTTGTTTCTTCCTGAATAAGGGCTGAGGACACAACGTGTTCGCCTTCGGCAACGCGGAACAGGGTTACGCCCTGTGTCGCACGGCCAGCCACGCGAATGTCCTTCACCGGCATGCGGATGATTTGGCCGCCATTGGTGACCAGCATCAAATCCTGCGTCAGTTCAACGGGCAGCGACGCCACAATCGCGTTGTTCTTCGTGCCCATATTCATGACCCAGATACCCGAACCACCGCGACCGGAGATACGGTATTCGTAGGATGATGTGCGCTTACCAAAGCCGGATGTGGAGACAGTGAGGATGAATTGCTCGGCATCCGCCAATTGCTTCATGCGTTCGGGTGACAGTGTAATGCTTGCTACGCTACCATCTTCATCAGAAGCTTCCACGGTTTCTTCAACGCCGCTTTCAGCGCGGCGAAGAGCTGCAGCCGCACGCAAATATGCAATGCGTTCTTCAGCGGTTGCTTCGGTGTGCTTGATGATGGACATGGAAATCAGTTCATCGCCATCAGATAATTTAATCCCGCGCACACCCATAGAGTTACGACCCGCAAATACGCGGATGTCGGTCACGGCAAAGCGGATAGCCTTACCAAGGCGTGATGCGAGCAATACGTCATCTTCTTCATCACAGGTGTGAACGGAGATGAGCTTTTCGCCCTCCTCCAGCTTCATCGCAATCAAACCGGATTGGCGGATGCTGGTGAAGTCGGACAGCTTGTTACGGCGAACGGTACCAGCCGAAGTTGCAAACATGGCGTAGAGGTATTCCCAGCGGGATTCTTCTTCCGGCATGCGCATGACGGCGGTGATGGTTTCGCCCTGCTGCAATGGTAACAAGTTCACCAAGGCTTTACCGCGTGCGGCGGGGTTACCCAGCGGCAGCTTATACACCTTCATTTCATACACCATGCCGCGCGATGAGAAGAACAGCATTGGCGTGTGGGTGTTAGCCACGAATACATCCACCACCACGTCTTCTTCCTTGGTCGTCATGCCGGTGCGGCCTTTACCGCCACGGCGCTGCGCGCGGTAGGTTGAAAGCGGCACACGTTTGACATAGCCCGCCTGCGAAACAGTAACCACCATGTCTTCGCGCTGGATTAAATCTTCGATATCGCTTTCAAACTCTAAATCCTCAACCGTAGTACGGCGCGGCGTATTGAATTGCAGCTTAATCGCCGCCATTTCATCACGCATAATAGTAAGTACGCGCGGGCGATTGCTTAAAATATTGATGTAATCAGCGATACGCGCGGCAATTTCCTTCAAATCGTTGGAAATCTTTTCGCGTTCCAGACCGGTTAAGCGGTGCAAGCGCAAATCCAGAATTGCCTTCGCCTGAATTTCATCGAGGCGGTAGGTCTTGCGTGACTTATCTTCGCTGCCTTCCACCAGAACCAGCAATGGCGCAATCGCATCTGCCGACCATTCGCGGGCAAGCAATTCAGCCTTCGCAATCGCAGGGTCAGAAGCACCGCGAATGATTTTGATAACTTCATCAATATTGGCAACGGCAATCGCCAAGCCAACCAAGATGTGTGCACGGTCACGGGCTTGTGACAATTCGTATTCGGTGCGCTTGTTAATGGTCTGTTCGCGAAACGCTAGGAACGCTTCCATCACCTGCTTGATATTCAGCAATTCCGGGCGGCCATCGCGCAGCGCCAGCATGTTCACACCGAAGGATGTTTGCAGCGGCGTATGCTTGAAAAGCTGGTTCAGCACAATTTCAGGCATCGCTTCGCGCTTTAATTCAATCACGATGCGAACGCCGTCGCGGTCGGACTCATCACGCAAATCGGAAATGCCTTCAATCACCTTGTCATTCACCTGCGATGCGATGATTTCGATGAGGCGGAGCTTGTTCACCTGATACGGAATTTCGTTGACGATAATCGCCATCTTATCCTTGCGCACTTCTTCAATTTGCGTGCGTGCGCGGATGATGATGGAACCGCGGCCCGTATGGAACGCGGAGCGAATGCCGTTACGGCCGAGAATAATACCGCCAGTTGGAAAGTCTGGCGCTGGCATTACTTCCATTAAATCTTCAATCGACGCTTCCGGGTTATCAATCAACATGCAACATGCATCAATCACTTCGCCCAGATTATGGGTTGGAATGTTGGTGGCCATACCCACCGCAATACCGCCCGCACCATTGATAAGCAGGTTTGGAAAACGTGCAGGAAGCACAGTTGGCTCGAATACGGATTCATCGTAATTGGGCTGGAATGCTACGGTTTCTTTATCAATATCTTCGAGAAGCGTTTCAGCGGTTTTGCCCAGACGTGCTTCGGTATAACGCATCGCGGCTGGCGGATCGCCATCCATCGAGCCGAAGTTACCTTGGCCGTCAATGAGCGGCAGGCGCATGGAGAAATCCTGCGCCATACGAACCATTGCATCATAAATCGCGCTATCACCGTGCGGGTGATATTTACCCATCACGTCACCAACGATGCGGGCGGATTTTTTGTAAGGCTTGGAGCTGTCATAGCCGCCATCTTTCATGGCGTATAAAATTCTGCGGTGAACTGGTTTTAATCCGTCGCGCACATCTGGCAGAGCGCGGCTCACGATTACGCTCATCGCGTAATCGAGGTAGGATTTCTTCATCTCATCTTCAATAGTGATGGGCAGCGTATTGGTGTTGGATGGTGGCTGCGCCGGTGGCATGGTGTTTTGATTACTGCTCACGTGGTTTTCCTAAGATTTATGATTCTAATGCTGGAGAGTGTAGGCATGGCGCACAGAAAAGCAAGCATTTATAAGCCTAAATAACGCTTAATAATCAAGACGTTACAGGGTGATTTTAAGGGGATTTTTTATATGGCAGTTTAGAAAGAAGATTTGCCATTCTTTGCTACTTCCACTAGTTAAAAAGCTTCAAATCTCAATCCTATTCAGTTGAAGGTCATCTTATGAAACTCACCCGTAAAGTTCGCGAAATTCTTGATAATTATGAAAGCGATTGCCCCGGCACCAAAGCCAATCTTGCCCGCATGTTGATGGCAGGACGTTTGGGCGGCACCGGCAAAATGATTATCCTTCCCGTTGACCAAGGATTTGAACACGGCCCCGCACGCAGCTTTGCGCCAAACCCGGAAGCATACGACCCGCACTATCATTACCAATTGGCGATTGATGCAGGCCTTAATGCCTATGCCGCTCCTCTTGGAATGTTAGAAGCTGGCGCATCAACCTTCGCTGGCACCATTCCAACCATTTTGAAAATGAACAGCGCCAACAGCCTGTCACGCCAAAAGGAAGCGCCCGATCAAGCCGTTACCGCCAGCGTAAAAGACGCGCTGCGTTTGGGCTGCTCTGCAATCGGTTTTACGATTTATCCCGGTTCGGATGTGATGTATGACCAATACGAAGAATTCCGCGACCTGTCACGCCAAGCAAAAGAAAACGGCTTGGCCGTGGTGTTGTGGTCGTACGCTCGGGGCGGCAATTTGTCGAAGGATGGCGAAACCGCGTTTGACGTAATTACGTACGCTGCGCACATGGCGACACTTCTTGGCGCACATATTATCAAGGTCAAATTGCCGACTGATTTCCTGGAACAACCGGATGCGAAGAAGGTTTACGAAGCCAAGGCCATTCCAAAAGCAACGCAAGCCGACCGCGTGAAGCATATTATGCAATGCTGCTTTAATAATCGTCGCATTGTTGTATTCAGCGGCGGCGCAACCAAGGGCGAAAGCAGCGTGTTTGATGATGCGCGCGCCATTCGTGATGGCGGCGGCAACGGCTCCATCATCGGGCGCAACTCCTTCCAGCGCCCACGCGAAGATGCATTAAAGCTGCTTGATGAATTGGTAAAAATCTACCAAGGCAAAGCGTAGCTATATTCAGGTCGCGCGCGGATGGAGAGCAACCTCTGACACGCATTTATCTTATCACCCCGCCGGAGTTTGAGCTGGCTGCGCTGTCGCAGCAGCTTCCGTCGGTGCTGGATAATGCGGACATTGCCTGTGTACAATTACGCATCAAAGACAAAACCAATGATGATTGGGAACGTGCCATTGAAACGCTGATGCCCATTTGCTGGAAGCGCGATATTGCGTTCATTTTGAACGATCGCGTGGATTTGACGAAGCGTTTTAGCGCCGACGGCGTGCATATCGGCAAGGAAGATATGACGTACACCATGGCGCGCAGCATTTTGGGCAAAGACAAAATAATCGGTGTCAGTTGCTATGCCAGCAAAGACAGCGCGATGGATGCCGCCGAAGAAGGCGCGGATTACGTGGCGTTTGGCTCCGCCTTTCCATCATCCACCAAGGAAAATGCGCCGCTTGTTCCGTTAAGCGTATTTGAGGACTGGGTGATGGCCGTCAAAACACCCTGCGTTGCCATTGGTGGCATCACGGCGCAGAACTGCGCCCCGCTGGTCAAGGCAGGCGTGGAATTCGTTGCTGTTATCGGGCAAGTCTGGAATCACGCAGACGGCGCAGCTGCGGGCGCGAAGGAACTGCAAAAAGCAATCGACCAGCATAAAAAAACAGCTTAAGGTTTTAGCTTCAGTTTTTTGCCGCGAGGTTTTTATGGTCAACACCCCTTCCGTCACGATTTTATATGCAGGGCTTTTCGGGTTATTGCTGCTCGTGCTCTCGCTCAACATTTTCCGCGAATATATCCGCGTCGCGATTAACGCCAAATCAAGCAATGAAGAATTATGGCGCCGCGCGGAACGCGCGCAGCACAGTTTCGTTGAATTTGTGCCGATGTGCCTTGTGCTGATGTTTCTGATTGAAGTGCATGGCGCGCCCGCGCCCGTGCTGCATTGCCTTGGCATCATGCTGCTGACCGCGCGCGTGCTCCATGCATACGGCGTTGGCAAAGATAGCGCCGCGAATGTCATGCGCATTATCGGTACGCAAACAACCTATTTGACGTTAATGATTAGCAGCCTGGCTGCGATTTACTACGCCTTACTGCCAATACTGGTTGTGAAGATTGCCGGCTAGAAAGTAATTAACCGCTATAGCCCTTTCCACTTCTTTGCTATTCCTACTGCCAACTATTTTAAAAAATTAGGCGGTAAGCAATGCGTATATACGTTCCATCCAAAGACACCACTGCGCTGAACAGATGGGATTATTTATTCGCCCAAATCAAAAGCAAACCAACCATTCCTGCCGATAATATTATTCCGGATATTTCCGGTGATTGGGTGCGCACCGACCGCGCGATGGAATGCCGCAATGCAGATGAAGCACCAGGCCTAAAATGGTTTGTAACGCCCAATGGTTCACGCAGCGAAGTTTCCCCGCCAGACATTGACCGCGCAACCAAACGCGCGCGCATGTTGCACTGGTTTATTACCAATAGTGAAATCACTGGCAAGTTTACGGGTTCAGGCGCGGGCTCCGCGCATGACCACGGCTCCGTGATTGAATACACGGGCATGGTCGATGGGCAGCATGTTTTTAAATACACGACAACGCGCAGCGTATTGGATAAAACGCAAGGTGAGATTAAAACCGATATGTATGGTGTGCTGGTAGTTGATTTGGATGAATACGGAAAACCACGCAAGCTGACCAGTGTTGTTTATGACAATGATGGGCGTGACCCCGATTTGCCAAAAACCCCTGATAAGGTTTTCAAAGAAATTTCAATCTGGAAATTGAACGCAGCGCCAGCTTAGTTGATTAGGAATAGCGTTCCCTGAACAAGGCAACCAAGCCCCAGCACCATTAAGGCAATGCCATAGACTATTACACCCATAAAGCTTGGGCGCTTGCTGTTTATGCTGGACAGCCCTGCGTCGGCTTTTTCGGGATTCATCGAATCGCCATATGCCCAAAGGAGCAAGCCGCCGATTGAAAGAAATGATAGCCCCGCTATCACGCACCATGCCGCCCAGTCCATTATTGCCATGATTGTTCCTTCCTAGCTCGTAACGTCTTTTAGAATATATCGGTTCTATCCTTTGTTCAACTTCGTTAAATTCTCTTTAACACTCACTGGTCAATAATTAACAAAGTATCGCAGGCTCCGTTTAACTCACCAAATTACCTAAACCTTTTTCATAACTTTTTGAACAGTCTCTATGAACGCAATTATCGGTATTTTGGTTGTTATCTTGTGCACCATGGGAGGCTATGCCTTCGATCACGGCAACCTTGCCGTATTATGGATGCCATTTGAATTCATCATCATCCTTGGTTCAGGCATTGGCGCATTCATTACATCAAATACGCCTGCGACATTGAAGCGTGTTGGCAAATTATTGCCCACCGCATTCAAAAAACCCGCGCACACCAAGCAAAGCTATATCGAATTGCTGAGCGTTTTATATCAAACCTTCAAGCTTGCAAAAACCAAGGGCATGCTGGCACTGGAAGCGCACGTTGAAAAACCCGATGAAAGCACGCTGTTTCAGCCCTTCCCCAGCTTTCTGGCCGACCACCACGCGGTTGAATTTTTCTGCGACTATTTGCGCCTCGTGACATTGGGCGCGGATAAAGCTTATGAACTTGAAACATTGATGGATCAGGAAATCGAAGTTCACCATCAAGAAGAGCACGAAGTGTCCGGTGCCATTCAAAGCATGGCCGATGGTATGCCCGCGCTGGGTATTGTGGCTGCGGTGCTTGGCGTTATTAAAACGATGGGGTCGATTACCGAGCCGCCCGAGGTATTGGGCCACATGATTGGCGGCGCGCTGGTGGGTACATTTTTTGGCGTATGGGTTTCCTATGGTTATCTGGCCCCATTAGCAAACGCATTGAATGCACAATTTGCCCTGAACGGTAAGTACTACCAAGTCATCAAGGCCGGTTTGCTGGCGCATTTGGGCGGTTATGCGCCATCCATCTCGATTGAATATGCACGCAAATCCATCCCCAATGATTTGCGCCCGACCTTTCTGGAAATGGAAGAAGCTACATCCGCATTGCCAGCCCCTGGTTAACCTTACAGGACACATATCATGGCCAAAGGTAACGACAGCGGCGGCACAACCATCATTATCAAGCGTATCAAAAAAGGCGGGCATGGCCATCATGGCGGCGCATGGAAAGTGGCTTATGCCGACTTCGTGACGGCGATGATGGCGTTCTTTTTGCTGTTATGGCTTTTAAACGTCACCACCGACGTAGAACGCAAAGGCATTGCCGATTATTTCTCCCCTGCCTCCATCTCGAAATCGGAATCCGGCGCGGGTGGCGTATTTGGCGGCAAGACCGTCACCACGGAAGGTGCGCAAATCAGCGAAACATCGCCGCCGGGATTAAGCAAGGCCGTTCCTGAACAGAACGAAACCGATGAAGATCACCAGGAAGACCCCGCTTATGGAACACCTGCCGGCACAAATAAAAACATGAACGACAAGCTGACCAGCGGCGATGCGGCCGCGGTTTCACAGCTTCAAAAACTGGTGGCGCCAAAAGTCCCCGATGAAGTCGCGCCCGATAAAATGAACGAAGCTGCTTTGGAAGAAGCCAAGAAACGCGAAGAAGAAAGCTTTAAGAAGGCCGAGGACGCGCTGCGCGAAGCCATCAAGCAATCCCCTGAAATGGCATCCCTGGAAGAAAACCTGCTGATTGACAGTACGCCAGAGGGCCTGCGCATTCAAATCGTCGATAAGAACGGTTATTCGCTGTTTTCAACCGGCAATGCCAATCTGGTTGGCCGCAGCCGCGATTTGGTGATGACGGTAGGCAAGGTTATCTCCCGCCTTCCGAACAAGATTACGATTTCAGGCAATACCGATAGCACTCCCTATCGCGGGATTTCGCGCAGCAATAACTGGGAACTGTCATCGGGCCGCGCTTTTTCCAGCATGATGGCGTTGATTGCAGGCGGCTTTACCGAAGACCGCGTGATGGATATTCGCGGCAAGGCTGACCGCGAGCCATTGATGAAGGAAGATACCAAGAACCCGCAGAACCGCCGCATCAGCATTGTATTGCTGCGTCGTTATGGGAATGAAAAACAGGAAACACAGCCAGATGCGGCCAAGAAGCAAGATGCTGAAGCAGCGCCGCCCGATACAAATGGGGGCCCTGCAATTCATCCTGCTGCTGATTTTACGAATAAGATGCCGGAAGAAAAACCCGCTGCATCACCCGCGCTTACGCCCGGCAATGTGCCGCGCTTAACGCCGCCCTCACCAATTCATTAGTTCTGAGGTGGCATTGGTGCGCGCGTTGGCGTACCGCGCAGAGCTTCCGATGGTGCAGAAAATGGCACAGTTGATGGCACAGAGATTGGCCCAGTAGGTGTAGGCGAAGACGATGGTGTTGCAGCAGCAGATGCAGCGCCATTGATGATTGCTACCATACCTGCGCGGTCAGCGGCATTGATATTTGACGTGGTTGGCGTTGATGCCTTGATAACCATGGATTTGACCATCGCTTCAACCATGTCAACGTTATAAGGGGTCGCACGCATGGTATCGCGCAATTGATTGACCATATCTGCGGGGAACTGTTCGTTAGAAGTTCCATCCACAACATGACCCCATAATTTACTGAAATTTTCCTTACCGCCAGCACGGTTTTCAAACCAGTCACTGCGGTCCATACTCATGGCTATGCGCATACCCACAAAATTTCTATGGAGATTGAATCTATCATATGCTGACAGGGCTAATGGTTGACCATTCGATGGTTCAACTGCATTTGAAAATGCCTTGCTAAAATCAACCATAAAAAATCCTTTTCAAAAATCTGATAAGGGAAATATAGTTTATTGGGCTTAACCAACTCTGAATTCTGCTTAAGAATTGCTTCAAATTTTAGGTATAGGCTGGTTTTATGTCGTTTATTGGCGAAGAGCTGAAAGAACTGCCCTTTTATCTAACGCGGCCAAGCCCTTGCCCCTATCTGGATGGGCAGGTGGAGCAGAAGATTTTTACCCGGCTTTTGGGAAATGGCCCGTCTGACTACCTGCTTACCAGCCAATTAACGCCTTTTGGCTTCCGCCGCAGCCAGAGCATTATATATAGGCCTGCCTGCCCGACCTGCATGGCCTGCGTTCCCGTACGCATCAAGGCGAATGAATTTGCCCTCACCCGTAACCTAAAACGCATCCACGCCAAAAACCGTGATTTGACGACGAAGGTGATTTCAACCAGCGAAGCCGAACCGCTGTTTGAATTATTCAGCGCATACCAAAACGCGCGGCATAATCAGGGCGACATGGCGCAAATGCAATTGCCTGATTTTACCGCGATGATGCATGAAGGCAGCGAAAACAGCGCCTTGCTATGCCTGCACGACAAAGCGGGCATTACGGTTGGCGCAATGCTGATGGACAAATTGGCGGGCGGCACATCTGCGGTTTACAGCTTTTTTGACCCTGAGCTGGATAAACGCAGCCTTGGCAGCGAATTGATTATTCGCTTGGTTGAAGAAACGAAAAACCAACGGTTGGAATTCGTGTATCTGGGGTATTGGATTAAGCAATCGCGCAAGATGGCGTATAAGGCGCGCTTTCCTGCGCTGCAATGCCTCACCGCGAATGGCTGGGAAGATTTTGTTCCTGAGGATTAGGCAGGCTTGGTTTCAGTTGCGATAACCGTTGCCGTTTTTGAATCCAGTTGTTGCCGGTTTTCACCCTGCAATGCCATATCAATCGTTTTTTGAACGCTGATGGGGTACGGAATATCGATGCCCGCCTTATCAAACGCGGCTTTTAAGCGCAGCATATATTCGCGCTTGATCGCCCATTGCTTCTGGCCATCGGTTTTCATGCGCGCGCGCATGGCAATGGATGATGCATCAAAACGCTCAATCCCGAAGATTTCCATCGCTTCGTAGATATAACGCGTATAGGCCTGATCTTTGCGCATGACATCGGCAACCTGCTTCATTATTTCCATGACTTGCTTCAAATCGGCATCATAGCCAACGCCCACATCAACCAGGACATAGGCATAATTTTTGGTCTGGTTGACAATGCTGGTCACTTCACTGAAGGGGATGGAATGCACATGGCCTGTTATATCGCGCAATCGAAGCGTACGGATGGTGAAGCTTTCGACAACGCCTGAATGTTCCCCGACCTTCACGACATCACCTATGGAAATGGTATCTTCAAGAAGGATAAAGAGGCCGGTGATAAAGTCTTTTACAAGGGTTTGCGCACCGAACCCCACCGCCAAGCCGATGATACCAGCACCCGCAAGAAGCGGCGTGATATTAAGCCCGAATTCGGAAAGGATAATGAAGCTCGCAATGATAATCAGCGTTGCATGCGATGCATAGCGGACAAGCGGCAACAGTGTGCGCATGCGCGCACTGCGTTCAATGCAACGGCCATGCGCATCTTCGCCTTGCAAATACCGATCCACGCCGTTGCTGACAAACTCCCACGCCACAATAACAATGAACAAGGTAATCATGATGGAAACGGCAGACGAGAGAACCTTCTTGCCGATGGGCGATGCAAACCATGCCGCTGTATCAAAGCCCCATGCACTTAAAATAATGAACGTGCCGATAATCCAGGCAAACGCCTTTACCACCCGATCCAGAATGGGAAGATATGAATTGGTACGCTGCTCAAGAAACGGGTACTGGCGTTTTAATTCCTCGGGCAGCGCAAAGCCCTTCTCCACCAGGTGGTTAATACTGGAAAGAATAAACCGGAACAGGATAAACGTCACAAGCGTGATCAGCGTCGCCTTAATCAGCGTCGTAAAGCCCTGCTCAATATCCAGCGCGGCAATCACATAGCCGATCACCAGATAGACAATCGCCAGCACGTGCCACACATCGGCAACGCGTTCCCGCGTGGATTGAACAAATCCTGACTGCTGTTCCTTGTGCTTGCCACGCAGCCAGCTTGAAACCTGCGCGCGGTTTTGCAGAACAATAATCACCACCATCAAGGTAATCATCAATCCGATGAAGGACGAGAATGCATGGACAGATCCCTTTGGCACATCCAGATACAGCGCGGCTTGCGACAGGAAGAAGCCGAATACGATGAAGGCCGATAAACGCGTGCACCATACGAACAGATAGGCCGCGCTTTCATCTGCCAGCGGCAGGAAGCGCAACCGTGGCGCACGTTCCGCGAAAATCATTTGCAATACCCATGTAATCACATGCTGCACAATGAAGGCATCAAGGAAAGCCACCATCGCCTTGGCCGGCTTGGGTTCAAGCTCGAACACACCAAGCGTAAACAGTGCCGCGGCCGTGAACCCGATGACCGGCAGCAATGATAAGAGATGGTAGCCAAAAAATGCACCCAGCTTGGAGGGCAGGTTATTGAAATTCAATTCAGCAAGCATGCGGCGTGGACGGCGCAAAAACAGCTTCACGATATATTTGGCAATCAGCCCTGCCATGATGGCTGCTGCGGCCTGCGCAAAGAAATTAAGCCATGCCGCGCGTGCCTCCTCGCTATCAAACTGCTTTTGCAGCCATTTGGATATCTGCGGTAAATCGGCAAAGCTTCTCACGATCATCGTAAAGGTCGAGCTTGCCGCTGTCATCGAATTGGTGATGGCATCAAGCGCCTGAACACTGGGCACGGCAGGTTGTTTACTTGTTGCATCGGTTGAGGCGGTGGCGGCTCTTAATGCCTTCAGCTTATTGAGGAACGCGTCACGCTCTGCCTGGTTTTCCAAGGTCTGAATGACCGTGTTGATCTGCTCATCGGTCAGCTTGGTGTCATTCTTTTTCAACGCCTCTTCTACTTTTTGCGCAACCGCAGGCCCGGACGGCAATTGCGCAACCGCAGGCGCGCCGAATGATAAAACCAGCAGAAGGATAAGTGGAAGGTACCGCATGAATGATAATACGCTGTATAGGGTTAGATGGCGGCTGCGCCACGTTCTTGGGTGCTGATGCGCACCACCTGTTCAATGTTGTAAACAAAGATTTTGCCATCGCCCACTTTACCGCTGCCGGCGGATTTCAAAATGGTGTCCACAACGGCATCGACCTGGCTATCTTCCACTGCAATGTCAAATTTTACTTTGTTAACGAAACTGGTCGCGGCTTCCGCGCCCACATACATTTCCGAATTGCCTTTTTGGCGGCCATAGCCGCGCACATCCGTCACGGTCATGCCATGCACGCCCATTTCATTGAGCGCTTCACGCACTTCGGTAAGCTTGAAAGGCTTAATGACGGCAATAATCATCTTCATGTAAGGGCTCCGGCAATCGTGATGTCTGGTATGAAATTCTGTGTTGTATATCCAGTGAATTGGCCTAAATTATAGCAATCATTTGAACCGGTCAATTATGCGTAAAACAAGCGAAAAACAAAAAAAACAGCACGATGTCATCATCGCGGGCGGCGGCCTTGCGGGGCTTGTCATGGCAGCGCGGCTTGGCAGCGCCGGGCTTGACGTAGCGGTGGTTGAACGCATTGCCCAGGCCAACATGACCAGCACCGCCTTTGATGGCCGCTCCACCGCCATTGCCTATGGCTCCGCCAGAATTCTCGATGCATGCGGTGTGTGGAATAAAATTAAAGATACCACCTGTCCGATTGATGATATTCGCGTCGCCGACCAACGCAGCGCCCTGACACTGGATTTCGAAAGTAAGGACGTATTTTTATGCGATGCCTCTGCGCCAAATGGCGCAACCGGCCCTGCTAAGGACGTATTTTTATGCGATGCCTCTGCGCCAAATGGCGCAACCGGCCCTGCTAAGGACGTATTTTTATGCGATGCCTCTGCGCCAAATGGCGCAACCGGCCCTGCTGGGGGCGATAAGGCTTTTGGCTATATTGTTGAGAACACGGTTTTCAGAACCGCGTTGTTTGAGCGGTTGGCCGAACTAAACAACGTAACGCTCGCCTGCCCAGTTGCCATACAAGCTATTCATTATGAAGACGATGCCATAACGCTGGCTTTAGATGATAATTCAACGCTGCGCGCCAGGCTGCTGATTGCGGCGGACGGCAAAAAATCATTCTGCCGCGAGCATGCGGGCATACAAGCGCGCCATTGGTCATATAACGAAACCGCGCTGGTGGTCACGATTAAGCATACCATGCCGCATCATAATCTGGCGCTGGAATACTTTTACCCCGGCGGGCCATTCGCTGTGTTACCGATGAGCGATAACCGATCCAGCATCGTATGGACTGAAAAGCCTGATACCGCCGCAGCATTGCACACAATGCCGGAAGACGAGTTTATTGGGCTATTGAAAGAACGTGGCTGCGAAAACCTTGGCGGCATTTCGCTGGCAACACCGCGCCAGCAATACCCGCTGCGCTTTATGCTGGCAGATAGTTTGCACGCCCCACGCCTTGCCTTGATTGGCGAAGCCGCGCACAGCATGCACCCCGTCGCGGGCCAAGGATTCAATCTAACTGTACGCGACATTGGCGTATTGGGCGATTTGATTGAAATGCGTTTCAAAACCGATGGTGATATTGGCGCGGATGAATTGCTGCAACGCTATGATGCTGGGCGGCAGCTTGACCACTTCACCTTCATGACTGCAACCGATGTACTGGTAAAATTATTCTCAAATAATGTCCTTCCCTTGCGCCTTATCCGCCGCTTTGGCTTAGCGTTGATTGAGAAAATTCCGCCTGCAAAAAAATTCTTCTCGCGCATGGCGATGGGCTTGATCACCAGCGGTAAATAATAGCCGCCGCATAATCGGGCCGGGCAACCAGTCAAGTAACGCCTTGAAATTGTATCGTTATTTTCGAATAACATTGAATCGTCACAATTGGCTATTATGTTCTGCATGCGCGCATCACCACACCCAAGCTTTAACACGCGCTTCATAGGAGAACAAAAACATGACGAACAATCCATTCAATCGCGGCGCTGATAGTGCGAGCATTGAACGCCTTGGCATGGACGCAGGCCTTCGTGCCCATATGCTGCGCATCTATAATTACATGGGATTAGGCGTTGCCATTACCGGTCTCATCGCCTGGCTGATTGGCGAAAACCCGGCGCTGTACGCACCGTTCTTTAATGAAGTAACGCGTAAAATTTCCATCCTTGGCTATGTCGCCATGTTTGCCCCGCTGGTATTCATGCTGTTCATGGGCGCTGTATCGCAGCGTTCATCCGCATCAACCCTGCAAGGCATGTTCTGGCTGTTCTGCGCCCTGATGGGTGTTTCGATGTTTAGCGTCTTCATCATCTTTACAGGCGCAAGCATTGCAAACACCTTCTTTGTGTCGGCGGGTATGTTTGCTGCAACATCATTGTCGGGATATACGACCAAAGCCGATTTGACCAAATTCGGCAGTTTCCTGATGATGGCAGTCATTGGCCTGATTATCGCATCCATCGTGAACATCTTCCTGAATTCCACGATGATGCAGTTCATCATCTCTGGCGTTGGCGTGCTGGTATTCGTGGGCTTGACCGCGTATGACACCCAGCGCATCAAGGACAGCTATTCGGAAAGCTATGGCGCAGAAAGCAACGACAAGCTGGCTATACTGTCGGCATTACAGCTTTACCTGAACTTCGTGAACTTGTTCCAGTACATGCTGCAATTCATGGGTAGCCGCAGGAACTAAGCGCTACGCATAACCGATTATAAAACCGCTCAGCGAAAGCTGGGCGGTTTTTTTATGACCCATATGCGCTCAAACGCCGCGTAGCTTCGCACCATTTAGGTGCGAGCCGCCCTTGGCGGCCTTAATTCTTATTGATTGATTGCTTGTGCAGCGGCGTTGCCCAGTGCAGCGTATTAAAGCGGTTGCAGGATGCGCAAATGCCCTGCCATTCACCATGCGGCTGCTTGCAGGATGTGCACACCCATGCTTCATCGGGCGGCGCGGAAACCGCCAGATTTTTCCATTGCGCAACGGCAGCTTTATCATTCGTTTGAACATCTTCGATATGCGCCAGCAAATCATAATAATCGCGGCGCGGATGCGCTTCGGCCAATGCCTTGGCATAACTGCGCGCCTGGCCCCAAAGCCCAGCCTTGGTCAATGCGCGTGCAACAAGGAGTTTTGAGCCCGGATTGGCCAGATTGCTGTTGGCCAGTTTTTCGGCGGCTTGCGCTTTCTGCAAATCGCTGCGGCCGGTTTTCAAGCTTAAGTATAAATCGCCCAGCTGTTCATGCCCGCAATGCGGCCATGCGCGTTCAATGAGCGCCGCGGCTTCCTTTGCCTTATCCTGCTTTGCCAGCGCCCTGGCAGATGTCAGCACCGTTGGCACCCAGTGGGGGTGCATGCGGTCAGCCTGGAGAGTCATTTCAAATGCCTGCGTCGGGTGATTATGTTCCAGCGCTTCGCGCGCGCGTTCGGTCAGCAATGCCGCCTTGGTATCGCGCCATTCCTTGCGCGGCATGCTGTGGTGAACGCGAAGCTGTTCCAGTGTCTGCATCGCCTTTTCCCAGCTGCGCTGACGCACCAGCACTTCGAATAACAGTTTTTTGGCAAGCGGCAGTTGTGGATGCTTTTCGGCAAAGCTGGTGGCGGCTTGCAATGCCTCACCCTGCTTGTTGTCGCGCAAATGCTGTTCAATGATTTGCTTCCACGCATAGGGCGAACTGGTTTCGGCCACCGCGCTGGTGGTGGGTTCCTCTGCCTGCTGCCCTACATGCGATTTCACAAGATCAACAATCTGCGATGGGCCAAGCAGCTTTTCAGCCTTGCGCAGGAACTTCACGCCCTTGCCTTTTTTCTGCTCGGAAAACGCGCCAATCGCATCGGTAAGCATTTTTTGACCCAGGCGCTGCTGGCGCAAATGGGTGTGCATGCGGTAAAGGCGCGGCGTATTGCGGATGGCCGCAATGGTCTTTGCGGTTTTATAGGAAATGACAACCAGCAGCGCCACAACGCCCAACGCAAGCGCAGCCGATGTTTCAATAACACTGTCTTTCCATTCAAAGGTAATCCGGCCCGCACGCTCCGCCACCCATACGGCGACAAAGACAACCAGAATGATCTTTAAAAGGAATACGAGTAATCTAATCAATGGACGGGTTCCTCAGATACTTTTTCTGGCGCTTTCTTTACCGCAGGTTTTTCTGCTGGCGCAGCAACGGAGGCTGGTGCTGGCGGTTCGGCAACGGGAATGCCGACATCCTTTAAATCATTTAAAACGAGATGTTGCAGGGCATTCACTGCTTCTTCGGTCAATGCGCGGTCACGCAGTTTTTCCTGCCAGCTTGCAAAATCCTTTGGCAGTTGCGCGGGGTTTTTCTCGGTAAAGGTTGAAGCAATACTGGTCGCCCTTGGCCAGTCGCCGGTTACGATGGCCGTTTGCAATTCATCCAGTGATTTGCCGATGGGGGTTCCATCATCCACCTGCCCGCTTTTTTTGCGCACCACGACCAGCTTTTGCAACTGGATGCCGATTTTATCCATCAGGCCATCGGCCTTATCGAGTTTCTCCCGCGCAAGGAAATCAGGCGCGAGTGCATGAAGGCCGTTTAGTAATGCAGTGTCGGATGCCAGTGGCTTATCAAAGCCTTTCAGCATATTATAAGCGTGCGCTGATGTTTCATTGGGAATGATGGTCGCTTCCAGTTCCTTCACATCATTCTGGAAGGATAAACCCAGCTGTGCCTTGCGCGTAATGCGTTCCAGCACCGATAACGCGGCGATGTTCTTTGATTTGGCCAGCAGTTCCGCCTTGATGTGCTGGCGCAGTTCCGCGTTTTGCTTTTCCCAATCCGCCATTTTGATATTTACGGCAGCGGCCGTGCCGGAAAGCTCCGCTGTATCCTTTGCTGGCGCTGGCATTTCATTCAGCTTTTGCGCCAGCGCATCCAATTGCTTTTTGAACGTGTCATTCATTACCGTCAGGGTGTTTTCCTGCGCCTTTAAGCGGCTTGCCATATCGCTCGATGAGTTTTCGGTCATCAATGGCGACACCACCTTGCCTTCGCGTACATCGGCGGTTGACCACAGTTGATAGCCGGAAATGCCCAGCGCAAGCAGCGAGAAAATAAATGCAATTGTCGCGCGTGTCGTGCCGGCGACATGCGGCGACTTCGGATTAATCGTTGAATCGGATTTCATCAGCGAGGAGCTGGTGGAGGGTTCGTTGGTCATGCGTGGCACCGGTTTATGCAACTGGGTTGTATCAATCACCCCACTAGCATGTGGCTTTCAAAGGCCTTTTGCAAGACAATCCCTTAAACAATCCATCATCGCCTGATGGGTGGGCGATTTTGCAACGAAAACCGATTTCCATGCGGTTTTATCAAGCGATGCAGCAATGCTGTCGCTCAAGCAAAATGCGCGAAGGCGTTTGGTATTTCCCTGTAGCCCAGCCGCTGTTATGAGGGTATTGAAAATATCCGCCGTGCGCGCGGAATAAAACAACACGCCCGCCAGTTTGCTTTGCTCCAAGGCATTCAATGTTGCCGCATCAAACTGCTTTACCGCATTGGCGGTATAGACCAGACGCTGGTCAATGCCAAAACCTGCATCCAGTAACGGCTCATAAAATTCGGTATGCGCATGTTCCGATGTAATATGCAGCAGCGCGCCTGCATTTGGTTGCACCGATGCCTTGATAAGGCGTGGCAAATCAGCGGATTGCTCAGCGGTGGCGGCGATATTTTTAAAGCCTGCCGCCTTGAACAGGGCTGCGGTTTCCTTGCCTACAATAAACATCGGCAATGTTTCGGCGTTTTCCAGCGCTTTGATGCCCACCAGCGCATTGCGGCTGGTAATAATCAGGGCAGATGTGGTTGCAGAAATGGGTTCCACGCCCGTAATCGGCTGAATATCCATCATCGGGTCAAGCAATGTACTGGCCCCCAGCGCTTCCACATCCTTTTGCGTTGCGGCGGCATGTTCAATCGCGCGGGTGATAAGAATAACTGGTTTCATATTATTCCGGTAAGATGCCTGCGGGAACCTGTTTGCGTAATGCGCGGCCAACTTCGCGGCCAAGGCTTACCGCATCGCTGACAACGGCATATTGCTGGCTTTGCCACATGCCCTTGCCGTCGGGGTGCGCAACAAGACCTTGCAGCAGCAAGCCATCGGCATTATGCACTGCAAGCCCCGCGATGGGGGTGTGGCATGAACCATCCAAGACTTCCAGCATGGCGCGTTCTGCCACCATGGATGACATGGTTTTGGCGCAATTGATGACGCTAAGGTTGCTGCGAATGCTGTCATCGGTGGCGCGGATTTCAAGGCCGATAATCCCCTGTGCAACCGCAGGCAAAATGCTGGTCGTATCCAGAATGGCGTTGGCACGTGATGCAAGCCCAATGCGTTTCAACCCCGCATGGGCAAGCAATGTGGCATCCACCTGCCCGGCTTCCAGCTTTTTAATGCGCGTTTCGATATTGCCGCGCAGTGGCACGACCTTTAAGTCAGGGCGCTTGTTCAACATCTGCGCCTGGCGGCGAAGGCTGGATGTACCCACCACCGCGCCTGCCGGCAGCGCATCAAGGCTATCAATGCCATTGGTAATCAGCACATCGCGCGGATCTTCGCGCGTCAGCGTGGCTGCGATTTCAAGGCCTTTGGGCAGCCATGTCGGCACGTCCTTCATCGAATGCACCGCAATGTCGATGCGGTTTTCCAACAGCGCTTCTTCCAATTCCTTGGTGAACAGGCCTTTGCCGCCTACATCCACCAGCCGTTCGTCCTTGCTGCCAAGCACATGATCGCCGGAGGCTTTTAGCACCACGATTTCAACAGCCGCAGAATCATTTAATTCGGGATAATGCTTGCGCAGCTGGGTTAGCACCGTTTGCGTTTGCGCCAATGCCAATGGACTTGAACGCGTGCCGAGGCGTAATACTTTTGAAAATCGATTCTGCATTGATGGTCTTTTTTGGGGTGGCTTTCGAGAAAAAAACGGCGAAGGCCGATTTAGGAAAAAAATTTCGTGGCGGAGATAAAACACAGTTTAGTTAAAGCGTCACCTGAATCTTCATGTGCCAAATGGCTGATTTCCTAGGGTTTCGTTGCGATGCGACAAAGTGTCGTTAAGCTTTGCTAATTTTCTGCAAATATCCAGTAAAATTTGAGCCAATTTTCGCCAGTTTTTCTCCGGTAATTAATTGAATTTAACCATAAAATCGCCTGAAACTATTGTAAGCGATGCGCAAATGAAGAGTTTTTTAACGATTACAGTGTTTACTGATATGGCTATTAAGAAATTAGGTGGAATTTTGAATTATTTCCGAACGATTTAGGGAAACAAAGAATTATAACATGAACGTAACTATCGGCGAAAAATTACCAGAGATTTTCAATCTCGCCAGAGAGCGTTCCGAGCCGAGCCGCGTCAAGCTGGCTGGCATTCTTGCAGACATCTTCCTTTCCGATAACGCACTCAGCGATCGCGAGCAAATTCTGATCAACGAAATCATCGACGAGCTGGTTGGCAACACCACGCCGCAAGTCAAGCAGATGCTGTCGCAGCGCCTTTCCTTCTCTGCCAATGTTCCGCACCGCGTATTGCTGAACCTTGCATGCGATACGCACCCGGAAGTTGCAAAACCAGTTCTTATTAATAGCGCGCGCCTGAAAGACGAAGACTTGATTTTCGTGATTGAAGCGCGCGGTACCGACCATGCCCTTTCCATTGGCGAACGCACCAGCATCAGCGAAGCTGTTGTGGATGCAATGGTGGCAACCGGTGACGTTGATGTGATGGCTGCGGTTGCAGCTAATCTTGGCGCAAAACTTTCAGCCCGCACACTTCATGTAATGATTGAAGCCGCACGCTTTGGCAAAAAGCTGCATGAACCATTGGCAAACCGCCCAGAACTGACCGCAGATATGGGCAAGCAATTGTACTGGTGGGTTGGCGCAGAACTCCGCCGTTCGATTGTGTCACGCTTTGGCATTAGCGCTGGTCAGGTTGACCAAGCATTAGAAAACTCCGTGAACGATTTGCTGACCAGCATGGAAACCGATCGCAATGACGATTTGGCCATGCAGAAGGTTGCCGAATGGTTCCATGAACGCGATGCCGTTAATCCACGCGCGATGATTCAGGCACTGCGCATGGGCTTCTTCAAGTTATTCGACATCATGCTGGCGATGAAAACCGGTCTTGATGTATCGATGATTGACATGATGGTTTCGGAAGATGGCGGCCGCTCCGTCTCCGTTCTGTGCAAAGCCATCGGCGTTGACAAGCCAAGCTTCGTATCCATTTTCTTGCTGAGCCGCGGCGCGCGCCCTGGCGAGCAAATCGTCAATCCAAAAGAACTGTCATCTGCCCTTGCCGCGTTCGACAAGCTTGAAAGCGCAACCGCAAAGACATTGATTGAAAGCTGGAAGAAAGATCCAAGCTATCTGCTCAGCCGCCTTAAAACCGCGATTCACTAAGCATTTTCTTGCCATTCTGCCATATTCCCATATGCCACAATTTGTTCTAGCATTGTGTCATGAAGAATGTGCTTATCGCATCAACACATAACAGCCGTGGACTAAGCAGTGAACATCCCGCTTTGTTCAAACGCGCCAATCTAACGACCACGGTAATTGCCCATCCCAAATACAAACCTTATGCAGGACGCGATGTCTCGCACTGGATTAATGGGTCGGACAACCCCGACCTTGTCATTACCCAAATCGCCAAGCTGGTTACAGACAGCCCCGATGCGTTCGACTGGATTATTCTGGGCGATGATAATTTGGTGCGCGCGGTCGCCACCAGTGCCATCAGCGATGCGTTGAAAACCAGAATTGGCCCGGTTCAAAACGCGCAATATATTGATTTGCAAAAAGGCAAAAGCGCTGCAAGCACTGTATTATCATCGCTAGGATTTCAGGTTGCGCCATTCAGGATATGCCAACAGATTGCCGATATTCCAAATGCGATTGCTGCCATCGGCTTGCCCGCGATTGTAAAGCCCGACCATAGCCTTGGCAGCGAAGGCGTAATTATCTGTAAAACGCAGGATGATGTTACGGCCTGCCTCGGCCAATGCCGCGAAGGCGCTTACATTGTTGAGAAATACATCATTGGCAAGCAGGTGCGCATCGACCCGCTGTTCTTTAACGGTGAATTGGTTGCCTGCAATTCCAGCCTGATGCTGGGCATGATACGCGGGGATTTAGGCGTTTCAACAGCACGCGGCGTAGTTTCAGCAGCGCCTTACATGGAGTTTTTAAAGAAACTGGGCGCAACGCTGAAATTGCACGGCATGATGAATATCGGCGTGTTGCATGAAGGGGGCGGAAAAGACTTCCATATTTTTGAAATGGATTGCAGGCCCAATGGCTATCCCTGCCAGATTAAGCGGTTCGAGAATGATTTTGCTGAAGCGATACTCGCCTATCAACGGCCCGATTTTGATGCGCGCCGGTTTCTTTCGCCCGATAACAATAAGATCGCGCGGAACTTTGAGCGCGACATGATTTACAATGCGCGCAAAGGCAATATCAAAGGGATGCTGGCATGGCTATTCAACGAAGATCGTCGCTGGGAATGCCTGCCATTGCATGACCCGCGCCTGATGCTGTTCACCCTGTGGCTGGTAATAAAGGGAATCGTCGGCGGGGCTTTTAGAAAACTTATGAAAGCGCTGAAAGTAATGCGCTGATTAGCCGCAGAATGCTTCGGCAATCACGTTGCGATGATCGATAATCAAATTCAGACGCTTGGAATTATTCGCATCTGCATCGTTTGCTTGCGGATGCGGTTGCCTGGCATCAAACACGCGTGAGCCTGCTGGCAGTTTTGAAACATCCACTTTCCGGCTGCCGGGAGCAAGTATTTCATCTTTTGCAAGAATGCGCAGGCCAACATAACTGGCAGCGCCGCCGCAGGCATCCATTGGCCTTTCTTGCGCTTGCGCGGTTGCGGGCGCGGCTTGCGCTTCGCGTTCCTGCACAGGCCCCTTTTTGGGTGCTTCATCGGCAGCATGGGCCGCGCCGCACAGCAAAAGCATGGATAACGCAATCATCCCCAACAGCTTGCTCATCAAAACCCTCTTTTGGTTAGCTTGAAACAGTGAAACTAGATTATCTTGGCAACCCCCAGGCATCAACCGATTATTCCAAGCGCTATTCAGTAATTTCCGCAATGCGCAGGATGTTGGTGCTGCCGGGCACGCCAAACGGCACCCCCGCAGTAATCACCAGCTTATCGCCCTTACGGGTCAGGTTGTGTTCCTGCGTAATCTGGCACGCATATAACACGATTTCATTGAAGGTTTTTGGATCAAACCCGGGGATGGGGTATACGCCATACGACAATACCAAGCGCCGCGCGGTTTTGGTTTCCTTGGTAATGCAGATGATGGGAACCTGTGGCCGTTCACGCGCCGCGCGCAAAGTGGTGGAACCCGATGTAGTATAAGTGACAATACCCACCGCGCCCACGGTTTCTGCAACCTGGCGCGCAGCCGCTGTAATCGCATCTGATGTGCTGTGTTGCAAGACTGGATGGTAGCCGGATATTTGCGAGCGGTAATACGTATCCACCTCCACGCGCGAAATAATGCGATCCATCATCACCACTGCTTCCACGGGATATGCGCCGCTGGCGGTTTCGGCGGAAAGCATCACGGCATCCGCGCCATCATACACGGCCGTTGCCACGTCTGATGTTTCAGCGCGTGTTGGCGTTGGCGCGCTGATCATGGATTCCAGCATCTGCGTTGCGACAATCACCGGTTTGCCCGCGCTGCGGGCCTTGGCAATCAAGCGCTTTTGAATGCTGGGAACATCTTCCAGCGGCAGCTCAACGCCCAAATCACCACGCGCGACCATCAAGCCATCGGCGGCTTCGATAATCTTTTTCAATTGATGCACGGCAGACGGCTTTTCAATCTTGGCAATCAACCCTGCCCTGCCCGCGATAATGCGTTTGGCTTCTTCAACATCTTCGGGGCGCTGCACGAAGGAAAGCGCAACCCAATCCACGCCCATTTCCAATGCCACCGCCAAATCCTTATGGTCTTTTTCAGTCATGGCGGATAAGGGCAGCATCACGCTTGGCACATTCACGCCCTTGCGGTCAGATAAAGCCGTGCCAGCGACCACGGTTGTTTCCGCAGAATCCTTGCCCGATTTGGTGACGCGCAACCGCACCTTGCCGTCATCCAGCAATAAATCCGCATCGTTGGCAATGGCGGCAAAGATTTCAGGATGCGGCAATTGCACGCGCGTTTCATCGCCGGGTTCCGGCGACATATCCAAACGAAACGCCTGCCCTGCCTTCAATTCAATCTTGCCGTTTTTGAATGTGCCCACGCGAAGCTTGGGGCCCTGCAAATCCGCGAGAATGGAAATGGGATGCGCGAATTCTTTTTCAAGCGCGCGGATTAAATCATAGCGGTTCCGGTGATCATCATGCGTGCCGTGGCTGAAATTCAAACGGAACACATCAACGCCCGCATCGAACAATGCTTTGATTTTTTCAGGTGATGAACTTGCCGGGCCAAGCGTTGCGACAATCTTGGTGTGGCTGGGCCGGCGTGTGCGTTTAAGTGGGGGCATGTGGTATTCGCTCCTGCTCGGCGCGCCGTGAAGAATATGGTGCCGGTTGAGAGGATTGAACTCCCGACCTTCGGTTTACAAAACCGCTGCTCTACCGCTGAGCTAAACCGGCAATTGGTGCTGAATAAGCAAAACTGTGCCTATTGAGCATTTCATTATTCCTACGTAACGCACGTTTTTAGTGGTGATATTTGGCCTTTGCAATCATGATTTCTGACATCTTGTTTGTTTATTTTGTCCTGATAGTATTAACGAATTGGTAAGGACGATTCTAATACTCTTGATTAGGTTCATTTTTTATCAATCCGCCTCTTTAATAACCTGCCCAAACATCCGCCGATTAAGCCTTTTTCAGGAGTACCGCCTTGCGCCACGCATATCTTGACACCGTTCTCCTTATCGAACGCCTTCACCGCTACTACCTTGAAGTAGTGAAAATCGATCTGGATCGCCGCAATATTCAGGACATTAACAACGTCCAGGCACTTATCCTGTTCAACATTGGCGAAGATGAAATGACCGTGGGCGAATTGACGGTGCGCGGTTATTACCTTGGTTCCAACGTTTCGTATAACGTCAAGAAGATGACCGAAAACAATTACATCATTCAGGAAAAATCACCGCACGACAAACGCTCCATTCGCGTGAAGCTTTCTGAAAAAGGCCTTGTGCTGCACAAAATGCTCAAAGAACAATTCGATCGTCAAATCGCATCGCTCAGCCCTGCGACTCTGGCGGACGGCGATCTTGCCCCGCTCAACGACATGCTGCGCAAGCTGGAGCGCTTCTGGACTTCATTGATGAAGTACTAGCACGCTTTACCGCCTTATTTATGTATATTTTACACCCTTAATGTGCTTTAAGCATAACGCAAAGCCTATCCCATTGATGCATGGCGCGATTGCTTCGATTTTGGAAGTAAAACCCTGTAAAATCTACAGAAAATCCATTTGTTTCCTAAATAAACCTTAAGCGCGTTGGCGCTATCCTAAGTTCATTCGCGAACACTATTGTATGCAAATGGCTTAAAATATGTCTGGGCTACGACGAAATATATTGTCCCGCTTTTCCCGTGACAACCGTGGCGTTACGGTGGTTGAGTTCGCATTTGTGCTGCCGGTTTTATTGTTTTTCATTTTCGGCATCCTGGAATTTTCGATGGTGTTTATGGCTGTAAATGTTCTGGAAAACGCCGCCAACACCGGTACACGCACAGGCAAGACCGGTTACCAGGGACAGAACATTTCCCGCGAGCAAACCATTCGCAATACCATCAATCAACGCCTGGCTGGTTTTTTAGACCCAGCTAAAATCACCATCGTCACACGTGTATATAAAGCCTTTGGCGATATCGGCAGGCCGGAGCCATTCGTCGACCGCAATAACAATGGTGTTTATGATGCCGGAGAAACGTACACGGACGTTAATTCCAATGGCTTCTGGGATGCCGATATGGGCACAACCGGTCTTGGCGTTGCAGGGGAGATTGTTGTCTATGAAATATCCTATCCTTGGCAGGTGATGACACCATTCCTGTCGCAAATACTGGCAAATAACGGGCTGATTAACCTGACATCGCACATTGTGGTGCGCAACGAACCCTATAGCTGAGCGATATGAAACACCCACCACGCTTCATGCAGCGAATGATGAACACGCTCGTTAACGATGAGCGCGGCGTTGCCGCGATTGAGCTAGCGGTTGTATTGCCCATGCTGATGACGCTGTTTTTAGGCGTGGTTGAAATTTCCAATTTCGTGCTGGTCAATCAACGCACCGAAAAAATGGCGCATACCATTGCCGACGTGGTGTCGCAGGGCGAAGCCATCACCACGGCAGAGCTTGACAACATCCTGTCAGCCACCAGTGAAATCATGAAGCCATTCCCATTCGCAAGCCTGGGCCATGTGATTATCACATCGGTTCACCGCAACGTGAATGATACGCCAAAAGTTGCATGGCAATATGAAGGCGGCGGCACATTAAAGAATACGCGCAGCAATTTCGGCGGCACGGGATTTGCCAGCCCCCTGCCCGAAGGCTTTACGTTAAACGAACGCGAAACCGTGATTATTGCAGAGGTGTTTTATAATCATGAAAATCTAATCACCAACATATTCAATGGCAGTGACCCGCAGCTTTATAAATACGCATTCTATAAACCGCGCCTTGGCGCGCTTGACGCTATTTCCACCCAATAAAAGGAAGGAGACCATCATGGCAACGTTTATGCAGCGCTTCCTTCACGGGTTAAGAGACGAGCGCGGCGTTGCTGCTCCCATCATTGCGCTTGCCTTTACGGCTATTATTTCATCCGTTGGCGCATCCGTCGACTATGCGCGCGCGCAAATGGCACAGGCCAAATTATCCGATACGCTGGATGCTGCTGCCCTCGCCGCCGGGTCGATTGCAAATGCCCAGCCAACCCAGGTGGAATCCACCGCGAACAACTATTTCAATGTCAATTTTCCGCAAGGCTACATGGATGCAACGCTGTCGCCGCTGCAATTCGTCAATAACGCCAATGGTAATCCGCCGATAATTACAGCAAGCGCAACCGTTCCAACCATTTTCATGGGTATTGTTGGCATTAATACCATGACGGTCAGCGCGCATACCGAAATTGCACGGGCCTCCAGCGGCCTTGAGCTGGTGCTGGTGATGGATAATACAGGTTCCATGGCCGGGCAAAAACTTGCTGAACTTAAATCATCTGCTACCGACCTTGTGAACATCCTGTTCGGCAACTCCGCCACCAAGGATGATTTGTGGATTGGCCTTGTGCCTTTTGCGCAAACCGTGAATATCGGCAATGGGCATGGCAACTGGCTGGATGGCGCAGTCTTCGATTGGGGCCCAACATCCTGGGGCGGCTGCGTGGATGCGCAAGCGAACGGAAAAGACCAGACGGACGACCCGCCAACCGCTGCTGCCAACAAGCTGAGAGCCTATTATTGGCCAAGCGATAGCAACAACACATGGCGCACGGTAAGCAGCAAAGGCAAGGTTACTTATTCAACCATCACCTCGACACGTGGGCCAAATGCCTATTGCTCGAAGGAGGTAACGCCAATGACCAACCAGAAAGCAGCCATTCTGGAAGGTATCAATGCCATGACGGCCAATGGCAATACCCACGTAAATCTTGGCGCGGTATGGGGCTGGCGCATGCTGTCGCCTAAATGGCGCGGGTTGTGGGGCGGCACGATGAATGCCAATGAATTGCCGCTGGATTACGGCACGGATAAAATGGCCAAGGTTGCGATTATCCTGACCGATGGACAGAACACCATGGATAACTCAACGCGCACATCTTACTGGTATTTGTCGGATAACAAGCTGGGCACGACCAATGGCAGCAAGGCCGTCACTGAACTTGATAAGCGCACGCTGGCGGTTTGCAACGCGATGAAGTCAAAAGGCATTATCGTTTACACGCTGCTGTATGATTTGAATAACGCCACGATCGCAAATTTGTATTCGAATTGCGCATCAAAGCCGGATTATTTCTTCAATTCACCGACCACTGACACATTGCACAGCGCATTCCAGACGATTGGGGACTCGCTATCGAACCTGCGTATCAGCAAATAGCAGATGCATTGCTGACACATGTTCTGCGCTTGACCGATACCTGCTTAAACCGAGCATGCTAGTGCATGCGCATGATGATGCCGGCGTTGCGGCCAACAAAATAGGCAACGCATACGAAAATGGCGGCACAGGCAACCACCATGCCCCATTGCTTGCCTGAGAGCGCAACGCGTTCTTCATAACGCCAGCGTTCCTCCATGTCTTGAAAAAAGCTGACGAGCGGATTTTTTTGCGGTTCAATCGAAAGATCAATGCGCTTTCTGGGAGCCGTTTTAATCGGCGGAATGGCCATGCGCCCCGTGCCTGTATGGTGCGCAGCCCCTTTTTGTGGAGATGGCTTTTGCTGTACGCGCTGGTTTGGCGCAGGCTTCTGCTGGCCGTGCTGAGATTGGGGGCGCTGCTGTACCGGCGCTTGCGGGGGAAGTGATACGGCGCGCGGCGGCGGCGCGGCTGTGGTCACGCGCGGCTGAACGGCTGCGGCCTTCGCGGCCTGCGCAGCAACCGTGCCTGGTGCTGTTTTGCTTGGCAGCACATAGGCTTTCTTTTCTTCGCGCACGCCAAGCTTGTTCAGCGTTTCCTTGCGCTCCACCCGCTCGATATTGTTATCGCTGTGGGTTTTCAGGAATTCCTTGATGCGCGTGGCATTCCCCGCATATTTCAGCGCTTTTTCCGTATCCCAGCTTTCCAGATACAAATCCAGCAAATGCTGCTGCAACTGGTCGGATTCCAAGTCTTCTTCAAACAGGAATAGCGGGTTTGCATGCATGAATTCCGATTTGTGCGTATCCGGGTAAACCACCACGATGCTAATCGGCACGAATTCCTTTAATGCGGGATCGCACGCATCAAGCAAGGCGATCATTGCTTTTTGTGCCTGCTTAATCGGGTCGATGATTTTGTAGTATTCTTTATGGGGCTGATACTGGCTGACCAAATCGCCGCTTTCCTCGACAATCTCCCCGCTTTTGATGCTGATACCCATCAAGCCCTTGGAGCGATGCAGCAGCACGATATCGAGCGGGCGGTCGTACAAATCATCCATTTCCTCCAAAT
>JAKFVN010000030.1 GCA_021732145.1 Alphaproteobacteria bacterium
TGGCCAAAGCAGCGGAGCGATTGCGCAAGGGTGATTATTATTGCAGCCGTTTGATGTTGCATGTTTCGTTTAAAAACAACGAACCCAATTCCGAAATCAACCAATGGGGCAATTGGGCAGGGTGGGGCGATGAAACATCCTTTCCCCAAACGCAGGAGACGAATTACTTGATGCGCCGCCTGCGTGAATTATGGGAAGGCGCGATGCGCCCGCCCTATGACACGATGAAGCCATTGAAAGTCGGCGTGGTGCTGTGCGGATTAGTGCCAAAGGAAGCGCACCAGCCTGATTTATTCGCGCCGCCTGAAAAAGTATTCGAGCGCCCGCTCCCGCGCCCCACTGCGCCGCTTAATCATCTGGTGGATGAAATCAATGCACGCTATGGCCGCCACACTATTGGTTTTGGCGTGCGCGCCAGCGAAACTAGAGGTTTCACCGGCCACGCCGCATTCCAGCGCGTTCCGCTTGAATGGGAGTATTAGATTTTAGCGCCATAGCGACTAGGCAAGTTTTAGCATAGTTAAAAGTGCTTATTTATAAGGGTTGTTTTGGTGTCATATGTGTTTATCGAATCTATAAGTAGCGTTATTCTTAATGTCTTGATCTCATAAGGATGAAACGTGAAAACAGCGGTAAATAGACATACTCATTCTATAGAATGGAATGGGCTTGAACAGTTAATAAGCAAGCCTAATCAAATAAAGTTTGCTTTTACTGAAGATCATTCAAATGACGCAATAAAAAAAACATTGAAATCAAAGCGTACAGGCGCATTTACAGATAATATGTCTCTGCCAGTTCATCGTTGGTTTAGATACTCCGCAGGTTTTTCCGCTGAGTGGGTGGAGTCAGTAATATCTCAACATCATTTTTCTGCTGAAGAATATGTCTTTGATCCATTTGTAGGTAGTGGAACTACTTTGCTTGCTGCGCAAAGTCTTGGTGTTCCTTCGGCTGGAACCGAACATCATCAGTTTGTTTATAGAATTGCAAAAGCGAAGCTAGCGCAAATCAAAAATAGTCAATCGTTGTTTGAAGAGGCGCAAACTTTATTAGAAAAAGCTGTTCGTAGAATAAAACCAAAGCCAACCACCACTGCTGAGTTGCTTGTTAAGTGCTACACAAGAGAAGCGCTTTGTAAGCTAGAAGCATTAAGGGACGCATTCTATGACTTGCACCCTAAACAAGGGCCAAGAGAAGAACTGCTTTGGCTAGCTATTACCGCAATCTTGAGGGAATGCAGTAAAGTTGGAACTGCCCAATGGCAATATGTTTTGCCGAATAAGAAAAAAGTACGCGTAAAAGATCCTTTCTTAGCTTTTATTGAGCGAATAAAAATGTTTTGTGCCGATATTGAGCAGACTAAAAAACAAAAAAATGTTAATGCGGACGTATTGTTTTGTGATGCAAGAAATGTCTCAGCCATTAAACACTTAAATGGCAAAATAAAACTTGTTGTAACTTCTCCGCCATATCCGAATAACTATGATTATGCAGATTCAACAAGATTAGAGATGATGTTTTGGGGGGAGATAGGTAGTTGGGGAGATTTGCAAACTGTGGTTCGACATCGTTTAATCCGTTCTTGTTCTCAGCATAGCGCGGCAGAGAAGCTTTCTCTGGTGTCATTGCTTTCAGATCCGGTGATAGCGCCAATTAGAGAAGAGTTATCTTTTGTATGCGGTCAGCTTGAAACGATTAGACAGAATAGAGGTGGAAAAAAGACTTACCATACAATGGTGGCAGCCTATTTTGTTGACCTTGCCAGGACATGGATAGCATTGCGTGCTTTGTGTATTGACGGTTCTAAGGTTTGTTTCGTTGTTGGCGATTCTGCGCCGTATGGAATCTATGTTCCAGTAGAGAGATGGCTAGGGGATCTCGCCTTGGCAGCAGGATTTAAATCTTGGGCTTTTGAAAAAATACGAGACAGAAATATAAAATGGAAAAACCGTAAACATAGAGTGCCTTTAAAGGAAGGTAATTTATGGGTTGAGGGATGAGATATGGCTGAATCTCCATCGCATAAATTTGGGCAAATTATAGGAAATCTCCTTGAGGAAATGATCTTGCCCAAATTGCTGGAGTTTTCTCAATCAAATGGTTTGTATGTAGACAGCCGTGGAAAACGGAAGAAAGTTCGTAATGGGCAAAAAGTATCGTGGGAAGATAAATATGGAAATTTACATGATTTGGATTTTGTAATTGAAAAAAATGGGACTGTGAATAAGCGCGGTCGTCCAGTGGCATTTATTGAGGTTGCATGGAGAAGATACACTAAGCATTCCAGAAATAAAGCTCAGGAAATTCAAGGAGCAGTACTTCCCATTGCTGAAAAATATGAGCGAGATAGACCATTTCTTGGCGCAATCTTGGCTGGAATTTTCACCGCAGGCTCTCTTAAGCAGTTAAAATCCGTTGGATTTAAAGTCTTGTATATTCCCTATGAGACTATAATCAACGCGTTTCAGGCGATAGGAGTTAATGCAAGATTTGATGAAAAAACATTGGACAAAGATTTTTTAAAATGTGTTTCAAAGGTAGAAGCATTGTCGTTTAAAAAAAGAGAGCGGTTAAAGCAGGAGTTGTTTGAGCAAAATAGCGGAGCTTTTAGAGAATTCTTTGGCGTCTTGAAGCAAAAACTAGACCGTATTATTGAACGCATAGAGGTTTTTCCGCTGTTTGGAGGTTTAAATGCATTTTCAACAACAGCTGAGGCTATAAAATTTATTGCGTCTTTTAATAGCGCGAGGGCTTCCGGGGTGTTCCAAAAGTATGAGGTTATTGTGGTATATTCTAATGGTGACGAAATCAGAGGCGTGTTTTCTACAAAAGAAAAATCTAAAGAATTTCTTGAATATATATCAGTATAAAAGATGCTTTTATAAGTAGTGCCTTTTGAAACTGCCATCGGTGCAATTCTTATCCCGCTACCAGTCCGTCCCTTGCAAGCTTCTGCATGAGTTCGGGCAACAACGCGGCGATGTCGCTTTCGGATTTTCCTGGCGCGTAGGGTTTTACCGCTTCAACAATTTGCACAAGGTCGTGATAGCCATCCATATTACAAAGGGCGGCACGCTCCATCATGTTCAGCGGGCGAACTTCCATCCGCTGCGACATTGCCCATTCCTGAACAGATGCCTGATAACGCGCCAACGGAAACGCAACGGGGCGCTGGGAAAGAGCGCTGCAATGCTGCATCGGTTCCTGTAACAACGTAAAGCCACCCGCAAACATCAGCATCATCACTTTTTCCATGAATGCCTTTTGGCCCGCAATCGGCAGTGCATCAATAAACGGTGCCAGTGGCATGGATTGGCCGGATTTTTTATCCAACTGTTCAATCAATGCCGCCATATCGGCATCGCTGGCATTCATGGCCAGCTTGCCCGGCACATTGAGAACTTTGGCGCCGTTTTGTCCGGCATCTACTTTGAAGTGTGACAGCACATGCATATGTCGTAATATTTCCAACGGAATTTCTGTGCGCGGCGGTGCATCAACGCGGCACACCAGCGCGCTGCGGAAACGGCGGCTGGTGATAAAATCAATATATTGTTCCTGCCTCACGCGGTCTTGCGTGGCGGATAGCAGCGGCAATATTTCCGGCGGCGGGTTGACCTTGCCTTGCGTTGTCAAATCCGTATCTGCGACATAGGCAAGCCCATGCGCATTCGCCAGCTTCACAAAGTCGTTTAGATAAAACGCATGATTGTTTTCTTCCAAATGATCATGCAGCAGATACGCATCCGGCTTGTTCTTGATCGTGTCCTGCTCTGACTGCAAAAAAGTGGAGTAGGCCGTGCCGCGCTGTCCGGTCATGGCGGTTATGCGCTGCAAAATGTCGCGTGCGCAGGCCGCTTTGGCTTCGGGCGACGGCGCGCCTTCGGCATGAAACAGCATCATATCACGCACCATGCGCACCATGTGCCAGCCCGGCAGCGCATTGAAACTGATATAGGCAACGCCCTGCGGCGCAAGGCGCTGGCCGCACATTTCCATCAGCTTTTCCTGAATGGACGGCGCAACCCACGACAACATGCCATGCGCAATGATGTAATCGAACTGGCCCCAGCGCTGCGGAATATCGGAAAGCGAAATAGCTTCCAGTTTTACGTTGGTAAGCGCAAGCGTCGCTGCATGCCGCTTCGCCGTTTCAATCTGGCGGGCAGACATATCGATGCCCACGCATTCTGCATGCGGGAACAGCGCAGCCATGCCGATGATATTCATACCCTCCGCGCAGCCAATTTCAAGAATACGCGCTTTGGAAGGCGAAGCTGGGTTCAACCCATAAAGGCCAGCAAGCCCCTGTAATAACAGCGGATTGGTTTCAGGGTATGGATAGCTTGCATACGGCATCGCGTCATATGCATCGCCCGAAATTTCGTTATTTTGTAAGACTTTTAGTTCCATTTAAACATAGCGCGCCTTTTTAGGCTAAAGCGCAATGGAGATTCCTCAAGGCATGGGTTTGTTTGCGGTTTTACTGGCCGCGCTGCATTTCAGCGCGGGCTGCTGGCTAGGAGCATTGAGCTAAAATATGGAAGAGTAACTTAGGAGCTGGCAGATTTTTTAAATTGACGCATTGCCTCTTCATAAGCTGAATTAATTTCCGCAAGCTTTTGATTGGCCATGTTCTCAAAATCAGGATGCAATCCTTCCACTCCCTTAAGGCGATCGGGATGATATTCCTTGATTAATTTCAAATATTTTTTTCTTATTTCATCTTGAGAGGCGTTAATAGAGACATCCAACACCTCGTGCCAGTATCGCTGATATGTATTCCTTTTAGTATAATTGGATGACGTGCGTTCTTCCTGATTGGCCCTGCCTTTATTTCTCTCAATAATAATGCCAAATGTTTTCTCTATATCATTGCATTTGGCCTGACTGAATGGCTTGAGAGCCCATTCTAAACCATTGGCTAGCTTTAATGTAATGCCATGCCGCCGCACAATGTAAGTGCTTGAATTGTTGTTATATCTGAAATCGCGTTCATTGGGATTTGTTCGCTTGGCATACCGCCAAACGGTGCTGATAATCTCATCGTCAGATTGAGGCCTTAGTACTTGTTCTTTAAAACTAAAGCTGTTCACGGTTATGGTACATGTCTGGCCAGTATAATTATTTTTACCAAGCATTACCCAGTATGTTCTGGGTGTTATGATTAACAGGTCATTTTGTTTTCTTATGAGAAAAAATTCCCTGTTTGCAGTGATTTTTTTAAAGGTTTGTACGCATTGTCCAACGGAATTTTTGGCCAAAAACTGAATGGCGCTTTTGAAATGCTCATTACCAGAAAAGTATGCGTCACCGATTGATATTGTTTCCATAGTAGGAAAACAATAGGTCGTAACTATTAATGCCAAAATTAAAAATATTGGCAGTAGTGGGAAGAAAAAAAGCGCAAGACAAAACGCGCTGCACCAAATCAAAATCATTTGTGATTGGCAGTCTTTTTGCAGTTGAAGATATTCAATGACAAAGTTGTCTTGCCGTGCGTCTGGATTGGATATATGCGCATATTTCTCAAGCAAAGATTTTTTTGTGTGAACTAGAAATCTGATAAGCCACCTGATTGCATGTGCTGTGATAAACAGAGTGATAAGAAGCGCTATTGAAGTAAGCAAATAAACATACCATTGAGTTTTTTGCCCTTCGTTATTTGCGGAAATCGCAGGTTGCGGATTCTCGGGACTGGAATCGGATTTAAGCCTGTCTGGGATTGCGGTTTGTTGGACGGATTCTTGGTTGTTTGATTTCGACTGTTGCTCGATTAATCTGTTGTTCGCGGCATTAAGCTGGCTATTGATCCTGTCTTGCAGATCAAGTGTTTCACGCATTAAATCCTGCGTATCATATTTTCTTTTTGCAAGAGCTTGCTGCAATTCCTGTGCTGCGTTCTGAAGTTGTCGGAGCGTTGCCAGAGTATGTTCATCATGCATATCTGCTGCTGAAAAATCCGCGGAAATTTGATTAAGCTTTCTCTCGTCGTGCTTATACTGTTCGTTTAGAGGTTCAATTTGATTGGATTGGCCTTGGAGTGCTGAAATTTTGAGATTTCCATTCGCATCGCGGCATACTTTTACTGGCTGTCCATGCATGGTTGTTTTGGCGCATTCGCCATTTATCAAATCATGATCTATTTCTTGGGCGCTTGCAGAGCTAAGACATGCAGCGCCAATTAATAAGCACAGAAATGCACTTGCTAAAGTTGGCCAATTAATCATGGAGTTTCCAAGCGATGTTATTATGTAATAACTTATTGCTTATTCAGTTATGCTCAGCACAAAAGCTTTATCATTAAGATTATTTGCAGAAGATTGATGAGCGAAATATTAATCCATTGATTTCAAGCTGTCACCCATTTAGCTAAGCTAGACGATCCTCTAAATGACATCCTATACGGCAACTCGCGACAAAATGCTGAGACCCACCATCAATAAATGACTTGTAACTCTATGATTTTCAAAAGAATGGCGACCCCTACGGGATTCGAACCCGTGTTACTACCGTGAAAGGGTAATGTCCTAGGCCTCTAGACGAAGGGGTCGTGAGGAGGCTTGTGCTTTAAAGAGTGCATTGAATAATCGCTTACGCTGCATAAATCAAGCGGTTTAGCATCATGCTCCAAACCCTTTTAAAACGCGCATTAAACGGGGCTTTTGGCGGGGTTTTTTACCGCTCCAAATCACCCATTTCGCCTTAAACGATTAATAAACCTTCTATAGGCAAAGCTTTTCCCATGAGCGATGCCGATTTTCAGGAACAGCAGGAACAATTTGCCAAAGTCTTCACCCAAGTGGGGGATTTGGTGACGCCGCCGCGTTATTACGTGATGGGCGACAGTCACAGCCTGTTTTTCGCGGGCGCTGAACAAGTTTTAGATACGCATACGGTCTTTGGCCCCATTCATCAGGGGGTGCGCGTGGTGCATATGGGCTCCGGCCTTGCAACATCACTTGCCAAAGCAGGTGGGCGAAATTTATCACGCGAGAAAATTGCCAAGGCGCTTCCGGAAGTCATGGCGAATGGCAACAAGCCCATCGTGCTGGTGTTTGGTGAAATGGATTGCCGTTTTCACATTCGCCAGCGCGCACAGGCCGCTGGCAATGACACGGTGGATGGCTGGGCAATGTCTGCGCAGGTAACGGCGCTTCGTTATGTTTCATTCGTGATGGAATTAAAACTCAACGGGTTCAAACCATTTGTCTATGCGCCGGTTGCCAGCACGCCGCGCCCGGCAGATACGCATCGGTATTTGACGATTGGCACGACGATGGAGCGCAATTGGCTGACCATTCAGTTCACCGGCATGCTGCGTGAATTATGCCGCGCACGCGGGATTGAAGTTATTTCGCTCATCGACAAACTGGTGGATGAAAAACTGAATACCGTGGCTGATTTTTCCAGTGATGATGTGCATTTAAGCCAGCGTTACTGGCCGTTATGGGAATCGCGCATTAACGGCCTTTTATAATCGGTATTTTCGCGGCCCAAAACAGCGGCTATGCTGTTTGCCATGTCTTTTGTCCCCAACGCATCAGCATCTGAAGAACCCGCGCCCGCACTTGTGGAAACGCGGCGGCTGACCAAACGCTTTGGCGGTTTGCTGGCGGTTGATAATGTAAGTCTTGCGATTAAACCCAAGGCCATCACCGCCATTATCGGCCCCAATGGCGCGGGCAAGACTACGGTATTCAATTGCCTTACCGGATTTTACCGCCCGACTTCGGGAACGCTAACGGCTTACACCGGCACAGGCGGCGCAGCATTTGATTTGGCAAAACTTCCAACGCACCAGATTGGGGTAAAGGCTGGGCTTGCGCGCACATTCCAGAATATTCGTTTGTTCAAACGCCTGTCGGTTCTGGAAAACGCATTGGCGGGGCAGCATGTAGCGCTGATGAAAGCATCAGGCTTTAGCGTGGCAGGATTATTAAATTTGCCATCTTACCGCGCGGCGGAACGCATGGCGGTTGAAAAAGCGCGGTTTTGGCTGGAAAAACTGAGGTTGATTGATTTGGCAGATGCAGAGGCGGGAAGCCTGCCATATGGCGCGCAGCGCCGTTTGGAAATCGCGCGCGCATTATGCATGGATCCAAAACTGTTGTGCCTTGATGAGCCAGCGGCAGGATTAAATCCGCAGGAATCCGGCGCGCTGGCGGAATTTTTAAAATCGCTGCGCGATACGTTTGATTTATCCGTGCTGTTGATTGAACATGATATGAGCGTGGTCATGGGAATTTCCGACCATGTGATTGTGTTAGATCACGGCGCGAAGATTGCCGAAGGCAGCGCAGCCGATGTTCGCGAAAACCCCGAGGTTATCAAAGCGTATTTGGGGGTGGATGAATGCTGAGTTTTAAAGACGTATCATCATCCTACGGCCCGGTTGATGTGCTGCATCATGTTAGTTTGGATGTGCAGCAGGGTGAAATCGTCACGCTGATTGGCGCAAATGGTGCAGGTAAAACAACATTATTGATGACGTTATGCGGTAACCCGCGCGCCAAAACCGGCCGCATTACGTTTGATGGCCGTGATATTACGAATTTGCCAACCGATGAAATCATGCGCGGGCGCATCGCCCATGTGCCCGAAGGCCGCCATATTTTTCCGCGTATGACCGTATTGGAAAATCTGCAACTGGGCGGGTATTTTGAAAGCGCAGTGCATAACGCGCAGGATTTGGAAAAAGTGTTTGCGCTGTTCCCGCGTTTGCAAGAACGCATGAAGCAAATTGCCGGAACATTATCGGGCGGGGAGCAGCAAATGCTGGCGCTGGGCCGCGCGATGATGTCTAGACCCGTTCTGCTGTTGCTGGACGAGCCATCGCTGGGCCTTGCGCCGCTGATTGTGAAGGATATTTTCGAAAGCCTGAAGCGCTTGAATGAAACCGAGAAATTGACCATCTTTCTGGTCGAACAAAATGCCAATGCAGCTTTAAAACTGGCGCATAAAGGCCATGTTCTGGTGGGAGGATGCATAACGATATCCGGCACCGGCCACGAATTACTTAATCACCCCGCAGTTCGCGCTGCGTATCTTGAAGGTCATCACGAAAGGAAGTCCGCATGAAAAGCATAAACAGTCATGCCCATGAAGATGGGCATCCACGGCAAACAACAAAAAAAATACTTGGTTATCTATCGTGGATCCCCGCCTTCGCGGGGATGACACTTTTATTTGTTTATCCAGCGCATGCCGATATTTCAATCGGTTTAATTGCGCCATTATCCGGCCAATATGCGGTGTTTGGCGAACAGATTAAAAAAGGCGCTGAGCAGGCGGTGAAGAATATCAACGCGGCTGGCGGCGTTCTGGGCCAGCAATTGAAATTGGAAACTGCCGATGATGCGTGTGACCCCAAACAGGCAGTTGCTGCCGCTAACCAAATGGCCAGCAAGGGCGTGAAGTATGTGGTGGGGCATTATTGTTCGGGTTCCGCTATTCCATCATCCAAAGTGTTGATGGAAGAAAAGGTATTGCTGATTTCGCCAGGAGCAACCAACCCAAAATATACCGATGAAGGCAGTGATACCGTATTCCGCGTATGTGGCCGCGATGATAAGCAGGGCGGCGTGATCGCGAATGAAATCATTGCGAAATATAAAGGTAAGAACATCGCGATATTGAATGATAAATCAGCCTATGGCCGCGGCCTCGCCGATGAAGTAAAGCGCGAATTGAACAAGGCAGGCATGACCGAAACCAAGTTTGAATCCTTTGCTGCGGGCGAAAAAGATTATTCGGCAATCGTCGCCAGCCTGAAGCAAGCCAATATCGATGTGGTGTTCATCGGCGGGTACCACACCGAAAGCGGGCTAATCACGCGCCAGCTTCGTGAAGCGGGCTCGAAAGCACAAGTCATTGGCGGCGATGCGCTGGTGACCAATGAATTCTGGTCAATTACAGGTAATGCAGGTGAGGGCGTTTTGATGACCTTTGGCCCAGACCCACGTAAAAACCCTGATGCCAAAAGCGTAGTGGATGAATTCCACAAGCAAAATTATGAACCGGAAGGTTACACGCTTTATTCTTACGCATCCGTTCAGGTGTTTGCCGATGCGATTAAAAAGGCAGGCGCGAATGAACCGGCCAAGGTGACGAAGGCGATGCATGCGGATAAATTCAAAACCGTATTGGGTGAAATCGGTTTTGATGCCAAGGGCGATGTGCTGGCGCCAGCCTATGTCATCTATATCTGGAAAAATGGAAAATACGCGGAGCGTTAAGCTTTAGCTGCTTTCGTTTCTTCTGCTTCATCCAGCCATTCCTGCGCATAGGCGCAGTTGCGCATGTTTTCAAACCAAGGGCCGCCGCGTGTGTAGTGAACAATGCTGGGTTTGATTGATGGGTCGCTTGACCCTTCGAGCCAGTTCCATGCGGTGGGCAATGCGCCGATTTCTTCGTCTTTCAGCCAGCAAAAGCGGTGTAAATCACGCCCCGGCACTTTGTTGATGAGTTCGGTGGTGAGGACTTCATTCGATGGATGGCCGGTATTAAACATCATCAGCGATGACCAGTTCTTGCGCGCATAGCGCACCTGCATCTGCGCATCCATCTTCACGGTTTCGGTGGGTTCATGGTGATGCTGCACGCACATCACGGCGTATTTCAAATCTGCGAGCGCGGCGAGCTTGGCAATATCATCCAGCCACAAGAAATCACAATCGCAAAAGATTGCCCATTGGTTGTGCGGGTAAAGTTTTTTGGAAAGAAGCGGCGTTAAAAAACGGGAGATGGCGAATTCCGTGCTCATCGGCGCATCGGAAATCAAATCAAACATCTGGCCATTACGTTTGGAATAAAGCCGTGTGTAGAGTTTTTGCTGGCGCATCTCTAGCAATTTAATCGGCGCAATGTCGACGGGAATGCTGGCGCGTTTTTTTACCGAATGGACGCAAACCTGATAGGCTTCGTCTTCGCGGGGTTCATAGCCAATGAACAGGGATAAGGACATGGAAAGAATGCGTTAGAGGGGCTAGTAAAAGACTACAATCCATTTATATTATCATTGAGTTAAGATTTCTCTAGAGCCCATAAAACCATGTCGCCGATCATCCTTCCTTATAAGGGCCTTATGCCCCAGATAGACAAAACCGCCTATATCGCGCCGGGCGCGGTGGTGGTGGGTGATGTGCATATTGGCGCGCAAAGCTCTGTCTGGTTTGGCTGCGTGCTGCGCGGTGATGTGAATGTTATCCGCGTGGGTGCGCGTACCAATATTCAGGATGGAACGATTGTACATGTGACCTATGGCGGGCAGGGTACGCATATTGGCGATGATGTGACGATTGGCCATCAGGCGCTTTTGCATGATTGCACATTGGAAAACCATTCCTTCATCGGCATGAAGGCAGCGGTGATTGATAAGGCGCGCGTGGAAAGTTTCGCGATGATTGGTGCCAACGCATTAGTCACGCAAAACAAGGTCGTGCCATCAAACCAGTTATGGGTTGGCAGCCCCGCCAAATACGCGCGCGATTTAAAGGACGAGGAAATCGCTGAAATCAAGCACCGCGCGGTGCATTATGTGAATATTGCCGCGAATTACCTGTAATAATCAGTCTTTTTTGTCTTTCGGCATTCGGTAGGCCGTGATGATCAGTGATGCCATGATCAATAGCAGACTGAGGAATTTTGCGGCGTGGTCAATCTGGCTCCAATAATTCACAAAGCCATAGAGCGTTGTTAAAACGCCGCCATAAATCATGCCCGCGCGCAGTTCAACCAATGGAACAAAAATAGCAATCAGGATAGCGGCTGTTCCAATCGGAACCATCGCGGAAAACATGGCGCGGTTGAAATCTTCCTTCACTAATCCTGCTACGCGTTGTTTTTCGCGGAAATCGGCCAGCGCAAGCTTGCGCGCAGCATCATCCGTTTTTTCTTTGCCAATGACAGTCACTGGCGGTGATGCAGGAACTTCTGGCGCGGGATAGAAGGTTAGAAAGCCAAAATAAATCAGCATTGGAAAAATGACTGCGATACCAAATGTAATCGCGTGCTGCCGTAAACCCATGTGCATCTCCATTGATAAGTTTAAGCTTTCCAAAAGCCTATCGCTGTTGCCCCGATTCTATCAAACGATAAGCATCAGGCGGGGGCGGTGGTTTCACCCTTGGGCTGAGGCTTGGTGGCATAGGGCCCATAAATGCCCGGCACAAGCGGTACATCGTGAAGTGTTTCAAGCATGTAGTCGGAAAGATGTTTTGCCCGTGCAACATCAATGCCGGCAAGCCGCTGCACCAATGCATGAAGCATTTCATAATAAAGCGGTACATCGGTGGGCGGGCTGGCTTCCAGTTGCTCGCTGGCAAGCAGCACGGTAGTTTTTTCAATATCTGCTGCATCAACCATGCTTATGTATTTATGCGCGGCGGGCAGAATAACATCATCAAAGTTCAGGTAATCGATGGTTGCGCTATCGCATGTGATGTAGCTTTGCAGGGCTACGGTGATGGCTTCATAAGGGCTGATGGCGGCAACGCCATCCAGCAGCGCGGTGAAATATTCCGGAAATTTTTGGATATCCAAGCCATCCGCTTGCCGCTTGTCGGAATAATTGAAATTCACAACCGTAAACAGCGCGAGCTTCATGTGGTGAATGTTGCTTGATGCAAGCGCTTCTTTCGTCATTTCTGCGGGCGATAGCCGCTTTAATCCATAGGCGCCGATTTCTTGCGCCGCCTTTTTAAGATCAAGCGGTGTGGTGGCCATGCTAATTGGCCTTTACGCGCACATAACTGCCGGGTGCGTCTTCAATGGCATTTTCGGTTGGTTTGCGCGCGGGTACTTGTTCACCGGCATAATGGTTCAGCCATGAAACCCATTCCGGCCACCATGAGCCGTCATGCTTCACCGTTGCACCCATCCACATATCCGGGCTTTTGGGCAGGCGCGGGTTCGTCCAGTAATTATACTTGTTGGCGGATGCGGGGTTCACAACGCCCGCAATATGCCCCGATGCGGATAATGTGAAACGCACCTTGTTATTATCAAGGGCACCCTTCATCAGCAGCGTGCCTGCATAGGTTGATTTCCACGGGGAGATGTGATCTTCGCGCGTGGAAAGGAAAAACGCGGGCGTATCAATCTGCGTTAAATCAATCACGGTGTTTTTCAGCTGCATCTGGCCTTTGACCAGTTTGTTTTGCTGATACATTTCGCGCAGGTAAAAGCTGTGCATGCTGGCGGGCATCCGGGTTGAATCCGAGTTCCAATACAATAAATCAAACGGGAAGGGTTCCTTGCCCATCAGATAATTATTCACAACGAATGACCAGATCAAGTCATTGGCGCGCAGCATGTTGAAGGTGGCGGCCATTGCATTGGCATCAAGGAAGCCTTGCGCATTCATGCGTTCTTCCATCGCCTGCAATTGCTCATCATCAATGAATACCGATAATTCGCCAGCCTCCGCAAAATCGAGCATGGTCACAAGATAGGTGGCACAGGCAACGGCGGGTAGTTTGGCTTTCTCATTCGGATGCTTGGAAAGATAGGCGAGCATGCAGGCCAGCAACGTGCCGCCCAGGCAATAACCGACGATATTCACGTTGTCTTCGCCCGTGATGTTGGCGATTTCCTTCATTGCCGCCATTGGGCCTTCGGTCATGTAATCTTCGAATGATTTGTTCGAGAGGCTTTCATCAGGGTTCACCCATGAGATGATGAATACCGTGTGGCCTTGCTCCAAGCAGTATTTGACGTAGGATTTTTTTTCGCCCAAATCGAGTATGTAGTATTTGTTAATCCAGGGTGGGATAATGAGCAGGGGCGTTGCGAACACATTTTCGGTCAGCGGCGAATACTGGATGAGCTGCATCAAATCATTCTGGTAAACGACCTTGCCCTTGGTGGTGGCCAGATTGCGCCCGACTTCAAAGGCTTTTTCATCGGTCATGGCGATTTTCAATTCGCCATTGCCGCGTTCTAAGTCGTTCAGCAGGTTTTCAAGGCCTTTAATCAGGTTTTCACCGCCCGTTTCAACCGTGCGCTGAATGACATCGGGGTTGGTCATTAAAAAATTGCTGGGCGAAATCGCATCAACAAACTGGCGCGTGTAAAAATCAACCTTGCGCGCGGTTTTATCATCCAGCCCCTTGGTTTCACGCACCGTGTTTTGCAGCCAGCGCGCGGAGAGCAGGTAGGATTGCTTGATGTAGTCAAACACTGTTCCTTCATTCCAGCCTGCGCCCTGAAAGCGGCGGTCGTTCTGCGCAGGCGTGATGACGGGTTGTACATGCTGTTCACCCATGAAGCGCATCGCGGTTGCGTTCCACAATTTCAGATAATCCTGCCACAGGTTGATGCTCGCCGTAATCAGCTTGTCCGGGTTTTGCATCATCGCCTGTGTTAGATCGAGGAACGCGGCAGAGATATTTGCAAGTTCCATCTGGCTGGCATGGGTCTTGTTTTCCTGCTGGCGTTCCAGAAATTCACGCATCAATCGCTGGCTATGCTCGCCAATGCGTATCATGGCCTTGGCCAGTTCCACGGGGTCTGGAACCTTAACTTCGTCTTTGTTTTCGGAAGAGGATGGCTTGGTTTTCTTGGTTGTCATGACATATTAATAAATGGGCTTGCAACGCGGGCTCAGCGCGGGCATTTTATATGCCTTCTTTAGGAAAAACAACGAGATGCGACTTTTAGTTCAACTATTTTTTGGGATGCTGCTTTTGTTCCTTGCAGCCTGTGCGGATACGGAATGGCCGCAATGGATTAGCGGCGAGCCGACCAAGGAACAACTGGACGCATATAAAGGCCCCATTCCGATGCCGGATAGCAAGACGGAAGGGAAGTCATGGCCCAATCTGGCGGATGTTCCTGCGCGCCCGAAAGTGATTTTGGCAGAACCGCAAAAGGACGCTCTCGTTGCCGAAATGAAAGAAGAAAATGCTGCGGGCTTAGCGGAGATTAAGGCATATAATGCCGCCAACCCGTCAATTGTAAAACCAATTGCAAAGCCAGTGATTAAGCCAGCGCCCAAACCGGTTGTAAAAAAAGTTGTAAAGAAGAAGAAAAAAAAGAAAGCAGACCCTAATGAGTAAATCACCACTCCGCCTTGGAATTGCAGGTCTTGGACATGTAGGCAGCGAAGTTGCGCGTATTATTGAAACGCAAGGCGCGCATCTGTCACGCCGTGGTGGCCGCGATATTGTGGTGACGGCAGTTTCTGCGCGCGACAAGAATAAACAACGCAGCTGCAAATTGGCGGGCGTTGCATGGGTGAATAACCCCGTTGAACTCGCGGCGCACAAAGATGTGGATGTGGTGGTGGAACTGATTGGCGGCAGCGAAGGCGTTGCGCGCGATTTGGCCACAGCAGCATTAAAAGCAAGCAAGCCATTCATCACCGCGAATAAAGCATTATTGGCGCATCACGGCGTTGAATTGGCTAGTCTCTCGGAAAAGCACAACGTGGCGCTTTATTGCGAAGCGGCGGTAGCGGGCGGTATTCCCGTTATCAAAACGCTGCGTGAATCCTTGGCGGGCAATGCGGTCAAGGAAATCTATGGAATCTTGAACGGTACGTGCAATTATATCCTCACCACCATGCGTGAAACGGGAAGGGCCTTTGCCGATGTGCTGGCGGATGCGCAGCGCTTGGGTTACGCCGAAGCTGACCCGACCTTCGACATTGACGGGATGGATGCGGCGCATAAGCTCGCGATTTTATCATCGCTTGCATTCAGCTCGCCCGTTGATTTATCGGCGCTGGCGGTAAGCGGCATTCGCAACATCAGCCTGGCAGATATTCATTTTGCCGAAGAGCTTGGTTTCCGCATTAAACTGCTGGGTGTTTCACGCCAAACGGAAAAAGGCCTGATGCAACGTGTGTCACCTTATATGGTACCGCTTACCGAACAGCTTGCGCATGTCGAGGGTGCGCTGAACGCTGTCTTCATCGAAGGCAGCGCGGTTGGCCCGCTCACCCTTATTGGTCGCGGCGCTGGCGCGGCGGCAACAGCATCATCCGTCTTGGGTGATATTATTGATGCGGCCAATGGCGGCGCGCCGCCAGCCTTTGGCGTTTCCGTTGCCAATATGAAGGCGATTAAATCATTGCCGGACAGCGACAGCATCGGCGCATTCTATGTGCGCCTCATGGTGGCGGATGAACCCGGCGTGCTGGCGGACATGGCGGCGATTTTGCGCGATGCGCGGATTTCCATTCAGTCGCTTTTACAAAAAGGCCGCAATGAAGCAGGCCCTGTGGCGGTGGTATTCATTACCCATGACAGCAATGAAAAGGCGATGGCAGACGCGCTGGCAAAGCTTGGCAAAATGCCATCTGTTCTCGAAGCGCCATGTGTAATAAGGATACTGTGATGCGAATTCTGCCACATTAAGAAGAGATATATAATGCAAACCGCACTTAAAACACCAATAGGTAAAACGGAACCCGACATGACCCAAAAAACTTCCCCCGCCGTGATGGATCGCAACCTTGCCATTGAACTGGTGCGCGTCACTGAAGCGGCTGCGCTTTCCGCTTCGCTTCTGGTTGGTCATGGCGATGAAAAGAAAGCCGACCAGGCGGCGGTGGATGCAATGCGCAAAGCACTGAACGTACTGCCGATTGATGGCACGGTGGTGATTGGCGAAGGCGAGCGCGATGAAGCGCCGATGCTGTATATTGGTGAAAAGGTTGGTAAGGGCGGCGCGCAATTGGATATTGCGCTCGACCCGCTGGAAGGCACTACCATCACCGCAACCGGCGGCCCAAATGCATTGGCCGTTATTGCGATGGCGGAAAGCGGCGGGTTCCTGAATGCGCCCGACGTATATATGGACAAGATTGCGATTGGCCCGAATTATCCCGAAGGCATTATTGATCTGGATAATTCGGTTCAGCAAAACGTCAAAAACATCGCGCAGGCACGCAAAGCCGATCCATCGGAATTGCTGGTATGTATTCTGGACAGGCCGCGCCATCAGGAATTAATCGCAAAGGTTCGCGAAACAGGTGCGCGCATCATGTTGATTGGCGATGGCGATGTGAGCGCCGTGATTGCAACTACATCACCCGAAACCGGCGTCGATGTTTACATGGGCACTGGCGGCGCGCCGGAAGGTGTTCTTGCCGCTGCCGCGCTTCGTTCCATTGGCGGGCAAATGCAGGGCCGTTTGCTGTTCAGAAATGATGAAGAAAAATCACGCGCTGCACGCTGGGGCGTGAAGGATTTGAACCGCAAATACAATCTGATGGATTTGGCGAAGGGCGATGTGATGTTTGCCGCAACCGGCGTAACCACAGGCCCGATGCTTAAAGGCGTTCGCCGCTTCCCCGGTGGCGCATATACGCATTCCGTGGTCATGCGTTCCAAAACCGGAACTGTGCGCTACATGGAAGCTTCCCATAACTTTCGTACAAAGCCTTGGTCGTAGCGCGCTCGCTCACTAACCGTAAATGGATAGTGCAGCCAAGCGATGACCGCTTGGCGCTGACGATACAGCAGCGCCATGCCGTGCCAGATATTGTCGCGCGCGTCATGACCATTCGCGGTGTGACGCTTGATGACGCAGCAGATTTTCTAGACCCCACGCTTCGCGCATTACTGCCCGACCCATTCCATTTAAAAGATATGGATGCTGCCGTATCGCGCATGATTGCCGCGATAAAGAATAAGGAAAAAATCTGCGTGTTCGGTGATTACGATGTGGATGGTGCAACATCTTCCGCCTTACTCATCCGTTTTTGCCGCGCGATTGGCGTTGAACTTTCCTATTACATCCCCGACCGCATGACGGAAGGGTACGGCCCCAACGCAGCCGCGTTGCAGAAATTGGCAGCAGATGGGTTTAAGCTGGTGATTACGGTTGATTGCGGACAAACCGCACATGAGCCATTGGCAGCAGCCAAAGCGGCTGGGCTTGATGTGATTGTGCTGGACCACCACGCGGGTGAACCCAAAATGCCGCCAGCGGCAGCGATTGTGAACCCCAACCGGATTGATGAAGCATCTGACAGCCGTCATATCGCAGCCGTGGGCGTGACGTTTTTATTCTTGGTGGCGCTGAATAACAAACTCCGCGAACAGGGTATGGCGACATCGCCCAATTTGATGGATGAATTGGATATTGTTGCCCTCGGCACTGTATGCGATGTGGTTTCATTGACTGGGATTAACCGCGCATTTGTGCGTCAGGGCCTGCGCGTGATGGGGCAGAGCAAGAATATCGGCATTAATGCGCTGCTGAATGTAGCGCGCAATAAGGGCAGCGTGGATACCTATACGGCGGGCTTTGTGTTGGGCCCGCGCGTGAATGCGGGTGGCCGCGTTGGTAAATCCGATTTGGGAACAAGGCTGCTGAGCACCACCAATGAAAATGAAGCGCATGATATAGCTGTGCAGCTGGAACAATTAAATGAAGAACGCCGCGCGATTGAAGCCGATACGCTGGAACAGGCATTGAACATGATACCCACCACCAAAACCCATGCCGCGTTTGTGGATGGTGATGGTTGGCACCCCGGTGTCATTGGCCTTGTGGCATCACGCGTGAAAGACCGTTTTAATTTGCCGGTCTTTGCCACAGCCTTTGATGGCGATGTGGGCCAAGAAATTGGCAAGGGCAGCTGCCGTTCGATAAAGGGCATTGATATTGGCGCGTTGATTATCGCGGCGCGGCAGGAAGGCTTGCTGGTCAATGGCGGTGGGCATGCGATGGCAGCGGGCTATACCATTGCCAAAAGCGCATATCCGGCGTTTAAAGAATTTGTTGAAGCACGCCTTGCAAAAGTTTTGGCAGAAACACCACTTGAACCCACCTTGATGCTTGATGGATTATTATCGCTTGGCGGCGTGACGGTGGAACTTGCAGAAAAACTGCAGCAGCTTGCGCCCTTTGGCGCGGGCAACCCCGAACCGCGCTTTGCGATGATGGATGTAAAATTACTGCGCGCCGATTTGGTGGGCGCAAACCATTTGCGTCTTGTCTTTAGCAGTGAAATGGGCGGCACGCTCAGCGCCATTGCCTTCCGCGCTATGGATAATGAGATGGGGAAGGCTCTGGTTGATTTGAAAAAGGGCAGCCGAGTCAATGTGGCGGGGTATATCCGTTTGAATACCTATGCCATGCGAACCGATGTGCAATGGGTCGTAGAGGACATCGCAATTGCCTAAAAAGGCCAATAAAACAGCCACTTACGCTTCGTAAACGATTTTGGCTTAGAATCAACGGCATGAGCCAGACATTGCGCGAAGCACAACACAACATGACCAAGAACGTGACCTTTGCACCAAAGGTTCCGTTCATTATTTGGCTGCTTGAAAATCCGCATTCACCCATTTGTCTGCCCGGGGCAATCACATTGCAGCAGCATGATTATGTGCATTGCCTTTTAGGTGCGAATTTAAAATTAGACGGTGAAGCATTCGTGATTGGATTTACGATGGGTTGCGCGCCGCGCAAACATGCATTGCATCTGGCGATCTTTAAATTCGCAAGTTGCTATTGCTATCCGCGCAAATACCGTTTTTCGGGCCGCAAGCACTGGATTATTTTCAAGCGCGGTTATGATTTGGCGCAGCAAACGCAAATCCGCGATTTGAATGCATTTGATTTTCAAAGCTGGCTGGATAAGCCCGTTGAACAATTGCGCCAATTGTTCTTTGGCGACCGCTCCAAGGAACTATTAAACGTCTAATTCCTTCGCAAAATGCGCGTTTTCCTGAATAAACTTGAAACGGCTTTCAGGCTTCTTACCCATTAATGCTTCCACCAAATCGGCTGTGTCTTTGACAAGGTCGCGTTCGTTGGAGTCATGCGCGTTGGGAAGATGAACGCGCAGCAAGGTGCGTTTCTTGGGATCCATCGTTGTGTCGCGCAATTGCACGGGTTGCATTTCACCAAGACCTTTAAAGCGGCTAACCTCTACCTTCGCGGTTTTTGCAAATTCCTTCGCCAGCAATTCATCCTTATGCGCGTCATTGCGTGCATAAAACATCTTCGTGCCGTGGACGAGGCGATAGAGTGGCGGTTGCGCCAAGAATAAATGCCCATTGGCAATCAGTTGCGGCACTTCGCGGTAGAAGAAGGTCATCAATAGCGCGGCAATATGCGCGCCGTCTACGTCAGCGTCGGTCATGATGATAATACGTTCATAGCGCATTTTATCGGATGCAAATTCCTTACCCATCGGGCAACCCATCGCCAAAATCAAATCGCTGAGTTCCTGATTGGCGCGCATTTTTTCAGATGTTGCGCTGGCGACGTTCAAAATCTTGCCGCGCAATGGCAAAATGGCTTGGGTTTCGCGGTTACGTGCCTGTTTTGCGGAGCCGCCGGCGCTATCGCCTTCAACAAGGAATAATTCGGTGCCTTCGGGTTCGGTGCGGCTGCAATCCGCAAGTTTACCCGGCAGACGCAATTTTCGCGTTGGTGTTTTGCGTGATTGTTCCTTGGCGAGCGCGCGCTTTAATCGCTCATCCGACTTATAAATCATCGCATCAATCAGCTTCGCGCTTTCAGCCGGATTGCCCACCAGCCAATGATCGAAATGGTCTTTCACAACTTGGTCAACCCAGCGTGCAGCTTCGGCTGTGGCCAGCTTTTCCTTGGTTTGGCCCTGGAATTGCGGGTCAGGGATAAAGGCGGAGAGCAGCATCACCGCGCCATCCAGCAAATCATCGCTGGTAACCTGCGAGATTTTCTTTTTACCCGTCAAATCACCATAGGCACGAAGGCCGCGCAGCAATGCCGTGCGTAAACCGCTTTCATGCGTGCCGCCTTGCGGTGTTGGAATAGTGTTGCAATAGGAATGCGAGAAACCATCTTCGCCATCATCGGGCCATGCGACGGCCCATTCGACCTTGCCGCCCTTTACAGGCAAATCTGCCAGGCCACCAAATGCGTTTTGCGTAACGGTGCTGCGGCCTTCAATCGATGTTTTTAAATAATCTTCCAAACCACCGGGGAAGTGGAAAGTGGCGGTTGCCGGAATATCCTTCTGGCCTTCCAGCAGGCTTTCATCACAGCTCCAGCGGATTTCAACGCCGCGGAACAGATACGCCTTGGAACGCGCAAGACGATAGAGCAGGGCAGGCTTAAACTTTGCCTTCGCGCCAAAAATTTCCAAATCAGGGCGAAAGCGCACGGTGGTGCCGCGCTTATTGGGCGCTGCGCCAACTTTTTCGAGCTTTGATTTTGGCGCGCCGCGGCTGTATTTTTGACGCCAAAGCACCTTGTCACGCGCAACTTCAACTTCGAGGTGTTCAGATAAAGCGTTTACAACCGAAATACCCACGCCGTGCAAGCCGCCCGATGTTTGATAGGCTTTTTGCGTAAACTTACCGCCCGAATGCAGCATGGTCAGGATAACTTCCAAGGCGGATTTCGTCGGGTATTTGGGGTGCTTATCAACCGGGATGCCGCGGCCATTATCGCTGATGCTGAGCGTGCCGTCGGCCGCCAAATCCATTTCAATGCGGTTGGCAAAGCCGGCCACGGCTTCGTCCATCGCGTTATCCAGCACTTCGGCCACAAGATGGTGCAGCGCCTTTTCATCGGTGCCGCCAATATACATGCCGGGGCGGCGGCGCACGGGCTCAAGGCCTTCTAAAACCTCGATATCATCTGCGGTATATTGCGCGGCCTTTGCCGCATTCCCGAATAGATCAGCCATGAAATAACCCAATTTCCCTAAATAATGAAACTATAATAAGCGTATATGACCCGCCGTAATTAGGCTAAAGATATAGCATTCAAACAACTTATTGATGTAATGTGATGAAGCTGAGTTCTGAGTCTGTCAAACTGAAATTTTTAGCCTTATTATTCATGTGCTGCCTTACTGGGCAAGCGCATGCCGAGCAGCTGCCAAACGTTAAAAGCCTCAAGTTGAGCTATAGCGTCTATGTGGGGGGGATTCACGCCATGAACGGCGTGATCGGCTTTACCAAAGCGGCGGGCACTTACAACATCAACCTGACGACGGGAACGCAAGGCTTTCTTCGCCGCCTTGCACCGTGGGATGCAGAGGTTTCATCGCGCGGCCGTTTTGCAAAAGCAGCAGTGCTGCGTCCCAGCATTGGCAATGTGATGACCAAGTGGGATAACAAGCCATATCATGTTGGCTTCGCCTATAACAGAAACAAGATAAAGGCATTGTTCAATCCACCCGAAGGCGATGGCAATAACGAACATGTGCCGGAAGAAATGAAGCAGGGCGCGCTTGACCCGCTAAGCGGCGTGCTGCAGGTGATTTCAAACACGACGTATAATAGCGAATGCAATCAGAATGTGCCGATTTATGACGGGCACCGCCGTTTCGATTTAAGCCTGAGCAATAGCGGGCATGAGGATTTGGACGGTGAAGGTTATTCCGTATTCACTGGCACCGCGCAGCGCTGCATTGTGGATTTCAAAATGCTGGCTGGTTCGCGCAAAGACCGCGAAGGCAGCCATTTCTGGCAGGATGGCACGGATAATAATGCCAATCAGGGCAATGTGAATGGTCGCTTCGGCAATTCCAGCCGCCCGCCCGTGTACATCTTCCTTGGCAAGGTGCGCGATGATTTGCCGGAAATTCCGGTGCGTGCTGAAACCAGCACCGTATTCGGCGGCATCGTCGTTCACCTTACCAGGGTTGAAGGCGGCGGCGGGAAAACGCTGACCATTCCCGATTAATTCCTTCGTTAATTGATGACTGCCGCCTGGCCCATGCGTGCAACCGCGCTTAATGCGGCGCGCATCGCAAAGGATGGTACGTATTGCGGCGGCATCCCGTTAACAAGATTGCTTGTTACACGGTAGATTTCATAGGTTCCAACCTTATCAAAGCGTTCGCCAATCGGTTCCGCCCAAAACCGTGCCGCCGCATAGCCTTTTTCGTGCCAGTAAATCTCGAGCCGCTTGGCCAAGGCCATTGCGCCCTTTTGCGTGAGGTATTCACCCAGCAAGGGCTTCCCATCACTTTCCTTGGTATCTAGCGCATCTTCATTTTGACCTATTGATATAAGGATATTTCTAACTTTCTGACCACACTTCTTAATACGCATTCCCATAATGCTATCTCCTTATTATTGTTGTGTTTTAAATAAGCATCCCACTTGGTTCCTTGGGTAAGTGAGACAGCGATGGCTGGCATCCAAACTCAATCGGACCAAAATTAATGCTATTTGTGTACTAGGGGTATGGGGGGGTATGCAACAAGATAATTTGTTTCAATTAAGAAAAAAATAGTAAAAATTTGTTGAATAATACAAATCTGCTTGTATAGTCAAAATCAGGCTCTGCTGGGTTTCCAGCGTTATTCCATCAAATGGTAAGGTTACATGCCGCATAGAAAATCAGGATTGGGCGCGCGCGTGCGCCAGCTTCGTGAAGAGCGTGGATGGAGCCAGAATGATTTAGCGGCGCAATTGCCCGGCGTAAAACAGCAATCGGTTGATCAGCTGGAAAATGGCAAGGTTGGCCGCCCGCGCTTTTTGCCGGAACTGGCAACCGTGCTGCGCACGTCGGTGCAATGGCTGCTGACCGGAGATGGCCAGCCCAACGTTAAGAAGGGCCATGCCAGCGATGCAACGATTGATGCGGAATTGCTGCGCGATGTGATGATTGCCGTTGAAAAAGTATTGACGCAAAACAATACCAAGATGGATGAAAAGCACCGTGCGGAAATGATTGCGGTGCTGTATGACATGATGCGCAACGAAGAAAAGGCAACGGCCGAAAAAATGCAGCAGGCGGCAAGCAACATCATCAGCTACAGCAAATTTTTAAAACGCGGCGGGCATTAAGTTTATAACTAATGCGACTGCTCTGCGCCTTCCATTGCAAGAATGGGCATGCACCGTGACTGCATTAGCGGCGTTCCTGCTCGGCGAGGAATTTAACGGCGGTGCTCCATTGCCGCGCTTTCAAATCCTGCAATTGCTCGATGTGAAATCGCGCGCAAATGCTTTGCGTCATCTGGTTTTGCGTAACATGATTATTGCGCGCGCCCAGCTCAATAATATTGGTCAGCGCGGTATATTCATTAATATCAATCGGGCGGTTGAAGTCGCGTAGCACAAAGCCCCAGCCGATAATGAATGACAATGTGCAAGTCGCGATAAGAAAATTGGCGATGCGTTGCTTGCGGCGGCATTCTTCAAAGCATGGTAAGAGGTTTTTTACCAAATCGGCGATGTGTTGCTGCCTGGCTTCCATAATCACCTCTGTTTAGATATTGCTTTTTACCCAAATCTATTTATGCATTTTTTATGCCTGCCTGAGATTTTAAGACGATTATGATGAACAAGTTTTTAATGCGGCATGTCGTACTTAATGCGCATTAGCCAAGGCAAAGATGGCCGTACCGCAAGTTACAGAATGCAACTGCTTGATATGCATTTATTTTTTTGCGGGCGCGTTTGCTATTACAAAATGTGCAGCGCAACACGGCAATCATCGACATGATTTGCAATCGCATTTGGCTTTAAATGTGCGGGCCAGTCATGGCTGTACCCATACGATAGTATGACAGATGGAATGCCGGCCTCATGCGCGGACAGCGCGTCATTCGGGCTATCGCCAATCATCACGGCATCATCATTGGCGATGTTCAATTCATGCAGCGCGTGCAAAATCGGCATGGGATGTGGCTTGCGTTCGCGTAAGGTATCGCCGCCAATAATAATGTGAAAAAAAGCGGCAAGGTTAAGTTGCGTTAAGATGCGCCGCGCCGCTGCTTCATGCTTGTTGGTAACAACGCCCAGCTTTGTGCCGTTTGCAAATTCTGTTTTAAGAAAATCGAGCATGCCCGGATAAATGCATTCGGGCATGGCGACGATGCCCTCGTAAATCTTTAAGAATCGCGCGGTCATCGCGGGCAGTGCATCGGGGGGTAGCGGTAGCTCCCCGGTGAGTCGCCATGCCTTTTCCAGCATCACCTTTAAGCCATCGCCCGTGCAGGACTTCATTTCATCCAGCTTAATCGGACGGCGGTTTTCCTGACCCAAAAGGATGTTCATCGTTGCGCATAAATCGGGCGCGCTGTCGATAATGGTTCCATCAAGGTCAAAAAGAATGGCTTTAAAGCGGTGGGGCATGTGGTAAAACGGTTCTCCTGACCATAAACTTGCCACAGACGACCCGCATATAAAAGACACATGTCAAAAGCCGCTTCACTTGCTTGTATTATTCTTGCCGCCGGGCAAGGCACGCGCATGCGTTCCACAAAAGCCAAAGTGCTGCATGAAGTTGCGGGCTTCCCGATGATTACGCATGTGCGCCGCGCCTGCGAAGCTTTAATCCCTTATAAAATTGTTGGCGTGATTGGCCCCGATGCGCCGGAAGTTGGCGAAGCGATTGCGCCGCATGCTTCCGTTATTCAAAAGGAACGCAAGGGCACCGCGCATGCCGTGCAGGCTGCCAAGGATGAGTTGCGCGGATTCCAAGGACGCGTCTTGGTTGTCTATGGCGATACGCCGTTGCTGCGCCCCGAAACATTAAGCGCATTGGTAGGGCAGGCTGCGCCCGTCAGCGTGCTGACCTTCGAGCCCGATGATGCCGCGCAATATGGCCGCGTATTTTTAAGCAATGAAGGGCTGGTTGAGCAGATTGTGGAATATGCCGATGCCAATGCCGCGCAGCGCGCGAATAAACTGTGCAATGCAGGCGTGATGGCGTTTGACAGCGATGCGTTGTGGCAAATTCTGGCAGAAATCAAACCGCAAAACGCCAAGGGCGAGTTTTATTTAACCGATGCGGTCGCAATTGCGCGGGCAAAGGGTCTGGCCTGCGGGTATGTAAAGGGCGAAGCCGAAGAAGTGCTTGGCATCAACAGCCGCGTTGAACTTGCCAGCGCGGAACAAATTATGCAGAAGCGTTTGCGTAACGCGCTGATGGCGCAAGGCGTAACGCTGATTAATCCGGACACTGTTCATCTATGCGCGGATACGCGCATTGGTGCGGATGTAACTGTTTATCCCTATGTGGTATTTGGCGCAGCCGTGGTGGTGGATGAAGGCGTTGACATTCTTTCTTTCAGTCATCTGGAAGGCGTGCGCGTGAAGAAGGGCGCGCGTATCGGGCCTTATGCGCGCTTGCGGCCCGGCACGGTGGTGGGTGAAACCGCGCATATCGGCAATTTCGTTGAAATCAAGAAAGCCAATATCGAAACCGGCGCAAAAATTAATCACCTGACCTATGTGGGTGATGCACGGGTGGGCGCGCGCACCAACATCGGCGCTGGCACCATTACCTGTAATTATGACGGTTTCCACAAGCATCACACCGATATTGGCAGCGATGTGTTTGTGGGCTCTGATACCGCGCTGGTTGCGCCCATTAAAATCGGTGACCGCGCGACGATTGCGGCAGGCAGCACCATTACTGAGAATGTTCCTGAAGATTCACTGGCGATTGCCCGCACCAAGCAAACCGTCAAGGACGGCTGGGCCAAACGCTTCCGCGATAAAAAGGGCGGCAAATAATTATATACAAGTAATTAAGTGCGTGTCGGCGCTGGGCGCTGCGTTGCCGCATGACGCATCGCAGGTACCTTGCACAAAATCGTGTGGCCCGTGAAACGCGCCTGCATTTCATCGGTATAGGCTGCCAGCGCAGGGTCGCTGGCAAGGCCGTTATACAAAATCGCCGCGCCTTCGCGTTGCAGCTTTTCGCGCCATGCTTGTTGCGCAACGTTTTGATACGGCATCACGCGCAGCACGGTTAAATAACTGCCGGGGCGGTTGTAACCCGACCAGCATTCTTTTGCAAAAACAGCGTTCGGAGTATTTGGGGTTTCATGCTGCGCTGCTTCCGGCGTTAAAAAGCCGCCCACGCAGACAATGCGTGAAACGCCGGCCCATTGCGCTTCAGCCAGCAAAAGAGGCCCTGGGTTGCGAATGGTGGTGTAAAGCACCGCTTCTTTATCTGGAGCACCTTCACGCTTGCCCAGCATCCACGGCGCTGGAAGCTTTTGCTTGTTTTGCTTGTCGCATGCTTTGCGAATGGCAGATACTTCAGCCGTTGCAAACAAATCCGTGCTGCGGTGGTCGGTTCCCATCACATCGACCATCGCGCCTTTTAAAACGGCAACATGCCGCCCATCGGCCTGCGCGATATCAAACTGGCGCACGACTTCGTGCGGAACCCGTTCTGCATCGGCATGTTCAACCTGTACCATTCCTTCATGGCTGGAGGTATGCAGGCGGCGGATGTTATCAAGCACATAAGGCGCATCGTTAAATCCGGCAATTTGCGCAGTGTCTTCGAATGTTGCGCCGTAAGCGACAACAAACTTTCCTTTTTCAAGGAGGCCACGGTTGGCAAGGTCACGCGCCATTTGTTCTTGTTTGGCTTGGCATGCAGGGCAGCTTTGACCGCTGGATTTGAATTCCACGATTAGATTGGTGCGGCCTTGTTTCTTAAATTCGCCAAGGGTGTAGCGTAATGCAGTTTGATTTTCGGGGGACAGTAATTCGGCTTCGGCATGCTGGCTTGCAATACCCGTAAGCAACACAGCATTCGCCGCCAATCCGCCGATCTGAACGCGGTTGCCGGTATCCAAATCGACAACGTGCATCGATGCGCCAAATGGGCCGCCGCGGCTGGCTTCCATATTTGCTTTTGCAAATTCGTCAGTCTTGTTTAGTTCTTCAAGAAGCGTATCAGGGTCAAGCTGGCTGGTAATATCGCTGATGCGGTGCATATGTGTTCTCAAAATAAATCAGGGGCAATATGCCCGCAGTTTAGTTTGAGATTCCGCCAGTCGCAACGGCTGGATAAGCCGATTATACTTTCTTTGCTGCGTTAATAATCCTTAAATCCGTATGCCAAAAATCGGGATAATCGTGCTGCGTGGAGCGTAACCGTAAGGCGTATTATGGGGCGCGTTATACGGTGTTGAGTAGTTCGCCGTGTGAGGCTGCTCGCGGTGATACTGTTGCTGCGCCTGGTATTCCCGCGATTTCATGTATTCGTTTGCAAAGGAGGCGCGAAGGAAATCTTCATTCGCACGCACATCAATCGCGAAGGGGCTATCGGCACGTTGGCCAGCGGCATTTGCGCTTGGCGCAAAACTATCGCTGAAATGCCTTAAGTCACTGCCCAGGCTTTGCGGATTCAAACGGCCCGTGCGCACGGCTTCTAATGCTTCTGGCGTAAAGAGACCGGTTGGATCCATCTGCCTGCCACCTTGCTGCATCAACGCATGGGTGATCTGCTTGAACATTCTGCGTTCTTCCGGCGTTGTTGGAAGCGTGATGTTGGTGCGCAAAGTCACGCGGTCATTCTCACGGCCGTCCATTGCAGCGTTCATGAAGCTTCTGAATTTTGCTGGCGTAAATGGATCAGGCAATGCGCCATTGTTATAAGGCATGCCAGTTGGGCCATAAGCAGGGCCATAGGATTGCGGGCGACGTATGCCAAGCAACGATTCAAAGAAGCTTGGTTGCTGATAATAATAAGGACGTGATTGCGGATAATAGCTCGTTGATTGCGGGCGATAGCCATAGCGTGGATCTGGCTGATGGCGATAATCATTCTGATGGCGTTGCGCAGATGCGGGTTGATAAACGGTGCGCTGCACAGGAGCAACGGGATGCTGCGCTCTTGGTGTTGTAATGGGTGTTGTAATCGGCGTTGCGTGTTGAACAATGGGCGTTGTTCTAACGACGGGAGCTGCACTTGGTGCAGTATGTTTATGAGCCGCTGGCATTGGGGCGGCGGTTGGTGTTGGGTGGGCCATTCATAACTCCCGTCTAGGTGTTGGAGAATCTGCGCTCTCTTGAAACTAATGTAACATCTAAATTCACAGTTATTACTTTCGACGTTAGTTAATTGGTTAATCGGCGCGCTTTCTGAAGGAATAGGGATGAAATGTTTTGTCAGCCATTGTTGTTCTTTAATCTGCGCGCTTTGCGTTTATACCTTAACTCCTTCGTCTAACTCCTTACGCGCTTTAGAAACTCATGTGTGGAATTGTTGGTGTTATTGCAAATCGTCCCGTTGCCAGCCTTGTTCTGGAAGGGTTGAAGCGCCTTGAATATCGCGGCTATGACAGCGCGGGTATTGCAACCTTATCGGGTGCGAATATCGAACGCCGCCGCGCGCAGGGAAAAATCAGCAACCTTGATGCCAGGTTACAGCAGGAACCATTGCCGGGAAATATCGGCATTGGCCATACGCGCTGGGCAACGCATGGCAAGCCGAACGAAACCAACGCGCACCCGCATGCAACGAAACGCGTGGCGGTGGTGCATAACGGCATTATTGAAAATTACAAGGAACTGCGCGCCGAGCTGGAAGGCAAGGGCTGCATGTTCCTGAGCGATACAGACACCGAAACCATCGCGCATCTGCTTACGCTATATATCGAAGAAGGATTAAGCCCGCGTGATGCAACCGCAAAAGCACTGAAGCGTTTGGAAGGTGCGTTCGCATTGGCGCTGCTGTTTTCGGGCGATGAGAATTTATTGATTGGTGCGCGCCGTGGCAGCCCATTGGCGATTGGCTATGGCGATGGCGAGATGTATTTGGGTTCCGATGCGCTGGCGCTTGCGCCGCTGACCAACCGCATTACCTATCTGGAAGAAGGCGATTGGGCCGAGATTAAGCGCGATAGCGTTACGGTGCACGATGCCAGCGATGCGGTCGTAAAACGCCCCATTCAGCAGACATCACTTTCCGGCGCAATGATTGGCAAGGCGGGTTACCGCCACTTCATGCTCAAGGAAATCTTTGAACAGGCCGGCGTGATTGGCGATACGCTCAACAGCCTTGTTGACCCTGCAACAGGTGAATTGCAATTGCCGGAGCTTCCATTCAACTGGAAAGATTTAAGCCGCATCACCTTAATCGGTTGCGGTACGGCGCATTATGCGGGCGTGGTTGCCAAGTATTGGTTTGAGCAAATTGCCAAGCTGTCGGTTGAAACCGATATTGCATCCGAATTCCGTTACCGCGAAGGCCCGATGCCCAAGGGCGGCGTGATGATTGTGGTATCGCAAAGCGGTGAAACGGCGGATACGCTGGCCGCCATTCATTATGCGAAATCGCAGGGTCAGAAGATTATTGCGATTGTGAATGTGCTTGGCTCATCCATGGCGCGTTTGGCCGATGTGGTGGTGCCAACCCTTGCGGGCCCAGAAATTGGCGTTGCATCAACGAAGGCGTTTACAACGCAATTGGTTGTATTGGCTATTCTGGCACTCGATTGCGCGGTGAAGCGCGGTATGATTACCAAGGATGAAATGGCAACGCATGTAAAAACCCTGCGCGAAGTGCCAAGCGATATTAATGCGGTGGTGCAGCAGCACGAACAAATCCGCGAATTATCGCAGTCCTTGGCGGAAGCGCGCGATTGCATTTATCTGGGCCGCGGGCTGAATTACCCGATTGCGCTGGAAGGCGCGCTGAAGCTGAAGGAAATTTCATACATTCACGCGGAAGCCTATGCGGCGGGCGAATTGAAGCATGGCCCGATTGCGCTGATTGATGAAGACATGCCGGTGGTGGTGCTTGCGCCGCGCGATGCCTTGTTTGAAAAAACTGCATCGAATATTCAGGAAGTGATGGCCAGAGGCGGAAAAGTGATTGTGTTCGCACACCCCGAAGGTGTGAAGTCAATTAATCCCAAACCGTTCTGGAGCATGGCATTGCCGGATGTCGACAGCTTTGTCTCGCCATTGTTATACGCCGTGCCGATGCAGTTGCTGGCGTATTATACCGCCATGGCCAAGGGCACAGATATCGACCAGCCGCGTAACCTTGCGAAAAGCGTGACGGTGGAATAAGCGCTAGCCCGCCCGCTCGATGAATTGCTGCGCATTATTGCAGATGTCATACCATTCGGCTTTCGAGCCAACGAAGATATGCGTTGAGACTTTTTTATCAATCGGCGTATCAAGCGTACCGATGCGCACGCGCACCATGTCGGGCATGGCTTTGCGCTTGCTGAAAATGGGGGAGCCGCAATCGCTGCAAAACATGCGGTCAACGCCCGCTTCATAGACATGGGCTTTGAGCGTGTCTTGACCTTTCACAATCTTGAATTGCGCAGCGGGGATGGGCGATACGGCATTGAATGCCGAACCATTTGCCTTGCGGCAGCGCTGGCAGTGGCAATAAATAATCTGTTTTATATCGCCTGAAATTTCATAGGCAACGGCACCACACAGGCAGCTTCCTTTATGCATACCAAATCCTTTGCTACAGTAAGTTTATTCCAAATTGCCTGAGGATGATGCTGAACACACCAAAGCAAACCGCTGAAAGCATCACGCACAAGCCAAGCGTGGGCCAGAACCCGAAACGTTCCAGAAGCAGCGGAAATGCCAAAAATATCGGAAGGGTCGGCACGACATACCAAAAGGTATAATAGGCGTGACTGGCGATTTTCTCCGGCGGTTGCTTTTCGATATAGAGCCAAATAAGGGTCAGGATAGTTATTAACGGCAGGGCGGCAATGAATCCGCCCAGTCTATCGCTGCGCTTGGCGGCTTCGGACACCAAAACAACCACCCCGGCAGTAAGAAAGTATTTTGTGATAATCCACATCATCGCGTATCTTTACTCCCATACAATGTGTTGTTTTAGTTTATTCTTTTTTTTGACTTTTTTGAATAGCGAATATCGAGGCACCGATGAACGACAATACTTCAATTGAAACAAAAGATTGGATTGAGATTGTAGAGCAGGAATGGGGCTTTCGGCCAATCTCATGTATGATTGATGCTGAACGCCAAACTGTGGTTGCTATATTCAGTACGCCTTTGCGTGTAACCGGTGATATGAGAATTATGGGGTGTACCATTATTCCAAAGACCTCAATGCCAGCGGCGGAGCACCCGTTTAATGCCGAGCGCAGGCATGTTGGCCAACGCGTTCGCATTCATGGCGCGCAAAACACGTTGTAAATTCGTGCCGCACCGCGCTTTTTTCACAAAAAAAACAGGTTTTTTCCCTTATCTTTTTGATTTTGGTGCCCTATATTCTAGGAATGACCCAAAATACGAAATGGACACCAGATAGCTGGAAATCAAAGCCCGACCCGCAACGCACGGTATATCCGAATGAGGCGGCGCTTGATAACACCGTTGAACGCTTGCGAAATTATCCTCCGCTGGTTTTTGCAGGCGAAGCACGCCGTTTAAAGGCCAGCCTTGCCAAGGTTGCGGCAGGCGAAGCGTTTTTATTGCAAGGTGGCGATTGCGCCGAAAGTTTTGCCGAATTCCACCCCAATAACATCCGCGACACATTCCGCGTGATGTTGCAGATGGCTGTCATTCTGACCTTTGGTGGTGTTACGCCGGTGGTGAAGGTTGGCCGCATGGCTGGCCAATTTGCCAAGCCGCGCAGCGAACCCGTTGAAAAGCAGGGTGATATTTCATTGCCAAGCTATAAGGGCGATATCATCAACAATATCGATTTTGATGCCAAAGGCCGCGCGCCAGACCCGGAACGCATGGTGCAGGCCTATAACCAGTCAGCGGCAACGCTGAACCTTTTGCGCGCATTCGCGCAAGGCGGTTATGCCGATTTGCACAAGGTGCACCAATGGACATTAAATTTTGTAGATAAGAGCCCGGTGGGTGAACGTTACCGCGATTTGGCTGGCCGTTTGGATGAAGCGCTGGCATTCATGGGCGCATGCGGTCTTACATCGGAATCCGTGACGCAATTACGCGAAACCGAATTCTTCACATCGCACGAAGCATTGCTGCTGCCATATGAACAGGCGCTGACCCGCATCGATAGCACCAGTGGCGATTGGTATGATGTGTCTGCGCATATGCTGTGGATTGGCGACCGCACCCGTGCGCCAGATGGCGCGCATGTGGAATTCCTGCGCGGCGTTAAAAACCCCTTAGGTCTGAAATGCGGCCCATCGATGCAGATTGATGATTTGCTGAGGCTGATTGATATTCTGAACCCAACCAACGAGGCGGGCCGCTTAACGCTGATCGTGCGCATGGGTTCAGATAAGGTTTCGGAAAAGCTGCCGGCACTGCTGCGTGCCGTTAAAAAGGAAGGCCGCACGGTGGTATGGGCCAGCGACCCGATGCATGGCAATACGGTCAAAACCGCATCCGGCATCAAGACGCGCCCATTCGATCGCATCATGTCGGAGGCCAAGAGCTTCTTCACCGTGTGCCAGGCCGAAGGCGTGCATCCTGGCGGTGTTCATCTGGAATTAACCGGACGTGATGTAACGGAATGCCTTGGCGGCTCCGTTGCTATTAGCGAAAGCAATCTGGGCGACCGTTACGACACGCATTGCGACCCGCGCTTGAATGCAAGCCAGGGGATTGAACTCGCATTCCTGTTTGCTGAATTCTTGAAGGCGCAGCGACACAACGCCAAAATTAAAAACATAAATGAGCGCACGGCATGAAACAGAACATGAAAGACCTGGCTGCAAAGGCATTTGCAGAAAGCGCGGCTAACTTTTTAAAGCTTCAGGATTTGGCGGGGCTGGTTGCCGATGTGGGCATGGATTGCTCCGATGTGTTGAAAAAGGGCGGCCATTTGTTTTTCTGCGGGAATGGCGGTTCCGCTGCCGATGCGCAGCACATTGCCGCCGAACTGGTTGGGCGTTTCCTAAAGGAACGCAAGCCACTCGCGGCCACAGCCTTATCGTGCAATACATCGACCATGACGGCCGTGGGCAATGATTATGGCTACGACTTTATTTTCTCCCGCCAAATCGAAGGTCTTGCGAAAAAAGACGATGTGCTGTTTGCCATTTCCACCAGCGGCAACAGCAAGAATGTGGTGCTGGCGGTGATGGCGGCCAAATCGATGGGCGTGAAGACGATTGGCATTACCGGCAGCAAGGGCGGCAAGCTGGCTGAGCTGTGCGATGCGTGCATTAAGGTGCCATCCGACCACACCCCGCGCATTCAGGAAATGCACATTGCGGTTGGGCATATGCTGTGTGAAATTATCGATGAAATTTATCTTGCTGAGTAAGCGCGCAGCATGAAACCGCAGCCAGCCATCTTCTTTGACAGAGACGGCGTTTTAAATACCGATATCGGCTATGCGTATTTGCCCGAGCACATCACATGGGTTGATGGCGCGCTGGATGCGATTAAGCTGGCCAATAAAAACGGTTATCTGGTGTTTGTGGCCACCAACCAATCCGGCGTGGCGCGCGGCATGTACACGGAAAGCGACGTGCAGCGTTTGCATGCGTGGATGCAGAAAGAATGCCTTGCGCATGGCGCGGTCATTCACAGCTTTGCGTTTTGCCCGCATCATGCCACCGAAGGGCAGGGCGTATATAAAGTAGAGTGCAATTGCCGCAAGCCTGCGCCCGGCATGCTGCTAAGCCTGGCGAAGGCCAATGAAATCGATATGTCGCGCAGCATGATGATTGGCGATAAAGACAGCGATATGCAGGCGGCCAAGGCCGCAGGGATTGCCGGCCATCTGTTCAAAGGCGGCAACCTGTTGCAATTCGTGAAGCGGCTTTTATAGTTTTTGGCGGCATGAGCCGCCGCCGCGCCGGTTGGCGTGAACCCAACGGCATATTATAACGATATAAAGCCGTTGGCTTTCCAGCGTTCCTAAAATTTGAACTAAATTCATTTTGAACTCTGCGCATCGTTAAGCCGCGTTTAAGCACGATGCGGTATGGTTAAGCATCTCAATTTTATTTTAGAAATTTACGCATTATCTTTTTTGGGGATTCGATATGAAAAAAGTTATGGCATTCGCAGTGGTCGCATTGTTGGTTTCAGTAACCAGCGCAATGGCGCAACCACAAGCAAAAGAAATCGCATATGTCACCAGCTGCGCCAAAGGCGTGCATGTGTATGACAAAGTGACCGACAGCGTAACCTGCGGCAAGCCTGCTATGTCAGGCACCGGTTATGTCATCGAAATGGCAACCGATGCCAGCGGCAACGTGCAATGCCCAAAGGGTTATAACTATATTGGCCATGTGCAGGGCAGCCAGATGGGTTCAGGCTTGCAGCACTTTGCCTGCGTCAAAGGCTAAGGGCGTAAAAGGCTAATTTAAAAATTATCTTAGAATCCGCCGGGCGGCTTGAAGTTCATGACCGTTCCGGCTTTTTCTGCCTTCGTCACATTCATGAACTGCTGGTTCGCAGCACTTTGCATGAACTGGCCAAACTGCGTCGGGGCGCGGTTGCTGGATGATTTTTCAGCCATCATCAGATTGAACAAAATGCCCGGCAAGCCGCCATCCGCCACCCTGCCGCTGCGAATGCCTTCATCCTGACGCGCTTTTGGGCCCCAGAACAATTCCATAATGCGGCTGTCGCCGCTGCCGCGTTTCTTCTTTTTCACGGGATTGCCGAATTCATCCAGTTCCGCTGTGGCTTCATCCCAGCTTAGCTCATTCCATGCAACGCCCAGGAAATTCTGGATAGTGGACGACATGAAGGGAAAGTTATGCAGGATGTCGCGGAACATTTCCGCGCATACATAAATCGCATCTTCTTCCAGCTTCTTGATGTTTATTTTTTCTTCATCGGTCTTGTGACCCTTGCGAATGGCTTCGACCGGAACCATGCAGGTGTCTTTGAGTTTTTTGGCGAGTTCGCCGATTTGACCCGCGCGGTCATGCTCACCATTTTCGCGGTAGATTTCCTCAATCGTGCGGAAGCGCTTAACAAGACATTCCGACCAATACCACCAGTCGTTAAATGGCGCGCGTTCATTATACTTTTCTGGCATCGATAAGACCTGAGGTTAGCTGATGCCGGTGAGCGTTTCTTTTTTACGCGGCTTGTACGAACTGTCATGGCGTTCCAGCGGTTGCGGCCCGCCGCCCGCGCCGGTTGCGTTGCTGCTTGTTGTGCCGTTGCCCAATCCTTTTTGCAGATATTCATCGCCGCCCACATTCGCTTCATCCAGCAAACTGGCAAGCACCCAGGGCAGGGTGCCGTATTCATCGGAAACACCTGCGGCAATGCCTTCATTCGTGGTGCGGTGCGGGCCTTTGAAAATATCCATCGCCGCGCGGCCCGAGCAATTCCCATAGCAGGACGAATTAAGCAAACGCTGCATATCTTCGGAAATGGCAGGCAAAGCATTCAGCGCATCGCGGAAGATTTTATGCAATACGGTCAGCGATAGCAGGTACAGCTTTTCAACGCCGCCTTTGACATCGTAATTGCGTTTGGCCAGTTCCTGCGCATGGGCAACAGGGTCGATGAACAGCTCAATGCGTTGCAGAAGGGCAGTGACCTTACCCGCATCCTCCCCATGTTCCTTATAAACGTCGCCGCAACGCTTCAGCTGGCGCTCAAGGGCCTTGGCCCATATCTGCCATACGTCATAGGTTGATTTTTGGTGCATACCGTTCATGGCTGCCCTAAGCGTTAACGTTAAAACTTCGCCTTATTTTAGCATTTTGAAACGCGCGAGCGCAATAGATGATCAGCTAAAACGCATGCAACCATTGCTTCCCCGATAGGAACAGCGCGAATACCAACGCAGGGATCATGGCGGCCTTTTGTAAGTATTTCGGTATTTTTCCCAGCTTGGTTAATGGTGTTGCGCGGCGTTAATATTGAGCTAGTAGGTTTGACCGCAAAACGCAGCACAATATCCTGCCCCGATGAAATTCCGCCCAGAATGCCGCCCGCATGGTTGGATGCGAAACTAATTTTTCCATTTTGGCTGCGCATATCATCGCTGTTTTCTTCGCCCGTTAAAGCGGCTGCGGCAAAGCCATCGCCGATTTCAACGGCCTTTACCGCATTGATGGACATGATGGCTCTGGCCAAATCGCTATCCAGCTTGTCGTAAATGGGTTCGCCCAACCCAACAGGAACGCCGCTGGCGATCACTTCAATAATCGCGCCAACGGATGAGCCTTTTTTACGGATGCTATCGAGATAATCTTCCCATTTCACGGCTGCCTTTTTATCGGGGCAGAAGAACGGGTTTTTATCGACTTGTTTCCAATCCCAATTATCGCGGTCGATTTTATGCGGGCCCATTTGTACCAATGCGCCGCGTACGGAAATTTTCTTACCCAAAATCTTGCGTGCAATGGCACCTGCCGCCACGCGGCATGCGGTTTCACGCGCCGATTGTCTGCCGCCGCCGCGATAATCGCGGATGCCGTATTTCATCTGATAAGTGTAATCGGCGTGGCCGGGGCGGTATTTTTCTTTGATATCGCCGTAATCCTTGGAACGCTGGTCTATATTCTCAATCACCAGGCTAATCGGCGTGCCTGTGGTTTTGCCTTCAAACACACCTGACAAAATCTTCACTGCATCCGGTTCCTGGCGCTGCGTCGTATGGCGTGATTGACCGGGGCGGCGTTTATCCAGGAAACCCTGAATATCTGCTTCGCTTAAAGGGATAAGGGACGGGCAGCCATCAATCACCACGCCGATGGCCGGGCCGTGGCTTTCGCCCCATGTGGTGAAACGGAATAAAGACCCAAAGCTATTTCCTGCGGTCATTCTTGGTGCCCCGTTACTGGTGTGGGGGCGGGAAGCGGTGCGGGCGCTGGAGCTGGAGCTGGAGCTGGAGCTGGAGCCATTGTCGTGGGGGTGGTCGTCGTGGTTGATGACGTTGTTGCAGGTGCCGTCATAGCTGCTGCGCCCGAAGCCGAGGCGGGCTTGGTTGTTTTCTTCACATGCTTTTTGTTCAGTTTCTTTTTAGAAACAGGCTTCTTTTTAGAAACAGGTTTCTTGTTAGGAACAGGTTTCTTCGCGGCGGGCTCTGTTGCCTTTGGCTGCGGCGGCTCGGTCACGATGGCGTGCTGTGTTGTAACCGTCAATTCTTCGGTTTGCGCAACAGGGAACGAGAACCCGCAACGCTTTGCGTCGGTCAGGCACACGCATGGGTAATCTGCCGTTGGCGCGGCTGATGGATCGACGCAGGCATTGCTTGCTTCCTGCAATGCAAGGCATTTAAGGTTGTCGGTATCGTTTGCGGTGCAGCCCACGATGCAATCACGGTCGGACAGGCAGGCTTCGCCGGTCACCTTGCCCATTCTGGAAATCGGGCGCACGGCCGGATGACCAACCGGAGCAGAAGAGCCATAGGTATGTGCAATCGCCTCGCTTGCCATGAAGATCATGAATAAAAATAGTGCGATGGATTTTGCCGATAAATGCCGCATTCGTCGTTCCTAATGTTATGGTTTCTTGTACCCGCAATGCCTGCTATCCGGCAAGCATTCGCAGGAAAGGCCAACAGGGCCTGGTTCCGCCTCGCTGCAATTGCTGCTGCCCTCGCTGGTGCTGAGGCAGGTAACGGCCAGCTTATCGCCCTTGCTTGTTGTGCAAGCCTGCCAGCAATCATCGTTTGTTTTACAATCGCCGCCAGTGACATTCCCATGCGTGGAACCGGCTTTTGGCGCGGGGTGGGAAACGGGCGCAGCCTTGCCATAAGCCAACGCAGGGCCGCTAAGCAGGCATGCAACGAGTGCCAGCATGATTAATTTTAGCATGGTTCACCTCTATTGTCCCAGGTATTCGGGTTCTACATAGCCGCAATAATGAACATCCGGCAAGCAACCGCATGTCAATCCGTTATTAGGGACGTGGCTGTCGTCAACCACGCGCTTCCCTGCTTGTTTACGCGTAAGGCATAGCATCTGGAACTTTTTATTGTCCTTCGATGTGTAGCCGTTCACGCATTCCCTGTTGTTGTTGCATTTTCCGCCAGTGACTTTTCCAACGGAAGAAAGCGGGCGCATCACGTATTTGTATTGCTGCGCGTTTGCAAGCCGGGCGCTGCCAAGCAACAGGCAAACACACATCAAGACGAATGCGAATTTAGCCATTCGCCGCCTTTATCGCATTCATGTTGTTCAGCATTTCGCCAAGTGCCACGGTTTCATCCACGGCCACCATGCCAACGGCGTGATAGCCCGCATCCACATGCACCACTTCGCCGGTTACGCCGGTGCCCATATCGGACAACAGAAATAAACCCATATTGCCGACTTCAACCTGCGTCACGTTCTTCTTCAATGGCGCGTTGATTTCGTTCCAGCGCAAGATGTGGCGGAAATCGCCAATGCCGCTGGCGGCAAGGGTTTTAATCGGGCCAGCGGAAATCGCATTCACGCGAATGCCCTGACCGCCCAAATCAACCGCCAGATAGCGCACGCTGGCTTCCAGCGCTGCTTTGGCAACGCCCATCACGTTATAGTGCGGCATGACGCGCTCAGCACCCAGATAGGAGAGAGTCAGCATGGAGCCGCCGTTCTTCATGAGCGGCGCAGCTTTCTTGCATACATTGGTAAACGAGAAGCACGAAATATCCATCGTGTTCAGGAAGTTGGTGCGCGTTGTATCGACGTATTTGCCATCCAGTTCATTCTTGTCAGAAAAGGCAACGCAGTGAACCACGAAATCAAGACCGCCCCATTGTTGCTCAATGGTTTTAAAAAGACGATCAAGGCTTTCATCATCCTGCACATCGGCTTTTTCGATAATCTTCGCGCCAAGCTGTTCGGCCAATGGCACTACGCGCTTTGCCAGCGCATCGATTTGATAGTTGAGGGCCAGTTCCGCGCCTTGGGCAGCAGCAACTTGAGCGATGCCATAGGCAATCGAGCGGTCATTGGCAACACCCAGAATAAGGCCGCGCTTACCCTTCATCAGCGTGCCTTTAACGGGTTCATTAACATCGTGCATAGAAAAACCTCGGGAATAAAAAGATTCGAAAGAATGAAACGCAAAAGCTAGAGCAAATGCTGGCTTTTGGCAAATCGCATCTTCTAAAGTTCAATTAATACCAGCTTTTTTGCGTGGGTCATAGGGGTGGTTATGCGACCACTTTTCCATAAACTTGACCAATTGCTCGTCATGCACATCCGGCATCATCACGCGCATTCTTACATATTGGTCGCCGCGCACGCCTTGTGGGTCGGAAATGCCTTTGCCGCGAAGGCGCAAATTAGTTCCGGTATTGGCGCCTTTTGGAATTTTGATTTCTGCGCTGCCTTCCAGCGTCGGAACAGAAACAGTCGCGCCCAAAATCGCTTCGTAAATCGTGATGGGAATTTCGCACGTCACATCCATACCCTTGCGTGTGAAGAACGGGTGCGCATCGACCTGGATTTCGATAATGGCATCGCCTGCGCGGCCTTCCTGGAAGCCTGCATAGCCTTGCTGTTTCAAGCGAAGCTTTGCGCCGCTTTCGGTGGCGGGGGGCACGTTGATTTCAATTGTTTTGCCCGTACCCAGCGTGATGCGCTTTTTGGTGCCCAGCGCGGCTTCGGTAAAGCTGACGCGCAAAGTTTCCGCAAGGTCAGACCCCTTGGCTTTTTCACGCGCATTCGCAAACGGGTCGGCGCCCGCGCCCCAATTGCCGTGGAAACGGGTAGATTTGGCTTTCATGCCGCCAAACAAATCCGCGAAAATGTCCTCGGATGAAAAATCACCCATCGGATCGTTGAACGGGTTTTGATGCGCGCGTGCATTGCGCGCGGCGTTATAATTTTGCTGCGCGGTGCGGGCATTGCCCATTGCATCGGTTTCGCCGCGGTCATATTTGGCGCGCTTGGCCGTATCGCCAAGAATATCGTATGCACCGTTTACTTCCTTGAATTTGGCTTCAACGTCCTTTTTGCCGGGGTTTAAGTCCGGATGGTATTTTTTGGCAAGCGCACGATATGCGTTCTTAATTTCGTCATCGCTTGCGCCGCGACTTACGCCAAGAATTTCGTAGGGATCACGCATTTAAGTAAAGACCACCAATAAAAAAGACCGTTGCAGTCATATTAAACAAACCGCAACGGTCTTACAATGATTGGCTGCCTAAAATTTTAGGGGCTGAATTACTGCTGAATCTGCCATGAACCATCGGGTTGGCGGCAGGCCGTGCCATAGGCATTTTGCGCTCTGCCACCGATATTGACGGTTTGGCTGAATTCACGGCAGTAGGAACCATCGCTGGCCTGGCCATCACGAACAGGGGTGAAGGAGCCGTAGTTGCCGTTTTGCGGGTTGTTCCAGGTGATGGTTTTGCCAACCGGCGCATCATATGCGCGGTATTGGGCTCTTTGCAGGGCGGCTCTGTCGGCGTTATCAAGCGATGAACCGATTTCATTGCCAAGCCAGCCGCCAGCAACCGCGCCAAGCGCAGTCATCACCACATTGCCGGTGCCTTTACCGAATTGGTTGCCAAGCAGTGCGCCGCCGCCTGCGCCAAGAAGTGTTCCTGCGGTTTGTTTATTACCCCAGTTATCGCTTTGGCATGCGCCAAGTGACAGGGATGCAATCAGCAAAAGAACAAGTGAGGTAACCGAAAGTGTGCGTTTCATGTGAGGGCCTTTGGATTAAAGTTTAATAGCAGCGAGTTTGCCAATTTACACATCATGTTCTAAGTATATAGTCAATACGGCGAGACTTTGACGAAAACAAGTAGAAGGTATGATTATGGAGCACGATAAGCCAGCGCGCCCGCCGATTTCAGGGGATAACCCCTTTGATTTATTTGCGGTTTGGTTTGCTGAAAGCCAAAAGAATGAAATAAACGACCCCAATGCGATGGCGCTCGCAACGATTGGCGAAGGGGGCTTTCCAAGCTTGCGAATCGTGTTGCTCAAAGGTTATGACGCAAACGGATTTTGTTTTTTTACGAATACTTTATCTCGCAAAGGCAAACAGCTGGATGGCGTGCCAAAAGCCGCGCTGACGTTTCATTGGAAATCCATCCGCCGCCAGGTGCGCATTGAAGGCGTGGTGGAACGCGTAAGCGAAAAGGAAGCGGATGATTATTTTAATTCGCGGCCGCGCGGCAGCCAGATTGGCGCATGGGCTTCGCTGCAATCATCGCATTTGGATGCGCGGAGTGTTTTGGAAAACCGCGTGAAGGAATTTGAAGAAAAATATAAGGGCGTTCCGGTGCCGCGCCCGCCGCATTGGTCGGGTTACCGCGTAGTGCCGCGTTTGATCGAGTTTTGGCAGGATATGCCATTCCGTCTGCATGACCGCGTGGTTTTCACGCGCGATGCTCAAAATACTTGGAAAAACGAGCGCCAGTACCCTTAAAATAGATAAAAGGCCAGCCATTTTTTACGTCTTGTTATTGCAATAATAAGACAATTAACCATGGCAAAAAAACCTAAAAATTATGACCCGTTTGCGCGCGAAGCCAGCCCACAAATTCTTCGAACGCCGTTGCCGCGCAAAATCACTGCGCCAAAATATGAGCTGACCGAGCCTTGCGTTCTTGAAGCCACACCAGTGGATTATCCGCTGGTTCAAGATGGAAAAACGACGCCTTATGGTCAGCGTATTATAGACACACAAAGAGGCTTAAGAGGTGAGCGAGACAAGCTGCCACCCTATGCGCTGCGAATTGCACGGATTGATGGCGTGACGATTGAAGCGCCCACCACGTATAAACAATCATTGGCATCTAATCCGGCCGATGGCGCTTTTTATCATCCGCCGACAAAAAAAGTAGTTATTCCAACAGTGCCAGCGGGTTACCCAAATCAGGTAGGTGCCCATGATGATAGCTTGCCGCATGAATTTAATCATGGCGTTGACCGGGCGCTGGGCAATTTGCTGACCAAGCCGTTTTCAGTTGGCGGGTTGGATACCAATCTTTCCGAGCACCCTTTGTTTGCCGAAGCAAACCGCCGCGATATGGCGCGCATTAAAGATGACCCCGCGCGCAAATGGGCGATGGATTTAAATCATTATCTTCCTCAGGAAAAAGGCGGAACCCACGAAAATAGATATAATAATTATACTGCCAGAAAAGAAGTGTTCGCAGAATTATTGGCAAATGTTCAAAATGGCGGTTCTCCGCATGATCAATCGTTCAAGCATTTTGGAAAAAATGCCTATACCACCGCGCTGCGTGACATGAACCCGCATATGCTGGCGGTTTTACAGAAATTCCATAAGGAAATGATTGCACTTGAAAAAGCAAATCCGATAACAATCGATGCTACAACAGGCGCTGTAAATAATGATAAGTATAAAGCCGCACTTACAAAATACCTAAGCGAATTGCCAAAATCGCCTGATGCCTATTTGGACGCCGCAACCAATGCGCGCCTTCTCAGACTGCCAGCGCAGATTGCAGATGTGAAGGGAACCAAAGAGCAAGTCGCAAGGGAAGTTGCCCCCGACACATGCATTGACATTAAAGTCATTATGAAGCCAGCGGTGCCCGCAAAGCCATAAGGCATTAATGCGGTTCCAATTTAGGTAATGGATTATCGGTAAAAATATCCTGCGGGTCGGGCTTGTGCGCTTCGACTTGCGAATATTTTTGCGCGGGCACTTTTGCATCAAGACCGCTTGCGTTTTCAATCGGCCTGTTATCGCTGCCGCCGCGCGGCACATCATGGCGGATGGTATGCACGGAGCCATGCTGGCGCATTTCATTGGCAACCCCATGCGGAACATCGTGCGGAACGCCATGCGGAACATCGTGCGGAACGCCATGCGGAACATCATGGGGAACGTCGTGCGGAGCATCATGCGGAACGCCGTGCTCAACATCGTAGGTTGACTCAGAACCGGGAGGGCGGCGCGCAATCACGTCGACGGCCTGCCCGAAGGGAACATAGCTGATATCAAGGGCGTGGAAGTTGGTTGGCAGTTCGCGCAGCTCACTTGTAATCATGTCAAGGCGCTGTTTTAAATAATCGTCCTGCGTTGCTTCATAGGCCATCAGCACGGCAGATAGCGCCATGAATGCTTGTCCTGCAATAAGATAGTTGTCAACCGCTTCTTCGGATGTATCATGTGCGTAAATGCTGCGCAGATGGTTCATGGCGCGTTGCAGATGACCCGTGAAGCCTTCTTCGCGCGCGCCAAGCTCGACATCTTCATTGCGCTCAATCATCATATCGAGCGTCACGCCCATATAGCGCAAACGGCGCATCAGCAAGGTGCGTTCCATCGGCGGGTCGATGCCTTCGATGCCGTAGAGCACAATCATCACATCGCTGGTTTCATCGTTCAGGCGGATGATGCGTTCCTTGCGCGCCAGCAGCAGCGCTTCGTTATAAATAACGTCATGCTCAGGGGTGCTGGCGGTTGCATCAATAATCAGCGGGCCTTCATGTTCGGGCAGGTGGTTTAAAATCACATCCAGTTCTTCGCGCGCCATGCCCTTGCTTAAACTTAAGACAATCACATCCCATTTATGTTCCTGGGTGTGCATGCGGATAGTGCTTTTAAGCGTGGGGATGAAGGAGATGTCCTCGCCCTTGAATATGCGCGGCACCATGTGGTCGATGGAGGCCAGCACGTGTTCGAGCGAGCCAAATACATCGAAATGGATGGGTGGTTTTGCCTTCGCTGTGGGCACGTTATTTCTCCAGCGGGGTTTTAGCCTCTTGCTTCAGTTTGGCAATCGCATCAGCAAGGCTAATCACTTCCTGGCTTTCACCGCCAAGGCGGCGCAGCGCAACGGTTTTGTTTTCGGCTTCCTTTTTACCAACAACCAGCATCAGCGGAACTTTCTTTAAGCTGTGCTCGCGGATTTTGTAATTGATTTTTTCGTTGCGGATATCAATGTCAGCGCGAAGGCCTGCCGCCTTGCATGCTGCCAGGACTTCATGCGTATATTCATCCATGTCATTCGTAATGCCGGCAACCACCACCTGCAATGGCGCAAGCCATAGCGGGAATTTGCCGGAGAAATGCTCGATCATAATGCCGATAAAGCGTTCCATTGACCCAAGCATCGCACGGTGCAGCATCACGGGGCGATGCTTGTTGCCATCTTCACCTATATAATTTGCATCAAGACGTTCGGGCAGAACGAAATCCAATTGCAGCGTGCCGCATTGCCAAACGCGGCCAATCGCATCGGTTAAATGGAATTCAATCTTGGGGCCGTAAAACGCGCCTTCATTCGGGATTTCCTCGAATTTCATGCCTGCGGCGGTCAGCGCCTTGCGCAAGCCGTCTTCGGCTTTATCCCATACTTCATCGGTGCCGCCGCGCACATCAGGGCGCAGCGCCAGTTTGATATTCACGTTTTCGGTCGGGAAGCCCAAATCCTCATAGACCTTCATCTGCATTGCGCAATATTTCAGGCTTTCGGCCATCACCTGGTCTTCGCGGCAGAAAATATGCGCATCATCCTGCACAAAGCCGCGCACACGCATAATGCCATGCAAGCTGCCGGATGGTTCATTGCGGTGGCATGAACCGAATTCCGCCATGCGGATGGGCAAATCGCGGTAGCTTTTCATGCCTTGGTTATAGACCTGTACATGGCATGGGCAGTTCATGGGCTTGATGCCGAACATGGTTTCTTCATCCAAGATCACGCGGAACATTTTATCGCCGTACATATCCCAGTGACCGGATTTCATGAACATGCTGCTATTCACCAGCTGCGGCGTTTTGACTTCTACATAGCCATCGTGCTGAATGCGTGCGCGTATATAATTTTCCAATGTGCGGTACAGTGTCCAGCCATGCGGATGCCAGAAAATTGAACCCGCTGCATCGTCTTGCAAATGGAAAAGTTCCATTTCCCTGCCAAGGCGGCGGTGGTCACGTTTTTCGGCTTCTTCCAGTTGAGTCAGATGGGTCTTTAATTCCGTTTCATTTCGCCATGCGGTGCCGTAAATACGCTGCAATTGCGCATTTTTGGCATCGCCGCGCCAATAGGCTCCCGCTACGCGCATCAGTTTAAAGCCGTTGCCGACTTTACCTGTGCTTGGCAAATGCGGGCCGCGGCACAAATCATACCAATCGCCCTGGCGGTAGATGGTGATGGTTTCAGTTTGCGGCAAATCTTGAATAATCATCGCCTTGTATTTTTCGCCGATGCTTTCGAAATGCTGGATGGCTTTGTTTCTGTCCCACACTTCACGCGTGAAAGGTTTATCCGCTGCAATAATCTGGCGCATCTTGGCTTCGATTTTTTCCAAATCTTCGGGCGTGAAGGGCGTATCGCGCGCAAAGTCGTAATAGAACCCGTTTTCAATCGCGGGGCCAATGGTGACCTGCGTTCCGGGGTAAAGTGCCTGCACGGCTTCCGCCATGATATGTGCGGCATCGTGGCGGATGATTTCCAATGCTTCCGGCATGTCGCGGGTAATAATCGCAACCTTCGCGCCATCATGCAGCGGCAGGGTTAAGTCGCGCAGCTCCCCATCAATCCGCGCGGCAATCGAAACCTTTGCAAGGCTTTTGGAAATGTTGTTGGCAAGGTCAAGCGCGGTGGCGCCTTGCGGCAACTGGCGCACATTGCCATCGGGTAGCGTGATATTCATAAGTTTTTCTGCTGGCTGGTTCATAATTCTATCTTATCAAGTAAAATCAATTTTGTAGCTTAATTTTGTATCTGGCGAAGTTCGCGATACGTATCAATAACATCTTCAATCATTTGCTTGCGGTCAAAGTTGTTTTCAACAAATGAACGGGCGCGGAAGGCAAAGGATTGGCGCTGCTCGGTAGTGAGCTTGAGGCTGCGGGTGAGGGCGGCGGTGAGCTTGTTTACCTGGTCTGCGGGCAGCAGCACGGTTGCATTATCGCGCAGCATGATTTCGCCAAGGCCGTTGCGGTCGAACGCGACAATCGGGCGGCCCATCGCCTGCGCTTCAATCAGTGCACGCAAGGACTCCTGTCCCTGAAAGCCTGTCACCAACACCGTGTGCGCCAGCCACAATGCGGGAATGCGATCTTGCACATCGCTCGTCACAATCACATGGGTCAGCAAGCCGAATGCCGCGACGCGCTTGATGATGAAGGCGCGTTCTTCTTCCGGTACGAATAAAATGGTGGTGATGTTGCGTTCCTTCAATTCCTTGAACGCAGCCGCCATCGTATCAAAAATAACGGGATCTAACGGGCAGTCGGGCACGACGACAATCGGGTGGTCATCCGGCAATTGCCAGTTTTTTTCCAGCGTCATGATTTTCTGCGGGGAAATGCGGTCGTAATGCACAACGCCCAGATTAATGCCGGGGATAATGGTGCGCACCACGCTTTCAGGCAGGCCAAGCTGTTGCAGCAATTGTTCGCGCGCATAGCTGGATGGCACGATGATGCGCGCAAAGCTGCGCAAAATTTCCGCGTTGCGTCCGGCAAGCACAGAGATAATCGGCTGGTTGAGCGAGATGGCGGTGTGCATTCCCGTTTTGAGCATCACTTCATACGCAAAACGCGACAAGGAGAAATCAAGCGCGTGAATAAAATGAATATGCTGTTCACGTGCCCAGCGCACCAATTGGAATACCGCGACCATATGGCCCAAAGCAGATGCGCGCATATCCGGCAGCATTTTGTGCGGGATTTTCTGGCGTTGCAGTTCCAGCTTTAACAACCCGCCGGGGGATGCGATGAACGGATGGCCGCCTTCCGCTCTGACGCGCATGGCCAAATCAACCGCCTGACGGCCCAGCATGGCATTGTTCAGATCGGGGCTGAGAATAAGGATGCGCGCATTGAGCGACGTGTTAACTTCAGCGCTTGAACCTTTGGGCGTAGCAGCTTTTGCGCCAGCGGCGGGTTTGCCGGGCGGTTCCTTTTTAATCTTCGTCTGGACAGCTTTAGGATTTGCCACCATAGTTTAACCAATAACCCGCACGAACAAATGACTGAACAAGAATTCCAATATAAAACCTTAAAGGCAAATGACCAGACCATCGCGTACCGCGTTGATGGGGAAGCGAATCCTGGCCGCCCAAATCTGTTATTTTTGCCCGGTTTCTTTTCCGATATGACGGGCTCAAAAGCAAGCTTTTTAGCGGCGCGTTGCATCGAAGATAGGCGCCAGCTTACACGGTTTGATTATTCGGGTCATGGCCAATCATCCGGCCAATTTATTGATGGCTGCATTGGCGACTGGCTGGCGGATGCGCTGGCCGTGGTCGATGCGGTAACGACGGGCAAGCTTATCCTGGTCGGCTCCAGCATGGGCGGGTGGATTATGCTGCTGCTGGCGCTGGCGCGGCCTGACCGCGTCGCGGGGTTGGTAGGCATCGCGGCTGCGCCCGATTTTACTGAAGATTTGGTGTGGGATTTATTATCGCGCGAACAAAAAGCCGAAATGCAGGATAAGGGCGTAATTTACGAGCCATCGGAATATGGCGCGCCAGTTCCCTATACGTTGAAACTGGTGCAGGATGGGCGGGAGCATTTATTGCTGCGTGCGCCGATTAATATCACATGCCCCGTACGCCTTATTCAGGGCAGGCAGGATAAGGACGTGCCGTGGCAAACCGCAGAAAAATTGAAGAAGCAACTGCGCAGCAAAGATGTGCGCATTCATTATGTAGAAGATGGTGAGCATCGCTTATCACGCAATGAAGATTTGGAACTGTTATGGAAAGCAGTTGAAAGTCTGGCCGCCTAGATTTATCTGGGCTTTAGCAGCGTAAAAAAGAATGTGCTGCCTTCATTGGGTTTGGAAGTCAGCCATAATTTTCCGCCCATGCGTTCCACGGTTTTTTTGCACATCGCCAAGCCAATGCCGGTTCCTTCGAACTGTTGCTGGGTGTGCAGCCGTTTGAACGGTTCAAAAATTTTATTGAAATAGGCGGGGTCAACCCCAATGCCGTTATCCCGCACGCTGAATTGCCATGCATGGCCAATATCCTCAAAGCCGATATGAATGCTGGGTGCCACGTCCTCGCGGCGGTATTTAATCGCATTGCTAATCAGGTTTTGCATCAGCCGTGCAAATTGCCCGGCATGATGCGTGATGCTGGGCAGATCATCCGCGGTGATGTGCACGCCCGACTGTTCGATGGGTTGCTTTAAGTTTTCCAGCACGCGCTTCAACTCTTCATTGCAATCAACCAATTCGGGTTTGGAAACTTCGTAATCAATGCGCGCATAATCCAACAATGCGGAAATCATCTGCTGCATGCGCGTTGATGCGGCCATAAGGATGTTCAGGTATTCCTTGCCCGTTTCATCGAACACCAGCCCGTATTTCTGCTGCAATAATTTGGCAAAGCTGGCGATGGTGCGTAAAGGTTCCTTCAAATCATGGGAAGCAACATAGGCAAAATGTTCCAGTTCATTATTGGTTTTTTCCAGTTTTTCCAGAATATGAGCGGTTTCACGTGCCGCCAGCACCTCCTGCTTCTGCACATAGTTGTTCAGCGCCATATAGCCGATGGACACCACGAAGCAGTAAATGAAGAACAGATAGAAAATGGTGAACACGCGGCCATCCTTGTTTTCCTTGATGCGTTTTTTCAAATGCAGCGCCAGCAAATCGGTTGATGAATCAAAGGCGCTGGCATAGGCGCTGATGACCTGTGTGCTGCGCTCAAAGAATTCCTGCCCGGTAAATTGCCGGGGATCGCGGGTAATCGTTTCCATCAGCTCTTTATAAAAGGTATTGGCTGCTTCAAAATCAGCAGTGTTGGGGCCATAAATTGCGTCGAGGGTCTTGGTGTTTTGCACAATGCTGCTGGCGCGGCTTAAATTATCATGCAGCGCTTCAAGTTGCAGCAAACGGCTTTGAATCACATCGAATTCAAGGGGGGCGCGGTTCAGCAGGGCCTTGGTAATGCTGCCGCGCAGGATGGCGATTTCTTCGGTAATTTCCGGAATAAGGTTGATGGTGATGTCACCTAGATAATAACTGGCAAGTTCAGGGTCAAGGATAAGCGTAGAATTATCGCCCACGTCACGCATGATGGTTTTTAGTTTTTTGATTTGCTGCGTGCGCTCTTCAAACGTCTGCGGCGCTGCTTTTTTGAAGCTTTCCCATTTCTGCGGCGGCAATAAAACGCTGATGCCATCCAGGCCGTCAATGGCGGGAATGGCTTCATCAATCAGGGCCTTGTTCTTTTGTAAGGTCTCAACAAAATAGCGATTGCCTTTTGCGGCGGGCGCGGAACTGCCACGCACGTTTTCAAGCGCCAGCATCAAGCCATAGAGTTCATGCTGGACGGCGACCCCTTTTAATTCTTTTTGCGTCGCTTCAATCAGGCGATTTTTGTCTTGCAATAAAAAATATCCGCCCAGCACAAATACTGCGGCGAGGGCAGAGATAAGGATAAAGGTGGCGTCACGGATGCGATTCATTCGCAAAGACCTGTTGAATGTGCTTTATTGCGTTTTTTGGAACTTGACCATAAACTCTTGGCATGACGCAACAACCTTCTATTGAACAATTTGTCGGCAACAAAATACGCGAGCGACGCAAGCTGTTAAAGCTTAACCAGACCGAGCTGGCGACCATGCTCGGCATTTCCTACCAGCAAGTGCAGAAATACGAAAGCGGGGCGACGACCCTGACGCTGGGGCGGTTAATGCACATCGCGCAAATCCTGAACGTGCAGCCGAACTTCTTTTACGATGGCGCGCCAACACCGGACATGGCGGGCCAGTTGCCAGCGAGCGAAGTGATTACCAAGACGCGCAAGCGCCCGTTGCAGGTATTGCTGATTGAAGATAATTCCAGCGATGAAATCCTTTTCAAGAATGCGGTTGAGCAATGCGGCATCGCTGCCGATATTCATTGCATGCAGCAGCCTGACCGCGTGATGGATTTCTTGCAAAACCATGACGCGAAACATGGCCGTCCGCGCCCCGATGTGATTGTACTGGATTTGAACCTGCCGAAAATAAGCGGCATCGAATTGCTGCGCCTGATTAAAAAGAACCAGCAGCTTTCCGATATCCCGGTGATGATTTTGACAAACAGCATTCGCGTGCAGGAAATGCAGGAATGCTACCGCTTGCACGGCGCGGGCTTCATCCAGAAATCCATCGACTTTGACGAATTTTGCGAAGATGTCGCAACAGCCATGAAATACTGGGCAAAAACCGTTATTTTGCCAGCGGCATAGCACATGAACCATATTGGCTTGGATCTGGGCGGAACAAAAATTGCGGGCATCACCCTTTCCCAGCATGGCACGGTATTGGGGCATCAGCGCATCGCTACCCCGCAAAGCTATCCTGATATTCTCAAAGCCTGCGTTGATTTAATTAAAAAACTGAATGCCACCAATGACACCTTGCAGTGCGTCGGCATTTGCACGCCGGGCGTGATTGACAGCGATAAAGGTGTTATCACCTTTTCGCCCAACGTCACGGCGCTCAAAGACATGCCGTTTCGTGATGATTTATCCAGCGCGCTGAAGGTGCCCGTGCACATTGCCAATGATGCGGCGTGCTTTGCATTATCGGAAAGCAAGGATGGCGGCGGCGCAGGCGCGCGCATTGTGTATGGTGTTATTCTCGGCACTGGCGTTGGCGGCGCATTGGTCGTTGACCAGAAGATGCCAAGTGGCCCACACCGCGCGAATGAATGGGGCCATGTGGCATTTCCATTTCCCGATGCAGATGATGTGCCAGCAACATGCGGATGCGGACGGGTAGGGGATATTGAAAGTTATTTATGTGGCCCTGCATTGCACCGCCAATTGACTGAAAAGCTGGGCCGCAGCATTACCAATGATGAATTGGTGGCGGGCATTAACGCCAACGATGCCGCGATTATGGGCGTGATGCAGCGTTACGCCACGCGCCTTGCCAAAGCGCTGGCGATGCTGATTACGATTGTTGACCCGGATGTGATTGTGCTGGGCGGCGGCGTGAGCAATCTGGACATCATTTACAAACTGGTTCCACCGCTGATTGGCAAATACACATTATCGCCTGTTGTTAAAACGAAGATTGTAAAGGCGGCGCACGGCGATGATAGTGGCCTACGCGGCGCTGCGTGGCTGTGACTAAACCGCGTTACCGGCAATGAATACATGTTTCAAATGCAATCCATCGTCGAAAGCGATGATGTCGGCGCGCGCGCCAACCGCCAGTGTGCCAACCTGTTGTTCAACACCAAGGAATTGCGCAGGGAAATAGCTGGCCATCGCCAGCGCATGTTCCAGTTTAAATCCGGCTTGCGTTACGGCATAGCGCACGCATTCAAATAAGGTGAAGGCGCTGCCCGCCAATGCGCCACGTTCATCGACGCATTTGCCGTTTTCGGCCTTGATGCGTTTGCCTTGCAGCATGAAGGGTTGCGGCGGATGCTGTCCGGATGGCGGCATCGCATCGCTGACCAAAAACAGCTTGCCGCTTGGCTTTGCCTTATCGGCCAAGCGCAGCATATCGGGCGCAACATGCGCGCCGTCGGCAATAATGCCGCACCATAAGGCATCATCGTTTAATGCCGCACCGCTTAATCCGGTTTCACGCGCGCTCATGCCGCTCATGGCGTTATACAGATGCGTAATGCCGGTCAGGCCTTCGTTTCTGGCCTGTGCCAGCTGGTCTTTATTCGCAGCGCTGTGGCCAGCGGCCAGTATCGCGCCAGCATCGCGCAGTTTTTTTAATGCGCCTTTTTGAAACATTTCCGGCGCAACGGTAATCAGGCAAATGCCAAGACCGGAGAACTTCTGCGTTTGCAAAAAGGACGTGTCGGCTTTGGCGATGATGTCTTTTTCATGAATGCCGCTGCGTTCCGGGTTTAAAAACGGCCCTTCAAGATGAATGCCAAGCACACCATTCTTTTGCCCATATTTCCGGATAGCGTTCAATGCAGCCATTGTTTTTTCCGGCGGTTCGGAAATCAGTGTTGGCAGGAATGAAGTGGTTCCTGCCGCGCGGTGCGCTTTTGCAATGCCATCAATTCCTTTTTCGGAAGTGTTATCATTGAATAAAATTCCGCCGCCGCCATTCACCTGCGCATCCACCAGCCCTGCGGCTAAGTTAAGCCCGGAAAGCGTGATATGTTCCGCGCCGGGCGGAATGGCGCTTTCGGGGCACATGCCTTTAATCAGGCCAGCTTCGACCAGCAGGGCAGACCCCACGGTACGCTTCCCTTCCGAAACAATGCTTTTGCCTGTAAACGCTTTAAAACTCATCTTTTTTCTTATGTTTGAAACGAAGCCAGAGTCAGGCTATATCTTGCAGCCTAATTAACAGGATAATCATAGGTTAGTACAGTGGCTAAAACGAACACGCTCCCCAAAAACCTTCCGGCTAAAAACGCTTCCATCGATGCTGACGCGCAGGCGCTGATTGACGAAGTGGATGCCGAGGTAAAGGCCGAACAGGTCAAAACTTTCTTCACCCGTTATGGCAACTTTATAGCGGGCTTGCTCATCGCCGTGATTGTTGCGGTTGCAGCAGGCAACACCATGATCAATATGCGCATGCAGGATCAGGAAAAAGATTCCGAACAGCTTATCACGTTGCTCGATAAAGACCTTGATAAGGTCAGCGGCGATGAAGCCAAGGCAACCATCCTTGATTTAGGCAAGATGGCCGCCGCAGGCAGCGGGGAAGGCCACCGCGTTGCCGCAGGCCTTGGCGAAGCAGGCAGCTATTTCAAGCAAGGCAACACCGAAGCCGGATTAAAGGCATTGGCAACGCTAAGCTCCGACGACTCGATTAAGCCGCTTTACCGCGATTATGCCAAGCTGCTTTCCATTCGCGCCCGCGCGGACAAGGATGATGTGCAAAAGCTGATTGATGAAATGCGCCCATTGCTGGATGCAAAGAACCCGTGGCATATCAGCGCGCTTGAATTATCAGCGGTTTTTTATGCAAAGCTAGGCCAAAAGGACAAGGCCATTGAACAGTTGAACAAGATGGTGATTGACCCCGAAGCATCCACGGCCGTGGTTGAACGCGCAAAGCTTCTGTCGCGCGTTTATAAGGCTCAGTAAATCACTTCACAGCAACCTCAACTTCAAATAACCAGCATGGTTAGATTATTCATCGCATTACTGGCATCGGTTGTTTTGCTTACCGGTTGCGAAGGCTTGTTCGGCAAGGAATCCGGCCAGCGCGGCGCGCTGCCTGGGAAGCGCAGCGATGTGTTTTCAGCCGAACGCGCACTGAAGGCCGATGCGGACGCGCAAACTGTTTCCGTTGAGATTCCCGCGGCGCAAGACGTGGTGGATTGGCCGCAGCCGGGCGGTTCACTGGCCCGCGTGCATGGCAATGCAGCGCTTTCAGCAGACCCCCATGAAGCATGGTCGGTTTCAATCGGAGATGGATCTCATTCCGATGGCGTATTAACGGCCACGCCGATTGTTGCAGCGGGCAAGATTTTCACGGTGGATGCATCCGCGCGGGTAACTGCGTTTTCAGCGCAAAACGGCGACCGCGTATGGGAAACGCACATTCCCGAGCAGCGCCCTGATGAGGCAAGCATTGCAGGCACAGGGTTGGCGTATGACCAGGGCAAGCTGGTGGTCACCACCAGCTATGGCTTTGTCGTGCAACTGGATGCATCAACGGGCAAGCAAATCTGGCAGCGCAATTTGCAAACGCCCGTGCGCAACGCGCCGATTATTGCGGATGGAAAAATTTACGTTATCAGCCTGAACAACACCTTGCAGGAACTTTCATTCGCCGATGGTTCATTGGGCTGGAACCATTCGGGCATTCAGGAATCCGCATCGTTCCTTGGCACCGCCAGTGCAACCGTGACCGATGATTTGGTGATTGTGCCGTACAGCAGCGGTGAAATTTTTGGCCTGCGCCGCATCAACGGCCGCATGGCATGGCAGGAAAATCTCGCCAGCACCAAGCGCGTGGGCACATTGCCCGCGATGGCCGATATTGAAGGCGAGCCTGTTTTGTATAATGGGCGCGTGCATATCATCAGCCATTCCGGCCGCTTTGTGGCGCTGGATGAACGCAGCGGCAAGCGCGTATGGGAAGCAGATGCGGGCAGCGTGCAAACGCCGTGGTTTGCGGGCAATAGCATTTTTCTCGTGACCAGTGAAAACCAATTGGCCGCGCTTTCGATTGATGATGGCCATGTGCGCTGGACGGTTGATTTGCCGCGTTACATCGACCCTGAAAACCGCACCGAAACCATTGCATGGGTTGGCCCTGTATTGGCGGGCGGAAAATTATGGCTCGGTAATTCGCTGGGCGCATTTAACAGCTATAACCCAATGAACGGGAAACTGGTCACGACGCGCACCTTCTCGTCGCCTGTTTATCTGTCGCCAATTGTTGCGGGGCGCACCATGTATGTGCTGACCGATGACGGGCGTTTAACGGCTTTACGGTAATTAAGCCATGCTGAAAGTTTCCGTTATTGGCCGCCCGAATGTGGGCAAATCCACCTTATTTAATCGCTTGGCAGGCAAAAAACTGGCTCTGGTGCATGACGAACCGGGCGTAACGCGCGATTGGCGCGAAGCACCCGCCAGCCTGTTTGATTTGGATTTCACCGTGCTGGATACAGCGGGGGTTGAGGAAGCGGATAAGGAAAGCCTTGCTGGCCGCATGACTGCCACGACGAAATCCGCGCTGGAACAATCCGACATTGCGCTGTTTGTGGTGGATGCGCGTGCAGGGCTTGCGCCAACCGACCGTGATGTGGCGGGTATTTTGCGTAAAAGCAATAAGCCGATCATCCTGATTGCCAATAAATGTGATAATAATCTGCCCGACGGCTTTGATGAATTGCACGCACTGGGTCTTGGCGAACCGGTTGCTATTTCCGCCGAACACAATATGGGCATGCGCGATTTATATGAAGCGCTGAAGCCATTCATCGACCGCGAACATGTGAAGGTTGAGGAATATGAACGCGCGGAAGGTGATGAGGAAGCGGAGGAGGCGGAGGAAAACAAGCCGCTGCACCTCGCCATCATCGGCCGTCCGAATGCCGGTAAATCAACGCTGGTCAACGCATTGCTGGGCTATGACCGCATGCTGACAGGGCCGGAAGCGGGCCTGACGCGCGACGCTGTCCACATTCAATGGGATTATGAAGGCCAGCCTATTCGTCTTGTTGATACCGCAGGTCTGCGCCGCAACACCAAGGTGCATGAGAAGATTGAAGAAATGTCAGTCGCCGAAACTGAACGCGCGGTGCGCCTTGCGCATGTGGTGGTGCTGGTGGTCGATGCAACGGAAATGTTCGAACACCAAGATTTGCATTTGGCGCAAATGGTGGAGCGCGAAGGCCGCGGCCTCGTCATCTGCATCAATAAATGGGATTTGGTTCCAAATAAGGAGGAGGTGACGGCGTTCCTTCGTTCTTTTCTTGATAAAAACATCGCGCAATTGCCCGATATTCCCATTGTGATGACCACGGCAACCAAGGGCCAAAAGCTGGACAAGCTCATGGCGGCGGTGTTTGACATTTACGAAAAATGGAACCGCCGCATATCCACCAGCGAATTAAACCGCTGGCTGCAGCCATTGCTTGATCATCATCCGCCCCCGTTGACGGCAGGCAGGCCTATTCGCATTCGGTATATGACGCAGATTAAAACGCGCCCACCCACATTTAACATTTGGGTAAACAAGCCCACCAATTTGCCGGATACGTATATCCGCTATCTTGCCAATGATTTTCGCCGTACCTTTGATATGGGCGGCGTGGTGTTGCGCTTTTATACCAAGAAAAGCGATAACCCCTACGTGGATGATTGATTATGCGTCTGCGCGCCGCGCGCGATTGCGGCGGGCTTGCAATTGCGCGTATTGGAATTGCGTTGGCCTGCCGCCGGGCTTGATGACGATGTCATCTTGCTTGAAAACCTTATCCAGTTTTTTGCGCGTGCGGCGATAGGCCGTGAGATGCCCCTTCAGGCGATTAACGTCGGTTGTCTGCGCATTGCTGAAATGCGCTGCAACGGCAAGGCGTTCCATCTGGCGCAGGCGGCGAATGGTTTGGTAATTAATCGGTTCCAGCGGTTTTAAATTATCATCTGCTTTTACATCCGCCAGTTTTTTGGCGTGGGTTTCAAATTTATCGGCAATTTGCGTGAAGGATTTGATGCAGCCAACGCGGAACGCATCCAATACATATTCGCGTTTCAGGTGTTTGAGCGTGGCAACCAGCGCCTTATCATCATTCACCAGTGATTCAAACAAACGCAGCGCGATGGAGAAATGTGAGCCATAGCGGAATTTTTTGCTTCCGCGCGGCAGCTGTTTCAACAGTTCGGTCAGCTCGCGCAGCTTTTCGCTCATCGGTTCTTGCGCGATTTGTTCAAGTATAACTTTGTTTATCATCCGGCGTTTTAAAATATGTGTTCAATATGAATGCACTATACAAAGTCGTGCGAAACACTGCGAGCGATTAATCTTTTAGCTGTTTACATATCTTAATGCGATGTCGGCTGGCTTTGCCAATGCGCTTTGGTTTTCGCCGGGATAAGCATTTCTGCGCAGTTGCGTGGCCATCACGCCGGGATTGAATACATCCACCTTAAAGCCTGCTTGCCTGGTTTCTGCGGCATAGCTGGCGGCCAATTGATTAAGGGCGGCCTTGCTTGCGCCGTAAGCACCCCAATAGGCATCACCCAAGGAACTGCAAGTCACGAATGTGATATGCGGATTTCCTGCATTGCGCAGCAGCGGGTCAAGATGACGCAGCAGACGGATATTCGCAGTCACATTTACATCCATCACCAATTGCCAGTCTTTTTCGGTTGTGTGCGCAACGGGGCTGGATGGGCCGATGGTCGCCGCATTCAAAATCAAACGCTGCAATTTTCCAAAGCGTTCAAACAAAGTTTGGCCAAGCATGGCGAAGGATGTATCGGGCGAAGCAAGATTGAATGGAATAAGCGTCGCGCTGTTGCCGGTGGTCTTTTTGATTGAATCATCCAGTTCGGTCAGGCCGCCTTGCGTCTTCGCAAGTGCAATAATGTGGTCGCCGCGCTTGGCATGCTGCGTTGCAAGAAAAAAGCCAAGACCGCGCGAAGCGCCCGTAATCAAGGTATTAATCGGCGTGTTTTGCTTGGTGTTGTCTTGCATGGCGTTGTGGATAGTTTTGTTTAAAAAATGCTGCGCTGCGAGTTCATAAATTATTAGGTTTCATCCATCAATGATGGCGTATTGCTATTATTGAGAAGGAGGCTGCCCCGTGTCAACACATGCGTCAACGCACGTTAGCCTGCATTTTGCCAAAGCCGTTCGCAATTGCATTTTGGAAAATCCTGTAATCACCAAATCGCTCGCTGAGCTTGGTTTGGTGAACGCCAAAGTGTCCATCATTCATGAAAAAGGAACCGATAACCGTCAGGTTAACCTGTGCTTTGATTTGGCAGAAGGCGATAACATTGAAGGCATTGCGCGCAAATTTGGCATTGGCGTTGTGCCAGCTGTGATGCAGCAGCTGCAAAAGGAAGGCGTCGCCGAAAAACCAAAATCGGAGTTTTTCTGCGTGCCGCAAACGCCGGATCATCAAAAAGATGCTGTGGTGGCTATCTTTTCATTTAATGAAAATATGAAGTACACGACGATGGAAATGGCAGGCGTTACTCAGCCGCGGCCGAATTAAGGAAGGAAAGCTGTTGTTCATCCAATCGGCTATTCAAATCCGTGAGCGCCGTCGGGTATTCACCGCTGAAACAGGCATCGCAATAGCTTGGCTTCTCTGGGTCGCGTTTTTGCTCACCCACGGCGCGGTATAATCCATCCAGCGAAATAAACGCAAGGCTGTCTGCGCCAATCAACTTGGCCATTTCATCCACGCTGAATTTATGCGCCATCAGCTTTTCTTTTTCCGGCGTATCGATGCCGTAGAAGCAGCTGAACTTGGTTGGCGGCGATGAAATGCGCATATGCACTTCCTTTGCGCCAGCCTGGCGCACCATTTCCACAATCTTGGTCGATGTGGTGCCGCGCACGATGCTGTCGTCAATCAAAACCACGCGCTTGCCTTCCAGCATGGCGCGGTTGGCGTTGTGTTTCAAACGCACGCCCAAATGGCGAATGTTATCGGTTGGTTCAATAAAGGTGCGGCCCACGTAGTGATTGCGGATAATGCCCAGTTCAAACGGCAGGCCGCTTTGCGCGGCATAACCGATGGCAGCGGGAACGCCGCTATCGGGCACGGGCACCACAATATCGGCCTTCACATGGGCTTCGCGCGCCAGCTGCATGCCGATGCGCTTGCGCACGTCATAGACCGAGTGGCCCTGCATGAAGCTGTCAGGGCGGGCAAAATAAATATATTCGAATACGCAAAAGCGTGATTGCTTGCGCTCCGCCTTGGAACTTTCAAATGGGCGGTAGCTGGTCACGCCATTTTCATCCAGCATCACCAATTCGCCTGCTTCAATGTCGCGCACAAAATCCGCGCCAATAATATCAAGCGCGCAGGTTTCGCTGGCCAGCACATAGGTATCGCCGGATTTGCCAAGCACCAGCGGGCGAAGGCCCAGCGGATCACGCACACCCATGATGCAAGTTGGCGCAAGGCAGACGAGGGAGTAAGCGCCTTCAATCTGTTTTACTGCATCAATCAAACGGTCAATCGGCGTTTGCTGCGCCGATTGCGCCATCAAATGGATGACAACTTCGGTATCGGTTGTTGAATGGAATAAGCTGCCGCGCTTGATCAAATCCTTGCGCAGCGAATAGGCGTTGGTGAGATTGCCGTTATGGGCAAGGGCAAAGCCGCCAAACTCAAAATCGGCAAAGAAGGGCTGCACGTTGCGCAATGCCGTTTCACCTGTGGTGGCATAACGGTTATGGCCGATGGCCATATGGCCCATCAGGCGGCGGATAACACCTTCCTTATTAAAGTTTTTGCCCACATGGCCCAGCGCGTGATGCGCATGGAAATGCTCGCCGTCATAGGTGACAATGCCGGCTGCTTCCTGCCCGCGGTGTTGCAGGGCGTGAAGGCCCAGCGCGGTAAGTGCGGAAGCATCCTTGTTATTATAAATCGCGAATACGCCGCAATACTCGTGCAAACGATCATCATCGAATGGCGAGGTGGTCAGGAGCGGCGATGGTTCGTCGTTCATCATTTTGGCGCGGCGCTCTTTGTATTGTTCAAAATGTTTTGCAATAAATCAGGATGCTTATCGGGTTCTTCCTTGATCGCCTGTCCGCTTTCAACGGCGTCTTCGCTGTTTTCCTGCGCGGATTTGGCTTTCTTTTCCATTAATTCGCGCTGTTCCTCGGGGATCAGGTTCTTGACCATATCCGCGCCATACGCCAGCGCGGGCTTGGTATTGGCTTCTTTGAGCCATGCGGGTTGTTTTTCTTCCGGCAGCAGCCACGACACAATCAGATAAATAATGGAGATGAGGAGATAGCCGCGCGCCGCGCCAAATAAAAATCCGAAGGAGCGGTCGATGGACGTGATGTGCTCGCCCTTGATGAAGCTGCGGATATACATGCTGAATGGAATAAGCAGCAGCAACACGCCGCCAAAAATTACAAGGCCGCCCGCGAAATCGCGTAGCTGTGGTTGGTGAACATATTGTTCAAGGTAAGGGGCGACGAGCGCGTATTGGGTAAACCCGAGATAAGCGGCAATCGACCATGTGCCGAGGGAGAGGGATTCACGGACAAAACCACGAATGAAGGCAAGACCGGCAGAGAGCAGAATGATGATAATGACAATGATATCGACTGCTGTATTGGGCATGGGTATCCGGCTCTTTCGCTAGCAAGGTCAGGGAAGATGTGTAGTTCTTAAGCCATCTTTTAACTGTGCGCCGCATCATAACGCAAGGCCTTGAAACTATATAGTCCAGCGTTGGGTATTTTTCCAAAAAATACTAACCAGCAAAACGCTTTAGCGGCGGTTTTTGACCTACCGCGTCACCCCGTTTTTGCTGCGAAATCTGGCCGAAAAGCGCCCTTAATTCGCTTACATGACGAAGCTGGGTGAGTCGCAGGCCCCCATAACTATTTGCAGAAGGCATGGTTTTGCCTTCCTGCATGGTGGGGATGATGGCCTGTTTAAAGCCCAGCTTGGCGGCTTCCTTCAGCCGCTGCTCAATCATCGAAACGGGGCGGATTTCGCCGGATAAGCCAACCTCCCCGAATATAATGGCGTCTTCGGGCATGGGTTCATCGCACAGCGATGACATCAACGCCGCCGCGACGGCCAAATCTGCCGCCGGTTCATTCACGCGCATGCCGCCCGCCACATTCAAATACACATCATTGGGGCCAATGCCGACACCTGCGCGCGTTTCCAAAACGGCAAGCAGCATGGCAAGGCGCGCATTATCCCACCCGACACTTGCGCGGCGCGGATTGCCAAGGGCAGATGGCGCAACGAGGGCCTGAATTTCAATGAGCATTGGCCGCGTGCCTTCCATGCCGGCGAAGACGGCGGTGCCCGTTGCATCCGCGGAGCGGTTGGCAAGAAAGAGGGCGGATGGATTTTTTACTTCCTGTAATCCCAGATGGCTCATTTCAAAGACGCCAATTTCATCGGTTGCGCCAAAGCGGTTTTTTACCGCGCGTAAAATGCGGAATTGGTGGGTGCGTTCGCCTTCAAAATACAGAACCGTATCAACCATATGTTCCAATACGCGCGGGCCCGCCAATGTGCCTTCCTTCGTCACATGGCCAACCAAAAGCAATACGGAGCCGTGTTTTTTTGCAGCGTTGATGAGTTCTTGGGATGATAAGCGCACCTGCGCAACCGTGCCCGGCGCGCTATCCAGCACATCGGTGAACATGGTTTGGATTGAATCAATCACAATCACATCAGGTGCATCATGCGCATTCAGTGTCGCCACAATATCGCGCACATGATTGCTGGCAGCAAGATGCAGCTTGGCATCGCTTAACCCAAGGCGCGCAGCGCGCAACCGGATTTGGTCGATGGATTCTTCACCCGACACATAAGCGCAATTATATTTTTGTGAAAGCTTGGCAAGCGCCTGAAGAAGCAGCGTGGATTTTCCAATCCCCGGATCGCCGCCAACCAATACCGCAGAACCCGGAACTAATCCGCCGCCGCATACGCGGTCGAATTCGCTGATGTCACTGATGCGGCGCGGCAGGGGCGTGGATGTTCCCTGCAATTCCACAAACTCAACGCCCTTCGATTTTTTGCCGGATGAACTTTTACCGCCAGCTAAACTTTTGCTGGGGCCAACGCTGGCGACTTCCTCCACCATCGTGTTCCAGCCACCGCAGGCTTCGCATTTGCCAGCCCATTTGGACGACACGCCACCGCAGCTTTGGCACACATAGGTATTGGAGTTTTTGGCCATGAACAGGCGCTCCCGACTAGAATGTTCACTTTATGTTCTAATCGAATTCGGGCACTAAATCAAGCGAATTTTTGAGGCAATAAAGTTAGTGACCACCATTGAGGATCCGCGCAGCTTCCTCGGTACTAATTGGCTGTAAGTTGACGAAGGTCATACCAGCACCGCTAGCACTATAGGTGCATGAGCCAGCAGGAGGAGTAAAGCTGCTACCAAAAGGAACGATGTATACTACCCCGCCGCACCGAGCTGGAAGATTGGGGATCGTAAACCCATATGGCGAAGACGTGTTGATTGTGGCCAGGGGATTATTCGGATGGGCTTCATTGTAAGCTTTCTTGAAAGCTTCAAACTTTTCAGCTGCTTCACGTTTTTTTGCTTCATACAATTGACTTTGCCCCGTTGCAGCGTCATTTGCGAGTTGTGAACTGCCACCATTCATAAAAGCTGGCGGATCATCTTCGCGGTGGCGGCGGATGAGCGGCTTGCCCCCGCCGAAATAAATGCGCACACCTGCCATGATGGTGGCTTTGTGGTCACCATCGCTATTGCCATGTGCAAATACAGACAAATTATTGAAACCTGTAAAGGTTGGCTGATATTCAAGTTGTCCAAAACCGCTCAAATTACCTGTGTTTAATGATGCGCCGCCACCAATCGATAAATTATCAATTGGATAAAATGTTGCTCCTAGTCCGCCAACAAAGCCATCCAGTAATTTAATTTTCTGACTGGTATCACCAAGTTGATAGCCGGCTTTGCCGGAAAATGTAAAACGATTGATGTATAATTCTACTTCACCACCACCACGGATAACATTTGCGCCGCCAACGGTAATATATCCACCTTCAACGCCTACTAAATAATGTTCAGGGTCTCGCGTGAAAAGATGTCCACCAAACGCACCCGCGAAGTCATCAAGAATTGTGCCGCCGGTTGCGTCAGCTTGAATACCAAAGCGTTTGCCGAGCGGGGCGGTAACGCTGCCGCTAACAAGTCCTGCACCTTCGCCGCTGGCCGTTCCACCTTCAGCAGAAATTTTAGCATTTAATGCAGATACAGCAGACCCGTCTGCGAATGCAGACTCTGCAACCATAATCATCGCAATCAGTATAAAAAATCGCATTGCTGCGTTCATGTCGGTTTTATTTAAGACGCTTTTTTTGATTCCTGATAGCCAGCTTTGAGCTGTTCAAGGATTTCCGATGCTTCATCGTATTTGCCAGCCTGAATGTCTTTCATGGCTTTTTCAACGGAAACCAAAACTTCTTCCAGTTGCTTGACGCATTTTTGTTTGAGCTCGGTCATTGGGGTGTTCCTGATAATGGGGGTAATAAGTGTTCTAATATTTAAGCCTTTTGCTGGCCGTGACAAGCACAAAAACCGCCATAATCGCGGGTTTTGTGCGCAAGTAATTAAAGGGTTTTCGGGGGCGGTTATTCCTTTATGCTCTGAGCCTCACATTTTTTTTTGGCAGATTTTTTAAGTAAAGATAATGGAACCGCATATTGAAATTTTGAATGACCTCGTTGCGTTTGATACGACCAGCCGCAATTCCAATTTGATGCTCATCGACTATATCCGCGCGAAATTGTCGGTGTGCGCTGGCGTGCGCACGCACTTAGATATGAATGCGGATGGCACGAAGGCAAATTTGATTGCCAGCATCGGCCCTGAAGTGGATGGCGGCGTTTTATTTTCCGGCCACACGGACGTTGTTCCGATTGATGGCCAGCAATGGGATAGCGATGCATTTACGCTGACGCAAAAAGATGGATTGTTATATGGGCGCGGCACAACCGATATGAAGGGCTTTGTAGCCTGCGTGTTATCGCAAGTCGAAGCGTGGTCTAAAAGTGATTTGCAGAAACCCATTCATCTGGTGTTTTCGTATGACGAGGAAGTAGGCTGCAAAGGCGTCATCACCGCAATTAATTATCTGAAAGCCCAAGGCGTTAAACCGGATTTGTGCATTGTGGGCGAACCCACGGAAATGCAATTGGCAGTTGCGCATAATTCGCGCGCAAAAATCTGGTTCGATGCAACGGCAACAGGCGGTCATGCATCCAAATACAATGACCCAACCATTACCAGCGCGCATGATGTGATGACGACATTGGCGGGCACATTGATGCGCGCGCGTCAGGATTATGGAGTTGTTTTGGGCGATGAAATGCTGGGCAACGCATCCATGGCATCCACGGGCGTGAAGACAATCTATACCAATAACGTTATTCCGGCTGCATTTGAAAACCATTACGATTTCCGTGGTCGCCCCGGCATTACCGCAGCGGCGCTGGAAAATTATTTCAGCCATACGGCGCAAGCGGCCGTGGTGGAATATAAAACGCTGATGGGCAAAAGCGGCCATGCGGATTTGAAAGTGCGCGTTGAACTGGCGAACCCGGGTTTCAAATGCACCGATGATGCAGCGATTAAGCTTGGCCAACTCTTTGTCGGGAATGGCGAAGCGATTACCGTGCCTTATGTGTGCGAAGCAGCGCGTTTCTGGGAAGCGGGTTTTGTAAAAACCATTGTGGTGGGGCCGGGGAATATCTTGCAGGCGCATCAGCCGAATGAATTCATTGATCCAGCGCAGTTGAAGGCATGCAATGACTTCCTGAACCGTGCCGTTACAAAAATAACTGGTGCGAAGTTAGTGCTTTAAAACCTGCATCTGAATGGGGCCTTCGGCGCGCCCATTGATGAATTGGTCGACATATTCATTGCCTGAATGGTCGATATCTTCCTTCTTACCGTTCCAGATAATCTGGCCCTGATAAATCATCGCAATGCGGTCGGCAATTTTGCGTGCGCTTGCCATATCATGTGTAATGGAAACTGCCGTCGCGCCAAGCGTATGCACGCATTTCACAATCAAGTCGTTAATCACGTCCGCCATGATGGGGTCAAGGCCAGTAGTCGGTTCATCAAAGAAAATAATCTTCGGGTCTGCGGCAATCGCACGCGCAAGTGACACACGTTTTTGCATGCCGCCCGATAATTCTGCTGGAAATAAATCAGCAACATCAGCGCCAAGGCCAACTTGCGATAGTTTATGAACCGCGATGTCCTTCGCTTCCTTCGCGGGCATGCGGCGGGCTTGCATCAATTTGAAGGATACGTTTTTCCAAACGGGCAGGCTGTCGAACAACGCCGCGCCCTGGAACAGCATGCCGAATTCATCCAGCAGCACATCGCGCTTGCGCCCTTGCAGCGTGCGGGTTTCATTGCCATCAATTTTAATCGAGCCGCTATCGGCTTCCAGAATGCCCAGAATGCATTTCAGCGTTACGGATTTACCGGTACCCGAACCGCCAATGATGACGAGGGACTGGCCCTTTTCAACGCTGACATCCACGCCGTTTAAAACTTTTTTCCCGCCAAACGCTTTGCGGACATTTTTAAGCTCGATTTTTGGAACTGTATTTGTCATGGTGAATCGCTTGTTTTTTATTTGGCAAAGAAGAGGCCGGTCAGCAAATAATTGCTGATGAGGATGAGGATGGAGGAAGAAACAACCGCATTCGTCGTGGCTGCGCCAACGCCTTGCGCGCCGCCCTTGGAATTAAAACCGAAATAGCAACCCATGAGCGTGACGATGAAGCCGAAGGCCGATGCTTTCACTAACCCTGAGATAACGTCCATGTTTTCCAAATAGCGCCATGTCTGATCGACATAGTTCGCTGCGTTGAAATCCAGGCGATACACACTCACCAAAAAGCCGCCGAATACGCCGATAATGTCGGCGAGTAACACAAGCGCAGGGAGCATCGCGGTGCCAGCCACAATGCGCGGCACAACCAGGTATTTAATGGGGTTGGTGGAAAGGGTGGTCAACGCATCAATCTGTTCGGTAACGCGCATGGTGCCAAGTTCAGCAGCAATCGATGCGCCGATACGGCCAGCGACCATAAGGCCCGCCATCACGGGGCCAAGTTCGCGGGTCATCGACAAGACAACCACAGTTGCAATCGCGCCTTCGGCGGAGAAGCGGGAAAAACCCGAATAGCTTTGCAGCGCCAGCACCATACCGCTGAAGAGGGCGGTCAGGCCCACAACCGGCAAGCAGTAATAGCCAATATCAATAAACTGGCGGATGAATTGCGACATATAAAAGGGCGGGCGGATGCAATGCGAAACGGAGCGGATGGTAAAAAACGCAAATGCGCCGGTGGATTGGAAGAAACCAAGAGTGGCAGCGCCCAGAAGCTGACACAGCTTCAGCAGTTTCGTTTTTACCAAATCGCGGATTTGAATTAGCTGTTCTTGGCTCATGATTTCACTTCAATATAGCTTCGTTCGATACGGTTGCCTAAATGCGTCATCAATTCATAACCGATGGTGCCAATTTGCGCGGCCCAATCATCAATGCTTTGATGCGCGCCCACAATTTCAACCATGCCGCCGACATGCACAAGATTTTCCGGAACCTTGCTGACATCCACCATCACCAAATCCATTGAAACGCGGCCAATCACTGGCACGGCAATTCCGTGAAGATAAAAATGATGACCGGTGGTTTGGTCGCTATTGCTAAAAACACGATGCAAGCCATCGGCATATCCATATGCCAATGCGGCCAGCCGCATGCCTTTTTGAACACGTTGCGTTGCACCGTAGCCAACGGTGCCATTACTGTCAATTGAACGTAGCTGGATAATGGGTGCGTGGACAGATAGCGCGTTTTTAAGCCCTTTTAGGCCATTCGTTCCAGAAAGCGCCCGGCCGGGGCGCACCTGGTCGAAATGCATTTGCGAGCCTAAGAAAACACCATGCGAATTCGCCAATGTTTTTTTAGCGGAAACAAAATGTTTTGTTGCCCCAATGAATTTTTCGCGTTGCTGTTCATTCATGGGATGCAGCGGTTCATCGGAACATGCAAAATGGCTCATCACCATTTTTACATCAACGCCGTCAATCAAACTGGGCGTGTGAACTAACATGTTCCATTCCGTTGCACCAAAGCCGATGCGGTTCATGCCCGTATCAACATGCAAATTCACCGGAATGGCCTTGCCAATGTTCTTGGCGGTTTCACGCATGCGGGTAAGGGTCCCAAGGTCAGTGATAATCGGCGTGATGTTTTTTTCAAACGCTTCCGTTTCATGGCCTTTTGGAATGCCATGCAAAACATAGATGGTGGTATCGGCATGCAGCGCGCGAACGGCTAATGCTTCTTCGAGATGCGCTACATAAAACGTGCGGCAACCCGCGCCGTACAATGTTTTGGCAAGGCGGATTGCGCCAAGGCCGTAACCATCGGCTTTAATCGTTGCCGCAACCTCGGTATTGCCGCACATGATTTGCAATGTGAGCAGATTTTCTGCGATAACGCCTAAATCAATGGTGGCAAGAGGGCCTGCAATCACGCTTATTCATCCGCCCTATTCATCAGATTGGCTTTGTTGCAAATCAGAGAAGCGCGTGAACGCACCTTCAAAGTGCAGTTCAACCGTGCCAATGGGGCCGTGACGTTGTTTCGCAAGAATAACTTCAGCGATGTTGTGAATTTTTTCGCCGCGTTCCTGCCAATCGGTATAACGGCGGTTGAATTTCGCATCGTCTTCATTTTCGCGGCGCATCGGCTCTGTGCGCGAATGGTAGTATTCTTCGCGGAACACGAACATCACCACGTCGGCATCTTGTTCAATCGCGCCTGACTCACGCAAATCCGACAATTGCGGGCGTTTATCTTCACGCGCTTCCACGTTACGCGAAAGCTGTGATAGCGCCAGCACGGGAACGTTCAATTCCTTCGCAATCGCTTTTAAACCACGGGTGATTTCGGAAACTTCGTTCACGCGGTTTTCTTCCTTGCGGCTGCCGGAACCCTGCATCAGCTGCAAGTAATCGATGACGATTAAGCCAAGACCATGCGCGGAACGCTTCATGCGGCGCGCGCGGGTACGCAGCGCGGCGATGGAAAGCGCGGGCGTGTCATCGATATAAAGCGGGATGCGTTCCAGCTCCTTGATGCTTTCGACAATCTTCGTATACTCTTCGCGCTTAATCTGGCCGCGGCGAATGTCGTTTGATGGAATGCGCGCATATTCACTGACGAGACGCGTGGAAAGTTGTTCCGCCGACATTTCAAGGGAGAAGAAACCCGTCACGGCGCCCATCTTGCCGCCGGTTTCAACGAAACTGCGTGCGGCATTGAATGCGATGTTGGTGGCGAGCGCGGTTTTACCCATCGAAGGACGACCCGCAAGAATGATGAGATCGGAACGCTGCAATCCGCCCAATTTATGATCCATATCGCGCAGGCCAGTGGTGATACCGGTAATATGGCTATCGCTTTTATACGCGGCTTCGAAGGTGACTTGGGCCTTTTGCAAGCTGGCGCCAAGGCTGACAAAGCCGCCGCGCGTATCGCCGGTGGTAGCCAGTTGGAACAGTTTTTGTTCGGCTTCTTCCACTTGCTGGATGGCTTGCGTTTCAACTGCGCCATCAAACGCATCGGTCACGACATCCGTGCCGATATTGATAAGCTGGCGGCGCAGATGCAAATCATGGATGGTTTGGCCGTAATCAGCCGCGTTGATGATGCTGACATAACTTCCGGTTAGTTGCGCCAAATAATCATCGCCGCCCAATTGCGTAATTTCAGGATCGCTGGCAAAGAAATGCTTCAGCGTAATCGCATCGGCTTTTTGGCCGCGTTCAATCAGCGTGATGGCAGCCTGATACATTTTGCCGAACACGGGATTATAAAAATGCTCGGGGCGCAAAAACTCGCTCACTTTTTCATAAGCGAGGTTGTTGCCTAAAATCGCGGCCAGCAATGCTTGCTCCGCATCCAGATTATGGGGCGGTAAACGGGACGGCGCGGGGTTGTTAGGCCGCAATACAACAAGTTCGTTACTGGTTTGTGGCATGGTTCAATTCTATGAGATTCGAAAGGAGAGAAGGTAGATTTTTGCTACCTCAATTGCATCCGTTAATTAATTAACACCCTGTGGATAGCGTGGGTAGAATTAACCCCGCCATTCACTGCGCAAAGCTTCACCAAAACGCGCAAACCAGCTTAATCCATAAAGGGTTGGCAGGTTTCTGATTTTGCCATTATCCATCCACGCAATAGCTTCTGCGCGGCTGATAATATGCGTCTTAATGTTTTCGTCTTCTTCCACCAATCCAAAGATTTTGGAGGTGGTATCGGGCAAGTCCACTTCGCCAACAAAGAAATGGAACATTTCATCGCAGCTTCCCGGCATCGTAAAGCCGCCGGGCATGGCCTTTACGCGCTTTACATTTAGGCCTGCTTCTTCATGCGCTTCGCGGCGCGCGACGTCTTCCGTTTCTTCGCGTTTATCCATTAAACCTGCGACCATTTCAATCGACCACGGATTATCACCGCCCGTAAACAAACCGCAGCGGAATTGTTCGATTAAACACACGCGGTCAGTGATGGGGTCATAGGGCAGGAGTGCAACGGCGGAATTTCGGATAAACACTTCGCGCGTGAATACACGGCTGACACCGCCTTGAAATAATGCATGGCGATAGCGATGACGCTCAAGTCGCAGCCAGCCCTGAAACAGGGTCTCGCGCTCCAGCAGCTCTACATCGTCACGGTTCATAATGAATTGGGAGAAATGGCTCCTCGAGTAGGATTCGAACCTACGACCAAGCGATTAACAGTCGCTTGCTCTACCACTGAGCTATCGAGGAACAGGGGGCGAAGGCAGTCGTTATACAAAGAAAAGCGGGGGATGCCAAGGGTCGCGTTGAATTATTTTAAAAAGTGGTTTTCAGCGTATTAAAAGGCGTATTCGCTTAAAATACGAGTCCGATGACGGGTACGCGCCAATGGCTGGAAGTGACGGGCTGCCCGTTAAGCATGGCGGGTCTGACCACGGTGATTACCGTTTCCAAGCCATTAAAATTGGTGCGTGTCCATGATTTGTCTTTTTGGAATTCAGGCGTTTTGACAACCGCAGATAAATCAAACGGTGTAAATCGTGGGCCAACTTCGGTTTTATCAGTTGGTTGGAATTGGATATTGAACGCATCAAAGAATGGTTTGAAACCATCGGCCATCGTTCCGGGCCGATTGATGACTTCATATCCGGGGTTTTTTCTGTAAGGCGCGCGCCATGTGGGGTCAGGTACTAATGCACTTATATTCGCGCGATATTTCGTTTGAACAATTTCATACGTATCAACACCAAAGCCAGACCAGTTGGGTACGAATGCATAGTGTAACTTAATACTATAACTAAATATGCGTTCTGGATCGGTTGGAGATTTAATCTCGGTGCTACTATTTGCGGCATAATTAGTTGAATAAACACGCATGCGGCTATTATGCGGCATTAGGTCACCGATATGCCTACATTCGACAACAAAAAGTCAAACCAAGACTATGGTTAATTACGCTAATAACGGCGATATTTTATTAACTCCTGCACTGTTAATATAAATGACTGGCTTGTTATTCGCGGCATGATTATAAAACTAACACACAGTTACGCGGGCATGGCGGA
>JAKFVN010000014.1 GCA_021732145.1 Alphaproteobacteria bacterium
CCATTGCTCATACCGTGATTAAGGAAGATGCCCGCACCATTTATTTTGATTCAGGCAAATCCGTTATCACCCCGGGCGGCCAAAAGAAACTGGATACGCTTGCATCCACCTTAAAGGGCGCAAAGGATATCCAGCGCGTTGAAATCGTGGGGTATGCCGATCCAATGGGTTCAATCGCATCCAATCAGGCATTATCCGAACGCCGCGCATCCGCCGTGCAGAAATACCTGAATGACCATGACTACATGAATACATCGATTGCAAAAGTAAAAGCCGTTGGCGAAAGCCAGGCATCTGCCCATTGCGACGCGAAGATGAAGCGCACCAAGAAGATTGGCTGCCTGGTTACCGATCGCAAGGTTCAGGTGGAAGTGGTTTACGAAACCGTTCACTAACCCTGAACGCAGTTAAAACAAAACCCGTGAGGCGCAAGCTTCACGGGTTTTTTTAATGCGGCTGCAAAACATGATAAAACATGATTAAGTAAAAAACTTGATTAGTCGACGATGTTATAGACGCGGCCTGCCATGCAGCCTTTCACGATATTGCCACGTGCGTTTTGGGTGTCGATCACACCCTTGCCAAGGCCAGCACCTACCAGAAGCAAGGAGAAGGGTAGCAAGCAGGAATGTTTCATAAGAAGCATTCCTGAAAGAGTTTTATTAACTTTTATGGCGGCAGCCAGCGCTGCCATAATTACAAGCCGCAGCACGCGCAATCCAAGCATAAAGCACGGCATGAAAATCAGGCATAAAAAAAGGGCGGGGAAAACCCCGCCCTTTAAATATATTCAGCTAGCTAATTACTTAGCGCCCTTGCGGAACTTCTTAGCTTTGATGTAGTTCACTTCAACTTCAACCTTGCGGTCTGGGCTGAGGCAAGCTACGAGTTCGTTATGATCCATCTTGCCATTGCACTTGGCTGTTGGCTTGGTCTTGCCAACCCAGCGGGTCTTCGTCACGCTGGCATTGGTATAGCCATTGGCTGCCAAGTAATCCTTAACAGTAAGGGCGCGCTTCTTAGACAATGCTTGGTTATAGCTTTGTGACCCGATACGGTCAGCATAACCAACGATTGAAACGCTTTGAATTTCCTTGTCTGACTTCAAGATAGTCAACAGGCTGTCGAGCTTGGCTTGAGCTGCTTCGGTCAGGGTTGAGTCATTGAAGTTGAAGTATACGGTACGATCTTCAAGAGCGATTTCGCGGCGAACGCCTTCGCACAGACCGTCATTACCTTCCCAACGGGTGATAACGCAGTTACCGTTGGTGCTACGCACCGCATTCCCACGAGCGTCCCGTACAACGAGAACATTCTGGGTCACATGCGCATCAGCAGCAACGCTTGTAAGTGAAATAACAGAAGCGATAACTAGACCGCCGATAAAAGCATAACGGGAAAGCATTTTTTTCTCCTTTGTTTCCAAGTGCCTAGCCATCCATACGGCCTACACTAATCTCTTGGGGTTTTTAGTATAGGAACTTGTGTAATAAGTAAAGACTGCATCCATGTTAAGAAAATGTAGATTCCGACGTGCATTCTATACGCATAGGCTTAAAAAACCATGAGCAGAAAGCCTTGCAATCCATTGGTTTTTTTAGGTTATTTTCTGTTTACTGGTTTTTATGCACTGCACGTTAAGCCCTTTATCCAATGCATTAACAAGAGCAGTGTTGTGCTAAAACCTATCACCTGTATCACTTTTGCATCACTATATCTTATCAAGCAAAAAGCCCTTATTAATGCCGCTAAATCACACCTTATCGCCTGATAATCCATGAACCTGTCGGATTTTGATTTCCACCTGCCAGAGAGCTCGATTGCCCAGCATCCTGTCCATCCGCGGGACTCCGCGCGCCTCTTATATATAGGGGAGCATCTGGAGAATAAGCGGGTGGCAGACCTTGTTGACCTTGCCCGCCCGGGTGATGTCTGGGTTTTGAATAACAGCAAAGTTATCCCGGCAAGGCTATATGGCAAGCGGGGGGAGATGAAAGTTGAAATCCTCCTCCACAAACGCCTCACACCAACCGCATGGGAAGTTTTCGCGCGGCCGCTCAAACGTTTGCATCTGGGCGATGACATCATTTTTGCGGATGGCTTTAAAGCACGCGTGATGGCCAAGCATGAAAACGGGCTGGCGGAATTACAGTTTGATGGCGGCGCAGAACACATGATGGCGGCGATTATGCGGCACGGGTTGATGCCATTGCCGCCCTACATCAAGCGCCCACAAGATAAAAGCGGTAAAAATGGGGCTGAAGACGCAATCTGCTATCAAACTGTGTACGCGCAGCGTGAAGGTTCGGTTGCGGCGCCAACGGCTGGCCTTCATTTCACTGAAAATTTGCTTAATCAGTTAAAAGAAAAAGGTGCCATAATTGTGACGGTCACCTTGCATGTGGGCGCGGGCACATTCCAGCCGGTGAAGGTTGAAGATATTTCGCAGCACACCATGCATTCCGAATGGGTTGAATTAACAGCGGATGCAGCTGACACAATCAACACAGCAAAGAAAAAAGGCGGGCGCATTGTGGCAGTTGGCACAACATCCACGCGCGTTCTGGAAAGCGTTGCCGATGAAACCGGCCGCGTAAAACCGTGGCAGGGCGATACATCCATCTTTATCACCCCGGGCTACCGCTTTAAGATTGTTGATGCGCTGATGACCAATTTCCATCTGCCTAAATCAACCTTGTTCATGCTGGTTTCTGCCTTTGCAGGAACAGGCGCAATGCACGCGGCGTACCAGCACGCCATTCAAAACGGCTATCGTTTTTATTCTTATGGCGATGCGTGTTTCATTGATGCGCGAAACGATCGGCGCGCCTCGCGGTAGCCTGATGTGGCGGCGATGCTTAAGCGGTTGCGGTAACTCAACGCGCCGCTGATGCGCGGCGGAGAAATCAGGTTGTGGGATTTGCGTACAGTCCATGCAAAGATACGGCCGGAACGGGTGTTTCTGTCAATCTCATCGGGATTAACCGTTAGCACCTTCGGCAACAGGCACGCCGCATGGAATGTGCGCATCGGAATGCGCACGATTTGCGCGGCGCTGGCAATGATTTTTATTTCTGCCGTTGCAATCGCCAATGAAAGCGCGAATGCTTTGGTCGTTCCCATATCCTCAAAATACGGCATTCGCTTATAAGTGGAATACGCCATGTACAAAATATAAAGCGGGCGCAGGCCAATCGCGTTATCATAAGCCAGAACATAGGCGCTGGTTTTTGGCGTTAGTGATTTTAAAAAACGCGCATATGGCGTAAGGGGATTAAAGCGGCGAATGGTGTTTGCGGCATGTACCATTCCGGCGGCCTTGGCATAGCCGTAATAACGCGACTGTTTGAAAGCAGCCATCTTCGCATTCGTATAGGTGACTGAAATGCCGAAGGCTTTGCCGCTATATCTGCCGAATTGGCGCAGGGCACGATAGGCCGAACGCGGCCTTGCCGCGCCAGCGCGCACATAGTCGTAAACAGGCGCAGCATCAGCATTTGCTGGCGATAATGGTTCTAAAGGTTCTGCCATAAGCCTTGAAAATAATAAAAAATACTTTGGCTATTTTTGTCGATAAAAATATGCAATATATGCGCCCATTATAAAATGTAACAAGCAATCATGCAATGGTTTCAGCGGTTAAAGAAAAGCAGGTTAATGCGCCCAAAGTCGGCATCGTAAGTCTTGGCTGCCCCAAGGCGTTGGTGGATAGCGAGCGCATTTTAACGCAGTTGCGTTCCGAAGGGTATGAAATATCAGGCTCTTATGCGGGCGCGGATGTGGTGCTGGTGAACACCTGCGGTTTTATCGATAGCGCGCGCGATGAATCCTTAAGCGCAATCGGCGAAGCGTTAAACGAAAACGGCAAGGTCATCGTCACCGGTTGCTTGGGCGCAGAACCCGAAGTCATTCTTAAAAAATTCCCGAAGGTCATGCATGTTTCCGGCCCCGCGCAGTATGAAGCGGTGGTGAACGCGGTGCATAATGTGATTCCGCCTGGCCATGATCCTTATGTTGATTTATTGCCGCCGCAGGGCATCAAGCTTACGCCGCGCCATTATGCCTATTTAAAGATTTCCGAAGGCTGCAATAACCGTTGCAGCTTCTGCATCATTCCCGCGCTGCGCGGCGATTTGGCCAGCCGCAACATCAAGGACGTGATGCATGAAGCGGAGCGCCTCGCCAAAGCAGGCGTGAAGGAATTATTGGTCATTTCACAGGATACCAGCGCGTATGGCGTTGACGTAAAATATGCCGAAGGCAAATGGCGCGATAAAGTCTGGCGCACGCAGTTTGTGGATTTGGCAAAGGCGCTGGGAGAACTCGGCATATGGGTGCGCATGCATTATGTGTATCCATACCCGCATGTAAATGAAGTGATGCCGTTGATGGCCGATCGCAAAATACTCCCGTACCTTGATATTCCATTCCAGCACGCAAGCCCCAAAGTGCTGAAGGCGATGCGCCGCCCCGCCAATCAGGAAAAAACACTGGAACGCATTAAAGAATGGCGCGCGGCGTGCCCTGATTTGGTGTTGCGTTCCACCTTCATCGTGGGGTTTCCCGGTGAAACCGATGAGGATTTTGAATATTTACTGAACTGGTTGCAGGAAGCGCAGCTTGACCGCGTGGGTTGCTTTAAATACGAACCGGTGAAGGGCGCGGTTGCGAATGATTTGCCGGGCGCTGTTCCTGAAGAAGTAAAGGAAGAGCGCTGGCATCGTTTCATGCAAACCCAGCAAGCGATTAGCGCGCAGCGCTTGAAACGCTTCATCGGCCAGACGATTGACGTGATTATCGATGATGTGCAGGGCAAGAAAGCATCCCAAAAAATTGCGGTGGGCCGTTCTTATGCCGATGCGCCGGAAATTGATGGCCGCGTATATGTATCCGCGATTGGCGATGCCAAGGCGGGCGATATGATAAAGGTCGCCATTAGCAAAACCGATGAATACGATTTGCATGGCAGGCGCGTAGCGTAGGCTATTTATTTTCCGGATTCAAATCCTGCTGCAAAATATCTTCCAGCTCTTTGCGTTTTTGGCGCGCAAACAAAATCAGCTTTTCTTCATCATCAAAGAACGCGAATGATTTTTTGAGCGTTGCGAAGTCATGCTTTTTAAACAGCGTCGCCTTGGCCTTCATCTCATCACTGTCATGGCCAAGATACACCATGATATCGCTCGCCATATTCAATGCTGAGTCAAACAATTCGCGCTTGAAATAGTCCACGCCCAGCTTGTTCAGGTTATAGGCATGGCGGCGGTTATGGGCGCGCGCGAAAATCGCCACATTCGGGAAGTCGCGCTTGGCGATGGTCGCAATTTCCATGCAGCTTGCTTCATCATCCACGGCGATAATCAAAATCTTGGCATCCTGCAACCCGGCGCTGCGCAAAATATCAATGCGCGCCGCATCGCCGTAATAGCCTTTAAACCCGAATTTGCGTAGCTGCTCAATCTGGTCGGCATCCTTTTCCAATACCGTTACTTTCACGCCCTGCGCCAATAGAAAGCGGGAGATGACCTGGCCAAAGCGTCCGAAGCCGGCGATAATAATCTGTGATTTTTTATCAATCGTATCATAGGTCGCCTCGGGCAGCACGCTCATGTACAGCGGCACGATGTATTTGCTGTAAATCATCATCAGGAACGGCGTTGCCACCATCGATAGCGTGACCACAAGGTTTAAAAAATGCACATGCGCTTCGCTGACAAGCGACAGCCCGCCAATAAGCTGGAACAGCACGAATGCAAATTCACCGCCTTGCGCCAATGCTAATGCAAATCCGGAATCATGTTCAGGCGATAAGCCGAACAGTTTGCCAAGGACATAGAGAATTAATCCCTTCACCGCGATGAGCAGTAATGCGCAGCCGACGATTGTAACGGGCTCGCTGGCCAGCATCCCGAAATCAATCCCCATGCCGATGGAGATAAAAAACAGGCCAAGCAGCAACCCCTTAAACGGCTGAATATCGGTTTCAATCGTATGACGGTATTCGGAATTGGCCAAAACCACGCCGGCAATAAATGCGCCAAGCGCAGGCGACACGCCCAGCATGTTCATCAGCAGCGTCACGCCAATGACAAGGGCAAGGGAAGTGGCGGTGAATAGTTCACGAAGGTTTGTTCGCGCAATCACGCGGAAAAACGGGCGCGAGCAAATGCGCCCTGCTGTCACCATTGCGCCGATGATGGCAACAATAATCAGCGCCCGCGCCCATGCGGGATACCCTGCCAGCCATTCCGGCGATGAGGTGAGGGAAGCAGGCGCATGCGCCGCCAAGAACGGCAGCGCGACTAAAATCGGGATGACGGCAATATCCTGAAACAGCAGCACGGCAAATGAACGTTCGCCCATCGGCGTGTGCATCAATTTCTTTTCCTGCAAAATCTGCAACACAATCGCGGTCGATGAAAGCGACAGCGCCATGCTGACCGCAAGGCTGATTTTCCAGTCAAATCCCATCACCATGCCGATGCCGGTGAACGCAAGCGTCGTTAGGATAACCTGCAATCCGCCAAGGCCAATAATCGCCTTGCGCAACCGCCACAGAATGGATGGCTCCAGTTCAAGCCCGATGAGAAACAGCATCATCACCACGCCGAATTCGGCAAAGTGGGAGATGTTTTCCGTATCGGTAATCAGGCTCAGCGCAAATGGGCCGATTAAAACACCCGCAAGGATGTAGCCAAGCACCGAACCAAGTTTAAATCGGCTGGATAGCGGAACGGCAATGCATGCCGCGGCAAGAAACACAAAAATATTTGCCAGTACCGAATTTTCCATAATTAATTTTTCGCATGTTAGGGTGTAAACGTCTATGGGTATTTACAGATAGTTGCGCACGGCGTTATTTCAATTGCGAATGATTGACGATGGTAGGCCAATATGCTTCATAAGAAGCTTGGATAACGACTACGGGGAGATGAATATGCAGGTATTTAAGGAATTCAAGGAATTTGCCATGCGTGGCAATGTGATTGAGCTGGCGGTCGGTGTCATCATCGGCGCGGCCTTCACCACGATTGTTGATTCCGTTGTAAAAGACCTCATCAATCCGGTCATCGGCTTGCTGATTGGCGGCATCGATTTCTCGAATATGTTTGTCACCATCAAGCCTGCGGCGGAAGGCGCAACCTACGCGACGTTAAAAGCAGCGCAGGATGCGGGTGCGGTTACCGTTAACTATGGCCTGTTTGTCAACGCCTCCATCAAGTTCTTGATAGTCGCTTTTGTGGTGTTCATGCTGGTTAAGTCGCTCAATAAATTATTGAAGCCAACGCCGGGCGTGCCTGCTGCGCCATCGCGCCAGGAAGTATTGCTGGAGGAAATCCGCGATGCGATTAGGAAAAAATAAGCTAAAATTGTAGCGATCGTTAAACTTGTCTTAAGGCCCCTTATCGTAAGCTACTGGCTCACAAAATGCCAACGGCCTACATCTATTTATATAGATCCGTTGGTATTCTGGGCCGACTGGCGAAGCGGCGGCTAATGCCGCCGGATAACAATAAGGGGCTTTTTCTTGGTCGATGCTATTTCGTCATCGCTTGCTGGCTTAAACGCAGCTTCGTCGCGTTTGGCAACTGCTGCCGATCGTATTTCAAAGGCGGGTCTGAACACCACCACCACAACCCCGCAAACCAAGCCGCCCGCCGATATCAATCTGGCGGAGGAAATTGTAAACAGCAAATTGGCCGATATTTCCTATACGGCAAATGCTAAGGTGCTTCAGGTTCAGTTGAAAACCGAAAAAGAACTCCTCAATATACTCGCGTAAACTTTTTAGTTCCCATCATGAATCCACTTCATGCTACCAGCGTTGTCTTTTGCGGCCGTGGTCTTTTGCTGCGCGGCGCGTCGGGCTCCGGTAAATCCGATTTGGCATTGCGCATCATGGACGCGGGTGGCTCATTGGTGTCGGACGACTACACGCAGCTCACGGTCAAAGACAGGCAGCTCTTCGCATCGCCGCCTGAGGCGATAAAGGGCATGCTCGAAGTGCGTGGCATTGGCTTACTGAGCGTTGCCTATATCCCCTGTGCGCGAATGGATGTGGTGATTGATTGTGAATCGCACGAAGCGATTGAACGTCTGCCGCAACCGATTCACGCCGAAATAGAAGGAATACGCTTATCCGCGCTTAAGCTTTATCCGTTCGAGGCTTCAGCGGTTGCGAAACTGCGGGCATTCCTGCAAAATAAGCCTGCGACTTAAGATATAACATTATGAATGATGCAACAGTAACCGAATTAAAACCGCGTAATACCAAGCGCCGCGTCGTGCTTATTTCCGGCATGTCGGGTGCCGGGCTTTCTTCGGTTTTAAAATCGCTGGAAGATTTGGGGTATGAAGCGGTTGATAATCTCCGCCTCTCGATGGTGCCAACCCTGATTAAGGGTGGCAGCAAAAATAACAAGCCGCTGGCGATGAGTGTGGATAGCCGCAACGCCGAATTTAATACCGAAATGTTTTTGCGCTATGTCGGTGAATTCAAGCTCGATCCGCATCTTGATACGCGCCTGCTGTTTCTGGAATGCGATGACGATGCGCTGATGCGCCGCTTTAACGAAACGCGCCGCCGCCACCCGCTGGCGGGTGACCGTCCCGTGAAGGAAGGCATCGCGCTGGAGCGCAAAATGCTTGCGCCCGTGCAGGAAGCGGCTGACCACACCATTGATACATCCTTATTATCCGCGCATGATTTGCGCCGTTTATTGGTTGGCCATTACCGCACCGATAATAGCGGGCTGACGGTATCTGTCTCGTCTTTCTCCTATAAATATGGTGTTCCGCGCGAAGCCGACTTGATTTTTGATGTCCGCTTCCTGAAAAATCCGCATTGGGATATGGGCTTGCGCCAGCTTACGGGCCGCGATCAGGAAGTTGCCGATTACATCAAATCCGATCCCGATTTCGATGCGTTTTTTATGAGTATGCTGAATTTCCTGTTCCCGCTTATACCGCGCTACAAGGAAGAGGGGAAAAATTATCTGACCATCGCATTGGGGTGCACAGGCGGGCGGCACCGCTCGGTGTTTGTGGCTGAACAGCTTGGCACCATGCTTGCCGCGCAGGGATATGTGGTTGCATTGACGCATCGTGATATTGATAAAAAAGATACCAAATAAAGGAGGACAACATGATTGGAATGGTTCTGGTAACGCATGGTGACTTGGGCAAGGAACTATTGCTCGCAACCCAGCATGTTTGCGGCGAGCAAAAATTTGCGCAGGCCATTTCCATTGGCCCTGAAGATGATATGGAGCAGCGCCGCGCTGAAATTCTGGCTGCCGTTACCGCCAATGACCGCGGCAAGGGCGTGATTGTCATTACCGACATGTTTGGCGGCACGCCCAGCAATCTTGCGCTATCCATCATTGAAAAAGCGCATATCGAAGTATTGGCGGGCGCAAATTTGCCGATGATGATTAAGCTGGTCAGCGTGCGCGCAACGCATGCGCTGGATGAAGCGGTCGCCGAAGCGCAGGAAGCTGGGCGCAAATACATCACTGTCGCATCGCAGTTATTAAATGCCAAAGCCAGCTGACTGAACCCCGACAGGCCGATACCGGCGAACAAAACAAAGAATGTCCGAACACCCTGAAATCTGCGAACAAGTTACCATCGTCAACCAAAAAGGGTTGCACGCCAGGGCCGCATCCAAATTCGTAAAATGCGTTTCCAACTTTGAAGCAGTGATGGAGGTTAGCCGCGGCGATATGAAGGTTGCGGCTACCAGCATCATGGGGTTGATGATGCTCGCCGCATCGAAGGGAACCACGTTGCGCATCTGCGCCTATGGCAAGGATGCGGAAGAAGCATTATCAGCCATCTGCCAACTCATTTCCGACAGGTTTGAAGAAGATGAGTGATGAACTGGTTCTAAAAGGTCTGGCGGTTTCGGCGGGTATTGCGATTGGCCCTGCCTTTATTCTGGATAGCGCGCGCCTGCACGTGCCGGAATATACCATTAAGGCCGATGGCGTTGCCGATGAAACGCTGCGCTTTCAGGATTCCGTTGCCAAATCCCTGCGCCAGATTAAACGCATTAAATCAAAGGCTGAAAATCTTCCGGCCGATGCCGCGGAAGAAATGAACATTCTTTTGGATGCGCATATTGCGATGCTGTCTGGTTCGCGCCTGATACGCGGCGTTGAAAAACGCATTGCATCTGAAAAAATAAATGCCGATGCTGCTTTGCAGCATGAAATCGCGCACCTTGCCCAGAGCTTTGCATCGATGGATGATGCGTATCTGGCTTCGCGCATGAAGGATATTCAGGAAGTAGGCCAGCGGCTGCTGCGCAACCTGCAAACCGATGGCGGCGATTTCACGCTGAATATTCCCGAAGGCAGCGTATTGGTTGCCGAAGACATCACGCCCGCCGATACTGCGCAGATTAATCCCGATGATGTCGAAGGGTTTGTGGCAGAGCTGGGCGGCGTGGATGGTCACACCGCCATTATGGCGCGCGCGCTTGATTTGCCATCTGTGCTTGGCGCTGCTGGGCTAAAGCTTCACTGCAAAGACGGCACCATGATTGCGGTCGATGGCTTGGAAGGGGAGATTATTATCAACCCGACTGCCGCGACGCTGGCGCGGCTGCGCAAATCACAACTGAAATTCAAAAAAGAGCGCGAACAGCTCAAAACACTGAAACGCCTTCCTGCCATTACCAGTGACGGCGCGGAAGTAATGCTGATGGCCAATCTGGAATTGCCGCGCGAACTCACCAGGGCACTTGATGCGGGTGCGCAGGGCATTGGCCTATTCCGCACCGAATTCATGTTCATGAACCGCAAGACCTTGCCGGATGAAGAAGAGCAATTCATCGCGCTGCGCGGCATGGTCGAAGGATTAAAAGGCCGCGTGATGACCATTCGCACGCTTGATCTGGGTGGCGAAAAATTATCATCTGCCCTTGGCGATGCCTTGGGCGAAAGCACCAATCCCGCGCTGGGCCTTCGTGCCATTCGCTTGTGTTTAAAACAGCCCAAATTATTTGAAACACAAATCGCCGCCATTTTACGCGCAGCGGTTTATGGGCCGGTGCGCATATTGTTGCCGATGATTTCCAGCGTAGAGCAGGTAAAACAGGTGCGCGAAAAAGTTCAGCTGGTTGCCAAACGCCTGCAACGCCGCGGCGAAGAATTGCCAGACCCGTTGCCACCTATCGGCGTAATGATTGAAATTCCCGGCGCTGCCTTGGCGGCCGATGCGCTGGCGCAGGTTTCCGATTTCTTTTCCATCGGCAGCAATGACTTAACGCAGTACACGCTCGCGATTGACCGAAGCGATGAGCAGGTGGCAGATTTATATAATCCGCTGCATCCGGCGGTGTTGCGTCTTATTCAATTCAGTACCGAAGCTGCGCTTCGCGCGCGCATTCCCATCAGCCTGTGCGGTGAAATGGCGGGCAACCCGCAGCTTGCATCATTCCTTGTAGGTATTGGCATTCGCGAACTTTCCATGTCGCCGCCGCGTTTGCCGGAAGTAAAACGCACCATTCGGGGCTTAAGCCTCCTCGAATCTACCCGCCATGCTGCCAAAATAATGAGCAGCAGTGATGAAGCGCTCATCAAGCAGGAAATGGCGAATAAGCAAGTCTAATCAACCCAGTAAATTGAGCCCAAATCAGTGGCGCGAATACGTATTGTCACCACGAATCCCATGTGGCAAAACGTGGCGATACCAGTTCACTTATATATATAGAGAGCATCATGCAAGCAGCAGCCGTTAATGCCGTAAAGAACGATTACAAAGTAAAAGACATCACGCTGGCCGATTGGGGCCGCAAGGAAATCGCGATTGCTGAAAGCGAAATGCCGGGCCTGATGGCGCTGCGCACGGAATTCAAATCCAAGCAACCATTAAAGGGCGCGCGCATTGTGGGTTGCCTGCACATGACCATTCAAACGGCGGTGCTCATTGAAACCTTGATTGAACTCGGCGCAACCGTGCGCTGGTCATCTTGCAATATTTTTTCAACACAAGACCAGGCCGCCGCGGCCATTGCTGCAAAGGGCATTCCTGTATTCGCATGGAAAGGCATGAACGAAGAAGAATTCTGGTACTGCATCGAACAAACCTTGAAAGGCCCCGATGGTTGGGCACCCAACATGATTTTGGATGATGGCGGTGATGTTACCCAAATCATGCATGATAAGTATCCAGACATGCTCAAAGACGTGAAGGGGTTATCAGAAGAAACCACCACGGGCGTACATCGTTTGTATGAAATGATGAAGGCCGGCAAATTGAAAGTGCCGGCAATTAACGTGAATGACAGCGTAACCAAATCGAAATTCGATAACCTCTATGGTTGCCGCGAAAGTTTGGTGGATGGTATTAAGCGCGCAACTGACGTGATGGTGGCAGGTAAAGTTGCCGTTGTGTGTGGCTATGGCGATGTGGGCAAGGGCTCGGCTGCGTCCCTGCGCAGCCAGGGCGCGCGCGTCATGGTTACCGAAATCGACCCGATTAACGCATTGCAAGCCGCGATGGAGGGGTATCAGGTAACGACGATGGACGATGCCGCGCCGCTGGGCGATATCTTCGTAACCGCGACAGGTAACGTTGATGTCATCACGCTGGAACATATGCGCGCGATGAAAGACCGTTCCATTGTATGCAATATCGGCCACTTCGATAGCGAAATTCAGATTGAATCCTTACGCAACTACAAATGGGAAGAAGTAAAGCCACAGGTTGATGAAGTGGTGTTTCCCGATGGCAAGCGCTTGATTGTGCTGGCGCAAGGCCGCCTTGTGAATCTGGGCTGCGCAACCGGCCATCCCAGTTTTGTAATGAGCGCATCATTCAGCAATCAGGTATTGGCGCAAATGGAATTGTGGAACAACCACAAGAACTATGAGAACAAGGTTTACGTTCTGCCCAAGCAGCTCGATGAAAAGGTCGCACGCCTGCATCTTGAAAAGCTGGGTGTTAAGCTGACCAGGCTGAGCGCCAAACAGGCTGCCTACCTCAGCATTGATGAAGCAGGCCCATACAAGCCCGACCATTACCGCTACTAATTTTGGGCGAATCTACCTAAATCAAGTCTTAATCTTTATAAGATTTGGTAACATCGTTGACCAACGAGGATAGGCCTAGATTCCGTGAGAGAACTGTATAGACGATATACGCCATTATTAGGGGTGCTGCTGCTAATCGTAGTCGCATTCCTGATTGTGCTGTTTCGTAGTGGCAGCGCAGGGCAGGCGGTGGTGGGCTTAAGCCATTTGTTCCTGCTGGCGGTGGTGCTGCTGGTGGGCACGGCAACCGTCATCTTTTTCGAGCAAGCGCGTTCATCACGCAAGACCGCTGCAAAGTTACAGGAAGAGTCCCAGCTTAAAGATATCCTGCTTTCCGTTTCACCCGATGCGTTTGTGATTTTGGGCGCGCAAGGCCAGGCGCTGCGCTTGCATGGTGCAGAAAAACTATTGGGCGTTGAACGCGTCACGGTGTTGCAGGACGTGCTATCGGCGTTGCAGCCAGCCTCATCCGAAAAACTGCAATTCCTGATTAAGGAGCTGTTGCAAAAAGGCGAAGAATTTCGCTTGCAGGTTACCAGCATTTCCGGCGCGAAGGCGATGATGGTGCATGGCTCGCGCCGCCAATTGCCATCCCAGCCGCAACCGGTTGCCTTGTTATGGCTGCGGGATACATCGCGCTTTGTTGAAGAAATCCGCCGCCAGAGCGAGAGTTTGCAGCAAGCCAGCAATCAATTGGGTGAATTGCGCGCGGTACTTAACCAAGTGCCGTATCCGTTATGGCTGCGCGGCAAGGACTTTAAGCTGCAATGGGTGAATGAAGCCTATGCCAAATCCGTTGGCGCCAGCGTTGAAAACATCATCGCCGAACAAATTGAATTGGTGCCAGCATCCCAGCGCGGTAAGGCCAAAACCCTTTCGCAAATGGCGTTTGAGAAAAATGGCGCGGAGCATGAACAGCGCTTTGTGGTGATTGAAGGCGAACGCCGCCTGCTGCACATCATGGAAAGCTATAACGGCCCCGACCGTTCAATGATTGGCTTTGCAACCGACATCACGCGCGAATCCGAACTGGATACCGAATTAAAGCGCCACATCAAGGCGCATGAGCAAGTGCTGGATCAACTTGGCACGCCAATCGCCATCTATGGTTCCGATACGCGTATTAAATTCTTCAACCGTTCGTATTTAAAGCTCTGGTCAAGCGATGAGGATTTTCTCAAGAGCGAACCAACGTTCAACGAAATTCTCGAAGATTTGCGTTCGCGCCGCCGCGCGCCGGAACAGGCTGACTTCCAGAAATACAAGAAAGAGCGCACCGCGCTGTTCACCTCGCTCATTGAGCAGCGCGAAGATTTAATGCATCTTCCCGATGGCACCACGCTGCGCATCATGGCCGTGCCGCACCCGTTTGGCGGCATCATGTTCGTGCATGAAGACGTGACCGATAAACTGGCGCTGGAATCCTCGTATAACACGCTTATTGCCGTGCAGCGTGAAACGCTGGATAATTTGGCCGAAGGCATCGCGGTCTATGGCGGCGATGGCAAACTGAAACTTTATAATCCTGCCTTTGCCCGCATCTGGAAAATTTCCGATGATATGCTGGTGCCGCACCCGCATATCAGCGAAGTGGTGGAGCTCATGAAGCCGCTGCTCAACTACACCGGTGATTGGGCGGAGTTCAAGCGCGATACGGTTTCCGAAACGCTGGACAGAACCACGCGCGCGGGCCGTTATGAATGCCAGCATGAACTGGTCATTGAATTCTCATGCGTGCCATTGCCCGATGGCGCGGTGCTGATTTCATATCTTGATGTAAGCGATAGCGTGCGCGCTGAAAAAGCCCTGCGTGAAACCAATATCGCCTTGGCCGCTGCCGATAAACTTAAATCCGAATTCGTTGCCAATGTGTCGTACCAATTGCGCACGCCGCTGAACACCATCATGGGTTTTGCCGAAATTCTCGCGAACCAGTATTTTGGCGCGCTGAACGAACGCCAATTGGAATATGCCCGCACCATGATGGATGCCAGCAAGAAGCTGCTTGCGCTTATTAATGACGTGCTTGATTTGGCAACGATTGAAGCGGGCCGCATGGCCTTGAACCGCAAGCTGGTTCCTGTGCGCAGCCTCCTTGAAGGCACGGCGGATATGACGCGGGAATGGACGCGCCAGCAGTCATTAAGCATGGAAATCCAATGCAGCGATATCATCGGCAGCTTCGAGGTGGATGAGCACCGCATGAAGCAGGTGATGTTCAATTTAATCAGCAACGCCATTCAATATACGCCGCCCGGCGGGCATATTGTGCTGTCGGCCGAACGTCAGGGTGATTGGGTGTCGCTGTTTGTCACCGATGACGGCATGGGCATTCCCGAAGAAGACCAGTTGCGCGTCTTTGAAAAGTTTGAACGCACCAATCCGCATGCGAAGCAGGGCGGGGCGGGCTTAGGTTTATCGCTCGTGAAAAGTTTTGTTGAATTGCATGGTGGCCGCATCCTTATCGACAGCACCAAAGGCAAGGGCACGCGCATCACCTGCACCTTGCCGGTGAAAGCGCCGCAAGAACATCCTCTTAAAGCCATTACCGCTTAATCATGCAAATACTTTCCCGCGAATGTGATGAACAGCAGATGCAGATGCTGGCGCAGGATTTATCCGCGCTGCTCAAGGCGGGCGATTGCTTAACGTTTCACGGCAATCTGGGCGCTGGCAAAACCACCTTTATCCGCGCCATCATCCAGAAACTTAGCGCGGCGGAAACCGTGCCCAGCCCGACCTTTACGCTGGTTCAGCACTATGATTCTCCCATCGGCAACCTCTGGCATTTTGACTTTTACCGCCTAAAAACGGCAGAGGAGCTGTATGAGCTTGGCTATGAAGAAGCGCTCATTAACAGCATTCTGTTTATTGAATGGCCCGAACGCGCAAAAGGCCTTTTACCGCCCAATCAACTACAGCTACACTTGGAGCCCGCGCAGGATAGCAATAAGCGCAAGGTACTATTCACAGGTGATGATGCATGGGCACAACGGTTGAAGCCCCTCGCGAAATAAGCGAACAGGAACTTTTTCTTGCCGCGCATGGCTGGGAAAAAACCCAGCGCACGCCCTTGCCCGGCGATTTTTCCGCGCGGCATTATATTCGCCTGTCCGATGCCAGCCGCAAGGCATTGCTGATGGTGATGCCAAAGCCCGATGAGCTTGTGCCATTCTTATCGATGCAGGCCGTATTGCAGGCTGGCGGCATGCGCGTGCCGGCGATTTACGCAGTGGATAAGCCCAATGGCTTCGCGCTAATCGAGGATTTGGGCGAGAATGATTTCGGTGCCATTATCCGCAAATCTGCGCAGCCGGAGCATTTATATTCGGTGGCCGTTGATGCCTTGCGGCACTTGCACGCATCGCCAATACCACCAAACGAACATCTCACGCAATTCACGGCGCAACTGTTTTTGCAGCAGGTGCGGTTATTTCTTGATGCCTATGGCAGCTTTGTGATAAAGCATGCCTTTTCGCCGCAAGCCATTGCCGCATTCCAGCAAGCATGGGAAGACGCGCTTGCCGAAGCCTGTTCCATTCCGCGTTCCGTCATGTTGCGCGATTATCATGCGGCCAACATCATGTATCTGGAGTACGAAGAAGGCCATAAGAAAGCCGCTGCAATTGATTTCCAGGATGGCGGCATGGGCCCTATTTCCTATGATATAGCATCATTGCTGGAAGATGCGCGGTTGGATGTATCACCCATTTTACGCGCGCACATGCTGAAAACCTATCTGGATGCATCGGCGTTTAAAGACCGCGCGCGGTTCATGACATCCTATCATATCCTTGCCTGCCAGCGTCACATGCGCATTCTGGGCATTCTGGCAAAGCGCTGGGTCGCGCAGGATATTCCCGCAACGCAGGATTTTTTCAAACGCACATGGGGTTTGCTCATGCTGCATCATTCCGAACCTGCGCTCGCGCCCGTCTATCAATGGCTAGATGAATATGTGCCGCATAATTTCCGCGAGAACTGGAACCCATGAGCTTTATTCCGCACACAGCGTTCGTATTGGCGGCGGGGCTTGGCATGCGCATGCGTCCACTCACGCTTGAAACGCCAAAACCGCTGTTAAAAGTCGGTGGGGAAACCATGCTTGACCAGGTGTTAGATAGGCTGGTGGAGGCAGGCGTGAAACGCGCGGTAGTAAACGCGCATTACAAAGCCGAGCAGATTGAGGCACATATAAAAACGCATAACAATTTGCAAATTGTTTTATCCAAGGAAGAGGTGCTGCTCGATACCGGCGGCGGCATTAAAAACGCGCTGCCGCATCTGGGCAATGATCCCATCTTTGCCATTAATTCCGATTTGCCGTGGCGCGATGGCGCAGTGCCCGCGCTTAAACGCCTTGCCAATGCGTTTAATCCCGACGCGATGGATTGTTTGCTATTGCTCATGCCGCTTGAAAAAGCGCTGGGCTTTAAGGGCGCGAAGGGTGATTTTTTCATGGATGCCCCAAATATAGAAATCAGTGGCCGCATCACGCGCAAGGATACGCAGCCGCCGCGCCCTTATGTGTTCATTTCCGCGCAGGTTATCAAGCCGGGCTTGTTTAACGGCATCACAGAAACCATATTCTCCAACAACATTATTTGGGATGCTGCCGAAGCCAAGGGCCGCCTCTACGGCCTTGTGCATGATGGAACCTGCTTCCATGTCGGTACGCCCGAAGATTTAGCCGAAGCCAATCGCCGTCTAGCCGATAATACCGGGTGGTAACATGCCACCAAAGAATAAAACGATATACAACATTCCTGCTGGTGAACCGTTTCTGGAAAATCTGGTCGCGGGCTTAAGGAAATTGCCGCCGGAAGAATTTCAATCCGCGGTTATTTTACTGCCCACGCGCCGTGCCTGTAATGCGCTGCGCGATTTGTTTCTTATGCAGCAGGGCGATGGCGCCATGTTATTGCCCGCCATTCGCCAGTTATCCGCGGTTGATGAAGATGAATTACTGCTATCCCCCGATGCGGAATTGGCCAAAGCCGCACTCGATATTCCTGCCGCCATTTCGCCCATGCGCCGCCGCTTGCTGCTCACGCAGCTGATTATGGCGCGCAAGGAACCCGATGTATCGCATACACAGGCCTTTTTGCTGGCGGGTGATCTTGGCCGGTTGATGGATCAGGCGTTGATTGAAAACTGCGATTTTAAAAACCTTGCCAATCTGGTGCAGGAAAAGGAGTTGGCCAGGCACTGGGAAACCATCGTCAAATTCCTTGATGTGGTAACAGAAGCCTGGCCAAAAATTCTTGAGGAAAACAATGCCATTGAAATGGTTGACCGCCGTAAGCGTTTAATCGCGCTGCAAATCGAGCATTGGAAGAACAACCCGCCAAGGCATGCTATCATTGCCGCGGGCTCCACGGGTTCGCATCCATCCACGGCCGATTTATTGCAAACGATTGCTGCCTTGCCAATGGGCGCGGTGATCTTGCCGGGCCTTGATACCGCGCTTGATGAAGCAAGCTGGAATGCGCTTTCTGAAACCCACCCGCAATATCTTTTGAAAAAACTCATCACAAAGCTGAATGTTGAACGTGGCGATGTTGCCAATTGGCACGATGCCACCAAAACATCGCAGCAGCGCCAGCATTTCCTTTCGGAAATCATGCGTCCTGCCGAACACAGCGATGATTGGGAGTATGTGAGTAAAACTTTTGCGGGTGTGCAGCCCTGGCAAGGCATGCAAAGCCTGGCCGCCGCACATGATCAGGATGAAGCGCAGCTTGCGGCGCTTATATTGCGTCATGCGCTGGAAACGCCGGATGAAACCGCCGCGCTGGTTACGCCAGACCGTTCATTGGCGGTGCGTGTTGCAACGCAGCTTCGCCGCTGGGATGTGGTGGTGGATGACAGCGCGGGCACGCCGCTATCTGAAACGCAGCTTGCTGCGTATTTTACCTTGCTGCTGCAACTGCCGCGCCATGATTTAAAGCCATCCGATGTCATGGCGTTTTTAAAACACCCGCTAACGTCGCTGGGCCTTTCGCGTGAAGAATGCTTATCCCTTGCGCGTGAAATGGAAACTGATTTTTTTCGCCAACAGATTTGCGGGCATGGCATCGGCACATGGCTTTCAATTATGCCAGCCAATAAACCCTATGCAGTGCTGCTGCAAGCCATCCGCAAGGGCATTTCGGAAATCACCGGCATCAAACCAGTGAAACCGTTTTCGCATTGGCTTGATATGCATCTTGCGCTGGCAAAGGCCTGGAGCAAGAACGATCTATGGCAAGGCGAAGAGGGCGAGGTGCTCTCGCAATATATGGATGGCCTTCGCGCGCACAGCCAGCATTACGCGTGCTGCTTTGAAGATTATGTGGGCATTTTTCAGGCTGGGCTTCATCAGGAAACCGTTCGCCTGCGCTATGGCCAGCATCCGCGCATTCATATCCTCGGCCTTATCGAAGCGCGCATGTTATCCTTCGACCATGTTATTCTTGCTGGCCTGAACGAAGGCACATGGCCGGAAACGCCCGCGCTTGATCCGTGGATGTCAACCGCCATGCGTAAAACCTTTGGCCTTCCCAGCCCTGACCAGCATATTGGCCAGACCGCGCATGACTTTATTCAACTGGCCGCACAAAAAAATATCACGCTGCTGCGCAGTGAACGCAGCGGCGTTACCCCCACCAATCCGTCGCGCTGGCTGCTGCGCTTGCAGGCGGTGCTGAACATGCTCGGCGCGGAACATGCGCTAACGCCTGCGCTTCCCTGGCATGAATGGGCAAAAACGCTGGATGCGGTGGATGATGTTGCGCCGTGCGATGCGCCCGCCGTCAGCGTGTCGCCCGCATCGCTGCCGCCGCGGCTTAGCGCGACCGATATCGAGCTTTGGGTGCGCGATCCTTATGCATTCTATGCCAAGCGCGTGCTTGGCATTCATGCGCTGAAAGAACTGGATGCAGAATTAAGCGCGATGGATAGGGGAAATATTTTCCATTCCGTTTTAGACGCGCTTGCCAAAACCTATCCATCCAATTGGCCGTCGGATGCCAAGCACGCATTTGTCCAATTAATTGGACAAGGATTCTTAAAGCACGGCGTTAGCGCCGATGAAGTGCATCTCATGCAACCGCGCCTTGCGCTGCTGGCGCATGAAGTTTGGGAATATGAGCGTGAGCGCCGCGCCAAGGTTACTGCGTTCTTTGCCGAAACGCGCGGCGAAACAAAGCTCGCCATTCAGGATTATAATCCCGTTATTCACGCCAAGGCCGACCGTATCGATGTGCTGCGCGATAACACCGTGCATATTTCGGACTATAAAACAGGCCAAATGCCGACCCAGGCGCAGGTGGAAAGCGCCCTGAAACCCCAATTGCTGGTGGAGGCAATGATTGCTGCCAATAAAGGCTTCCCTGATGTTGCGCAAACTGGGGTAAGCAAAGTTGGCTATGTGCAAATTACCGAAGGCAATAATTTGCTCTATCCCAAAACGCCGCTGGATTTAAATGCGGATGCTATTGCAGAGCATCAAAATGGCTTAACGGCATTTATTGAAGCTTTTTTGCAAAAAAATGCGCTGTTCCATTCCGCGCCGCGCCAGAATGTGCTGGAACCTTCGCCGGATTATGCGCGGCTTGCCCGCGTCGCCGAATGGTCGAAAGGCGAAATTGAGCAGGAGGATGCCGGATGAACGCATCCCTTCAGAAAAACATCCTTCCACAGCAATCCGAACTGGCGCAGCAACAGGAAGCCGAGCGCCTGCGTGCGCTTCATCCCGCGCAATCCGTATGGGTGTCGGCATCCGCAGGCAGTGGTAAAACGACATTGCTTACGCAGCGCGTATTGCGCCTGCTTCTCGAAAGCCGTATCGAAAAACGCCCAGAAAAACACAACGCATTGCCCAATCTATTGTGCCTGACCTATACCAAGGCAGCGGCAGCGGAAATGCAAAACCGCATCCATAAGCAGTTGCAGCAATGGGCCATCCTGCCGGAAGCGAATTTGCAAAGCGCACTGGAAGCAACCTTTGCGCTGAAAACCAACCCAGAAATGTTGAAGGAAGCACGTCGTCTGTTTGCCGCAACGTTGGAACGCCCCGATGCCATCCGCATCATGACCATGCACGCATTCTGCCAGATGATTTTAAACCGCTTCCCGCATGAGGCTGGCCTTGCGCCGCATTTCACGCTGCTGGAAGGCGAAGCAGAAAAAATGTTTCAGGAACAAGTGCTCGCCGGATTGTATGGCGATATTAAAAATACTGCTGCGTTAAGCGATGCATTAAATACTTTGGGCGGCGGCCAGGCCACATCGCGCACCACGGAAATGCTGGCGCAGGTGTTTAAAAATTCCGGCAAATGGGCAGCACATTTTGCTGAATACCCAACGCCGGAAAGCTTTGCCAAGGCCCTGCAAGCAAAGCTTAACCTTGGCGTTATCGGCAGTGAGCGCGAATTGTTTGAACAGCAAATGGTGCCGGAAGATGAACTGCTGCAGGCCGCAGGCTGGCTATTGGCAGGTGGCAAAACCGATAAGGAGCGCGGCGAAACGATATCATTGTGGGTGAAGGATAAAGAAAACCGCGCAGCGCATGTTGATGAATACGCATCCGCCTATCTGACCGACAAAGGCGAAGTGCGCGCGAGATTATTCACCAAAGATGTTGAAAAAAACAATCCATCCATCGCTGAAATTCTTCCTAAAGAAGCGCAGCGCGTGCTGGCCTTTATTCAAGCCCGTGATGCGTTGCGGTTTTACCATCAGCAAATTGCATTCCATGCGCTTGCGCGGCATCTCTGGAATTGCAGTAGGGAAACCAAGCGGTGTAACGCGCAACTGACCTATGATGATTTGATTTTGACAACGCGCGATGTATTCACGCGGCCCGAATTGGCACCGTGGATATTGTATAAGCTGGATGGCGGCATTGACCATATATTGATTGATGAAGCGCAGGATACCAGCCCGGAGCAATGGGATATCGTCTTTGCGCTGCTGGAAGAAATTCTATCGGGCACTGGCGCACGGGCCGATGCAAACCGCACATTATTCGTGGTGGGCGATGAAAAGCAATCGATTTACAGTTTTCAGGGTGCCAATCACCGCCATTATCTGGACGTAAAAGCGCGGCTGTTTGCACAGTTCAGGCATCTATCCAAACCGATGATAGAGGTAGATCGCATCCAATCCTTCCGCTCTACCTCTGCGGTTCTGGAATTTGTGGATGAGGTATTCAAGCGCGATGAAATCCGCAAGGGCGTGAGCGACGTAAGCCTTCGCCATTATCCCTATCGCGAACTGCGTGGCATGGTGGAATTGTGGCCGCCTGTAAAAACGGAAAAAAAGGAATTGCCAGCGCCGTGGGAAGCGCCGCTAACGCGCGATGACACAAGGCATGCCTATGTGCTGCTCGCCCAGCGCATTGCCGATACAATCGCCGCGTGGCTATCGCAAGGGTATCAGCTTAAAACAAAAGCAGGGCAGCAGCGCGCGGTAAAGCCGGATGACATCATTATTCTGCTGCAATACCGCAGCCATTTATTGTCGCCCATCATCCGTGCGCTGAAAGAACGCAGTATTCCCGTTGCGGGAATTGACCGCATGGTCTTGCATAAACAGGCAGCGGTGCAAGATGTGCTTAGCCTTTGCCGTTTCCTGCTATTGCCGCAGGATGATTTGGCGCTGGCCGAAGTCTTGCGCGGCCCGTTCATCCGCATCAGCGATGAGCAGCTGTTTAGCATCGCGCAGCAGCGCAGTGGCAGCCTGTGGCAAGCGTTGCAAGAAACAAAAAACCTGAATGCGGTTTGCGATTATCTGAAAAATCTACTGAGTAAGGTTGATACAATTTCATCTTTTGCCTTACTCTCGCACATTTTCACTGCGCCGTGCCCAGGCAATAAGGCTGGCGGCAAAACCGCGCTTATTCACCGGCTGGGCATGGATGCGATTGACCCACTGGAACAAGTGCTATCGGCCGCGCGCCAGCATGATGCGCAACACCCCTTGTCATTGCAGCTTTTTGCCCGTGCCATTGCGCAGGATGACAGCGAATTAAAGCGCGAGCAAAGCGAAGCCAATGGCGAAGTGCGCATCATGACCACGCATGGCGCAAAGGGGCTGGAAGCGCCGATTATCATCATGCCCGACTTGATGCGCGATCCGCATCTTCAAGGGAAAAAAGCGGCGCTGCTCTGGGATGAAGACGGGTTTGCCCTTGCCGCAACGCAATCTGCCAAAAATGTCGCAGCATTCCAGCATGCCAAAGATGTTTTAGAGGAAGCGCAGGCCGAAGAGCATCGCCGCCTGCTTTACGTTGCGTTAACGCGCGCGGCCGATGCGCTGATTTTATGCAGCGCCCAAAAAAATACAGCGCAAAACAAAGACCCTGCCAATCCGCCGTGGTATATGCATACGCTGGGAGCAATGAACCAGCTTGCAGCCGAGGCCAGCGAAACCAATGACGGGCAAGTATGGACATTTGGCGATGCCGCAACCTTATCGCGCTCAACCAAACCTTCATCAAAACCTGTCGCATCTGCGCATCAGCCGCCCGCATGGCTCACGCAGGCCATCCCGCCACATGCGGTGAAACAGGCGGTTTATAATCCGTCCTTGCTGGCTGCTGGCAATGAAAAGCAATTAAGCCCATCGGCATCCGGCAACGCGTCATCCTTCATGCGCGGGCGGTTGCTGCACCGTTTATTGCAATTGCTGCCCAACATTCCGGATGGCCAGCGCGAAGAAGCGGCATCGCGCTTTTTAATTCGCAACAATAGCGGAGAAAAAGATGCCGTGCTGCACGATGTGCGTGAAGTGATGAATGCATTGCGCAATCCGGTTTTTGCGCATGTGTTTTCAAAGGAAGCGCAGGCCGAAGTGCCCATCATCGGCACCATCAACGGCAAGCATTTTTCAGGGCAGATTGACCGCTTGCTGGTAACCGAAAAAGAAGTGCTGGTGGTTGATTTTAAAACCAACCGCCCGCCGCCAACCAATACGGCGGCTGTCGATGGTGGTTATGTGGCGCAAATGGCGTGCTATAAGACCTTGCTGGCGCAAATTTACCCGAACCGTATCATCCGCGCGGCGTTGCTGTGGACGCACAGCCTTACCTTGATGGAGCTGGATGACGCTGCATTGCAACGCGGTCAAACGCTTTTGCCCAAGGCATTGATGTGAGGAGATTCTGCGCATTTTGGCCAGTCTATAGGCACTTGACCCACGTAAAACCAGCGCCATATAATTAAGACACAGAGTGTTTTTTTTAAAGGACTTTTTGGAGATAAAAATGGGTAACAATACCATTGCCGTAAGCGACGCAAGTTTCGAAGCCGATGTTCTGAAATCTGAAAAGCCTGTCCTGGTTGATTTCTGGGCGGAATGGTGCGGCCCATGCAAAACCATTGGCCCATTTTTAGAAGAAATTGCCGGCGAAATGGGCGCGGAGCTCAGCGTTGCCAAGGTGAACATCGATGAAAACCCGATGACCCCAAGTAAATACGGCGTACGTGGCATCCCGACACTCATGCTGTTCAAGGGCGGTCAATTGGTGGAAACCAAGGTTGGCGCAATGCCAAAATCGCAGCTTGCCCAATGGGTCAAATCAAAGCTGGCCTAATAAATTAAACGTTTAGAATTCTAACGGTGGCGGCGGGTCAATGGGCACATTGAGGTCTTCCAAAAGAAGATCTTCATCGGTCAGTTCCATCAGGCCATCGGTCGCAACGCGGATATTCGTTTTAAACAGCGCGTTTTTAAACACCACGCTGGCGGTGAGCAGATAGCGGTTATCGCGGCCAATGCCCTTATAGGTCACGGGCATCAGGCGGTCATTGACCTTCTGCATTTCTTCCTGCGATGCGTTATCCAGCCATGCTACATCATCAGGTTTTTCAACGATGATGAAGCGGCCCAACTGGCCGCGCACATAATGGAAAAAGAATTTGGCATAAGCGATGACGTTCTTGCGATCCAAGCGAATGGGTGCCTTGTCATTCACGCGGTAAATGATTTCGTTCGTCCAGTTCAATAATTCCGCATCGCCCGGCTTATACAGCATGTAACGGGTCTGCTCATGATCTTGCAGGATGTAGAACTTGAAATCTTCATACCAGGGCAGGTTGGCCGCGCGGATATCCAGCGCGTTTAAATCCATGTTCTTTGCTTCCAGCAACGGTTTGATTTCCGCAATGATGGGCGCGGCGGCTTCGGCGTCTAATGGCTCTGGCTTCAGTTCTTTCATTTAAAGGTGCTTTCTGGCGGGAACTGTGTTTTGACCGCTAAAAGATAGAATAGGGGTGGTTAACACTCAATAAATATCGATTCATTGCTTATATTACTTGTTCTTCTGCAATACATGGCCTGCCAGATACAGCGAACCGGTAATCAAGATACGCGATGGTTGCGGCGAAAGGCTCAGCAGCCATTGGAGGGCATCGCGCGCACTCTGGTGGTTTTGCGTGGTTTTGATGCCAATCGCGCGCGCGGTTAAGGCCAGCGTGTCCGCGCTTTGCGTTTTTTCATTGGGAATGGGAATGGCGGCCAGCGCGGTGATATGCGATGCAAGCGATGCCAGAAATTCACCTGGCTGCTTGCTGGCCAGCATGCCCAGCATGACCAGCAACGGCTTTTTATCCTGCGCATGCCATGCGGTGGCTTGAATGGCCAGCATATCGCCCGCGCTGTCATTATGACCGCCATCCAGCCACAGCTCATATCCTTGCGGCAATAAATCCACCAATGGCCCTTCCTTCAATTGCTGCAAGCGGGCAGGCCATTCGGCATGCTGCAACCCGTGGGCAATCGCCACATCGCCGATTGTGAATTTGGTTTGCTGTTTTAAAACGGCAATCGCGGTTGCTGCATTCGCATATTGATGCGCGCCAATCAAATTGGGTTTTGGAAACTGGGTGGCTTTCCCGCCCAAAATAAAATCAAATCCGCTGCTGTTGGGCGTATATGACCAATCCGTGCCAAAGGCATGCAGTGGCGTTTGCGCGGCTGCGGCTTTTTCAACCAGTGTTTGCGTGACTTCCTGCGCAAATTGAGGCGCAATAATTGCGGGAATGTTTTTCTTGAAAATACCTGCTTTTTCGCTGGTGATTTCCTGCAAGCTATTGCCCAGAAAATCGCGGTGGTCATAGGAGATGCGCGTAATCACGCTGGCCAAGGGCTGGGAAATCATGTTGGTGGCATCAAGGCGGCCGCCAAGCCCGACTTCCAGCAGTAATACATCCGCAGGTACGCGGGAGAAGGCAAGGAACGCCGCCGCAGTGGTGATTTCAAATTGCGTGACGGGCGCGCCATCATTCAATCGCTCGCATTCCAGCAGCGCGCCGCATAAATCATCTTCACTAATCAACTCGCCCGCAAGGCGGATGCGTTCATGAAATGAAACCAGATGCGGGGAGGTATAAACGTGAACCTTTAAACCAGATGCTTCCAGCATCGCGCGCAGGAATGCGATGGTGGAACCTTTGCCATTGGTGCCCGCCACATGAATAATGGGTGGCAGTTTCACCTGCGGGTTGCCCAGCACGCCCAGCAATTGCGTATAGCTGTCGCGCAACGTTAAATCGACATTAACCGAATGATACGCATTTAATCGCGCAAGGATGTCTTGCGAGTGATGCTGCATGTTATCTGCCGGAGATGACGGGCAGATTGCGCTTTTTCTTCTTTTCTTTTTCCGGCATCAGCAAGCTGAAGAGGCGGATAAGCGTATCGCGCAAATCCTTGCGGTGAACCACAATATCCACCATGCCGTGATCGCGCAGGTATTCCGCGCGCTGGAAATCCTGCGGCAGGGTTTCGCGAATGGTGCTTTCAATCACGCGCGCGCCGGCAAATGCAATCTGCGCGCCTTTTTCGGCAATGTGAATATCGCCCAGCATCGCAAAGGATGCCGTCACGCCGCCCGTGGTCGGGTCGGTCAGCACTACAATGTATGGCAGGCCTGCTTGCTTCACCATATTCACCGCAATGGTGGTGCGCGGCATTTGCATCAACGATAAAATACCTTCCTGCATGCGCGCGCCGCCGGAAGCCGGAATGATGACTAAGGGTGTTTTATTCGTAACGGCTTGCTTGGCCGCGGTCACAATGCCTTCGCCCACGGCTGTGCCCATAGAGCCACCCATGAAACCAAAATCGAATGCGGCGATGACAACAGGGCGCGCGGCCATTTTACCTTCCGCGACAAAAATCGCATCGCGTTGTCCGGTACGCTTGCGCGCATCGCGCATACGGTCGGAATATTTTTTCATGTCCTTGAAGTTCAACGGGTCACTGACGGTTTTCGGCAGGGTCAGCAACTTGAAATCGCCATCATCAAACAGCATGTGCAGGCGGCGCAGCGGTTCCAAACGCAAATGGTGGCCGCACGCGCGGCATACGTTGAAATGGTCTTCCAACTCGCGCTTGAACAGCATCGCGCCGCAGCCGGGGCATTTTTCCCATAGATTATCCGGCACATCTTTCTTGGTAACCAATGCGCGAATTTTCGGGCGAACAAAATTACTAATCCAATTCATACGTTTCTTCCTGTTTGGTTATGCCGCGGCTTTGTTGCGGGCCTTGTGTACTGCCGCGCTTAAACTTTCAACATAAGCGCATACGTTTTTGACGAGATCTTGTTTGGTAGGGATATTATCTTCAATCTTTTTTACAATCGCGCTGCCAACCACAACTGCATCGGCGTGGCGCGCAACGGTTTGTGCAGCCGTGGCATCTTTAATGCCAAAGCCGACGGCAACGGGAAGCTGCGAATGTTGCTTCAGGCGCGATACCGCTTGTTGCACTTGTTGTTCGGTCGCGGTGGCCGCGCCTGTAATGCCGGTGATGGACACATAATATAAGAACCCGCCGGAATTGCTTAAGACAGTCGGCAAACGTTTCTCATTTGTCGTGGGTGTCGTCAGGCGAATAACATGCATGCCAGCCTTTTGCGCGGGCAAACGGAATTCTTCATCTTCTTCGGGTGGCAAATCCACAATAATCAAACCATCCACGCCCGCTGCCCCGGCATCCTTGGCGAATTTTTCTGCGCCGTAGGAATAAATGGGGTTGTAATAACCCATTAGCACAACCGGTGTCGTTGAATTGGTTTTGCGGAATGCTGTTACCATGCCGAGTGTTTTAGTCAGCGTCATGCCGCCAGCCAATGCACGTAAATCGGCGGCTTGAATGGCGGGGCCATCCGCCATCGGGTCGGTGAACGGCATGCCAAGCTCAATCACATCAACGCCAGCAGCCGGTAATGCTTCCAGTAATTTCTGTGATGTTTCCAAATCAGGGTCACCCGCAACCGTAAAGCTGACAAAGCCAGCCTGATTGTTTTTGCGCAATTCCGTAAAGCACGCATCCAAGCGATTACTCATAATGTGACTCCCAATTTATCAGCCACATTGAAAATATCTTTATCGCCGCGTCCGCATAAATTCATCACGAGGATATGGTCTTTAGGAAGCGTGGGCGCAAGCTTGGTCACATATGCCAATGCATGCGATGGTTCTAATGCAGGAATAATGCCTTCCATTTTGCAGCATAGCTGGAACGCTGACAGTGCTTCCTTATCGGTGGCATAAACATAATTCACGCGCTTCTTGTCGAACAAATAAGAATGCTCTGGCCCAATGCCGGGGTAATCCAATCCGGCTGAAATGCTATCGCCCTCTAAAATCTGGCCATCAGCATCCTGCAATAAATAAGTGCGGTTGCCGTGCAGCACGCCGGGGCGGCCACCATTCAGTGATGCCGCATGCTTGCCGGTTTCAATACCATGACCGCCAGCTTCCACGCCATACATTTTAATGTTGGCATCATCCAGGAAATCATAGAACAAGCCAATCGCGTTGGAACCGCCGCCAATGCAGGCAACGAGGCTGTCCGGCAAACGGCCTTCGGCCTTCATCATTTGCTGGCGCAGTTCTTTGCCGATTACCGATTGAAAATCACGCACCATCGCGGGGTAGGGGTGCGGGCCTGCGGCCGTGCCGATGATATAGAATGTGTCTTCCACATTCGTAACCCAATCACGCAGCGCTTCGTTCATCGCGTCTTTTAATGTATGCGAACCTGATTTAACGGGAACAACCGTCGCGCCCAGCAATTTCATGCGGAATACGTTTGGCTTTTGGCGTTCAATATCCACTGCGCCCATATAAACGGTACATGGCAAATCAAACAGTGCCGCAACGGTTGCTGTCGCAACACCGTGCTGGCCTGCGCCGGTTTCGGCGATAATGCGTTTCTTGCCCATGCGGCGTGCCAGCAAAATCTGTCCCATGCAGTTATTAATTTTGTGGGAACCGGTGTGGTTCAACTCGTCGCGCTTGAAGTAAACTTTTGCGCCGCCCAAATGCGCTGTCAGGCGCTTGGCAAAATACAGCGGCGATGGGCGGCCCGCATAATGCTCCATATAATAGTCGAGTTCTTTTTGAAACTCCGGGTCGGCCTTGGCCGCCGTATAGGCCTTTTCAACTTCCAGGATGAGCGGCATCAACGTTTCGGCCACAAAGCGCCCGCCAAACAAGCCAAAATGCCCGCGTTCATCGGGGCCTTGTTTAAACGAATTGGTGGCTGCTTTGGTCATTCCATTATCCTATAAATACCAACGGTCTCTATAACTTATTTAGACCCGTTGGTGTTCCGAGCCGACCGGCGAGGCGGCGGCTTATGCCGCCGAACAAATCACAGAGAGGCGGCAGTTTGGCTTTTTTCCGTGCACCTTGCAAGGGAGGCCGGAAATCCCTAAATAATCAAGAATAATTAAATAAAACAACGCGATTAGTGCTAAAAGCTTAATGTCAAACCTACCGATAAAATGGCCCATGCCATCACGAGCGGTTGCGTGGTTACGCAGAGCGAGTGAAGCTCCAAATGGATCGGTTCATCGACTAACGTATATGTAACATGAGCGTCATATCAAAAATGAACGAACGCAGCCGCGAAATTCTGCGGCAAATCGTGGATAGCTTTCTCGAAACGGGGGAGCCGATTGGCTCGCGCACGCTCTCGCGCCGCTTGGCCAATTCCGCGGTCGGAAATTTATCGCCCGCCAGCATCCGCAACGTCATGGCCGATTTGGAAGATTTGGGATTATTGGAAGCGCGCCACACCTCCGCAGGCCGGTTGCCCAGCGAAGCGGGCATGCGTTTATTCGTGGACGGCATTCTGGAAGTGGGCGCAATTTCTGATGATGAACGCCGCGAGTTGGAAAGCCTAACCGCGCCAAAGGGAAAGAATTTAAGCCAGGCTTTGGATGAAATGACGCGCACATTATCTGGCCTGTCATCCTGCGCGGGCATGGTGGTGGTGCCAAAGGCGGAAGAACGCGCGCTAAAGCAAATCGAATTTGTCAGCCTTGCGCCAGACCGCGTGCTGGTGGTGCTGGTTAGCGAAGGCGGTCTTGTTGAAAACCGCATGATTGATTTGCCATACACGTTACCTGCGCATTCACTCACGCTTGCTGCCAATTTCATCAATGCGCATTTGGCAGGGCGCGGATTAAGCGATGCGCGTAAAATCATCAGTGAAGAAATCGCCAGCCAAAAGAACGAGCTGGATGGGCTGACGGCAAAAGTGGTTGAAGCTGGCCTTGCCATCTGGTCGGGCGAAGTGGGCGGCGGGCATTTGATTGTGCGCGGCCAGTCCAAATTGCTGGATGATGTCAACGCAGTTGAGGATTTGGAGCGGATAAGGGGCCTTTTCGAGGTGCTGGAAACGCGCGAAACCATGCTAAAACTGCTTGATGCGACCCATGTCGCGGAAGGCGTGCAGATTTATATTGGCGCAGAAAATCGCTTGTTTAAGGGTAGCGGTTGCAGCATGATTATCTCGCCCTATATGAACAGCAAAGAAAAGATTATTGGTGCAATCGGTGTCATTGGCCCGATGCGCATGAATTATGCGCGGATTATTCCAATGGTGGATTATACCGCAAAACTGATTGGTAAAATGGTAAGCTAAAGGTGACTTATGAGTGATAGTAACGCAGCAGAAAATCTTCCTGAAGAAGGCGCAGCGCCAGAGCAACCCGCTGAAAGCAAGCAGGATGCCAAAGCATCTGCCGACCCAAAGGCACGCATCGCTGAATTGGAAAAGCAATTGGCTGATATGAAGAATGAAGCCTTGCGTTATTTGGCGGATGCTGAAAATACGCGCCGCCGCGCCGCAAAAGAAAAGGAAGACACTGCAAAATTCGCTGTCTCCAAATTCTCCCGCGATTTATTGGATGTTGCTGACAATATGCAACGTGCATTGCAATCGGTTACCCCTGATATGCAAAGCAATGCGAATGTAAAGAATCTATGCGTTGGTATTGAAGCAACTGCGCAGCAATTATCATCGGTTTTTGAACGCTACGGTATTCAAAAGAACGACCCGATGGGCCAAATGTTTGACCCCAATTTGCATCAGGTGGTTAGCGAAGTGGACGCGCCGGATAAAGTTCCCGGCACCGTCGTTCAGGTTTTGCAAACCGGTTACATGATTCAAGGCCGCCTGTTGCGCGAAGCAATGGTGGCAGTTGCCAAGGGTGGTCAAGCTGCGCCGCCCCAACATGTCGATCAAAAAGTCTAAAATCTAACCCAGCAGATTATTATGCAATATCGTCCGCTTGGAACATCCGGCTTGAACGTCAGTGTCATCTGTTTGGGAACGATGACATGGGGTCAGCAAAATTCTGAAAAAGAAGCGCATGAACAGATGGATTATGCGCTGACCCAAGGCATCAATTTTTTTGATACGGCCGAAATGTATCCCGTGCCGCCGGTCAAAGAAACCTATGGCCGCACCGAAGAATACATTGGCACATGGTTTGCGGCGCGTAAAAACCGCGACAAGGTTATGTTGGCAACCAAAGTGTTTGGTCGTTCCGAACGCTTTAATTACGCGCGCGGCGAACAAACGCGCCTGAACCACAAGCATATTACGGCTGCGCTGGAAGCAAGCCTGAAACGCCTGAAAACCGATTATGTTGATTTATATCAACTGCATTTCCCGGACCGCAGCGTGAATGCGTTTGGCCAATTGGGCTATGTGCATATGCCGGAAGAACAAAGTATTCCGTTCGAAGAAACGCTGGGCGTTTTGCAAGATTTGGTGGAAGCCGGAAAAATCCGCCACATCGGCGTTTCCAATGAAACGCCTTATGGTGTGATGAGTTATTTGAACTTGGCGCAAACCAAACATTATCCGCGCATTCAATCGGTGCAAAATCCCTACAGCCTGCTCAATCGTTCTTATGAAATCGGTTTAGCCGAAGTTTCCATTCGTCAGCAATGTGGCTTGCTGGCCTATTCACCGCTCGGCATGGGCGTGTTGTCGGGCAAATATGTTGGCGGCAAAATGCCGGAAGGTTCGCGTTTGCAACTCTTCCCTTATTTCCAACGCTACAGCAAAGCAAATGGCGAACGCGCAACCGAAACTTATGTAAAAATTGCGCAGGGCGCGGGGCTTGACCCAGCGCAAATGGCACTCGCATTCGTGAACCAGCAATCGTTTGTCACCAGCAATATTATCGGTGCAACCACGATGGAGCAGTTAAAAAGCAACATCGCCAGCATCAATGTAAAACTGTCGCCCGATGTGCTGGCCGCGATTGATATTATCCATCACGACATCCCCAATCCGTGCCCATAAAAAGACCCATAAAAAAACCTTTATTTCCAAGCAAATAGAGGCGTTGCAGCGGGCCTCCCGTTGGCCTATATATTACGTCTATTGGGTACTGGCGAAATGCCGCCGTCGCTCTAAATTATTCAATGAAAAGGAACTGGTCTGGATGCTGCATATGAAGAGACAATGATTCACGCTTCAGTGGTCTGAAGCGATCATGGTCTTGGCGGGTCTGGATTTCGGGTTTGCTTAACAACAGGAGAGAAGAAAAATGGGTAAAGTTATTGGTATCGATCTTGGAACCACCAATTCATGCGTTGCCGTCATGGAAGGCAGCACCGCAAAGGTCATTGAAAACTCCGAAGGTGCGCGCACCACGCCGTCCATCGTTGCGTTTTCATCCACCAATGAACGTCTTGTAGGTCAGCCTGCAAAACGCCAAGCCGTAACCAACCCCGAAAACACATTCTACGCCATCAAGCGCCTGATTGGCCGCAATTTCGATGACCCGATGGTGAAGAAAGATATCGGTCTTGTTCCGTACAAGATTATCAAGAATGACAATGGCGATGCATGGGTTGAATCCAACGGCAAGAAATACAGCCCGTCGGAAATCTCAGCATTCATTCTGACCAAAATGAAAGAAACCGCTGAAAACTATCTTGGCGAAAAAGTAAGCCAAGCGGTTATCACCGTGCCTGCATACTTTAACGACGCGCAACGCCAAGCGACCAAAGATGCTGGCCGCGTGGCAGGTTTGGAAGTTTTACGTATCATCAACGAACCAACCGCGGCCGCATTGGCATACGGTATGGAAAAGAAGGGCAGCGGCGTTGTGGCCGTGTACGATCTTGGCGGCGGTACTTTTGACGTTTCCATTCTGGAAATCGGCGACGGCGTATTCGAAGTGAAATCCACCAACGGCGATACGTTTCTTGGCGGTGAAGATTTCGACAGCCGCGTCATTGATTTCCTCGCCGATGAATTCAAGCGCGAACAGGGTATTGATTTGCGCAAGGACAAGCTCGCGCTGCAACGCCTGAAGGAAGCCGCTGAAAAAGCGAAGATTGAATTGTCATCCACCATGCAAACCGATGTGAACTTGCCGTTCATCACCGCTGACGCATCGGGCCCTAAGCACTTAAACGTGAAGCTGACCAGGGCAAAGCTGGAAGCATTGGTTGATGACCTGATTAAAAAGACCGTGGAACCATGCAAGGCCGCATTGAAAGATGCTGGCATCAAGCCTTCCGACATTCAGGAAGTAATTTTGGTGGGCGGTATGACCCGCATGCCAAAGATCATGGAAACCGTGAAGGAATTCTTTGGTCGTGACCCGCATCGCGGCGTAAACCCTGACGAAGTGGTTGCCATTGGTGCGGCTATTCAGGCCGGCGTTCTAAAGGGCGAAGTGAAGGATGTACTATTGCTCGACGTAACGCCATTGTCCCTTGGCATTGAAACCTTGGGCGGTGTGTTCACACGCCTTATTGACCGCAACACCACCATCCCGACGCGTAAGTCACAGGTATTCTCAACCGCTGAAGACAATCAAAACGCAGTGACCATCCGCGTATCGCAAGGTGAACGCGAAATGGCAGCTGATAATAAATTGCTCGGCCAGTTTGACTTGGTTGGCATTGCGCCAGCGCCGCGCGGCATGCCGCAGGTGGAAGTAACCTTCGATATCGACGCGAATGGTATCGTGAGTGTTACCGCAAAGGATAAAGCGACGAACAAGGAACACCAAATCCGCATTCAGGCATCGGGCGGTCTATCCGAAGCCGATATCCAGCGCATGGTGAAGGAAGCCGAAGCGCATGCGGGTGATGATAAGAAGCGCCGTGAATTGGTGGATGCCCGTAACCAGGCCGATTTGCTTGCGCATTCGACAGAAAAGACGCTGAAGGAAAACGAAGGCAAAATCCCGGCCGCCGATAAGGAAGCGATTTTGGCAGCTGTTGCTGAACTTCGCAGCGCTACCGGCGGTGAAGATGCTGCCGCCATCAAGACGAAGATTGATGCACTCAATCAAGTTGCGATGAAGATGGGCGAAGCATTATACAGCCAGCAACAAGCAGGCGGCCCAGCCCCCGGCGCAACCGAACAACCAGCTGATCCTGGTGTGGTCGATGCCGAATTCACGGAAGTGAAGGATAAAGACGGTAAGAAATCTGCGTAATGCATAATGAAGTGGGGGCGGCCAACGTTCCCACTCATCTTTCAATTCTTATGTGTTCTTATCTTATGGCGACGAAAACCGATTATTACGAAATGCTGTCCGTCACCCGCGATGCAAACGGGGATGAGGTAAAGCGCGCTTATCGTAAACTTGCCATGCAATATCATCCCGATAAAAATCCGGGCGATAAAACAGCCGAAGTAAAATTCCGCGAAATTACCGAAGCCTATCAAATCCTGTCCGATGACCAGAAGCGCGCGGCCTATGACCGCTACGGCCATGCTGCCTTTGAACAAGGTGGCATGGGCGGCATGGGTGGAATGGGCGGCTTCGACTTTAATGGCTTTCCCGGCGGTCTTTCCGATATTTTAAACGAAGTATTCGGCGAAATGATGGGCGGCCAAGGGCGTTCATCCACCGGCGCGCACAATAGTTCAATGCGCGGCAATGATGTGCGCTATGATTTGGAAGTCACGCTCGAAGAAGCGTTCAAAGGCATTGAAAAAAATATCAAGGTCGCCACACCGCTCACCTGCGAAACCTGCAAAGGCAGCGGCGCAAAACCCGGCACAACACCCGCCACCTGCAAACAATGCAGCGGCGCTGGCAAGGTTCGCATCCAGCAGGGTTTCTTTTTAATGGAACGCACATGTCCTGTGTGTTCGGGCGCTGGCCGCGTGATTGAAGACGCATGCAAGGATTGCCGTGGCCAAGGCCGCATCCGCAAAGAACGCACATTGAAAATCACAGTACCAGCTGGCGTTGATACTGGCACACGCATTCGCATCGCTGGTGAAGGCGAAGCAGGGATGCGCGGCGGCGCATCCGGTGACCTTTATGTATTCATTGCGGTGAAACCGCATGCCTTCCTGCACCGCGAAGGCGCAAATTTATTGGCCCGCATGCCGGTCAGTTTTGTGCTCGCATCCCTTGGCGGAACGCTGGAAGTGCCGACCTTGGATGGCAAGCCAGCGAATCTCGCCCTGCCGGAAGGGGCGCAAAACGGCCAGCAATTCCGCCTAAAAGGGCAGGGAATGAGCATGTTGCAGCAAGCCCGCACGCGCGGCGAGGTGACACGCGGCGATTTATTTGTTGAGATAAGCATCGAAACACCCGTTAACTTAACCGCAAAGCAAAAACAGCTGCTCGAAGAATTCGATACCATCTCCGAAGCCAAGAAAAACAATCCGGTCACGCACGGCTTTTTGGAAAAGGTAAAAACATTCTTTGCCAAGCAAGCCGCTGATGCCAAAGCAACGGAAGCAAACGAACAAAAGCAAGGCGTGAAGCAATGACGATTAAGATTGGTATTTTTGGAGCAACAGGGCGCATGGGCAAAATGCTTGCCCGTGAAATCCTTGATGATCCACAATGCACCTTCGTGGGCGGCACCGTTCGCGAAGGCAGCCCGTTCATGGATAAATCCCTGAACGATGTGCTGGGCTTGCCCGCCAGCGTTGTATTTCCAAAACAGGCCATCAACACCATCTCGCCGGAAAAATTACTCGGCGCGTGCGATGTGGCGATTGATTTCACGCGCGCCGAAGTTTCCGTGCACCACGCCTATGTTGCCGCCGCAATGGGTAAGCCGATTGTGATTGGCACCACCGGCTTTAATCAGGAACAGGTGCAAATGCTGGCGGATGCCGCCAATCACATTCCCATCGTGCTGGCCCCGAATATGAGCGTGGGCGTTACATTGCTTACCGCTATTACTGAAATTGTCGCGCAAACGCTTGATGCTAAATACGATATTGAAATCGTTGAAATGCATCACCGCCATAAGATTGATAGCCCATCAGGCACCGCATTACTGCTTGGTGAAGCAGCCGCGCAAGGCCGCAGCATCAATTTGAAAAACCGCGCGGTCTATGACCGCAAGGGAAATTCAGGGCCCAGAAAACGCGGCGATATCGGCTTTGCCACGCTACGTGGCGGCGATGTGGTTGGCGAGCACACTGTTATTTTTGCCAATGACGGCGAACGCGTGGAACTCACGCATAAGGCATCCGACCGCCGCATTTTCGCGCAAGGCGCAGTCGTTGCCGCAAAATGGGTTATAGCGCACCCTGCTGGCCGCTATTCCATGAAAGACGTTCTCGGATTTGATTAATGGGTTTTGATTAAGCCGCGGTTGGTTTCTTAACCAGCCGTGTTACTTCCGCATAGCTCATCGCCTGGCCTTGCGGCATGTGCAGCATCGCCTTCAGCACATTCAATTGAAACGAAGCGCCGTAAAGCGCGAATTGCGCTGGGCTGATATTCTGCGGGTTCATCTGGCTGATGCGACAGGCATAGGGCGCGGTGCGCGCAGAATCAGGCACGAATTCAGTATCGGGCCATTCATCCTTCCATGCCGAAAGGTCATAAAGGGTGCCGTATCCGGACGAGAAGCCGATTTTGCACAGGTTGTACCCTTGGCCGTCATCACTTATCCCCAGCATTATTGGGCCCATCGGGCTGTCATGGCAGCCCCAAAACACGCGCGCGGGTATGGATTCCAAAGCATTTTGGCTGGTAAAGCACTCAACGTGTTTGGCAACTGCCATCATCCGCGTTAAAACCTGAAATCCTTAATAAACGGCTCAAACCGATTCGCTGGGCCGCATGTGTATCAATGAATCAGAAGTTAAAAACTTGTCAATGAACAAAGAATCCGCGCTTCGCTTTTTCACGGCTCTTGCGGCACAGATGCCGCAACCCAAGACCGAATTGCACTATTTGAATCCCTATACCCTGCTGGTCGCTGTGTCTTTGTCAGCACAGGCGACCGATGTGAGCGTGAATAAGGCAACCGCCACGCTGTTCAAAAAAATCAAAACACCGCAGGCGATGCTGGCCTTCGGCCTTGAAAATTTGCGGGAGCAAATCAAAAGCATTGGCCTGTTCAATACCAAGGCCAAGAATGTCATGGCCATGTCGAAGATATTGATTGAGCAGTTTGGCGGGGAAGTGCCGCGTGATTTAAACGCGCTGCAAACCCTTCCGGGCGTTGGGCGTAAAACGGCGAACGTGGTGATGAACGAAGCTTTTGGCGTTCCCACAATAGCGGTGGACACACACGTGTTCCGCGTTGCAAACCGCACCGGCCTTGCGTCCGGTAAAACGCCGAATGAAGTGGAAGCCAAATTGATGAAGGTCGTGCCGGAGAAGTTTTTAGCGGGCGCGCATCACTGGCTTATTCTGCATGGGCGCTACGTATGCAAAGCACGCAAGCCTTTATGCCCAAGCTGCGTGGTTAAAAAAGACTGTAAATACAAGGATAAAACGTTATAGCGGCCAGAAACTAACGTACTATTCGCCAGCAAGACGGTCGCTGGCCGTGTCTTCATCATCTTGTGAAGAAGAACTATAGGATGATGTCACGCTCGGGCGCACGCTGGGTTGCATGCCTTGCAATTCGCCATTCACTTGTCCGCCTGCGTTGATTTCAATTTCACCGTAACGCACGGTTCCGGTAATGCGGCCGGTTGGGCGAACGGTAAGACGGCCACGCACAACCACCACACCTTCAAAGGTGCCGGCGATTTCTGCGGTATCCACTTCAATCGAACCATTGAATGAACCGCCTTCGGTTACTTCCAATGCCTGGCCGTCATAACGCATGCCTTCAACGCCGCCTTCAACCACCAGGTAATCGCATTTTGAAATTTGCCCGGCCAAAGTAATGTCTTTGGCAACGACCATGCGGCGACCTTCACCGCTATTGGTTCCAAAACGCGGGCCATCGGCGGGAGGGCGGCGCATGCTTGGGCCAGATGGCATATCCACCACGCGGCGAACGGAAGTTGGCGGGGTTGCGCGCAAACCCTGGCGCGGTGGCTCACCGCTGCCGTTACGTAAAACAGGGGCGGCGTTATTGTTATTCGGGTTGGTCGTATTATTCGGATTAATCGAAGAGGTTTCGGAGCGCGGATCGAGTGGGCGATTCATGGCGTTTTTCCTGTAAATACAACTATAAAAATCGGGGCAAGCGGGAGGCTTGTAACATCATTACAAGCAAGAGTAACTTAGCACGTTTCCCGAAACGGATTCAACAACGACCTCAGCTGATTTGGGGCTGATTTGCGCCTCAATTTGAAGTCCACCAAAAGGATATGGAATGCCCGAACTGAAATATGCCCCGCCTTTAAAATATGATGTCGTTGGCATCGGCAATGCGATTGTCGATATTCTGGCGCAAGCGGAGGATGATTTCCTGCGCCGCGAGGATATCCATAAAGGTTCCATGACCCTGATTGATGCCGCGCGGGCCGCTGATTTATTTGACAAAATGGGCCCAACGACAACTGTTTCGGGTGGCTCTGCTGCTAATACGGTGGCAGGCATTGCAGGGCTTGGCGGCACCGCCGCCTATATTGGCCGGGTGCATGATGACCAGCTTGGCAAAGGCTTTGCCCATGACATGAAGGCACTAAAGATACACTACCCCACAAAAGCAGCGACGACGGGCGCGCCCACCGCATGCTGTATCATTATGGTAACGCCCGATGGCCAGCGCAGCATGAACACCTTCCTTGGTGCCAGCACCGATTTCAGCGTAGGCGATGTGGATGAAGACACCATCGCATCATCGCAAATCACTTATCTGGAAGGTTATCTGTTTGATAAGCCGCCGGCTCAGGAAGCATTTTATCTGGCGGTAAAACTTGCGCATAAGCATGGCCGCAAAGTTGCATTGAGTTTGTCGGATGGTTTTTGTGTGGACAGGCACCGCGCGGAATTCCACGCGCTGTTGAAACAGGGGGTTGATATCCTGTTTGCAAATGAAGTGGAAGCAATGGCGCTTTATGAAAAAAATAATCTCGAAGAAGTCCTGCCGCTGATTGCGGATGCGTGCCCGCTCACCATTATCACGCGCGGTGAAAAAGGCGCATATATTTTAAATGGCGAGCGAACCTTTACCGTTCACGCCGAGCCCGTTGCAAAAGTTGTTGATACAACGGGAGCAGGGGATGGTTATGCGGCGGGTTTCCTTTATGGGTTGACGCATAATCATGCGCTGCCCGATTGCGGACGCATCGCATCCATCTGCGCAGCGGAAGTGATTAGCCATCTGGGGCCGCGCCCGCAAACGAATTTGCAGAAATTGGTGGAAAGCAAAATGGGCGGTGCGTTCAGCAAAGCGTCTTAAATCAGCGCGCTGGCGATAATGCCTGATTCATGACCCAGGGATTCCCGAACGTCATCCATATCAAGGTCGGTTTTACCTGCCATCACGGAACGCGCGCAGGCCTGATCCAGCATCAAAATCGCCTTATCCGGATGGTTTCTGCGGCGCAGGTATTTCGATGTTAAATACACAATCTGGTCGCACACATCATCCGACACATTCAAATCGTAATGGGTCGCAAAGCGTTGCTTCAATCCGCGCAGAATGACTTTGCATTCTTCCTCCGATGGCGGGTCCATGTAAATTTTCTGGAAGCGGCGGTCAAGCGCAGGATCGGCCTTAACATAGTCATCATATTCATCGCGCGTCGTCGCGCCAATCATCAGCAAATCGCCGGTAGTCAGGTATGGTTTCATTAAGTCGGCAACACCCGCCGCGCCTGATGCGATACAGGTCGGCATAATCATGTGAATTTCGTCGATGCACAGGATGATGGGCGGAAACAGCTTTGATGCATTGCGCTCAGCCACGCCCTTAATCATCGGAACAAAGCGGCCTTCAAAATCGGAACGTGAACCAGCGCCCGCAGAGAGCGATGACATTTCAAGTTCCAGAATGCGCGCGCCGGCCAGTTTCTTTGGCACTTCGTTTTTAAAAATCTTTTGTGCAAGTCCAACGAACAACGCAGTCTTACCCACACCCGCGCCGGCCAGCAGCAACACATTCTTGCGTTCGCGTTGCAGCAAAATCATCACAAGGTCATAGAGTTCCTTGTCGCGGCCAATAATCGGGTCAAAGCGGTCGCGCGCAACCTGCGCGGAAATATCGCGGGAGAATTTGAAAACCAGATCTTCCAACTGCGCATCGCTTACCTTGAATTTGGGTGCGCCTTTGGCATCTTTTGTGGGTGCTAAATCGGAGATATCCATGGTCTTTTTCTACCCCAAAATCATGTAGAAAAGATTGAGTTAAGAGCTTGTTAAGCCCTTACGGCGGATTAGCCCACCAGCTTTCAACCACAGGGCCGTAAAGCGGGGTTTGTTGCGGTGTCATTACATTTTGCCAAATCGCAAATAAATCCGTTCCGCGATAGAACAGGGGCACAAGGTAATACCCCGATAATAAGATACGGTCGAGTGCGCGAAGCGCAGCGCGCAGCTCATCACGCGTTTGCGCGGCGGTAATTTTATGCGTCATGTCATCGACGGCAGCGCTTTTTATCCCTGCGTAATTGCGGCTGCCTTTTATGTCAGCGGCGGCGCTGCCCCAATATTGCGTTTGTTCATTACCGGGTGAAAGGCTGTTCACCCATTTGAACAACACCGCATCGTAATCAAAATCGGAAAGCCGCGCCTGGAATTGTGATGCATCAACCGTGCGCACGCGCGCCGTTATTCCAATTCGTTCTAATGTGCGCGCATATTCCAATGCAATTTTTTCATCCTGCGGATCGGATAGCAGAATTTCAAACGCAAATGGTTCGCCCTTTGCATTCTTCAATGCGCCGTTTTGAATGCTGTATCCGGCTTCGTCCAGTAATTCGCTGGCCGCGCGAAGGTTATTGCGAAGGGGATGCGTTTCATCCGTGCGCGGCAGCGCGAATGGCTTTGTGAATAATGCTTCCGGTAAATCCTTCTTCCACGGTGCCAGCAATTTTAATTCTGCCGCATCCGGTAACCCGCTGCTTGCCAAATCGGAATTGGCAAAATAACTATCCAGCCATTTATAGGCGCCGTGGAACAGGGTGCGGTTTATCCATTCAAAATCGAATGCGTAGGAAAGTGCCTTGCGCACGCGCACATCGCTGAAATTGCTGCGGCGCGTGTTGAATATAAATCCGCGAATGGGTTCGGGGCGGTGATGGGTAAAGGCTGTGGTGCGAAACGCGCTTTTCTTTTCCGATGATATGCGCTGCAATTCCGCCCAGCGCTTGGGGTCGGTTTCGCGGCGGGCATCTAATGCATGCGCGGTAAACGCTTCCTGCGCCACATTTTCATCGCGGTAATAATCATAGCGAATAGTATCGAAATTACAGGTGCCGCGCCGCGCGGGTAAATCCGCGCCCCAGTAATTCTTGTCGCGCTCAAATACCATGCTGCGGCCCGGCTGCACATCCCTTACGCGGTAGGGGCCGCTGCCAACGGGAGGAACCAATGTGGTTTCATCAAACGGCTTATTCGCGAACATATGCTTTGGAAGGATGGGCATCAGCCCAAGGATAAGCGGCATTTCACGGTCAATGCTGCCATCATCATTTTTCTTCAGAAGGAATGTGATGGTATGCGCATCATTCACTGTCGCGCTGAGCACCTTCTTATAATAGCTGCGATGGGTGGGCTTGCCCTTATCGCGCAAACTCGCCCACGAAAAATAAACATCATCCGCTGTTACGGCTTTTCCATCCTGCCATCTGGCTTTGGGGTTGATATGAAAGCGAATGCCAGAGCGGTCAGGTTTCACATCAATTTTTTCAGCGAGCAGGGGGTAAAGCGTAAACGGTTCATCCTGCGTGCGGGCCAGCAATGCCTCATAGACATAGGTCATGCCTTCGGCTGGCCGCCCCTTAACGATATAGGGATGAACACTATCAAACGTGCCAACAATATTCAGGCGAAGTGTGCCGCCCTTTGGCGCATCAGGGTTCACGTAATTAAAATGTTTGAAATCTTCCTCTTCCTTTGGCGTGCCATGCATCGAAATCGCGTGCGCGCTTACCCATTCCTGCGCAGCTAGCAGGGTTGGCGCTGCCACCAGCAGCGTTAGAGCAAGCGCGGATAAAATCCTAGCTATCATATTTCAAAAGGCTCATTTGCGGGACATGCAGTTTCTTTGAACCATTTAAAAATGTCAGTTCGATGATGAAGGCGGCCAGTTTTACATCGCCGCCCAGTTTTTTAATCAGGGTGATGGCTGCTTCCATCGTGCCGCCGGTTGCCAGCAAATCATCCACCAGCACAATTTTCTGGCCTTTTAATACGGCATCGGCCTGCACTTCAATAATGTCCTGGCCATATTCCAACGCATAAGCATGCGAAATAACCGGGCCGGGCAATTTGTTTTTTTTGCGTATCATCGCAAAACCGCAACCCAGTTTATAAGCAACGGCAGCAGCAACCATCAGCCCGCGGGATTCAATTCCCAGAATGCGGTCGGGTTTTTCCTTTGCAATACCTTCCGCCAGCGCATTGACCGCATGTTCCCACGCCTGACCATTCATCAAAAGCGTTGAAATGTCATAAAACAGAATGCCCGGCTTTGGAAAATCGGGAATGGAACGGATATGTTCTTTCAGGTTCATCGCTTACCTATTTTTTAATGGTGGAGGCAGCATCATATCCGCCAATCTTATCTAAGTGTTTGCGAATCTTCGATATTGAAAAATTAACGAAACTGGTGGCAAACTGTGCAAATGGAACTAACAAAAGAAGACGTTACCCGCCTGATGACCCAGCCATCTGCCGAGGCGCGGGCGGAAGTGGCATCGAAAATCGGGCGCACGCTGGATGATGCTGGCCTTTCTGAAACCGAATTGAAGCTGGCGCAGGATATCATCCGCCACATGGCTGCCGATATTGCGGTGCAGGTTCGTGCAACGCTGGCCAGCAGCGTCAAGAACGCCAAAAAACTCCCGCATGACGTGGCAATAAAGCTGGCCAAGGATGTGGAAGAAGTATCACTGCCGGTTCTGGAATACTCATCCCTGTTCAGCGATGAGGATTTAATCTCGATTATCAAAAGCCAGTCGCCTGAAAAACAGGAAGCGATTGCGCGCCGCGAAGCCGTTTCAGAAATGGTTGCGCATATGATTGTGGAGGAGGGCGGGGAAAAAGCCGTGACCACCCTCGTGAATAACAGGAATGCCAATATCAATGAAAAATCATTGGAACGCGTGACCGAACGCTTCGCCGATAATCAAAACGTCAATAACAGTTTGGCAAAGCGCGAGCATCTGCCATTGGCCGTTGCCGAACGGCTGGTCAGCAAGGTTTCGGATGCGCTGAAGGAATATCTGGTGACGCGTCATGCGCTGCCGGATGCGATTGTCAGCGATGTCATTTCACAAAGCCGTGAACAGTCGACGGTCAGCTTGCTGGGCGGCAATAAAACCGAAGAAGAACTGGAAAAGCTGGCCAATCAATTGCAGGGCAGCGGGCGTTTAACGCCAAGTTTGATTGTGCGCGCGCTGTGCGTGGGCGACATGCCGTTTTTTGAAATGTGCATGTCGGTGCTGGGCGGCGTGCCGCTGCATAATGCGCGGGTGCTGTTGCATGATGCGGGCAAGCTGGGTTTGAAATCCATTTATGATAAAACCAATTTGCCGCAAGGCATGTTCCCGATTATCCGCGTGGCGCTGGAAGTCGTCAAAGAAATCCAGCTGGATGGCGGGGAACATGACCAGGTGCGTTACCGCGCCAAAGTCATTGAACGCATCCTGACACAGTATCAGGATTTTAATGCGGATGATTTGAATTATCTGCTTGATAAGCTCAGCGATTTGGTTGAAGTAGCTGCATAAGCACCAACCATTTTTGAGTCGCGCATCATGGAACTTCCCCTTTACGTGAAAGCAATCCTTATGGGCCTTGTCGAAGGCCTTACGGAATTTTTGCCTGTATCATCCACCGGCCATCTTATTTTATTTGGCGATGCAATCAAGTTTAATACTGGAAACGCATCGGTGTTTGATGTCGTTATCCAAATGGGCGCGATGGCCGCGGTGCTCATCGCATACTTCAAGCGTTTCTCGCATGTTGCGGTTTCATTTTTCACGGAAAAAAAATCCCGCAATTTCATCTGGCTGCTCCTGCTGGCGTTTTTGCCAGCCGCAATGTTCGGGGTGCTGCTGCATTCTGCCATCAAGGAGCATTTATTTAATTCCACGGTTGTTGCGTACAGCTTGATTGTCGGCGGCGTGATTATGCTTATTATTGACCGCTTGCCATTGAAGATTACGGTCAATGCTGTAGACAGCATGAGCTTCTGGGACGCTATCAAGATTGGTTTTTACCAATGCCTTGCAATGATTCCAGGTGTGTCACGTTCCGGTGCGACAATTATTGGTGGAATGCTATCGGGCCTTGATAAAAAAACCGCTGCCGAATTTTCATTCTTTCTTGCTGTGCCAACGCTGTCAGCCGCTGCGATCTATGACCTTTATAAAAACTGGCAGTCGCTGACGGTTGATGATTTGGGCCTGATGGCAACCGGTTTTGTTTCGTCATTCGTGTGTGCGATGCTGGTGATTACCTTCTTTATCAAGCTCATCGTGCGCTTTGGCTTTACCCCTTTTGCCCTTTATCGCATTGGTTTGGGGGTGGTTATTATATGGTTGATTCCGGCTTGAAAACGGGCTGCCCGTCAGGGGGTGTTGCCATGCCAGCGCCATATTTTTTTGATGATTTGTTAGCCATATTATTGTTATTTTTGGCCGTTTTTGCACAAAAAAATACTTTGGTTTTCGAAGCAAATTAACTGCAATTAGATTGCAATTTAACAAAGTTAAACGACTTCTTAAAGCTTTCCACCGAACATGGTCGATAGTGCGGATGTTATCTCCGCTAAAACCATGTGCGCATTGATGGAAATGGTGTTGAGAAATCAACCAAATAAACAATCCGGCTTTATGCTGGCCCCTTTGCTTTATATGTTGGCATTGGGCGGCATCGGTGCGGCTGTTATGTTCTCCGGATATTCCCAGGTGTTGCGCAGTAACGCGGAAATGACCGCGGTCAATACTGTTCGCCAACAACTCAACTCCGCAGGGCAAACGCTGTCTGCTTCTGCTGCATTGGACAGTGCAACCAGCACCATCGTGCAGCCGCCTAATGTTCAGTTATTCAGCGCGATTGTCGATTCATCGCGTCTTCCCGGAAACTATGCGGCTGTGAACGCAACAGGTACGCCACATGATTATGGCGTGATTGATGTAAGCTCAGGCGTGCGCCAGCTTGACCCGTGGGGCAAATACTATGTGTATTGCCGCTGGGAAAATCCTGTTTCAAATGCCTCGGCTCCATCCATCATGGTTATCTCCGGCGGCCCTGACGGATTGCTTGGAACGAAATGCGGCGACGCTGTCGCACAGGGCGATGACCGCATCAACAAACTCACTGTCGCTGAAGCCATCAACCGCGCCAACGTATGGCAGGTCAACAGCTCCAGCCAAGTCAAATTCGGCATTCAGGCCGATGCCGTGAAAGTCAATGATGACGGTTCAATGACTGCGAAAAGCCTGACCCTTGCGGCGCCGCTTGCAATTACATCGGGCGGTACTGGCGCAACCGATGCCGCCACCGCACGCGCGAATTTAAGCGTGCCAAGCAATACGGGCAATGGCGCAAGCGGCACGTGGAATATCGATATCTCCGGCAATGCGGCATCCGCAACCAAGTTGCAGACCGCGCGTAATTTTTCAATTGCGGGTTCAACAGGCTTGGCTGCGTCCGCAGTTTCGTTTGATGGCACAGGCAATGCCGCGCTCGCGCTGACCGGTACGCTCGCGATTGCAAGTGGTGGTACAGGCGCAACCACCGCGCCTGGCGCACGATCCAATCTGGGTTCAACCGCAGTGGGTGATGCGCTATTCACCGCTGGTTCCGCTGGCGCTGCCAGGGCAACCTTGGGTGCAACCGCAGTGGGTGATGCATTGTTTGTTGCGGCATCTGCCGCGGCTGCACGCACCACTCTTGGCCTTGGCACAATGGCGGTACAGGATGCAAACAATGTCAACATTACGGGTGGTTCAATTTCCGGCGTGACCTATACAGGTAACGTGAATGGCAACGCGACATCGGCTAGCTCCGTTCCTGCATCAGGCATTACTGGCGTTGTATCGATTGCGCAAGGTGGTACAGGCCAAACCACTGCGGGCGCGGCGCTCGTTGCGCTGGGCGGCAATAACGCATCGAACCTTACAACGGGCGTAGTGAATTCCGCATTGCTGCCGGTTATCAGCCCGACATCGTCTGGCGTGTATAACTGGGGTACGATTGATATTTATGGCCGCGTCACCGCTGCGCAAAATCTTTCCACCAGCGGTATTTCGCAAGGCAATTCCGGCGTGTCGGTTTCCGATAGTGGCACCGATGGCACCGTGACAATTTCAACCGAAGGCCAGCCACGCATCACGGTTGATCAAAACGGGAATGTCGGCATCGGTACTGTCACGCCCGCGGATAAGCTTGATGTGAACGGCAATATCCGCGTTCGCGGCGCAGCGGGTACAGACCGTTCATTATTCTTCTCAACCCTGGGTTCAAAGCGCTGGGCGCTTTCTGAAAACAACGTGGCCGAAGGCGGCGGCAATCTTGGTTCAAACTTTGTCATCACCCGTTATGATGATAGCGGCACATCCCTTGGTAACGCGCTTGTGATTGCACGCAGCACCGGCGCGATTTCAACCTCGGGCGATTTGACTGTTGGCGGCGCGTCAACAGCAACGGGCGGCTTCTATGGGACATTCAATGGCACATTCACTGGCACCGTTGCAGCCGCAGGGTCAAACGGCCAGGTGCAATTCAATGGCGGCGGTAACTTAAGCGCGGATGGCAATTTCAACTGGGATAACACGACCAAGCGTTTAGGTATCGGCACGGCATCCCCCAATGCGCCCTTGACCGTTAAAAGTTCAGGCGTCATTCAAAACTGGCTTGATAGTGCGGATAAGACACGCTTAACCGTCACCACCGATACAACCAACACCTATATTAATGGCGGCGATAATGGCGTTGGCAATTCCGGCTTGACCTTGCGATCAACCAATAACTCGCCAACCACTATTGCGGCGCATAACGGCTATATCAACATTAATCCCGGCCCTTATGATGGTTCCAACAATTATCAGTTTGCAAACAGCGGTCAAATTCGCACCAATGTGTGGAACGCCACTGCTGGCGCGGCAGGCCTCGCCAGTGAACTGAATTTGGGCTTGTATGATGAAACCAACAAGCTTGGCCAAATCCGCTTGCGTCCTGCAAAAAACGGTTCCTTCCAGGAAGGGCTGATGGTTCAGGCGCAAAATGCGGGCAGTGCATTTGTGGGTATTGGTACTGCAACGCCAATATACAAGCTGCATGTTACAGATACAAAAACCGATACAGCTCTTGTTGACCTGCCGATGATCTACAATGCGCTGACTGTATCGCCTACCGCCACCAGCCAGACGGTATTCTTCTCTAATTACTCGCAAGCAAATGTCACTGGCGCATCGAATATCGGCGGCGCATATGGCGCACGCGCTATCGCCGTGCATAATGGCACAGGCACGGTCACATCCGTTGCCGGCAACCAAGGACTTGCGCAAAATCTTTCAACCGGCACGGTTAACTATTTATATGGCGCAAGTAACGAAGCTTATAACGTTAGCACCACCACCAATGCATCTGGTTCGTCAAACCGCGTTGTGAATAATAAAGCGACCGGCATTGGCATTGTTGGCGCATCGGGCACGTCATCCGTCGTGGAAAACCGCTTGGCTGGTACCATCACCGATGCATTCGGCAGCTATAACATGTCATTGAATACGGCTGGCGGGGCCATCACCTCGGCGCGCGGTTCTGAAGGCACGGTGCAAAACATTGCAGGCGGTTCGATTACCAATGCGTTTGCAACGGTTGGCTCCATTTTGAATCAGGGGTCGGGCAGCATTGGCAATGCCTATAGCTTATATGCCTATTTGAACAACAGCGGCACTGGCACGATATACAACTGGTATGGCCTATATATCCCGGCCATCGTCAACAGCGGTACCGTTACCAACAAATACCCGATTTATGTTGCAGATACCAATGCCAGCTATTTTGCAGGTGCAATCGGCATTGGTTCGGCAACACCAGCCGCAAGTGCCGTGATTGATATGGCATCCACCACCAAGGGCATGCTGATGCCGCGCATGACCACTGTAAATCGCGATGCGATTGCATCGCCAGCAACGGGCTTGATGATTTACAATACCACTACCAATCTTGTGAACATTTATAACGGCACGGCATGGACTGTTGCGGGGAATGACGGCACAACCGCATTCAGCTTCCCGCAAGGCACCGTAACCGCGCCGGGTCTTTATGTCACAGGTGACAGTAATACGGGCTTCTACCAATCCAGCGCGGATAAGCTTTCAGTGACCGCAGGCGGCACGGAAGTGATGCGTTGGAATACGCTTGCATCAGCCGTGAATTATCTCAGCGCAACGCCAGCAGCTACGGGCAATGGCCCCATTTTAGCGGCAGATGGTTCAGACCCCAATGTTGATTTGAACGTGAATGCCAAAGGCACTGGCGCGGTTAAGATGACCGCGCAAGCCGCAGGCGCAACGGGCCTGGTTGTAAAAGCAGCCGCATCGCAAACCGCCGATTTGTTCCAGATTCAAAATTCATCCAACGTTGTTCAAACCGAATTTAATTCATCCGGCTATCTGGGCATCGGCACAACATCGGTTGCGGCATCTGCGATGCTTGATTTGGTATCAACGACCAAAGGCATCTTGCCGCCGCGCATGACCACGGTAAACCGTGCCGCGATTCCTGCCCCAGCCGAAGGCTTAACGGTTTATAACAACACCACTCATACGCTCGATTATTATAATGGCTCCGCATGGGTATCGGCGGTAAGCAGCGCAACGGGTGCGGAAGCCGATCCCAAGGTTGGCGCGCTCACCGCCAATAATTTCTGCACGGCGAATGCTGGCGCAACCGCCATCGTGTGCAACATCAGCGTTATTCCGGTTGGCAATTTGGGTACGGGCACGCCGTCCACCTCAACTTATCTTCGCGGCGATGGCACATGGGTGAGCACATCCAGCATTCAAAGCTTGCCCGCAGGTTCAACAGGCCAGGTGCAATTTAACAATGCCAACGCCTTTGCAGCCGATGCCGCATTCTTCTGGGATAACACCAATAAACGCTTGGGGGTGGGCACCAATATCCCTGGCCAAAAACTTGATATCGTAACAAGCGCTGCGGCATCAACCGACCAGATGATTATCCGCTCCTCCTCCGGCCCATCCGTATGGATTGCGCCAAATGTTGGCACGGGCTCATGGAACGGCATGTCGCAAGCAGGTGATAGCGGCATTTATTTCGGTTCAAGCATTGGCGCGGGTAACCTCATCATCGCGCCGTGGAATGCAGGCGCTGTTGGTATGCGCATCATGGGTGCAACCGGCCGCGTCGGTATTGGCACAACAACACCAGCATATCCGCTGGATGTATCGGGCCGTTCAACATCGAACTCCTATGTTTATAAAACAGTATCTGGTGCAAGCGCGCCATTGGTTGCTGCTGGTTTATCCGCTGGCTGGCAGATTTCCGGCACGAATGTGTATAAGATTACCGGCAATGTCGGCATTGGCAATTCCACGCTGACTACGGGCGCGTCACTGGATATGGGTTCACGCAGCGACAGCTTCATTCCGCCAAGCGGCACTGATGCGCAGCGGCCAGCGGGTGTCGCAGGCATGCAGCGCTATAATACAACTGCAGGCAAGCTTGAATACTACAACGGCTCAAGCTGGGTGCAGTTAAATGCAAGCACACCAGCATCTGGCGCGGCTGGCTATGTGCAATTCAGCAATGGCACTGCATTCGCAAGCGATTCAGCCATTTTCTGGGATAACCCAATAAACGCTTGGGCCTTGGCACAACAACACCAGGCATACGTCTTGATGTAACCGGCGGCATCTGGACAAGCACCGCAGGCAGCGGCCGCAACGCATTCTATGATTTAGCCGGCGGTACGATTGCTGCGGGTTCAAGTCTCTATTCTTATGGCTATATTTGTACGGGTAACGCAGCTGGCGGATGTAACGGCGCAAGCGGTGTGGTTCTTGGCCCTGCAAATACGTCTGCCGCGGTTAACATCACGAATTCAGGCAACACCTTCTTCAATGGCGGCAATGTTGGTATCGGTACCAATGCACCATCTGCGTCAGCAAAACTTGAAGTTGCGAACGGTTATATCTATTCAACCAACGCCGAAGCAAGCGCAGGTACATTACGCGTCGGTGCGGCATGGGCAATGCCTGGCCTTTATGTTGAAACGGCTTCGAAGGATTTGATGCTTGGTACCGCATCAGGCGGTATCCGCTTCCGTCCAAGCGGCTCGGATAAAATGTATATCACCGCTGGCGGTAACGTTGGTATCGGCAACACCAGCGCAGCTTATCCGCTCGATGTAACAGGCGCGGCGCGCATCAGCGGCGTGCTATATGGCGGCGGCGCAACCTCAACCTATGGTTCGATGACGATTGATGGTGCCAAGAACGGCTGGAGCGGTATCAACTTCAAGAACGGCGGCACAAACATCAAAACATTTATGATTCAGCCAAGCTATTCAGGGGTGTTTAACCAGGCGGACAACGCATGGGACTGGTTATGGACCAACGGCACGCTCAGCAACGGTACGGTTCCTGCGGCTAACATTGGCGCGGGTACATTCTCCGATGGCATGACCTTCGCCGAAGGCCCTTACACCAACAGCTGGTTCCGTGTAAATGGCAGCGGCGGTATTTACTGGCAGGCCTATGGCGGCGGTTGGTACATGTCGGATAGCACATGGATCCGTTCCTATAACAACAAGTACACATTCATGAGCGCGGGCTTTGATACCAGCGGCGCATCGGGTGTGGGTTGCGGCGGCGGTCTTGGCGGCGGTTACACCTTCCGCACCTGCGGTATCTCGAATACAACGGGCGATGCCTATGCTGCAAACTTCTATCACAATTCAGACGCGCGCTTGAAAGACAACATCCAGGCATCTGCGGGTCTTGAAGTGGTAATGAAGATGCAAGGCGTGACCTTCACCTGGAAGAAGGATGGCGTGAAATCTGCGGGTGTGATTGCGCAGGAAGTTGAAAAAATCATGCCGGAAGCAGTCAACGTGAAGCCCGATGGCTTCAAGGCCGTAAGCTATGACACCTTGATTGCGCCAATCATTGAAGCGATTAAAGATTTGAAGAAGTTGTTTGATGGTCTGTCTGCCAAGGTTGCCGAACTCTTCACCCGTATTGATTCGCATGATAAGGAATTGAAGGCGCTTCGCGATGAATTAAAAGAGTTGCATGGCGAATTCACAACGTACAAAGCCGCGCATCCGTAACGGGCTGCCGGGAACGGAATGGCCCATCGGGATGACATGAATGTCCAAAAAAGAATTTCATATCAGCAGGTTTAGGGTTTTTGCTGCGGCGAATATTCTCTGCGGCATGTCGCTCTATGGCTATGTCGCGCATGCCGATCAATGGGCTTATTATAATTCACCCGTGGCGATCAGTGCGTGGGGCGTGTGCTATGTGGTCACGAATTACGCTGGCCCGCCAAAATTTGTGCCAACCACCAGCGCTGCGGAATGGTCATCCTTCTATACGTATCCGGGTACGGCCAGTCTTTCATATTGCGGTTATGCTGGCGATGGCGGTGGGTGCTGTTATGCCGACGGTGGCGGTGGTGGATAAAACGCTCAACGGTCGCGCAAGAATAGCTAACCGCAGTTAACGATGAATAGTGCCCTGATTTGGACACAGTGTTAAGACCTTGGTAAGATTTATTAAATTAAAATCGTAGGACTACATTTATAATTCCTGCCTTTTCCTGATGTTGGGGCTTGGCAGCTGCGGGCACGTTAAACAACTAAAGCATTTTTTGGAAATGGCTGACCATAAAAACGCTGCAAAAAACCATATAACGTCGCTTGCGCGGCATTTTGGCGTGGTTGCACTTACGCTTGTCGCGCTTCTTTCCGGAACTACTTCCGCCTATGCGGCGTGCACCAACCCGGCAGGCGTGGAAGGCGAGGTCATTTATAACACCGACTATGCGACGATGCAGTTCTGTGACAACACAAACTGGGTCAGCATGGCGGCATCGGGTTCGGCAACCGCGGAACTTGATCCAAAAGTGGGTGCCATGACATCCAGCGCATTCTGCCGTGCTAATGCCGGTGCAACGCAAGTGGTATGCGGTACAACGGCTATTAACCTGGCCACCGATATTACGGGCAATCTTGCTATCGCGCGGTTGAACAGCGGGTCGGGCGCAAGCGCGACAACCTTCTGGCGCGGTGACGGCACATGGGGCACGCCTGTATTGCCATCATTAAACAGCGGGCAAATCTGGATTGGCAACGGCAGTAACGTTGCAACCGCAATCACCATCACAGGTGATGTTACCATCACGAATGCAGGCGTTAGCGCCATTGGCGCGGGCAAGGTTACCAATTCGATGCTGGCTGGCAGCATCGATTTGGCAACCAAAGTCACTGGCAATCTTCCAATTGCGAATTTGGGCAGCGGATCGGGCGCAAGCGCGACCACCTTCTGGCGCGGTGACGGCACATGGGCAACGGCCGGTTCAACGGCTTCGGGTGTTGCTGGCGCGGTGCAATTTTCAAGCGGTTCGAACCTTGCCAGCGATGCAGCAAATTTCTTCTGGGATAATTCAACCAAGCGCCTCGGCATAGGCTTGAATGCGCCAACGGAATCCATTCATACAACCGGCAACGTCAAATCCGTCATGCATAAATTTATTGCGCAAACGGGTTGGGCCGCGCCTGGGACTGTATCCGGCGGTTCGGTTGGCACGCTCACCGCAAATTATTTTTGCACGGCGAATGCGACAGGAACACAGGTTGTATGCACGACATCCGGCATTGGCATCGGCAATATCAGTGCAACGGGCACAGCATCTGCCACCACCTATCTTCGCGGTGATGGCGCATGGACAGCCCCGCCGGTAGCTTCGCCCTCAGGTACCAGTGGCGCTATTCAATTCACTAATGGCACAGCGTTCACCAGCGATGTTGCGACCTTCTTCTGGGATAATACCAATAAGCGCTTAGGTATTGGTAACGGCGCGCCAACCGTAAAACTTGATGTGTCAGGCGCGATTGTATCGCGTGCCAACAATGCCGGCGCTTCAATGTCGATTGACTGGGCGGCATCCAATACCGCTTATACATCGGCAAGCTGCGGCAGCTTCGCGTTCAGCAACATGCAGGATGGCGGCACGTATAACTTGTTCATTCAAGGCACTGCTGCGGCTACGTGCAGTTTCTCCCATGCGGGCCTGTCATTCAGATACCCACCGGGTCACGGCGCAACAACCAACGCGACGATGACTGTCTATACCTTCACGCGTGTGGGTGCTTACGTCTTCGTTGCTTGGATTCCGGGATACTAATGAAATCGTGGTTGATTGCTATTGCTGCATTGCTAATGCTGGTCTGCGCCTCCACAGCGGATGCACAGACCAAACCATTCGCTATAGGCAATCGGCTTCTTTGCACATTGCCATGGGGCGGTAGTCTTTCCAGCGGTGGCAGCACAACCGCTTATTCCAGCACAACACCAGCTGCAAACTGTTCCACCGTTTCCGAAACACGTACCTGCACAGGCTCTACCTTATCCGGCAGCTTTACCAACCAAAGCTGCACCAATGGCTGCGTTGCGCAAACCGCAAACTGGTCATCCTGCTCAGGCTCGGTATCTGCACTTTCACATGGTGCCAACACAACTGTTACAAATACAAACGGTGGTTATACCGGTTCGGTTACCGTAACGTGTAACATGGGTACTCTTGGCCAATCTGGCGCATCGTGTAATTCATCTGGCGGGTCATTCAGTAAGACCATCTTCGTGACATCGGGCACAAGCTGGGCGGTTCCAGCCGATTGGAATTCAGGCGACAACAAGGTTCATGCAATCGGCGCAGGTGGTCATAACGGTGGCGGTGGTGGTGCTTATGCATCTGCAACCAATGTCACGCTCACAGCTAGCTCTTCCGTTATCATCGGTATCGGTGTAGCAGGCGGCGGCGGCGCGAATAGCACTAACGATACCTTCATGTGTAATACGGGCAGCGCTGTCCAATGTACCAATATCAATTCAGGTTCATATGTTGCGGTTGGCGCAAAGGGCGGCGCAAGCAATGGCGGCGCAGGTGGTTCCGCTTCATCAAGCGTGGGTAGCGTTAAATACTCCGGTGGTAGCACATGGGGCGGCGGCGGCGGTGCGGCCGGACCAAACGGCAATGGCGGCAGCAGCAGCAATCCCGGTTGGGGCGGCGGCGGTGCAAACGGTGGTCAGTCTGTCAGCGGTTCGAACGGTGGTAACAACCGCCTAGGTTCGGGTGCCGGTATATACAGAGCAAGCAATGGTGGTCATGGTACGAATGGCGGCGGCGGTGCATATAATGGCAGCTCATACAATGGCGGTAATGGTTCTATGGATGCACTCTGGACGCAAACAAGTAACGGTGCAACCGCAGGTCCTGGTTCTGGCGGTGGTGGTGGCGGTGAAAGTAATTGCGACCCTGCCGGTAATGGCGGTAATGGCGGCGGCTATGGCGGCGGCGGCGGTAACTATGGTAGCGATTATGGTGCATGTGGCAACGATGGCGCGCCTGGTTTAGGTACACAAGGTATCCTTGTTATCCAATACAACCCACTTCCTACATGTAAGGCATTGATGCAAACCTGTACGACGAATGGCGAATGTTGCAGCAACATGTGTACGGGCGGTTCCTGCCGTTGATGTCGATGCACGCCTAAAACGAATGGTTTTGCGGGGCTAATCAAAAGTGCGGGAAGTGCTGATATAGCTAACCGCGGTTAACGATGAATAGTGCCTCGATTTGGACACAGTGTTAAGACCTTGGTAAGATTTATTAAATTAAAATAAGCTCATAACCAAATCTCTAGCTCTTTCATGGCAATGAACAAGAGAGTGTTTTATTTGAAAAATACAACAAAACTATCTGCAAGCAATGTTGCTGTGATTCTGGTTGCGCTTGCGCCTCTATATGCTGCGCCATCTGCCCATGCCGAACTGAAAACCGTCGATGTAAAGGGCGTGGATGTCAAAGGTATTGATATCAACCCGCTCGCAGATCAAAAAGGCGCATATCGCGGTGGTGGCATTGTTGCTAGGAATGCGTTTTTGGAAGAGGGGGATAATTGCATTTCCCTGACCCTTGATAGCAAAACAATCGGCATGGATGCCATTCTGGAAGCGAAATCCGATATCGCTGGCAGTGTCATGCTCATTGACCAGCGCATGCACAAGGAAGTAAAGAAAATCGAAATATGGCCAGACAGGCCTTTGACGTTAAAACGCGGGGCGGCATGCCTTATCCTGCGTGATATGAGAGCGCAACTTGCCGCAGGGCAGCAATTCAAGCTTACCCTTGCCTTTGAAAATGCACCGCCAATTGCTGTCGATGTTACGGTGGTTGTTCCGCAAGTGCCTATCATGGGCTCTATTCCCACAACGCCTGTGGCGGCAATTCCCGTAGCAGAAGCGCAACCAGCCGCAGGGCAGGCGCATCGCGGAGATAGCAAGCGTCGTCACGGCAATACGGAGGCGAAAGAATGAAGCATCTTCGCCTTCTTGCGCTCTCATTCACATTGATGGGGTTTGCAGCGTCGCCGGCATTTGCCGTGTGCAGCAATCCTGCTGGCGCTGCGGGTGATGTGGGTTACAACTCCGACTATGCGGTCATGCAGTATTGTAATGGCACAAGCTGGATTAGCATGGCGGCATCCGGCGCGCTCACTGAAGTTGATCCGCATGTCGGCACGTTAACGCCAGGCAATATATGCACATCGAATGCGGGCGGCACGCAGGTTGTATGTGCCAACTCAACCATCAATCTTACGACGCAAGCAAGCGGCGTTTTGCAAGCTGCGCAGCATCCGGCGCTTACCGGTGATGTAACCAGCACTGCCGGATCGCTGACCACCACGATTGCTGCGGGTTCGGTTACTGTCGCGAAAATCTCCGCAACGGGTACGGCATCTTCCTCTACCTATCTTCGTGGTGATGGCACATGGGCAACAGTATCGGTTGCGGCCACGCCGGCTGGTGGCACGGGCGCAATTCAGTTTGCCAACGGCACAG
>JAKFVN010000049.1 GCA_021732145.1 Alphaproteobacteria bacterium
GCCCTGCATCGGCACCACGGCGCGCTGTTGATTTGGCTAATGGTTTAATTCTGCGCACCAGCTCATTTCCAGCGTCGATATTAACGCCTGCCTTTGCATATGCATCTTTGGCCGCCGTGTTAGTCATTGATTGTCCTGCTTATAATAACTAGAAATTGCCATAAAGTTCGTTATGATACGGGGCTTCTTTTTACCTAAGCTTGTGACATTTGCCAATGCTGCGTTTTATCTTTGTTTTTGCACTTATAATGCTAGGAACCGCACCTGCCATTGCGGCAAGTTCCTCGCCTTTGCCAACCATTGCTTCGCCGACACTTGGCAGCCCAACGCCCAAAGCGGCTGCGCCAGCACCCACGCCTGCACCCGTTGCCGCGAAACCAGCGCCTGCGCCTGTTAAAGACAACCCGCCCGCCGCTGTTTCAAAAATTGAAGCGCCCGCCGCGAATGACGGTTCAGGCGAAGTTTCAGAAGATGACCCCTACACCGTGCACGGCGTGAAGGTGGATGTAAGCGAAAGCACATCGATGAAAGCGCGCGACAAGGCATTCACGCTGGGGCAGCAGACTGCATTCATCGCGCTCGCCAAAAGCTTGTCGGGCGATGACGCGATTAAGATTCACGATGAAGCCACCATCGGCAAGCTGATTAAAAGTTTTGAAGTGGAAAGCGAGCGCGCTTCCGGCACGCGCTATACCGCAACGCTGACCTATCACTTCAAGCCGCAGGCAACCGCAGCCTTCCTGGGCAAAAACGGCGCGGAAGTGAATGACGACCCTTATAACAGACCCAAGAAGCCCGATGGCATTCAGGCATTAAGCGCAACCACCATGCCGCCCATGCGCATATTGGTATTGCCCATGCTGCGTGCGCCAGACCGCAGCATTTTATGGGAAGAAAAAACCCCGTGGCATCTGGCATGGTATAATGTGCTGTCGGACAAGCCCACGCCGGATTTAATTTTGCCAGATGGCACGGTTGAAGATGTGGGCGCGATTACCGCCAGCGAAGCGCTGGCGGGATTAAACCTGCCCCTCACCCGCATCATGCGCAAATACCAGGCGCGCGGCGCAATTGTTCCCGTGCTGCTCGCCAACAATAATATGCCGCAAGCTAACCAGAACCTTTCCGTTCAACTGGCGCGCTTTGATGAACACGGCAAAATGATCAGCACCATTGTGCTGCCCGTGCCCGCACAGCCCAACCGCAAGGATATGGAATGGCTGCAAGCCAGCGTTTCGAATTCCATCGCCGCATGGCGTGACAGCGTTTCAAAGACCATAGCGCCGCCACCGCAATATGGCGTTGCGCAGCCATCCATGCCAACCAACACAGCGCCCGGCCAATTCATCCGCGTAATGCTCACTGTGCCTTTCGCGAACATGGAAGAATGGTCGGCCAAGCGCGAAGCCTTGCAAGCCATTCCCGGCATGGCGGCGCTGGAAGTATTGCGCATGAACCGTTTCCGCGCCGTGGTGCAAATTGATTATACGGGCGCACAAAGCCAGCTTGATCAGGCGCTGTCGACGCGCAACATGCAAATCCTGCCAACCAATCCGCCCGATGGCACATACATGTTAAGCAGCACCGCCCAACCGCAGGTGATTAACGGCACACCGGGCCAGCCTGTGTTCACCACCGTTTATCCGGGCGCGCAGCCACAGCAAATGATGCCAGGCCAACACATGCCGCAGGGTCAAATGCAACAGGGATATCAACCCGCATATAATCCCGATTACCGGCAGCAACAGATGGATGCAGGCCCGGCATCCGGCCAAGACCCCAATATCCAAGAGCGATTTGAACAGCAATAATCATCCCTGATGAAACTGGAATCTTCAGATACACATTATCAAGTACGGTTTTGGTTTCTGGCCATTATAGGCTTTGCCGCGATGGTGTGGCTGCTGTCGGGCGTGCTAACGCCGTTCGCGCTTGCGCTGGCGATTGCCTATTTCCTTAACCCTATCGTGAGCGGCCTGTGCAAAATTGGCGTACCGCGCTGGCTTGGGACTTTAACTGTACTACTCGTCTTCCTGGCGATTATTACTACCGCGACCATTTTCCTTGCGCCGCTCATCCGCGCGCAGGTCGTGGAGCTTGTGAACTCCCTGCCTTCCTATATTGATACGCTGCAACAGGAATTATGGCCACGCATCAAGGACGTGCTGGGGCGGCTTCCCGCGGTTGACACCAGCAAGCTGCAAGATACCTTCAGCCAATACACCAATGATGTGGTGAACTTTGCCGGCAGATTGCTGGGCAGTGTCGTGACGAGCAGCATGGCGCTCCTCGACATGCTGGTGCTGATGATACTAACGCCAGTCATCGCATTCTATCTGATGCGCGATTGGCAGGGCATGCTTTCCAAAGTGGATAGTTACCTGCCCGTGCGTCATGCGCCCGCCATTCGCCAGGAACTGCGCAACATTGATACGATGATTGCAGGCTTCATTCGCGGGCAGGCCTTGGTTAGCCTGGCGCTTGCTTCCTATTACAGCATTGCCCTCAGCCTTGCGGGCTTGAAATACGGCATGGTCATCGGCCTGATTAGCGGATTTTTATCCTTCATTCCCATCGTTGGAACGCTGACCGGCATCATCACCAGCCTTATCATGGCATTCATCCAATTCGATAATACAAGTTCGATTTTGATGGTGGGCGCTATCTTTGCGGTGGCGCAAGTGCTCGATGGTTATTTCCTGACGCCTAAATTGGTGGGCGACCGCGTGGGCCTGCATCCGGTATGGATTATTTTCGCGGTGCTGGCGGGTGGCAAATTGCTGGGGCCGCTGGGCATTATCATCGCGGTGCCCTTTGCGGGAACGATTGCCATTCTTATCCGCCTTGGCCTGCGCCAATACCGCCGCAGCAGATTTTTCAGCCCCATTCCGCCATCGGGTCATTAACCATCATGGCGCAGCAAATCCCGTTTGCATTGCCTGTTGACCCCAGCATGGGGGAAGATGATTTTCTCATCACACCCAGCAATCAAACCGCCGCCACGCAACTCTACAGCGATAACGCAACCCTACTGCTTGGCCCAAAAGGCACAGGCAAAAGCCATTTGGCGCGCATCTGGCAAAAGCGCCGAAATGCAGTCGCATTTGATATTTCAAGCACCAATATCGGCACCTTATCGCAAGCCGTGCTGTGGGAAGATGCCGATGCAACCCATTGGAATGCGCAAGCCCAGGAAGCAGCATTTCATTTACTGAACACCGTGAAGGAAAAAAAACTCCCCTTGCTCATCACCGCAACCACGCCCGCTGCGCAGTGGAATTTAACGCTGGCGGATTTACGCTCCCGCCTGCTGGCCATCCATGTTGCCAGCATTGATATGCCCGATGATGCGTTGGTAGCAGGTTTATTGCTGAAGCACTTCAAGGACAGGCAATTGCGCGTGAGCGAAGATGTGCTCAGCTACATCATTCCGCGCATTGCACGTGATGGCGCTGCGATTGAAGGTCTAGTGAAGCAGCTTGATGAATTATCGCTGGCAAATAACCGCGCGATTACCATCCCGCTGATTAAAAAAGTACTGGATTAAGCAGCGCAGGCTGCAAAGCCCTTTTGCAAATCATCCACCGGCAAATCGCGGCCAATGAATACCAAACGGCTTTGCTTGTTTTCATTTGCCTTCCATGGGCGCTGGAAGCCGCCTTCCTTCACCATATGCACGGCTTGGAATACAAAGCGGTCTGGCTCCCCATTTAGATTCAAAATGCCCTTGGAACGCAGAATGTTCTGGCCATGGTTGGCAAGCACATCGCTAATCCAGCCATCAAATTTTTCGGTATCAAGCGGCTTCTCGCTGCTGAGCGAAATACTGCTAATGCCTTCGTAATGCGGGGCATGGTCGTGGTGCTCGTGATGATGATGGTCGTGCCCCTGATGATGGTCGTGATCATGGCCGCAATGCTCGTCATGCACATGGTGTGGGTCGTGCGAGTGGTCGCACAGGAAATGCGGGTCTGCTTCCAGAATGCGTTCCAAATCAAATGCGCCGCGGTTGAGGATTTTATCCAGTGCAATCGATGAACGCTGCGTGTGATAAATCGGCGCATAGCGATTGATGATTTTGATGGTCTTTTCCAGTTCCGATAATTCGCTCGCACTTACCAAATCGGTTTTATTGAGCAGGATTACGTCAGCAAAGGCGATTTGTTCAACGGCTTCCTTACTGTCGTTCAAACGCGCGGATAAGTGCTTGGCGTCCACCACTGTCACCACCGCATCCAGTTTCGTGCGGCGGGCAACGTCTTCATCCACAAAGAATGTTTGGGCAACGGGTGCTGGGTCAGCAAGGCCTGTGGTTTCCACAATAATCGCATCAAAGGTGCCCTTGCGTTTCATCAAATTGCTAATGATGCGGATAAGATCGCCGCGCACGGTACAGCAGATGCACCCGTTGTTCATCTCGAACACTTCTTCATCGCTATCGACAATCAAATCGTTATCAATACCGATTTCGCCAAATTCATTGACTATCACCGCGTATTTTTTGCCATGCGGTTCCGACAGAATGCGGTTCAGCAAGGTTGTTTTGCCAGCACCCAGATAGCCTGTGAGCACCGTTACGGGGATTTTTTGTTCCATGATGACTCTCAATTTTCCTTGGCACATTTTTTATAGATTAGAACGCTTCTTTCTCATACAATCTGCCCATTAAGTCTAGTGTGTTCAGAAAGCCTTTCAATATGCCCAAAAACATTATCGTTGCAGGCGGTGCCGGTTACATTGGCAGCCATTTTTGCAAATTGGCCGAAGCAAAAGGCTATACTCCCATTACGGTGGATAGACTAACCAGCCCTTCGTCGCGCGTGGAAGAATGGCGCAAGCAAGCGGTGCAATGGGGCCCGCTGGAAGTTGCGGATATTGGCGATGAAGCCGCCATTGAAGCGATTGCGCAAACCTACAAACCCGTTGCGGTTGTGTGTTTTGCAGCATTGATTGAAGTGGCTGAATCCGTCGCAAAGCCCGATATGTATTGGGATAATAATTTTAATAAGGCCGTGCGTTTTTTCAAAACACTGGAACGCAATGGCGTAAAACATGCCGTGTTTTCATCCACCGCTGCGGTTTATGGCAATCCCGTTGAACCGCGCCCATTGGTTGAAGATGATATGCTTGCGCCCATTAATCCATATGGCATGACAAAACTGGCAACTGAAATTGCATTACAGGGCACGCGTAAAAATGCATCTGACACGTTCATGGCGGAGATGAAGCAGCGTTCCGCAAATATGGATTTCCCAAAATTAAACAGCGTCATCTTCCGTTATTTTAACGCAGCTGGCGCGGATGATTGCTGCACGATTGGCGAAATGCACGAACCTGAAACGCATTTGATTGCGAACGCGGTGCTGGCCGCGCAAAACGCGCGCGATTTTGCAAAAGATAAAAAATTCACATTGAATGGCACCGATTACCCAACGCCCGATGGCACATGCGTGCGCGATTATGTTCACGTGGATGATTTGGCGCTGGCGCATATTCAAGGGTTAGAATACCTGCTGGCGGGCGGCAAAAACGAAGCCTTTAACCTTGGCACCGGCAAGGGTTATAGCGTGCGCGAAGTCATTAACGGCGTTAAGAAAGCAACGGGCAAAGATTTCAAGGTGAATGAAGGCCCGCGCCGCGCAGGCGACCCCGCCTTTCTGGTCGCCAATGCAGATAAGGCCGAGCGCGTGCTGGGCTGGAAGCCCGTTAAAAACCTGGATGCGATTATTCAAAGCGCCGCAACATTCCACGGCAAGCACGGTTAGGCGACGTCTTTAGGCTCTTGGCCGTAATACATCACGCCGATTTTGATGTTTTCTTCCCCGTGATCGCGGCGGCGTTTATTGGTATCGCGCAGACTGTAAATACAGCCGCAATATTCCTGCTGGTAAAAATGCTCGCGCTTGGAGATATCAATCATGCGTTCGGCCCCGCCGCCTTTGCGCCAGTTATAATCCCAATAGGTCAGGCCTTCATAACGCGAAGCTGCGCGGTGACCGCAGCCATTAATCTGGTTCATATCTTTCCAGCGGGAAATACCAAGGCATGAGGTGAACAGATTAAACCCATGTTCATGCGCATAAAGTGCCGTGCGCTCAAAGCGCATATCAAAACATTCGGTACAGCGCTTGCCCTTTTCCTTTTCCCATTCCATGCCCTTCATGCGATCAAACCAGTTATCGGTATCGTAATCGGCATCGATGAACGGGATACCCATCTTTTCAGCAAAGCGGATGTTCTCCTGCTTGCGCAGTTCATATTCTTCGCGTGGATGGATGTTGGGATTGTAGAAATAGATGGTGATATCTAAACCACTCGCCTGCATCGCTTCCATCACCTCGCCCGAACATGGCGCACAGCAGGAATGCAGCAGCACTTTGTCCGCGCCAGTTGGCACAGGCAGTTTAAAGCGTTCAACGGTTAGATTATCGGGCTGCGTCACGTTCTGCTTCCAATGATAATAAATAGCGTTTCTTGGACAGGCCGCCGGTATACCCACCAATGGAACCATCATGACTAATCACGCGGTGGCATGGCACCAATACGCATAGCGGGTTTTTGCCATTGGCGGTTCCGACCGCACGGCATGCCTTGGGGTTGCCCACCATCACCGCAACATCCTTATAGCTTGCCGTTTTGCCATAGGGAATTTTTGATAAAGCGTTCCATACTTTTTTCTGGAACGGCGTTCCCTTTACTTCAAGCGGCACATCAAAAGATGTCAGCTTGCCTTTGAAATATTTTTCTAATTGCTGTTTTGCCTTATTCAAAATCGCGTCATGCGCGCCTGCATTCAATTCCGTTTTATTGGCTACTTTATTTAGTAATGGCGCTTCCGAAATACGGATAGCGGTCAGGGCATGGCCATTGCCATAAAGGGTCAGAATGCCCAAAGGGCTATCCATCATAGCCGCGCATGCGCTTGGCTTGAGCTTGGATATCGCACCCACGTTGACCGTCCGTTTTGCCAGTCTTTTCATTGCTTTTGCCATGATTTCCATCCCGAATTTATGCGTAGCTTATGCCAGAAGCCCAGTAAAAATACACGTCTATTCCATGAGATTACCAAATAGGCTTGCCAGTTATCAGGAAATTGGGGTAAAAACCATCTCGTTTGGCTTAAGACTACGCCCGGATACAACCTATCTTGCGCTACGACTTTGACAAACTTTTGGAGCACCTGCTCTTAAAGCAAAACTAAACTGGCAAGAAGGAGTATCACTATGCCATCAGGTACAGTAAAATGGTTCAACGCCCAGAAGGGTTATGGATTCATCACACCAGACGAAGGTGGCCGCGACGTGTTCGTTCACGTTACCGCTGTTGAACGCGCTGGCATGGACGGTTTGCGTGAAGGTCAAAAGATTTCCTACGAAATCGCGACCCAAAAAGGCAAAGAATCAGCAGTAAATCTTAAAGCTGTTTAAGCCTTTCGACGAATTTCTGATAAACTCCCCGGAACGCAAATTCCGGGGAGTTTTTTATGTCCAAACGCAAACCACGGCGGCTGTTACGATTTGAAGGCAAATCCGACCCTGTGCTGTCACACCGCCAATGGTTGCAGCGCATCATCAATACCCTATGGCTGGCTTTTGGTGTCATTACCATTTCGCTTGGCATTGGCATTATGGGGTATCATTTTATCTCCGGCCTTCCCTGGATTGATGCGATTTTGGAGGCCTCGATGATTTTGGGCGGCATGGGCGCAATCGCGCCGATAACAACCGATGCCGCAAAATTATTCGCATCCTTTTATGCGTTGATGAGCGGCCTGGTTATCATCAGCACCACCGGTATTCTGCTTGCGCCCTTCCTGCACCGCATGATGCACCGCTTTCACGCCGACCCGGAACCCGATGGCGGAAGCGATAAATGAATACGCTTTTAAAACTGAACCGCGAAGACACGCTCAGCGTTGCCGAATTAAAGGCCGAAGGCATTTGGCCCAAGCATTATATATCGGCGATTGGGCTTATTCCGCTATTGCGTAATCTTGGCGATAATATAAACGGCCTCGAAATCGGCGTGTGCCGCGGCGAGAATATCGCGCGGTTTCTTGATGAATGCCCCAATATCGCGCATATCGACGCGGTTGATCCATTCATGGCGTATGATGACCCCAATGGCGGCATGGATCAGGCAATGATGGATGCGTTCCACGCGCTGGCTGTAAAAAACTTTGAAAACTATCCGGGGCGCGTAACCTTGCACCGCATGCGTTCCGTCAACTTTGCGCGCACGGTTGATGATGGGTTTTATGATTACCTGTTCATTGATGGCGATCATTCCTATGAAGCGGTGCGCGATGATATCGCCGCGTGGTATCCCAAACTAAAAACCGGCGGATTGTTTTGCGGGCATGATGTGCTGGTTAAGGATGTGCAACGCGCGATTGTTGAATTCCGCGATACAAATGGCATCACCACGCCCGTGCAGCTATGCAAAAACACGGTGTGGTACTGGCAGAAATAGGAACTTATTTTACGTTCAAACGCCGCCCATTATCTTTACGGGGCTTCGCTCGCATAAACTCGCGGCATGATGGTCATCATACTTCAGGAATCGAATTAATCCGCCCCCATTCCATTATGTGTTAAACTGTGAGATGCCAAAAACCCCTATAAATTAAGGGTTTTTTAAACCTGTTTTCGCGATTTCTGTGGATTAAGCCCGTTTAAAAGGCATTTTTCTGCATTTTTTTTGCAAACATGCGAAAAATGCTATCGACAAAGGCGTTTAAAGCTGCTGAGAATTCATTCGTTCACTGCTGTGATTCTAAGGTTAAACAACAAACCTCACTAAAACGGGCATTGAACGTAGACCTTTAATTTCTTCGAACCCTTAAAAAACAGGACCACTGCTCATGGCTACTGCAACTCAACCAACCGTAACTCTGAAGCAAATCGCAGCTGAACTGGCTGAAAAGAACGATATGCCAAAGAAGACCCTCAACACCCTGATGGAAGGCCTCGTAGCTTCCCTCGTTAAGAACCTCAAGAAGGGCAACCGCGTTCGCATGGCTGGCCTCGGCATCTTGCAAGTTCGCAAGCGCGCTGCTCGCATGGGCCGCAACCCAGCCACCGGAGAAACCATCTCCATCCCAGCAAAGAAGAAGATTGCTTTCCGCGCTGCTAAGGAACTTAAAGAAGCAGTTGGCAAGTAATTGCTAAACATTATTCGCTTTATTGCGGAATAATGAACAAAACCCACCCTATCCAGGGTGGGTTTTTTGTTGCGCTTTTATTAGGCAGTCTTTATAACAGCCTTATCGTTTGGCCTAAATGACCGCCTATTTCTGTTACTAGATGCTGTGCTGTCCCTTATGCAAACCTGAGCTTTAAGTCTGGTCGATGTACCAGCGGGCTCGTGGGGATACCCAAGATGGGATATCCGGACACACACATAACCATGAACTGTAAACAGAAAGTACCCCATGTCATCCTTTAAAGACTTTGCGTTACCGCAAGCCATCCAACACGCCATCGAAAAACTGAACTACACCACCGCTACGCCAATTCAGGCGCAAGCCATCCCCCCTGCCCTTGAAGGCAAGGACGTTTTGGGAACTGCGCAAACAGGTACCGGTAAAACCGCAGCTTTTGCTATTCCGCTGATTGCGAAGTTGATGGAAAATCACACCGCAACCGCCATCGTGCTGCTCCCGACCCGTGAACTGGCGGCGCAAGTTGAAAAAGCCGTGATTGAACTCTCCGCTGGCTCCAAACTTTTAACCGCTCTGCTCATTGGCGGCGATTCGATGGGCAAGCAGTTGAACCAATTGCAAAAGAAACCCCGCGTCATCATCGGCACGCCGGGCCGCGTGAACGACCATTTGAAGCGCGGCACACTCAAACTTTCCCACGCTGAAGTTTTGGTGCTCGATGAAACCGACCGCATGCTCGATATGGGTTTTGGTATTCAAATTGAAACCATCATTGAAAAGATGCCAAAACAGCGCCAAACGCTGATGTTCTCCGCCACCATGCCGGGCGAAATCGTCAAGCTGGCTGGCCGTTATTTAAACCACCCCGTGCGCATTTCGGTTGGCGAAACCAACCAAACCGCAGCCAATGTGGAATCAAAGGTTGTTGAAACCGAAGACGGCAAGAAATACGAACACCTCATCCGCGAACTTGGCGAACGCCAGGGCAGCGTGATTATTTTCGTGAAGACCAAATACGGTGCAGACCGTTTGGCGAAGCGTTTGCGTGGTGATGATCATGAATCCGATGCATTGCACGGCGATTTACGCCAGCACAAGCGTGATAAAGTAACCCGCAACTTCCGCGAACAAAAATACCGCATTCTGGTGGCAACCGATGTGGCTGCGCGCGGCCTGGATATTCCGCACATTGAACACGTGATTAATTACGATTTGCCGCAGGCACCGGAAGATTTCATTCACCGCATTGGCCGTACTGGCCGTGCAGGCGCAAAGGGACAAGCGGTTAGCTTCGTTGCACCATCTGAATCCCGTAAATGGTTTGCGATTGAACGCCTGCTTGACCCCACCAAGAAATCCGAAAGAAAACAGGGCAAGTCATCCGGTGGTAATTACGAAAAGCGTGGCCGTGCTGGCAGCGATGGCGAAGGCTATAAGGGCAAGTCGTTTGGTAAGAAGTTTGGTGGCAAGAAGCCTTTTGGCCGCGATAACCGCCGCGATGATGAAGCGCATAGTGATGCAAGACGTGGTTTTGAAAAAAAGCGCGAATTCTTCAAGAAAGACCATGTAAATAAGCCAGAAGGCGAACGTGATGAACAACGTTCATTCGCAAAGAAGCCGTTTAAAAAAGAATGGGGCAACAAAGAACGCAGCTTTGAGCGTAATGATGAGCGCCGTGATGACCGCCGTGATGACCGCCGTGATGACCGCCGTGATGACCGTAAGCCATTTGGCGAACGCAAATCATTCGGTGATAAAAAGCAGTTTGGCAAAAAGCCGTTTAATAAAGGTGGCTACGACCCATTAGAAAAGCGCGAAAACTTTGACCGTGAAGCACGTGAGTTCGAACGCCGCGATGGCCGCAAGCCGTTCGGTAAAAAACCATTCAACAAAGAATGGGGCAACAAGGAACGCAGCGTTGACCGCGATGACCATAAACATAAACCATTCGGTAAAAAGCCGTTTAATAAAGAACGTCGTTTTGACAATGACGGTGAGCGTAAATCATTTGGCGAACGCAAACCGTTTGGCAAGAAGTTCGATAAAGAACGCAGTTTTGGCAACGATAATCGTCGAGAAGATGGGCGCCACGAAGACAGGCGCGATGACCGTAAATGGAACAAGGGCGGTGACAATCGTTTCGAAGGGCGCTTTGAGGGCCGTTCCGAAAACCGTTTCGGCAAATCGGAAGGCGGCAACAAGTCGTTTGGCAAGAAATCCTTTGGTAAGCCAAGCTTTGGCAAACCAGCCTTTGGCAAGCGCAGAGACGAAGACGGCGCTGGCAAGCCACGCCACTTCAATAAAAAGCGCGGCTAACCTTCACTAAACAGCACTAAATGGTAGTTTCATCGGGAAGCCGATGAAGCGCCATTAGCTTGCCTTAATTAAGGCAGAGCCTCTAGGGCGCTTCCCACCCAACCCGCATCAGGAGCGTTCCATGTCCATCACTAAATCCCCCCTTTTAAAAACTATGGCACTCGCAGCAGTACTCACCACAGTAATTATTGGAGGCGTTGCATCCAGCGCATTCGCATACCAGGTCACCGGCCCAATCCTTGAGCTGACCGACAGCAAGATTGTTGTGCAAAAGGGCAAGGAGAAATGGGAGATTGCGCGCACCGGCGCAACTGAAATTCCAGTAGATGCAAACGTTGGCGACAAGGTCACCATCGAATACGGCATGACTGCAGAAAAAGTTGAAGTAAAGGGCGCAAAGAAAGCTGAAAAGCCAGCCACACAACCAAGCGCGCAACCAGCAACGGCAACCGCAGGCGTGAACGCAACCACGCATGTATCCACCAAGGCACCAAAGCCAATGCCCGCACCCGCGGTATCACGGTAATATACCCACACGACGCACGGCCTCGTCCGCATAAGCGGACGGGCCAGCGGTCGCTGACCTTAAGAAACCGCCTTCACTTCGAGGCAGTTTTTTTATGCCTGCGTTGCCGAACTAATCAGCGCATCCAGTTCCAGCCAGCGCTGTTCGGCTTTTTCTAACTCATGCGTTGCTGCGCCGTGGCGCTTGGTTGCTTCGTGGAATGCATCAATATCCCGCGCATAGAAATCGGCATCTTGCAGCAGCGTGTTTAAATCCGCGATTTCGTGTTCCAACGCCGCAATTTTATCGGGCAATTGCTCCCATTCATATTGATGCTTATAGGAAAGCTTAATCGCTGGCTTTTCAACCTTGCGCGGTTCGCTTTTCACCGGCTGCGCTTTTGGTTTTTCAATGACCGTTTCTACAGGCGCTTTCCTGGCATCGCGCTTTTGCTTGAACGCCAGATAATCCTGATAACCGCCAATCACGCCTTCCACCTTGCCATCGCCTTCAAAGGCCAACATTTTGCTAACCGTTTGGTCCAGGAAATCGCGGTCATGGCTGACCACAATCAACGTACCCGTATACCCCGCCAGAATATCTTCCAGCATATCCAGCGTATCCATATCCAGATCGTTGGTGGGTTCATCCAAAATGAGCAGGCTGCCGGGGTTCGCCAGAATTTTGGCCAGCAGCAAACGGTTCTTTTGCCCGCCCGATAAGGTGCTGACCGCGTGGTGCACCATTTTGGGGTCGAACATGAAATCTTTTAAATAGCCGCAGATATGGCGGGTTTTGCCCATCACATCCAAATGGTCGCTGCCATTGGGGCATAATGTTTTATGAAGGGAATTTTCGGGATTCAAATCCTTGCGCTTCTGGTCGAAATACGAAAACTGCAAATCCTTGGTCAGTTTTACCTTGCCCATATCGGGCGCGAGCTCACCTACCAGCATTTTCAGGAAACTTGTTTTACCCGAACCGTTTTTGCCCACAATGCCAATGCGGTCGCCGCGCATGATGCGCAGGTTAAATCCATCCAGAATGGTTTTCTTGCGCCCTTCATCCTCATAGCTTTTATGCACCTTGAAGAATTCCGCAACGATGCGGGTGGACGATACCTCTTCTTCCTTCAGCGGCGTGAATTCAATTTTGGATAGCATACGTGCGAGGGAATTCTTATCCGCGCGCAGCCTGTCACGTTCAATCTTCATCAATTCAACGCGGCGCACATTGCGTTTGCGGCGTGCCTTCACACCCCTGCTCGCCCACTCTACCTCTTGGTCTAATACCTTCTGGCGGTTTTTTAATTCGCGCTCTTCATGCTCCAATAACTGGGTTGACCATTCTTCGAAATGGCCAAAGCCGCGCGGGCATACGCGCAAGCGCCCTCTATCCAGCCAGAAAACCTTATCCGATATATTCGCCAAAAATGCCTTGTCGTGGCTGATGCAGACAATCGCGCCATGATAGAATTTCAGGTAGGTTTCCAGCCATTCAATGACATCCAGATCCAAATGGTTAGTGGGTTCGTCCAATAACAGAATATCGGGGCCTTCCACCAGCGCGCGTGCCAGCGCAGCGCGGCGCAATTGCCCGCCCGACAACGCCGCCATTTTATCATCCAAATTCAGATGCAGCGGCGCGATGACCATTTCAATTTTATAATCCTGCGCGCCGTCTTGGTTATCAACGCTTAAGCCTTCAAATACAAAATCGTAAACCGTCTGGCCGGGCTTGAAATGCACTTCCTGCTGCAAATAACCAACGCTGGTGCCTTGCAATTGCCAGCGCTCGCCCTCATCTAATTCCTTGATGCCCTGAATGATGTTCATCAGCGTTGTTTTGCCTACGCCGTTTTTGCCGACCAGGCAAATCTTGTCGCCTTCGCAAATCGAGAAGGATAGGTTTTCGAACAAGACTTTTTCGCCATACTGGATGGCGGCATCTTGAACGCTGAGCAAAAGGGTCGCGGCCACGGATAACTTTCAAAAGCGATTGAAGACAGCTAAATAGGCCTTAAATGGCCTGAAATCAAAGCAAACCTTGCATGATTTGGCAAAAAACCATAAATAAACAGCATGAAAAACGAAAAAATGAAAAAACTGAAAACCAAACTGCTTGGCAAGACCACACCCATCCCCCAATCGCCTAGTAAAGCGATATTGGAAGCTGTAGCGAACCCGCACCCTGACCATTACGTAGCGCGTTTTACCGCGCCTGAATTTACATCGCTCTGCCCCGTAACCGGCCAGCCAGATTTTGCGCATATCGTCGTCGATATTGTCGCCAATAAATGGCTCCTCGAAAGCAAATCGTTCAAGCTGTACCTATTCTCCTTCCGCAATCATGGCGCATTCCACGAAGATTGCACGGTGCGCATCGGCAAAGATATCGCCGCCACCATCAAACCGCATTATCTGCGCATTGGCGGTTATTGGTATCCGCGCGGCGGCATTCCGATTGATGTGTTCTGGCAAACCGGCACGCTACCCAAAGGCGTATGGCTGCCAGACCAAGGCGTTTCACCCTATAAGGGTCGCGGCTAACCCATGACCTATTCGGTGAAGGAAATCTTTAAAACATTGCAGGGCGAAGGCGGACAAGCCGGACGCGCAGCGGTGTTTTGCCGTTTTACCGGATGCAATTTATGGACGGGCCGCGAAGAAGACCGCGCGGATGCCACATGCGCCTTCTGTGATACCGATTTTGTTGGAACCGATGGCGTTGGCGGCGGCAAATTTAAAGATGCAGATGCGCTATGCGCCGCGCTGATAAAATGCTGGGGCGAAAGCACTGCGCGCCGATTGGTTGTATTCACCGGCGGCGAACCCTTATTGCAATTGGATGATGCGGTGATTACCGCCGCGCACAATGCGGGCTTTGAAATTGCCGTTGAAACCAACGGCACCCTTCCTGCACCCGCCAGCATTGACTGGATTTGCGTCAGCCCCAAAGCCAAAGCGGAACTAAAGCAAAAGACTGGCAAGGAATTAAAGCTGGTTTACCCGCAAGACGGCGTATCACCGGCTGATTTTGAAAACCTGCCATTTGATCATTTCTGGCTGCAGCCGATGGACGGCGCAGACCGCGCAAAGAATACTGCGCTGGCCGTTGAGTTTTGCATGAACAATCCGCGCTGGCGCGTTTCCTTACAAACCCACAAACTTATGGGCATTCCGTAATGTACGAATTAAGCAAGCAATTCCGTTTTGATGCCGCGCACACGCTGAACCGCGATATAAAAAATTTGAGGGAAGAAAATGCCAGCCGTGAAATCCACGGCCATTCGTATCGCGCGGAAATTACGCTGCGCGGCGAACCAAACCCTGCGACCGGAATGTTGATTGACCTTTATCAATTTGAAAAAATTATTGAAGAAGCGCGTGACGGGCTGGAACACAAATTCCTTGATGATTTGAAAGACCTTGGCCCTGCCACCATGGAAAATCTATGTGCATGGATATGGAAGAAACTGGCGCCAAAGCTGCCTCAATTGCACAGCGTGACCGTTCACCGCGACAGCGGCAGCGAAAAATGCGTTTATTTCGGGAATAAGAAATGAGTTCCGCGCCCATGAATAATGCACTTGTCCTATTCTCCGGCGGGCAAGATTCAACTGTATGCCTTGCATGGGCACTGGAACAGTTTGAAACCGTGCACACCATCGGCTTTGATTACGGGCAGCGCCACAGCGTTGAGCTAACCTGCCGGAAAATCGTCATCGAAAAAATCAAAGCCGCCTTTCCTGCATGGGGCAAGAAAATTGCCAGCGATACGCTGATTGATTTGAAATCACTGAGCGCCATTGCCGATACATCACTAACCCGCGAAACGGAAATCAAATTCAATAAAAACGGTTTGCCTAATACGTTTGTGCCAGGGCGCAATTTGCTGTTCTTCAATTATGCTGCTGCGCTTGCCTACCGTCTTGGCATCAAGAACCTTGTGGGCGGCATGTGTGAAACGGATTATTCCGGCTATCCCGATTGCCGTGATGAAACGCTGAAAGCGCTGGAACGCGCCATCAACCTTGGCATGGGCGAGGATTTCAAAATCCACACGCCATTAATGTGGGTGGATAAGGCCAAGACGTGGGATATGGCCAAAACCCTTGGCGGGCAGCCATTAATCGACATCATCGTGGATGAAACCCATAGCTGCTATGTGGGTGACCACACAACCAAGCATAGTTGGGGTTTTGGCTGCGGTACCTGCCCTGCCTGCGAATTGCGTGAAGCTGGCTTTACGAAGTATAAGGCTGCCTAAAAAAACATAACGAGCTATTCAAAAATGCGCGTAACTTTTGGACGCACGAATAATATGTCGTCGCGTTTAATTGTCAATTTATCCAACACACTTTTGGGAACTTCGGCCTGCAATACGCGGTTGCTGTTGGATTCCAATTCCATTTTAACGAGCGGCCCTGCGGGATTGATGTGAATGACCTTCACCTGAATGCCGTCATCTTCCAAGGGTGAACGTGACACGAGCATTTCATGCGGGCGGGCATAAAGCTTAATCGCCTTCGCGCCATCCGGCATGCGCAGAATGCGTTTCTTTTCCGGCAACAATAACGCTTCGGTTTCGGCTTCTTCGTTGCTGGCAACTTCATCCGCGCTATCCATCACATCGGTTTCCGCGATATGAATGCGGCCATCGCGGTCTTTCCAGCCGTCAAATTCATTATAATTGCCCATGAAGTCATACACAAACGCGTTGGCGGGCACGTGATACACATCTTCCGGCGTGCCCACCTGTTCAATGCGGCTGCTGTTCATCACCACCACGCGGTCGGCCACTTCCATCGCTTCTTCCTGGTCGTGCGTTACAAAAATACTGGTGATGTGCATATCGTTATGCAGTTTACGCATCCAGCGACGAAGTTCCTTGCGCACCTTGGCATCGAGCGCACCAAACGGTTCATCGAGCAGCAAAACTTGCGGCTCCACCGCTAATGCACGCGCCAGCGCCACGCGTTGACGCTGCCCGCCGGAAAGCTGGCTGGGGTATCTGTCCCAAAACGCTTCCAAGTGAACAAGACTTAAAAGCTTTACCACCTTGCGGCGAATAGCGAATTCGGTTGGGCGGTATTTTTTATTGCGCACACGCAACCCAAAGGCGATGTTTTCAAACACGGTCATGTGTTTAAACAGCGCATAATGCTGGAATACAAAGCCTACATGGCGGTCTTGGTCATTGGTACGCGCTTCCGCGCCATCAAACTCCACGCTGCCGCTATCGGGAAAATCAAGGCCGGAGATAATGCGCAGCAAGCTGGTTTTACCGGAACCCGATGGGCCAAGCAGCGCCACCAGCTCGCCTGACTTCACATCAAGGCTGACATTATCGAGCGCTACAAATTCCTTGTACCGCTTGCAGATGTTTTTTGCGCTAATGCCCATGATGCGTCCTTACGTCGTTATCTTTTTGGTTTTGGCGCCGTATTTTTCAACTACACGTTTTAACAATAATGTAACTACCGCCAGCAGCGTGAGAATGGATGCGACTGAAAACGCAGCGACGAAATTATATTCGTTATACAAAATTTCAACCTGTAGCGGGATGGTGTTGGTCTCTCCCTTAATATGGCCCGATACAACCGAAACCGCACCAAATTCGCCCATCGCGCGCGCATTGCACAGCAATACGCCGTATAACAACCCCCAGCGGATATTGGGCAAGGTAATCGATACAAAAGTCCGCCAACCGGATGCGCCAAGCAAAATCGCTGCCTCTTCCTCTTCCGTTCCTTGCTCTTCCATCAGCGGTATCAATTCACGCGCAACGAATGGGAAGGTCACAAAGATGGTGGCGATAACCAGCGCAGGCACCGCAAACAAAATCTGAATATCGTGTTCCAGAAGCCATGAACCCAGCAGCGATTGCGCGCCAAACATCAGCGCATAAATCAACCCGGAAATAACCGGCGATACCGAAAACGGCAAATCGATGAGCGTAATGAGCAAGCGTTTTCCTGTAAATTCAAATTTGGTAATCGCCCAACTGGCAGCAATGCCGAATACGATGTTGAGCGGAACGGCAATCGCCGCAACGAGGAGCGTTAAACGAATGGCCGATAGCGCATCAGGCTCGATAATGCTGGCGACGTAAGCATCGAGGCCCTTGCGCAGTGCTTCGGTGAACACCGCCGCCAATGGCAGGCCAATGACAGCGCCAAGAAACAGCATGCCCGTGATAATCAGCGCGATGCGCACCCATAACACTTCGCCGATGCCACTTTGTTTATTTTGCGGGATGGAGAGCGACATTAATGTTCCCTCAGCATCCGGGTTTGACCCCATTTTTGCAGCACGTTGATTAAATAAAGCATGATGAATGAAACAAACAGCATCACAATCGCCAGCGCCGTCGCGCCTGCATGGTCATATTGCTCCAGCTTCGTCATAATCAGCAGCGGGATGATTTCTGAAATCATCGGCTTGTTACCTGCAATGAAGATAACTGATCCGTATTCACCCAGCGCACGCGCAAAGGCCATAGCAAAGCCGGTCATCAATGCGGGCGTGATATGCGGCAGGAAAATCAGCAGGAAGATTTGCATGCGCGTTGCGCCTAGACTTGCCGCCGCCTCTTCCAATTCGCGGTTCATGTCTTCCAATACGGGCTGTACGGTGCGCACCACAAACGGCAAGCCAACGAAGATAAGCGCAATGGTGATGCCCAGCGGCGTAAACGCCACTTTAATTCCCAGCGGTTCCAAATACTGCCCAATCCAGCCCGATGGCGCGTAAAGCGATGTCAGCGCAATGCCCGCAACGGCAGTTGGCAGGGCAAAGGGCAAATCCACCATCGCATCAAAGATTTTTTTGAATGGAAAATCATACCTAACCAAAATCCACGCCACGATAAGGCCGAACACCACATTGATAAGCGCCGCGACAAACGCGGTGCCGAAACTTATGCCGTAGGCATGCATCACGCGGTCAGCGGTAATGGTATTAAAAAATTCTGCCCATGAAAGCTTGGCGGTTGCAAAAAACAAACCTGATAATGGCAACAGCACAATCAGCGTCAGGTAAACCAGCGTGAAGCCAAGCGTAAGGCCGAACCCCGGCAGCACACTTGGCTTTTTAAGCTGTTTGAAAAAGGATGATGCGCGCGCCGTATTCATGCTTATTTTTTGGAAAGCTGGTCAAAGAGACCATTATCATCAAAATGTTTTTTCTGTGCGGCCTTCCAACCACCGAAATCGGCAATGGTCATCATCGCGACGGTGGGGAAGGTTTGCTTATGCTTGGCCAGCACCTTTGCATCCTGCGGGCGGTAATAATGCGCGGCGGCTAATTCCTGCGCTTCTGCGGAATACAGATACATCAGGTATTCCTTGGCGGCTTCAACCGTTCCCTTCTTCTCCGTATTCTTTTGCACCACGGCCACGGGCGGCTCCGCGCGAATGCTGATGGATGGCACAATGATATCAAACGTGTTCTTGCCCAATTCGTTTACCGCCAAATAGGCTTCGTTTTCCCATGTCAGCAACACATCGCCAATGCCGCGCTGAACAAATGTAGTGGTGGAACCACGCGCGCCTGTATCCAGCACCGGCACATGCCTGAATAACTGCTTCATGTAATCGGTAATTTTGGCTTCATCGCCTTTGAAATGTTTTTCGGCATAACCATAGGCCGCCAAATAATTCCACCGCGCGCCGCCGGATGTTTTGGGGTTGGGCGTAATGACTTCCACGCCATCCTTAATCAAATCGCCCCAGTCTTTAATTTCCTTGGGGTTTCCCTTCTTCACCAGAAACACAATCGTCGATGTATAGGGGGAGCTATTGTTCGGCAACAGTGTCTGCCAATTTTCCGGCAGCAAGCTGCGATTGCCTGCAATCATATCAATATCGTAAGCGAGCGCCAGCGTGACCACGTCAGCTTGCAGTCCATCAATCACCGCACGCGCTTGCTTGGCCGAACCGCCATGCGATTGACGGATGGAAATATCGCCGCCGCTCTTTTGCTTCCAATGCTTTTGGAACAACGTATTGTATTTTTCATAAAACTCACGGGTTGGATCATAGGAAACATTGAGAAGCTCCAGCTTATCCGCTGCATGCAATGGCTGGGCAACACCCAATAGCAATAGGAATGCAGCAATGACGGCTTTCAACATAACTCTCTCCTGATTTTTTTAATTTAGCAGGCCATATCAAGAATGGAGGTGTTATCTAAAACCTCCGACATGGCATCGCGTACTTTTTTCATCGTCTTGCGAATGGCGCAAGCGCGCTCATCCTTGCAATCATCGCATTTCTGGTAAGCCGAAATACTGGCGCAGCGCACTGGCGCCAAGGGCCCGTCAATAATGCGCATCAATTCCGCAACGCTGATGTCTTTCGCGGGCTTGGCCAGGTAATATCCGCCAAACACGCCGCGCTTGCTTTCTACCAGATGATTGCGTTTCAATTCCTGAAGAATGTTTTCGAGGAATTTAATGGGCACGCCTGCTTCCTTGGCGATGACTTTGCTTTGGGTCATCTCTTCTTTGCTTTTGGCAAGCACTGTCAGAGCGCGCAGCGCATATTTGGCTTTCATCGACAGCATCGTGGGAATCTCCGGATTAAGTCGCGTAAGCGATTGTTTTAAGCCATATATCATACCGAGTAAATAGGGTTTTGCTTTGACAAACGGCCTTTAAAAAGCATAATCTGTTCCGCATGACTTACACCGTTGCCGCCCTTTACTGCTTTACGCCAATTGCCGATGCGCCTGCGCTTCGCGCAAGCCTTAAAGCTGCCTTTGCGGAGCTTGGAATTTGCGGTTCGTTATTGATTGCACCGGAAGGCATTAACGGCACCCTGGCGGGCAGCGAAGCATCGGTTGATGCCATGTTAAAGCTGCTGAACGAAACCACGGGCTTATCCCGCGGGGACGTTAAATTCTCTTCCTCCCCTTTCAAGCCGTTTGACCGTTTGAAGGTGCGCCTTAAAAAAGAAATCATCACCTTCAACCAGCCATCAGCCAATCCGCATCAACGTGTTGGCCAGTATGTAGAAGCAAAAAACTGGAACGCGCTGATTAATGACCCCAGCGTGACGGTGCTGGATACGCGCAATGCCTATGAAACCATGATCGGCATATTTGAAGGCGCGATTGACCCGAAGATTGACCAATTCACCGACTTTGCCGAATTCGTGAAGAAAACATTAGACCCCAACAAGCACAGCAAGATTGCCATGTATTGCACCGGCGGCATTCGCTGTGAAAAAGCATCGGCCTATATGCTCGCGCAGGGTTTTCCGGAAGTGTACCATCTGAAAGGCGGCATTCTGAAATATCTGGAAGAAGTTCCTGAAGGTGAAAGCAAATGGAATGGCGAATGCTATGTATTTGACCGCCGCATGGCGGTTGGCCACGGACTTTCCACTGGCGCGCATGCCATGTGCTTTTCATGCGGATATGCGTTAAACGCTGCCGATCAACAACATGCGCAGTACGAAGCGGGCGTTTCATGCCACCACTGCCACGCCACCACCAGCGATGCGGATAAAGCACGTTTCCGCATGCGTCACATGCAAATGACAGCACACAAGCGCACGGCATAAAACACACCGCATAAAATGGGCAACGTCAAGAAACAAGTTCAACAGCGCATTAAACCCAAAAAAGAATCCTCGTTTTTCATCAAACTGTTTGTCGTATTTGCGGTCATGATGATTGGCGGCACGGCATGGCGCATGCTGGATGACCAGCACATTTTTGAACAAAAGCAAATCCGCGCGGAAGAAAAGCAGGAAATGCAGGAAGCCCTAGGCTGGGGCAGCGAGTTGCGCATTGAAAAGAAGGAAGACAACATTGCGCGCATTCGCTTCATGCTGCGCGATAAAGCCCACAAACCCATCCAGAATGCGCAAGTGCAACTAACGCTGTTACATGTGAAGGATGGCAGCGGCATCATGGCGCAAAGCTCCCTTACCCTTCCGTTAAGCATGGTGGAACCCGGCGTTTACCGCGGGCAAGTCAAGCTGCCATTGCCGGGCGATTGGGATGCCAGCATTACCGCGCAAATCGGCGACAATAGCTACCAAACCAGCGAACGCGTAACCCTGCGTTAAAAATCTATTTTCATTTGTTAAAAACCGAATCCACTTTTTTTCGGGATAAATCGACCCGCGCTTACTACACTTAGTAAAAAGCTTGGGAGTACTCGTGGTCGCATCTAAAAATGTTCTGGAATTGGTGGGCAACACGCCGCTCGTTAAGGTCAATCACCTGGATTGCGGGCCATGCGAATTATTCCTGAAACTGGAAAGCCATAACCCCGGCGGGTCGATTAAAGACCGCATCGCCCTTTCCATGATTAACGCCGCTGAACAGGATGGCAGCCTGAAACCCGGCGGTACCTTGGTGGAAGCAACGGCTGGCAATACCGGCCTTGGCCTTGCGCTGGTCGCCAGCCAAAAGGGTTATAAACTTATTCTGGTTATCCCTGATAAAATGAGTCAGGAAAAAATCTTCCACCTGAAAGCGCTGGGCGCGGAAGTGGTGATTACCCGCACCGATGTGGGCAAAGGCCATCCCGAATATTATCACGATATGGCCGAACGCATCGCCAGGGAACGCGGCGGATTTTACGTCAACCAGTTTGAAAACCCCAATAATCCCGTCACCCATGAACGCACCACGGGCCCCGAAGTATGGGAACAGATGAACCACAAGATTGATGCGCTGGTCTGCGGCGTGGGTTCGGGCGGTACACTTACGGGGCTTGGCCGTTATTTCCAGCGCGTGGCGCCGGAATGCGAAATGGTTCTCGCTGACCCGAAGGGGTCGGTGCTGGCACCGTTCATTAATGAAGGCGTGATGATTGAAGCCGGTAGCTGGCTGGTCGAAGGCATTGGCGAAGATTTCATTCCCAAAAACTGCGATCTCAGCCTTGTTAAAAAGGCCTATACCATTTCCGATACGGAAAGCATTTCAACCGCGCGCGATGTGCTGCGTCAGGAAGGCATCATTTGCGGTTCGTCATCGGGCACGCTCATTGCCGCAGCCCTGCGTTATTGCCGCGCGCAAAAAGCACCAAAGCGCGTCGTCAGTTTCGTGGTGGATAGCGGCAATAAATACCTGTCCAAAATTTATAACGAATACTGGCTGGATGATCATGGCTTGGTGATGAAGAAAGAAGCGCATGATTTGCGTGATTTAATTACCCGCCCGCACACTGGCAAAAACGCGATTACCATTATGCCGTCTGATACATTGCAGGCCGCTTACCGCAAAATGCGCATGTATGATGTATCGCAATTGCCCGTGATGGACCCGAAAACATCTGGGGGCAAGCTGGTCGGCATCGTCAATGAAACCGATATTTTATTGGCCATAACAGGCAACCCCAAGGGCTTCGGCATTGAGGTTGCGCAGGCGATGACCAAGAACCTCCTCACCATCCAGGTGGATAAGCCGATGGAAGACTTGCTGCCGATTTTTGAACGCGGCATGGTTGCCATCATTATGGACAAGCATGAATTTCTGGGCATCATCACGCCGATTGATTTGCTCCAATATCTTCGCAAGCGCACAGGTGTAGCATGACCCCCAAAAATATTAATAAGCAGCGTGATAACAAAAACTGGGGGTTCGATACCCGCGCCATTCACGGCGACCAATATCTTGATGAAGCGACAGGCGCGGTCATCACGCCTATCTATGCAACATCCACCTTTGCGCAAAGCGCGCCCGGTGAACATAAAGGTTTTGATTATGGCCGCAGTCACAACCCCACCCGCTTTGCTTATGAACGTGCCGTAACCAATTTGGAAGGCGGCAGCGCTGGCTTTGCCTTCGCATCCGGCATGGCGGCATCATCCACCGTTTTGGAACTGCTGGAAGCAGGCTCCCACGTCATTGCGATGAATGATTTATATGGCGGCACCTATCGTTTATTCGAACGGGTGCGCAAGCATTCGGCCAAGCTTGAATTTTCCTATGTTGATTTAACGGTTGCGGGTGAATTGGAAAAAGCCATTCGCCCCAATACGCGGATGATCTGGGTTGAAACGCCAACCAATCCGCTCCTCAAGCTGGTGGATTTGAAAGCCGTTGCGGCCTTTGCCAAGAAACACAAACTCATCGCCGTTGCCGATAACACCTTTGCCAGCCCATATATCCAGCAACCGCTATCGCATGGGTTTGATGTGGCGGTGCATTCCGCAACGAAATATTTAAGCGGCCATTCAGATATCATTGGCGGCATTGCTGTTGTTGGAAATAATTCGGAAATTGCCGAACGCCTTGGCTTTCTGCAAAACGCCACCGGCGCGATTGCCGGCCCGTTTGACAGTTTCCTTGCGCATCGCGGCCTAAAAACGCTGGGCCTGCGCATGGAACGCCATTGCCGCAATGCGATGGCCGTTGCGACCTTCCTTTCAAACCACCGCTCCATTGAACGTGTGATTTACCCTGGTTTATCATCCCACCCGCAATATGCCCTCGCCAAACAGCAAATGAGCGGGTTTGGCGGCATGGTTTCTGCGATTATCAAGGGCGGCGAAGGCGCAGCCAAAAAAATGCTGTCCAACTGCCATGTCTTCACGCTGGCTGAAAGTCTGGGCGGGATTGAAAGCCTGATTGAACACCCCGCCATCATGACCCATGCCAGCATTCCGGCGGATGTGCGCAAGAAGCATGGCATTGATGATGGGTTGATCCGCCTGTCCGTTGGCATTGAAAACGAAACCGACCTACTCAAGGATTTAGAAAGCGCGCTGGCTTAATCATGTCCAAGGATTTTTTTTATAGATTATTTCTGGAACATCCGCAGCTGAATGGTGAAACCTATTGGCAGCATATTCTATTCACGTGGAAGTGCAGCTTTCAGATGCTGATTGCCGCAATCTGCCTGTTCATTCATGGCGCTGTTCCCGGCATTTTCACCAAGACCGCCAGCGATAAGGTCAGCGACATGCATATGACGCTCGAAAAGCGCCGCCAGCGCATGAAACAGGATTAAACCGTTTCCAGAATGGAGTGGGAACTGCTGTAGCCGGCTTTGTTTTCAATCGGCAGCTTGGTCATCTTGCTGAAATCAGGCGCAATCCACACCAGTTTTTCAGCGCTGCCGATATAGCCTTTTGAAACCGGATCCCACACAATGCCGCGGAATGGCGCATCAAGCGATCGGATGACGCTCTGCTTTTCCATATCAATCAGCACCACGTTGCCGGCAAGCGGGTTGGTGACAGCGGCCTGCGTATGATCTTCATTAAGCGCAACACTTAAAATCTCGCCTTTAATCTGGGTTTGCAAACGATGCCCCCAATCCATGATCTTAAGTGGCTGCTTGCCATCGGGACTGAAATAAACGTAACCGCTATTATGCCTGCTTGCGGTACGCATATCCTGGCCAAGGAATTGACGCGAAGGGCTGGTGAGAGCAATGATTTGCCCATGCTTGGTCACTTCAAAATGACCAATAATCTGCTGGTCATCTTCAATCGGCAATTGCTTCACGACCTTGCCACCGCCAACAATATCAACAAAGGTCAGTGCGGAAGGCTCAACGCGGTGTCCCTTGCGCGGGTCACCGTAATCATCGGCTTTAATCCCGGAATTGGTGACCGCATAGGTGTTATCGGGCATGCGGCGGCATTCATGCAGCCCGCCCATGCAGACATGAATGGATTCTTTGACTTCATACGTTTCAGGGTCATAGGCAACAAGATAGCCTTTTCCGGTTTCAACCGAAACGCGCGCAACATAAAACGCATTTTTTTCTGGTACATAACGGCCGTGCCCATAAAAGCTGTATTTGTTGCCGCTTGGAATTTTCCTTACTTCATCGGTTTCAAAATCCACCATCGCAGCATTCGGGCCCCATTTTTCCATTGCAAGATAGCGGTGAGGATATTTCGGATGGCGCAGCAGGCTGTGCGCCAGAAAGCCAATTTCTAATTGCTTGACGGTTTGCTGCGTAAGATTGGCGCGAACCGCCTTGGTAAACGAACCAACGACCAGATATTCCTGCGCGCTCGAAGCAGCGGCCAGCACGCGAAGCGGATCGATGGCAATGCCCGCTGAAGCCGTAAAGGCCATGACATATTTCAGAAAATCGCGCCGGGAATGCTCCATCTATAGAGGGTATTTCAGAAAGTATTAAAAAACTATCTATTTGAAATAATACAGCAATTATGGCCTTCACTTTTTTGCTTAATATCCATATACCATTATGATTATTAGCGAAAACATCAATATGACAACGGTTCTTCAACCCCTAACGCTTCAAGTGACAGCTACGCAACTGCGACTGCGTTCGCAATTGCATGCGGTGTGGCCACGAACCATTCATGGCGCGCGCAAAGCCCGCGCCATTCATGCCATCACCAAATACATCAGGCATATGATGCCCGATGATTATGAAGGCGAGCTGAACGTATTCCTAAGCAACGAAGCGGAAGATGCCCTCATGCCAGAACAGGGGTTTATATATAACCTTGTGCAACAGAGCATTGTCACGCGCCCTGTGCATGGCACAGATCAAGCCGCGCTGCTTTACATCCACTATGAAACGGCGCTGGCGATGGGCCAGATCGATAATGAAAGCGATAATGAAAGCGATACGGAAATCCCGCTTTCACGCATTGAACAGATTAAGCAATGGCAGAAAGAAACGGCACGAACCGTATTGCAATGCATGGCGGATACGGCTCTGAGCATGGAAGCGCAAACGGCGCTGCGCGGCGCGATGGCCGGCCTTAACAAGCTTGGCGCGCTATTGAACAAGGCGGGCACCATCACCGCCAACCAAACCCGGCATGCAACCAGGCAGGCCATGCAAAAAACCGTAACGCGGGATATTGCCTCAATCCTTTCCGATGTGCGCAGCAGCTTGAATGTGGCGGGCACCAATGGCATCACGCCGCCAACCAAGGCACAACTGGCAGTGCGCGCGCAGTTAAGCAAGCTTGACAAGATGCTTCCGGCGCATCGCCCGCGCATGACAAAACCCGCGCCTGTGATTAAAGCCGCCGCACCGGTAACCGCCATTCAAAAGCCAAAAGCCAGGACAGCGGCAATCCGCATTAAAGCCATGCGCGCAATTGCCGTTACCAAACTCGCGCGGAGTTCACGTGCAGGGATACGGGTAGCCCCACGCCTGGTTACTGTGCCGCTGCGCGCGATTGCACGCATCTCCGCGCGGCCACAGCAACGCACGGCGGCGGCATCACAGCGTTTTTCTCTGACTGTTTCCAAGCCAATGCTTCAGAAACTGTTGGTTGCCCTGCGCACGCCACCAATCAGCCCTATTCAACGCAAGGCTACCCATTTTCAAATCAGCCGGCCTGCGATGGCGGCGCGGCGCCTGATGCCACCCATTATGCGGCTACCTATTGCGCAACTGCGCGATAGCACACTGCGCGGCAATGCACGCCAAGCGCCCCTGCCCTTACAGGCCAAGGCCCCCATCATTCCGCAACGCCTTGCACGGCAACCGGCACACTATGCTGCGATGGCCACTTCGGTTGCCGCGCCGCGCCAGATTGCGCATAAAGCAATAACCATTGCGATTGCGCCATTCAGCGTCCGCCACGAAATCGCATCCCTGCCAATCCCTGTCACGCCGGCAGCGGCATGGATTAAACCGGTTATTCACAATGAAACTGTGCAGCACGCAATGCCAGTGCCTGAAAAAATTGCTGAAAAAGCAGTTGAAAAAACAGCTGAAAAAGCACTGGTCGCCGCATCCTCCGCGCAGGCACGCAGCCTGATTGAAAAACTGCGCGGCGCGCAGCAGGATAGGCCAATAAGCATTGAAGCGCACATTAAAGCACCCAAGATTATTATTTCCAGCGCCCCAATGGTTCCGGTAAGCGATATTATCGTGCCACAACAACGCACAGCCCCGCCAATAACCACATTGCCTGAAAGCAATATCATCCCGTTTTCCCGGCAAGCCATTCATACGCCGCAAGCCCGCCATGCAATGGCTGATGCAGCGTCATCCCCTGAGCAAATGGCTATCGCGCGCGGCAAAACAGGCGCTGAGCACCGTGTATCGAATGTTATTCAATTCAAGCGCCCAGCAATCGTCAGTCCCATTCAAAAACTGCGTGATAGCTGGATGGATCGCGAACGCCACAGTGCCGGCATTGGAACGCTTGCCTTTGCCGGAAGCCGCGTGGCACAACCCCATGCGGTGCACGGCGACCGCATAGGCATTACGCCCATAGCGCCACCATCATCACCGCCCAAAGAGCGCCCACAGGGCGCAAAGAAAAAAGTGGCCGTTTTAAAAATCGGCATATGCGGCCCATGTTAATATATCTTAAATAGGAATTGGCATGGCTGAACTATATATCATTGATCTGAACAGCAGCAACGGGGCTGCTTTTGACGCGATTGCAAAGCAGCAGGCGACGAAGGACGATTGCGATAAATTATCCGACCCCAGGGTGCAGGCGGAGATTGCAGCATTCATTACTGCGCAACGCGCAGCGGAGCTTCCCGCATCATCCGTTCATTCCGTTGCCGGTGAACAACGGGTTATTTTTTCGCATGATGCATCGGTCAATACTGATCTTAACGCGCTCGCCTTATCCAGAAACGGTGAGCGCACGGAATATATAAGCAAGCTGCACAAGCTGATTGTCGCAGATACAGTGGATACCGGAAAAAAAATAAAAATTACTATGGATCCCTTGCCTGCCGGCAAGCGCGTTGGCATCTTTTTTAAGTCACTGCCAAGCGATGTATGGTCAATTGCCAGCGCTGTTTCAACGCCGAAGCTGGATTATATCGCAGCCTTGCTAAACCATGACGATGTTCCCGGGTTAAAGGCGCAACTGGCCATATACGAGTATCATAATGGCACAGCCAAGACGCGTATTCTCGCGCGCCGATACATGATGGAATATAAAGACCCCGCAAATCCATCCATGCGATTAAAGCCCGATGTGCTTGAAATTACCGCCATGTATGTGCAACACGATGACAACCGGGTTGAGCAGCAATACACGCCGGAAGATGCATTTATCAATACCGGCAGATTCATGCCGATAGCCGAATGGGAAAAGGCACAGAAAATAAAATACGGGCGGCAGATATCCCACCGCTATGTAACCAGTGCCACTCAGTGCACGGATTTCATGAATGGCGATGTGCATTTCACCATTTACAAAACCAGCCATGCGGATGCCGCAAGCACCATTATTGGCCAGTATTTGCAGATGGACAGCGAGAACAAGCCATTCATCCAGTCACGCAATGCCAGTGTGGTAGAAACCACGATTGATGAATTGCTGAACCAATACCCTGCATTGGCATTACGCAGCCAGATTAATCACGCGCCCAGCGCACAGGCATGGAAAAACAGCGGATTTAAGCATGTGCAGCAGGTGAATGCAGATACCGTTAAGGTAACATTGAACGCGACCAGCCATATCGTTGAAACAAGAAGCAGCCTGTCGCTGTATGGCCAGGCCAAAGAAGATCATATGCGCGCCATGATATGCCATGCCAAAGAACATTGGCGCGGCCGTTTCAAGATTGAGAGCGGCACGGAAGCAGAAAAACGATTGATGCGCAAACTTGCCGCTGAAGCTGGCGTTACCATTATTGAAGCAGCGCCCGCGCGCCCGGTGCCAGCAGCACGCAGGGCATCTGCCCCGCAAGCGCGCGCTGCTTAAATCTGCTTCATTAACGCTTCGAGCTGGGCTTCCTGCGCTTCAATATCATCTTCCAGCTTTTTATGCGCAGATGTTAAACGCTTAAGTTCGGCTGCATGTTCGGGCTTGGCAAAAAAATCTGCCATTTCGCCTTCCAAATCCTGCTTACGTTTTTGCAGCTCGGCAATTTTCTTCATTTGCTCTTCGGCTTTTTGTTCAGCATCTGAATTTGCTGCGCTCGCTTCATTATCATTCTTGGGTTTGCGCGCATCCTGCTTTAGTTTATCACGTTCCATCTTGCGTTGCTTGATAACAAGCTTGGAATACGCATCCAGATCATCTTCAAATGCGCTGACCTTGCCATCTGCGACCAGCCATAACTGCTCGGCTACGGTTTTTACCAAATGCGCATCATGGCTTACCAGAATGACAGCACCTTCATAATTATTGATGGCCTGCGCCAATGCCTGGCGCGCATCGATATCCAGATGGTTCGTTGGTTCATCAAGCAGCATGATATGCGGCGCATCAAAGCTCATCAGGCAGAACAGCAGCCGCGCCTTCTCGCCGCCCGACAGCCCGCCAACTTTCGTATCAGCCTTGTGCCTGTCAAATCCAAAGCGCGCCAGCATGGAGCGCACCTGCACTTCGGTTTTGTCTTTCATCGCCATCGTCATGGTTTCAACAGGCGTAACGGTGACATCCAGTTCATCCGTTTGGAACTGTGCAAAATAGCCGATTTTGAGCTTGCCCGATTTATGCAGCTCGCCCTGCAATGGCGATAAACGTTCGGAAAGGATTTTAACCAGCGTGGATTTACCGTTGCCGTTCGCACCCAGCAATGCAATGCGGTCTTCCATATCAATGCGCAAATCCAGTTTTTTCAAAATGGGCTTGCCGGGTGCATAACCTGCATCCACCTGTTCCAACCGGATGATGGGCGATTTCAGCGGTTTGGGCTCGGGAAAGGTGAACGATGTCACGCGGTCTGCAATCACGGCATCTACAATATCCATTTTCTCAATGGCTTTTAACCGGCTTTGCGCTTGACGCGCCTTGCTTGCCTTTGCGCGGAAGCGTTCAACGAACTTCATCATCATTTCTTTTTGCGCAGTTTGCTTTTCATGCATTGCCTGCTGGTTCATCATGCGCTCCGCCCGGCGGCGCTCAAACTGGTCGTAATTGCCGGTATAGGCATTCAGCGTTTTATTTTCGAGATGCAGAATATGCGTAACCGTTTTATTCAGAATATCGCGGTCATGGCTGATGATAATCAGCGTTTGCTGATAGCGCATGAGGAAATTTTCCAGCCACACCATGGATTCAAAGTCCAAATGATTGGTCGGTTCATCGAGCATCAACACATTAGGCTGGCAAAACAGCACGGCCGCCAAGGCAACGCGCGCGCGCCAGCCACCGGAGAACGAGGAGATGGGGTTTTGCTGTGCTTCATCACTGAATCCCAGCCCGGCCAGAATGGTTGCCGCGCGCGATGGCGCATCATACGCGCTGATGTCATTCAAGCGGTCAAAGATATAGGAAATGCGTTCAGGATCGGTTGCGGTTTCGGATTCCTTGAGCAAGCTTGCGCGTTCGGTATCAGCATTCAGTACTACGTCGAGAATGGATGTGCCATCATCGGGAATATCCTGGCGCACCATGCCGATGGTCGTGCCTTTAATGAACGAAATTTCACCGCCATCAGGCTGCAATTCTCCTGCAATCAGCTTGAACAGGGTGGATTTGCCAGCGCCGTTTGGCCCCACCAAGCCCACGCGGTGGCCCGCCGGGATATTCACCGAGACATTTTCCAAAAGGGCGCGCCCGCCAATGCAGTAGGTAAGGTCGTGTATGGATAGCATGCCGCTTTTTTAGAAGGCTTTTTGGAAAGTGCAACAGATTAATGGGCGGTTTACGCAAACCCGCATAGTTTGCTAACATAAGCCATGTCATTGCTTAGCCAAACCTTCATGCCCGACAATATCACCCCGGACAATATAGCTAACGGGCGCATGCGCCGCAAAACGCTGATTAAGATGCGCTGGCTGGCCATTTGCGGGCAAATTGCGGCGCTGGCGGTGGCGCATTTCTCGTTCAATTTGCAGATGAATCTGGTGGCTCCCGCCTGCGTCATCCTGACCTCCGTCATCTTTAACAGTGTTGCGGTATCACGCCTTCGCGGCAGGCCCTATTTGCATAATAAGGGCGCAACCTTTGCGCTGGGATTTGATACGCTGCAATTATCCGCGCTGCTGTTTGTCACGGGCGGATTCACCAACCCGTTTATTGTGCTGATGCTTGCGCCCATCACTATCGCCGCAACGGTATTATCAGGGCGCAGTGTTTTTGTGTTGCTGACCCTTACCCTGATTTGTTACTGCGCGATGTTTTTTGCGATGCCCCTGCCCTGGCCTGTGCCACAGCAATTTTCGCCGTTATTTTTAGGTGGCAGCGCCGCAGCCGTTTATATCTCCGGCGCGTTTTTGGTATTATATGTGCGGCGCGTGGCCCGCGAAGCGCGGCGGTTATCGGAAGCACTCAATGCCAGCCGCCTGGCATTGGAATATGAGCAAAAAATATCCGCCTTTGGCGCGCTGGCCGCAGCGGTGGCACATGAATTGGGCAGCCCGTTAAGCACCATCGCGATTATCAGCAGCGAATTGGCGCACAGCCTTAAAACCACGCCGCTGAATGAAGACATTGAATTGCTGCAAAGCCAGATTGATAGATGTCGCGCGATTTTATCGGATTTTTCGAAGCATAATGTGCTGTCCGACCAATCCTTCGATACATTGCCACTGCGCGATTATGTGCTGCATGTATTGGAACCTTACCGCCGCGGCAATGCTGTTATTGAAATCATCGCCGATGGCACGGGCATCGAGCCATCATGGCCATTAAGCCCCGGATTGATGCACGGGATTGGCAATATCCTTCACAACGCGTGCCAATTCGCCAAAAGCGTCGTGCGCATCACGATGCAGTGGCAGGACAATGCCGTGAAGTTGCGTATTGAAGACGATGGCCCGGGCTTTTCCGATGAGTTATTGCCGCGCCTTGGCACCCCTTATATAAAAGAAAGCACCAATGGCATGGGTCTTGGCCTGTTTATTGCCAAAACGCTGCTGGAACGCAGCGGCGCAACGGTAACCTTTGCCAACCGCCCAAAAAATGATGTGTCGGGCGGCGCACAAATAACCCTTTCATGGCCGTTTGCGCCAACATAATGTGCCATCATGACTGAAACCGCAAAACAGCTTTTAATTGTTGATGATGATGCGCCGCTGCGCAACCGCTTGGCGCGCGCGATGGAACGCAAAGGCTTTGCAGTAATCACGGCGGAGTCCGTCAAGGATGCGATTAGCGCCGCCGAAAAAACACCGCCCAATTATGCCGTGGTCGATTTGCGTTTGACCGATGGCTATGGCCTGGTGGTGGTGGAGGCGCTGCGCAAGCTAAACCCCACCATGCGCATTGTGATTTTAACGGCGTACGGAAACATTGCATCGGCCGTCACCAGCATGAAATTGGGCGCGGTGGATTATCTGGCCAAGCCCAGCGATGCGGATGTGATTGAAAACGCCTTGCTGACCGAAAAAACCGAAGGCCTGCCCCCGCCGCCAGAGCAACTCATGTCAGCCGAGCGCGTGCGCTGGGAACATATTGCCCGCGTGTTCGAACAGTGCGAGCGTAACATATCGGAAACCGCGCGCCGCCTGAACATGCACCGCCGCACCTTGCAGCGCATTCTGGCCAAGCATGCGCCCAGAGAACATATCGACATTGAAGACGACTAATCAGGGCGAATAGCGTTGATTGACCGATAGGAAGATACCCATTATCGTTGCCCGATGTCCGTTTCTAAACAACCTGCCCTGCCCGCTTTAACATTAAGCAATGCCGCCTTTGCCTGCTATGTGCTGTGCATTACGTTATTGCCGCTGGGATTTGGCGGAAACCGTGACATACCCTTTGGCATTGCGCAGATTGTCCTGGCCATCAGCGCCCTGTTACTTGTCTTCGAGCAGACCCTGATAAAGGAATGCTTCTGGCCCAAACGCATCATTTACGCGCTGTGGCTATTTGCACTGGCCATGCTGTGGGGCTTTTTGCAAACGCAAAGCTTCATGCCCAGCGATTGGCACCACCCCATTTGGCAGGACGCAGCACAGGCGCTCAACAAACCATTGGAAGGCAGCATTGCGCTGTGGCGCGGTGAAGCATTTTTTAGCCTGAACCGTCTTATCACTTATATTGTGACAGGCATTCTGGGATATGTATTCGGGCAGGAGTGCGGCCGCGCCAAGCTGATGGTCAAAGCGCTGTGGTATTCGGGTATTGCGCTGTGCATCTATGGCTATTTCAATGTCGCAACCGATAGCACCAAGGTGCTGTGGGTTGAAAAGCTGCAATATGAACATGATTTGACATCCACCTTCTTCAGCAAGAACCACTTCGCGATTTATGCCGCGCTGGTGCTGCTGTGCGGCTGTTGCCTGTTTTATCAATCCTGGCGCAAGGAACTGCGTGAAACGCGCGAGAAGAAGCGTTCAAAAACCTTTATGATGTGGGCCACGCAAAAAGCCCCGCTTCCATTCTTTTTAATCCTGTTTGTGTTTGTTGCCATTTTACTGACGCATAGCCGCGCTGCGCTGCTGCTCAGCCTTGCTGGCGTTGCGGTTTATTTCATCTGCTACCAGCTTTATGCCAAGCAGTGGAGCCGCGCAATGCTGCTGCTGCTGGCTTGCGTGGGAATTGGCGCAGTGATTATATCCTTTGCTGTAGAATCGTCGGTGCAATTCGCCAATCTGTTCATCGACCAATCATCCAAAGACCGCGCTACCGTTTATAATTTCTGCATGGCAGCCATTGGCGATAATCCGTGGCTTGGCTACGGCCTTGGCTCATTCCAGGCCGTGTTCCGAATGTATAATGATAGCGTCAGCGCATCGTTCAACCATGCGCACAGCGATATTCTGGAAAGCCTTGTTGATTTGGGATTGCCCGCAGGCCTGATGCTGTGGGCAGCGATGGCACTGCTGATAAGCGGTGTCATCCGCGGGCTTTTCAAACGCCGCCGCCGCGGGCTTTTCCCTGCGCTGGGCTGCGCGGCGTGCGTTATCGTACTTGGTCACAGCGCGGTTGATTTCAGCCTGCAAATCCCGGGGGTCGTCATGCCATTTGCGATGCTGCTGGGGCTAAGCCTTGCGCAAAGCTGGGGCTCATCAGAAAAAGACACGGGTTAATGCTTGCGGGTCTTGTTAAGCTTCGCGAGTAATTCGGGGTCGCCTTCAATCGCCATGTCAAACACATGGTGCAAATGGTGCGCGGCAATCACATTATATAAATTATCCCAATCTCCGCGATAGGCCTTGCGCCACATCTGCACTTCGCGGTCTTTATCGGCATCGGTATGGATATCGGCATAGTCATGCCACATCAAAATGCGTTCCATGCCGCCGACATTATCGGGCTGGGCAATTTTATCGGCAAACCGCAGGGCATCAAAGGCCGATGGGCGGGATTCACCCGTATTTTGGCGCAAGTAGGAGAGGCGCATCCACGCATAGGGTTCAATCGGGTTTTCTGCCAGCAAGGCCTCCTGCCGCTGGCGCAACGCCATAAAGCGATCAAGGCGTTGCAGCTTCGGCAGGGCCGCCGCCTGGTTAAGCTGGATAGCGAGCGCGTCATTTTTATCTACCGCAGGCTTGAAATCGTAAAACAGGTTGATGGCAGCAAAGCCCAGCAATGCCACAGCCAACACCGCCATGCTGATCAATCGTGCGGGATGTGTGGGCGCAGCAGCAGAAGTCATGCGGGAAGATTAGTTGGTGTAATAATCTTTGTACTTGCCATAGTAATAGCCGTAATCGCCATAGCCGTATTCTTTTTGCTCTTCCAGATCGACCTGGTTGAGCACAACGCCGGCAAGCTTCACGTTATAGTCGGTCAGGCGCTTGATGCCCTGCTTCACCACTTCGCGCGGGGTTGATGCCCAGCGAACAAGGTACAATGTGGTATCCACCAATTTTGATACAACCGCGCTGTCGGAAACCGCGATAACGGGCGGCGTATCCACAATCACGATGTCATAGTGGGTGCGTGCCTCGGCAAGCAGGCGTTCCATTTGCTTGGACGCCAGCAAATCATGCGGGTTTGGGGTTTTGGCTCTCGCAATCACGACATCCATGCCGCTAATGTCGCGTTGCGCGGCATCAGCCAGCTGAACTTCACCCGTTAAAATGCGCGCCAAATCAGGCTTGGTCTTATCAAGGCCCAGCACGCTGTGCACGCGCGGGCGGCGCATATCGGCATCAATCAACAATACCTTTGCGCCCGACTTCGCCATCACGCGGCCAAAGCAGAGAGAGAAAATGGTCTTACCTTCACCCGGCAGCGAGCTGGTGACCATAATCACGCGCGGCGGCGTATCAACATTCGAGAAATGCACGGCAGTGCGCACGCCGCGAATGGATTCCGCATAAACCGATAATGGTTTTTCAAGCACGTAATCGGTCGGCAATTGGTCGCCGCTTTCAATCAATGGAACAATTCCAAGGCCTGCAACGCCCAGCGCGCCTTCCATGACGTTGAGATCGCGGTAGCCGCGTTCCATATATTCAAGAATAAGCGCAAGGCCAAAGCCAAGCATCGTGCCCAGCACAAGGCTGAGGGCGAAGAAAATCATCGGGTCTGGGAAATAGGGGCGTAATGGCACTTCAGCCTTTGCCACAATGCGGGCATCCGCCATTTGCAAGTCTTGCTGTTCTGCCACCTGCTTGAAGCGGGCAAGGAAGCTTTCATAAAGCGTCTTATTGGCATCGGCTTCACGGCGCAATTGGCGCAGGGTAACCATAGCCTGGTCGCCCTCACCCGTTTGGCCTTTCAGTGATTGCACGCCTTCTTCAAGGCTTTTGACCTTGCTGCGGGCAATATCCAAATCGCTGTCTGCGCCACTGAGAATCTTTTGGGTTTCTTCTTCCACTTTCGCAGAAATATCGCGCAACTCGTTGTGAACATTAATCATTGTTGGGTGGCGATCACCGTAACGCGCGGATAAATCCGCTTCCTTGCGGCGCACTTCGGCAGCTTGGCGCTTCAATTCCTGAATAAGCGGCGAGGTCATAACCACCGAAGCGGTTTTGCCATTATCCTTTAAATTGGCAATGGTTTTCTGGCGGGCTTCGGCCTGCGACAGCTCGGCCTTGGCGGTGATAAGCTGGGTACTTAAATCGGTTAATTGCTTTTGAGTAACGGTTTCTGTATCAACCCCTACCAGATTATGGGCCTGACGGAAATCTTCCACCGCCTTTTCGCTGGTGCGCAGTTCACCGCGCAAGCCCTCAAGGCGTTTGCCCAGCCATTCATTCGCGCGCTGGCTGGCATCAAACTTCACTTCCAATTGGTCAACAAGATACTGGTCAGCAAAGGCATTGGCAATTTTGGCGGCGCGCTGCGGGTCGGTATCACGGAAACGAATGTTGATGCTGTAGGAACGGCCATCATTTTCAACTTCCAGGAATTTCTTGAGCTTACCCGCAATCATGGTGCGCTCGGTGCTTTCATCCTTTGCTTTTTCTTCATCGCTGGATTTCCACGGCAGCAATTTCGCGAGCCAGCTAAGGCCGCGCAGGTTTGGATTGAAATCCGGATCTTCATTGAGCTTGAGCTGCTTTTGCACGCGGTCAATCACCGCGCGTGAGCTGATAATATCGATTTCTGTACGCACCGCAGAAGTATCCAGCGTCATGTTGGAAACAACTGCATCCATGTTGGTGATGCGGGTTTTGCGGCTATCCATCATCACAATCGCTTCGCTCACGAAGCGGGGCGTTGCCACGAATGCATAGAGCATCGCCAAGACAACCGTGCATAAAATCACGCGACCAATCAGCAGCGCGTTGCGGCGGACAAAATACCAGATTTTGAGTAATTCACCTGATGAAATAAAATCGTCTTGTTCTTGTTCCGTGGTGGACATGTCTGGCCTTATCAATGTAATCTTCAAGATTAGGGCAATGTATATAGGTTCCTAAATGGCCGCGCCACCTAAAAGAAGGCGCTATTTGTTTCCGCCTATAATCGTTACTTTTTTGGCGCATTTTCACGGATTGCCTGCTCCAGCAATGCGTTAAAATCATAGCGGAAACGCCCTACTTCAAACCGTTCCGCGTTACGGCGAATGGCTTGTTTGTCAAGCGATGGCGCGAGCATTTCAAATCGTTTCACTGCATCAATTAATGAGGCTGTGGTTTGCTCGGCAAAAAATACGCCTGTCACGCCGTCCACTACTGTTTCCAATGCCCCGCCCTTGCCATAGGCAATCACGGGCGTGCCGCAGCCTTGCGCTTCAACCGGCACAATTCCAAAATCTTCCTCGGCTGCGAATACGAATGCCTTGGCGCGCTGCATGTAATCAATCACTACGGAACGTGGCTGGCGGCCAAGGAATTCGATGTATGGGCCAGCGACATCACGCGCCGCGTTATTCTCCGGCCCATCGCCAATCACCACCAGTTTTTTTCCCGTCATGCGCGCAAAGGCTTCGACAATCAGCGGGATTTTTTTATACGGCACGAAGCGCGAAACGGTCAGATAAAAATCTTCTTTCGGTTTTTTGCCCAGAACAAATTCATCAAGCTGCACGGGCGGATAAATCACTTCCGCCTTGCGCGCATAGCATTTAGCGATGCGCCGCGCGATGAAGCTTGAATTGGCAATGAAATAATCAACGCCATTTACCGTGCGCGCATCCCACATGCGCATGTAATGCAGGATAATCCGCGCAATGCCGCTCTTGACACCCTTTTCCATCTTGGCTTCGCGCAGATATACATGCTGCAAATCCCACGCATAGCGAATAGGGCTATGCACATAGGAAAGATGGATTTGATCTGGCCCGGTGATGACACCTTTTGCAACAGCGTGCGATGAACTGATGACCACGTCATACCCCGATAGATCGAATTGCTCGATTGCCAGCGGCATGATCGGCAAATAGGCGCGGTAATGCTTTTGGGCAAATGGCAGCTTTTGAATGAAGCTGGTGAAGCAGCGCGAACCGTTTAACAACCTTGCATCTTCAGCATTTAAAAAATTGACCAGCGTAAAAACATCGGCGCCCGGATACATCAGCAATAACTGTTCCAGCACGGCTTCCGAACCGGCTTTTGTCACAAGCCAATCATGGATGATAGCAATTTTCATAAAAGCATCCTTGGGGGTCGTTTTTACGTGCCCAATAAACCAGTTTTTACCTATCTTAGCAATTTGGATTATGATACCCATAACGTGAATTGTTCAGGCAAGGCTTTATGCTTTTTTTATACCCGCACTCATGACCACGCTGGCCCACGCTTCAAACATCAATGTTCTTCAGGTTGTTGCCGATGGCACCCCCGGCGGCGGCACGACCTTTGTCATCAGCCTTGTCGAAGCATTGCTCACAACCAGCGCCTTCACCCTTAATGCGGTTACCGATAGCGGTTCCTATGGGCACAAGGCGCTGATTGGCCTGTGCGCACAAACCTTCGGGCTGGATTTTTTCAAAAGCAAGCTAAGCGCCAGCCTGCCATTTCAGCTCAATCACATTATCACTGAAACAAAGCCCGACATCGTGCATCTGCATGGCGCGCGCGCGGCGTTTCAATGCTTGCTGGCACGATTGCTGCACCCACGCATCATTTTTATTTATACCGTTCACGGCTATCACTTTGTTCAAAAAAAACCGCTTGCACGCATCATCGGCATGATGGCCGAAAGGCTGATTGCGCTGTGCGTTGATGCGATTGTATTTGTTTCAAAAGGCGATGAAGCCATTGCCAAACGCTATAGCCTTTTAAACAAGCATTCGCTTGTCATTCATAACGGCATCAAGCCCGCCGCGCAAGCCGCACCAGCCGAAAAGCAATTTGATGCGGTGTTTGTCGGGCGCATGGTCAGACAGAAAAATCCAGAACTTGCGGTGGAGGTATTCAGGCAATTAAAAGATAGCGGATATCGCTTTGCTATGGTGGGCGGCGGTGAAAAAGAAGCCGACATCACGCGCATGCTTGCCCATGCCAGGCATGTTGAATTCTTTGGCACCAAAACACACGCCGAGACATTGAATATTCTGCGTTCCGCAAAAATCATGCTGCTGCCCTCGCGCTGGGAAGGATTGCCGCTGACCTTATTGGAAGCCATGCAGTTTGGCATTCCGGCGGTCGTTTCCAACGTTACCGGAAATAACGAAGCGATTGCCGATGGCATGAACGGTTACCTTATTTCAGGCGAAGATGCCGCTGCTTATGCCGCAAAAATCAAAACGCTGCTGGGCGATGCCAATCTTTATCATCGCCAATCGCTGGCAGCCAGAAGGATATTTGCAGAAAGATACCAGATGCAAAGCTGCGCCCGGCAATATGCGCAACTGTATGAACACGTTTTGAAGGCCGGAGCATGAACAAGCAACGCGTGCTCATCGTCTCATCCCTGTTTCCGCCGCACGTTCTGGGCGGCGCGGAAAGCTCTGCCTACAACCTTGCGCTGCATTTCCGTGATAATGGCTGGGATGTCGGCGTTTTAACAACAGCGGTTGATGCCAATGATGCCACGCATGGCACAGCGTTTGAAGGAATGCGCATATGGCGCGTGCTCATGCCGCGCCCCTATGCCACGTTTCATTTTCAAAAAGCGAAGGGTTTGCAGAAACTGCTCTGGCATTTTCTTGATCATTTCGACCCGCGCAACAAGCGCATCATGGCGGATGTGCTGGACAACTTCAGGCCAGATGTCGCTAGCATCCATTTGCTGCAAGGCCTTGGCTATAACGCGCTTGAGGAAATCACCAAACGCAATATCAGCATCAATTTTGTGCTGCATGACCTGGGGCTTGCCTGCATTCGCATGAATATGTTCAAGAATGGCAGCGAATGCGCCGCGCAATGCGCCATTTGCAAATGCTCCTCAGCTTATAAATGGAACATGCTGAAGCAAGGCAAGAAACTGGGCTTCATTTCACCATCCCAGGCAAACATCGATACATTATCCAAATTCCTGCCCATCACATCCTACCGCAATCAGGCCATTCTCAATCCCAATAGCTATCCGCCAGCAACGGCGCAGCGTACATCTGCCGATTACATGCGCTTTCTATACGTTGGCCGCCTGCACAGCACCAAGGGCGTAGATTTACTGCTGGATGTGCTTTCGCAATTAAAAGCCAGGCATGCGTTCAAGATAACCGTGATTGGCGACGGGCAGGAAAGCGCGAGCCTGCGCGCAAAATACGGCGCGCACGATTGGTGCCATTTCACCGGATACATATCACAAGCCGAGATCAGCAATTACATGGTCAACAGCGATGCGATGTTCATTCCATCCATCTGGGCGGAAAATTCACCGGGCGTTGTGGTGCATGCCTTATCGCTTGGCCTGCCAGTGATGGGCAGCCGCAAGGGCGGCATTCCCGAGCTTATCAAGGATGGCATGACAGGCAAGGTTGTTGAAGCAGGAAATGCAGATGCCTGGCGCGATGCGATTGCCGCTGTATTGCAAAAACCTGAAATCCTTGCGCAGTGGCGCACGCATTGCCTGCACCATGCCCATGATTTTGAAGTCACCCGCATTGTCAAACAGCACTTGGAATTTGCCAGCCATGAATAAAACGTTTTTTCTTTTGCTCATTTTGCTTTTTGCAGCGCCGCTGCATGCCGCGCCATTAAAGGAAGCGCCCATTCCAGGCAATTTCGGCGTGAATGTGCATTTTCTTGGCAATCTGGATGACCATATCCAGCTCTTGAAAGAAGCCGGGTTTGGTTGGGTGCGCAAGGATTTTGACTGGGCAACGATTGAAAAAAACGAAGGCGAATATAATTTTGAAAAATACGATGCGTTTGTGAATGCATTGAATAATGCGGGAATAAAAGTCCTGCTCATCCTCAATTACCGCAATCCATTATATGACAGCAATCTTTCGCCCTATACCAACATTGGGCGGCGCGCTTTTGCGCGCTTTGCCGAAGCCGCCGCCAGGCATTACGCCAATAATGACGTGGCATGGGAAATCTATAACGAACCCAACTGGGGATTCTGGAAACCCGTGCCGAACGTTGAGCATTATATCGAGCTTGCGCGCGTGGTAACCCAAACGCTGAAACGCGCCGCGCCGCGCCAACCCATTCTTGCGCCCGCGCTTGCCGGCCCTACATCCGACCAAAGCAAGAAGGAAGCATCATATACTTATTTAAATGCGGTACTGAATGATCCCGTTGCAAAACAATGGAATGCCATCAGCATCCACCCCTATTGCACGCCAAAAAAGCCCGAATGCATTTTTAATGAAGCGCCACGCCTTAATTCACTGCTTTCCTGGCACGGCATTAAAGCGCCTTATATATTCAGCGAATGGGGCTATCACACCGCCAACCGCAAGGGCGTAAGCGAAGATGTTCAAGCCGCCTATGCCGCGCGCGCTTTCCTGATTACCAGTTCGATGCGCATGCCATTTTCAATCTGGTATGATTGGCAGGACACCGCCGACGACCCCGGCGACGGCGAGCACAATTATGGCCTGCTGTATTATAACATGCTCGACAGCAACAGCGATGGCACGCGCAAGCCGGCCTTTAACGCCATCCGTGATTTAGGACGAGAACTGAACGGCTATCGTTTCGACAAAATCATATCGCATACAAACGGGATTTATTGCCTGCGGTTCAAGAAAGGCCGCAGCCTTGCCTATGCGCTCTGGACAAGCGAACCAGAAACAAAACCCTATCAATTGCCCGTTTCTGCCGGCCGGTGGCAGGCAACCACCTTGCTTGCAGATAGCGCTGTGATTGACGTTAACAACACGCAGCCTCTTTCCTTGCAACTGCAGGCGATGCCGCTTATTGTCAGGCGCGTTACTGAATAACCCGTTGCGATTGCATGCTGCCCACAGAGATTAGAGCCAACAGCCCCACCCATAAAAAATCATGGGGAACCTTCGCGCTGAAACAGGCCATCGTTTTAGCCATGTGCCTGGTCATTCTCAATGAAATGCTGGGCGGTGTTATCAAGTATTACTGCGCCAATTCGGCCCTGCTCTATCTGTCTTACCTGCCCATTATATTCGCCGGCGTTGTCGTCATCGGCTATTTCATGATTTATGGCATCACCATGCACATCCATAAGAAGATGGGCCTGTTTCTGCTGCTGTTCATGTCTTATGCCATCTACGGGATATTGATGGGCCGCAACGTGAATGCGGTTGCGTTCGGGCTTTACGTTTGGCTGCCGTTTTTCCTTGGCCTGCTTGTCAGCTCGTTTGAACTGCAAAAAGAATTTCAAAAAAACATATTGATATGGTGGCTTATTGTAACAACAGGCGTTTTAATCAACGCATTTGTTGAATTCCCGTGGACAGGCGATAGCTATCAGGCTTTCGGGCAAACCATGCAGGCATCGCGTGACTGGACTGCATCCGGCTTCAACCGCTTGGCTGGCTTCTCCCGCGCTAATTACGCCGCATCCAACCAGATTGCCTTGTTTTGCGTGGTGGCATTGACCCTGCGCATGAATATTTTCCTGAAAATCGTCATATGGCTGATGTCTACCATTGCCATCTACCTCACCACATCCAAAACCACGCTGATTGCAATGGCGGTTGTTCCATTGATGATTATTATTGTGGAATTCTTGCAGCAGCAGGATTACGCCAAGAAAAAACCAACCAAGAATGCGGAGCGCGTCGCATTGGCCGTGCTAACGGGACTAGCCGCCGTTTCCGTATTGCTCCCTGTGCTGTTTTTAACCAGCCGCTCGCACATTACATCCAGCGAAGGAATCGGATTCATCAATTTCAGCTCCATGATGGATCGCGGCGCATGGATGTGGCCCAACGCATGGGACTTGATTTTCAAAACCAACGAAGTGCTCCCCATGATATTTGGCCGCGGCATTGGCGGCATCGGAACCGCGCAATATTTCTTTGAACGCCTGAAATGGAATTCGGCCGATAACCTCTTTATCTACCTTTACGTGACGTTTGGCGCATTCAGCGTCTTTTTCATACGCTTTCTGGTTACCGGCGTGCGCAAATGGCTTCCCATTAACAGCAGCGAGTTTCTGGTTTACTATACGCTGACCTGCGTCGTTTTCATTGTTGGCATGACATCGAATGTCATTGAAAGCGCAAGCATGTGCTTGATTATTGGCATTCTTATTGGTAAATCCGCACCAGCCAAATGGCGCAAGAAAAACGAATTCGCGTAACAACCGAGACAACCATGCCCGCGCACGAACAACACAAAGCTGATGGATTTTGGAAAAAAATAACCTGCGATGCCGGTTATTACCCACCCCGTGTTAAATCCATTTTTTTCCTTCCGCTGCATATTCCTTATCTGTTGTTACTGGTTCCAGGATTTCAATTAGCGTTGTCCCTCAGACTGCAAGAAGCGTTTGCCAAAATCCCCCTTATTGGCAGATTAGCGCGGCGGGTCATGTGGTATATGACGACCATTTATTTTGGTTCGGAGATTGATACCAAAGCCACCATCGGCGCTGGCATTTATATGCCGCACCCCTACGGGATTGTGATTGGCGGCGCATGCATCATTGGCAAGAATGTTTCAATTAATCAAAACGTGACGCTGGGGCGGCGCGATATTGATGAAACCGGCGATCCCGTCATTGGCGATAATGTTGCGATTAACAGCGGCGCAGTGATTGTAGGCGCCGTGAAGGTTGGCAATAATGCAAAAATCGGCGCTAATTCTGTCGTGTTAAAAGATGTGCCGGAGCATGCAACAGCGGTTGGCATTCCCGCACGCATTATAGCCAAATAGCGTTAGTCAATATCCATAAACATAAAATTATTGTTCGATAATTCCTGAACCTTTGGCAAATGCGCGCGTATGGCTTTCTGCAAATTACTGCGCTCATCAATGAATTGCTCAATTTTTGCGATTAAATCCTGCGTTTCAAGCACCGCATTCGGGCTTACCAATAGCCATTCCGGCAGATTGAAATAATCAAACAGCCCCTGGAATTTATCCTGATAGGTCAGCGCCAGAACCGGCACGCCCATGCCAAGCGCCGCAATCGCCAGATGCATGCGGCCGGTCACAAGGCCATCTGCAAGCCCAACCATACCCTTCAGCGTTGCGGCTGTGGGCTGCCCCGTAATGTGCAGGATATTTTTCAGGCCTCTTGCCTGCAATTGCTTCGCGATTGCATCCAGGCAAATATTATCGGCCAGCTTCGCGCGAAAATCATGCGGAACCAGCAGCCAGCCAACCTTCTTACGCTGTGAAACGCCTGCAATAACATTCACCATGCCATCAACCAGCGCTTTAATCTGCCGGGTGCTTGCATGCTTAATCAGCATGGGGTGAAGGTTGAAACCGATCACCTCATTGCCAGCTTCGCGCTGCTGGCTAACCCATGCGCTAACGCTCTTATATTCTGCACCCTGCGCATCTGGCTTAAGGCAAAAGGCGGCATCTGTAACCTGATGCGTATCGCGTGATGTGAATGCCTTGAAACGGCTGTTTGAAATCGCATCCCGCAAGTTAAACCGTACCGATGGGTGCATGTGCTGGAAGGCTGCTTTCAGTTCCGGCGCGGGCGCGGCATTAAAGCTAAAGCCGATAAAGGCAACCCGTGCGCCCAAACGCGCGCACAGATCGCCAATAATCAAATAACCGAGCGTGCCATAGGATGTGTAATAGCCATCCATCGCATCCGCGCCAAGCAACGCCACTGCATCGGGTGCATAACTCTTTAAATCAGCATAGAGCTGTTCTGGATTAATCATATCTTGCCATGCACGCAGCGGCACGCAGCCCATTTTATTCGCAGCCATATCGGCGGCATCGGTTGCGGTCAGTACGGCGATGTGCATGCTTGGATTTTTTGCTCGGGCTTTATCAATAACCGCCGTCATCATCGCATGGTCACCGCGCGAGCCTGTTAACGTATAAGGATCCGGTGGGATAACCAGCAGCCTGTCAAAACGCTGCGATGAAGGCTTGCCCGCAATGGCCTTGGCGAGCGATAACCATTCCTGCACGGCGTGATTATACCGATGCTTGGCGCGCAGCGCCGCAATAAACGGGATGCGCGACAAAACGGCGTTAACAATCCGCTTAGGTGTGATTTTTTTTGTCATGAATCCTTCAAACGACCTGGGATTTTCAAGAACGCGAGTATAGACATCATGCGTTCGCGCGCAAACAGCAAAACGCCGCCCGCATATACGGTTACGAATATCGCGCCCAATGCAATTCCGCGAAGGAATGCGCCTTCAATCAAGTTCACAAGCATATCGTGCGATACCAGAACAGCCGCAAAGCCAAGCAACGCAAACGATACGAACGGCACAAACCGGCGAACCAGCTCCATTCTATCTATTTCAAGCACGCGCGTTACAAAAACAAAGCTGGGCAGCACCACGGCGGACTGCGCGATGCAGAAATAGGTAACGAAGGTAAAAATATCCTCATTCCTGCTGAATATGAATATGGGTGCGAGCGTCAGTATCTTGATAATATTCAGATAGAAAAGATAAACGGGACGGCCCATAGCCGAAAAATAGGAGGCATTTAAAATCAGCATGCATTGAACCGCACCGAATAGCAGCAACGGGCGCACCAGCCTGTCAATCATCTCCCACTTATGACCAAACAAAACCGTGCTTATTTCCGGTGCCAGCGCCGATAGCATCATGAAAACCGGAGAAATGACCGCAATGTTGGTCGTGACCGTGTTGAGATATACATTCTGGATGCGCGGGCGGTCATGCGCAATCTTTGATAACAGCGTTGATGCCACATCGGATAATACCGATTGCAGCAATATAATAAGCACCTGCAACAAACGGTAACTGGCGCTGTATAGCCCAAGCGTTGCCGTGCCAAACAGCGTAACAATCATGATGTCTGCGGTGCGCACGGCGGTATAATCAAGAACGCGCTGGCCAAAAATCGAACTGCTGAATTTCACCAGCGGCTTCAGCGCGGTTGTCGCAAAATTAAAGCTTGGCTTCCACACTGGCCGTGCCCACAGCCAGATAAGGTTCACGAAAATCATCACATACATTTGCACAACCAGCGACCACACCCCGCCACCCGAATAGGCCACGATGCATGCAGTGGTGCCGCCAAGCGCTGTGCCCGCCAAGGTGCGCAAGGCCAATTGCTTGAACTGTGTATGCCGCCGGTATAACGCCTCCTGGAACAGGGCGGCGGTGTTAAACGGCGACAAGAATGCAATGGCTTTCACCACAGGCGCGAGGCCCGCAACGCCAATCCATTCCTCAACCAGGCTGGCATTGCATATCACTGCAATACTGAGCAGTACTGAAAGGCCGATGGACATGAAAAACGGCAGGTTGATGTCTTCATCTTTTAAGTCCTGCTTTTGAATAATCGCTTCGCCAAAGCCAAACTCTGCAACAATGGTCATCAGCGTTAGCACAAGAATGCCGGCTGCAACGGTTCCGTATTCAACCGGCGTGAGCAACCGCGCCAGCACAATAAACAGCACAAAAGTCAGTATCTTGCTGCCCCAGCTTTGCGCCGCCGACCACATCAGGCTATGAATGGCTTTTTTCCTGAAATCCTCGCCAGGCATCATGCTGCTAATACCTGTTTGCTCAATTCATTATTATGCGCCGCGCAGTATTCATTCCACAACTGCGTGATGCGCAAACGCTCTGCCGCCTGATGGGCCGGCATATCATGAAGCTGCACAATGGCCCGCGCGGCTGATGCCGGGTTATTTAGCGCAATCGCTGGCAGAATGTTCAAAAACTCAAAACCGCGCAGGGATTCCGCCGTGGCAATAACCGGGTTCCCCGCCATCACTGCATCCAGTACTTTTATTTTGATGCCACCGCCATGCACGACAGGGCTGATGACCGCAAGGCCATCGCGCAAGATTGCCGAAAGCTCCTCATCGGAAACAAAGCCCATATGCTTGATGTTGGGTTTATTTGCACCCGGCAACTCCGCGCTGCCCTTCCCCACCAGCATGATGCATATGGAAGGGTTCAGTGTAGCAAGCGCAGGTGAAAGGTGATTGATAATCCATTCCAGCGCAGCCTTGTTTGGCAAGAACCCGGTGCCGCCCACGAATACAACATAGGGTTTGGCTGCGCCCCTGGTGCGGTCATCATGCTTTTTTCGTTCAGTCAGCATAGGGCATAACGATAGTGTCCTGGCATTCAGCCAGCCATAGAATTGCTGGTCATAGCCCGATAAAAAAACGGTCAATGCCGCGCGGCTGACAAGGATGCTTTCAATAACCCATGCCTTGATGGCATCCATATATAAAAACAGTTTTGCGAGGATAGCGGGATTAAGCTGGCTGGTGCCCAGCAGGTAAAGCGGCATGGCATCATGCGCAATCAATATGGTTTTATTTTTTAACGCGAGCAAGGAGCAGAACGGGATATTGCACATGGCCAGCATGTGGTCGATAACCACCACATCATGATTCCTGGCAAGCTCAACTTTTATTTCCCGCTTCGCGGCATCGCATTGAAACGCATAGGCCGCAAGCGGCGCGCAATTGAGCATAATCGATTTCAATTTTTTGATGATGCGCGATAGACCGCCCGATTCATTTTGCAGATCGCCGATATATGATTTGAAATGTGGCCACGGCAATTGGGCCGCCGGCATTTGCGCGCCCGCCACTCCCGCCTGAACAATAATCCCGCGCAATTCAATATCACGGCATTGAACAAGTTCCAGAATATGTTCACGCAGCACAACATCCATGCCGCTGCTGGGCTGGGCAGGATTTCCGACACCTATATACAGGACTTTTTTAGCCATTAATGCGCGCAAGGATGCATGGGTTCATATGCATCTATATACGGGAAGTAGGGCTTAAATAGAAGCGCGTTTTAATGGCGGCTTAATGCAGCATTCCAACGGTTGGTGGCTTGCGCTGGCGTTTCTGCCATTCATCATCAAATATCAGGAATTCGGGAATTGCCAATGGTGTCTGCAAACTCTTCTTCACAGTGTTTGGAAGTTGCAGCGCAAGCGACAAATCAGGCGTTGGCGTGACAACCACAACCACTGGCGTTCCGGTTGCAAGAATGTCGGCAATCGTCATCGCGCTGCTATTATAGGTGTAGTTGCTGCTGTCAGTGCCAGTCAGGATGAGGCCCGTTACATTAACTGGCTTATTGGTGCCCACGCTGCTGTTCGAATAATGCGCGTCGCTATAGGTATAGGTCAGGATATCGCCCGATACACGGTTATCGCTCAGCATGACAATCGCATTGTCATTGCCATCATACACTTTATTGGAAGCCGTTGCGCTAATCAGCAATGCGCGCGGCGTGATATCTGCTGTAGCCGCGCCGGTGCTTGCGGTTACGTAATTGCCGCTTGCCACGCCAACAAGGCTTATGCCTGTCACGCTGATGGCCTTGCCCACGCCCACATTCTTATCGTTAAAGTTTGAATTGAAGGTATAGCCAAACACATCGCCTGCAATGCGATTATCGGTGATATGAATGCCGGCGGTTGTGGTGCCGTCATATACCTTGTTCACGCCAACAATGCTTGCAACCAATGTGCGCGGCGTAATCGTCGCAGTGGTGCTTGCGGTGGTGTTGAAGGCGTAATTGCCCGCATCGCCTGTTGCGATACTGATGCCGGTTACATTGATGGTCTTGTTCACGCCAGCATTCTTATTCACGAAGGTTGCAGCGCCATAGCTGGTGGTGAACACATCGCCCGCCACGCGGTTATCATTCAACGTGATGCCTGCAGCCGTTAAACCGTCATACACCTTGCCTGTACCGCTTGCGGTAATCAGCAAGGCGCGCTTGGTGATATTTGCCGAGGCCGATGCGGTTGCATTGAACGTATAGTTACCTGAATCACCGCCAGCAATGTTCAAGCCAAGCACGCTGATGGACTTGCCCGTGCCCACGTTCTTATCCGCAAAATCGGAACTGGTATAGCTGGTGGTGAACACATCGCCCGCCACGCGGTTGTCATTTAATGTAACACCTGCGGTTGTCAGGCCATTATATGCACGACTGATACCGGTTGCGCCGATGGTGAGCGCGCGCGGGGTAATGTCAGCCGTAGCGCTGGCGCTTGTGTTAAAGGTATAGTTGCCAGCATCCCCTGTTGTGATATTGATGCCAGTGATATTGACTGTCTTGCCACTGCCCACATTCTTATTGGCAAAGGTGCCGGTATAGGTTGTGGTGAACACATCGCCCGCCACGCGGTCATCAGAAAGCGTTGCAGCAGCAACCGTGTTCCCGTTATAGACCTTGTCAATACCTGTTGCAGTGATGGTAAGTGCACGCTGCGTGATGTCAGCCGATGCGCTTGCGGTGGTGTTGAAGCTATAGTTTGCTGAATCCCCACCGGTAATGCTCAGGCCCGTTACGTTGATTGACTTATTGTTGCCCACATTCTTATTGGCGAAGTTCGCCGCGCCATAGCTGGTGGTGAATACATCGCCCGCCACGCGGTCATCGCTGAAGCTTGCGCCAGCAGTTGTCAGGCCGTTATACACCTTATCCACGCCAGTCGCTGAAATCGTCAATGCGCGCTGCGTAATATCGGCTGCGGTGCTTGCCGTTGTATTAAAGGTGTAATTTGCTGCATCACCCGATGTGATATTGATGCCCGTTACGCTAATCGCCTTGCCAATGCCCACATTCTTGTCGCCAAAGGTAGCGCTGCCATAGCTGGTGGTGAATGTGTCGCCCGCCACGCGGTCATCGCTGAAGTTCACGCCCGCTGTGAGGGTGCCGTTATAAATCTTATCCGCGCCAGTCGCTGAAATGGTCAATGCGCGCTGCGTGATATCGGCGGAAGCAGAGGCCGTGGTATTGAACAAGTAATTTGCTGCATCACCGCCGGTAATGTTCAGGCCAGTCACGCTGATAC
>JAKFVN010000028.1 GCA_021732145.1 Alphaproteobacteria bacterium
GAAAAGACTTGCGAAAATCCAATCCCTGTGACTGGCGTTTTGAGGCATCCAAACGAATGGTTGGCAAGTTTTCTTTTGCGATTAATAGTAAATCGGCAACGACCGCACCCTCTGATGATGGTTGCGTTGCATTAGCGGCCTGGTCTGGCGCTTTTGCTGGGGCATCTGCAACGGCATTCTTGCCGCCTGCATCGCTGTTGTCTTCTTCATTGGCAACGGCTGTTTGTGCTTCAGCTTCAATCGAGGCCTTTACGTCAATTCCGGCAAGACCCGTATCAACCGTTGCTTTTGTGCCCAGCATTGGGGTTGCATCTGCGATGACATCGGCTGTCCCGTCTGTGCGCGCGACTTGCGCGCCGCCATCGTTATCGTCGCTGGCTTCCTTGGTTTTATCAGTCGCGCCTTCCTTGACCTGCTTGGTATTTTCATGGCTTGGCGCGGCGATTTGCTTGGCTTCTGCCTCGCTGGCCGTTTTATCTTCATTGCCTGCCTTTGAAAGGCTTTCATCCTTGCGTTCGGATTTGCGTGCTTGGCTATGGCTGTTTGAGCGCTGTAGGCTGTCATTCTTTACAGGCTCTGGATTATTTTCCTTTGCGGATGTTGCAACTTTATCCATTCCATCAAAAATTTGCTTAAAGGCATCGGATGAACCAAAACTGTGGCGGGCTTTAAACGCGGCTTCCGCTGCATCCTGCTTAAGGCTGATTTGATGCTGGGCTGCTGCTGTGTCGTTCAAAGAAACCATAATTTGCTATCGCCTTTATTTTTAGGCCGGAAGGCCTGGTCATCTCGTTGGGACTTTGCACACTTTGTGCCAAATGCCTTTTTTAGGAAAAGTTTTTTAAAACAATGCATTAGGCCCAGGCTTGGCAACAGACTCATCCGGCAAGGAATGCCAGATGCATGTCACTAGGCGGAATGCGCCTATATGCGTTGGTTGATGGAAACAGGGCGTGATTTTTGCGCCTCGGCCAGTGCCAATACGCCTCTGACAGAGTAGCCGCTTTCCTTATGCAAATCCTTGCGGATGTCATTGATGATGTATTTAAGGAAATGCTCATTAGCATGATGCGCAAAGCGCAGGGCATCAGCATTTTTTTGCGTTACTTCATCCAGTTTTTTGCCGGATGTGCGTAATTGCAATGCCTCTTCCTTGGGAAGGCATTCAAGCAGCGCCTTGTTCTCGGCAAAAACCTTCATGGTCGATTGATAATCCATGGTCAATTCCTGTTTGCGGTGCAGATAAACCTCCTGCTTACTGTAATCCCGCGCGAGAAGAATGGGGGTTTCTTCTTCCATGACATTTGATAATTCATGGATGATGTTAAACAGCTTCTTGGCTAATTCCCGTGCGGCAGCAATCGACATGGTCGCAGCAAGCTCTGGTGGCGAGGCTGGTTGCTGGGTTGTTTGCTGCATCATGTCTGCTTCTCCTGCATCTTGAGCATTTCGCGCTTAACCGCGTCTGCGATACCTAGACCGCCTGATTTTTGCAGCACTTTTCCGTATTCATTGATCAGCATGCTGCGATAGGTGTCTTCGGCTGAACCGCCGCCCATATAGCTGTCGCCGGTTACGCCGGCCCACATCGGTGCCAGCATTTGCGATAGGAATACCGCCTCAAAATCAGCGGCGGCCTTTCCAGCTTCTTCTGGCGTAGCTTTTTTATTGCTGACCAGATTGCCTGCTGCCTGCGCGTCGGGAATGGCCGACGGGATATAAAGTTTGCTGCTGGTTAGCGCATCAAGCATCAGATGACCTGAATTTCTGCTTGCAATGCGCCAGCTGCTTTGATGGATTGAAGGATGGTAATCATATCGCGCGGGCCAATGCCGAGCGCGTTCAGGCTTTGCACCAGTTCCTGCAAGGTCACGCCCGGTGAAAACACGGCAAGCTTTTTGCCCTCGCCTTCGCTGATATCAATATCGGTTCTGGCAACCGTTTGCGTGGTGCCGTTCGATAGCGGGCCGGGTTGAGATACTTGCGGCGTTTCGGTGATGCGCACGGTTAGGTTGCCTTGTGCAATCGCTACGCGGCTGATACGCACATTGTCACCCATGATGATGACGCCGGATTGTTCATCAATCACAACCTTGGCAACTTCATCTGGTATTACCTCAAGCTGTTCAATGCGCGTAATAAGCGTGACAAGCTTGTTTCTGCTCTTGTCGCCAATCGCCACGGTGACGTTGGAACGGTCAGATGCAACCGCAATCTCGCTTGCAAATTCCTTGTTCACGACATCTGCGATCCGCTTGGCGGTGGTGAAATCAGGATTATGCAAGTTCAGCCGCAGGTTGGGCATATCCGCCAGTTGGAAATTAATCTCGCGCTCAACTATTGCGCCGCTTGCAATGCGGCCGGTTGTTGGAACACCTTTGGTAACGGATGCCGCGCTGCCTGACGCAGTAAAACCGCCAATCACCAGTGACCCTTGTCCAACGGCATATACTTCGCCGTCGGCACCCATCAACGGTGTCACCAACAATGTGCCGCCTGATAAATTTTTTGCATCGCCAAGGGTTGAAACCGTTACGTCAATACGTGTGCCTTGCGCGGAAAATGGCGGCAAGGTTGCGGTGACCATCACGGCTGCGACGTTTTTGGTTTTAAGCATATCGCCGCGCGTATTAATACCAAGGCGTTCCAGCATGCCAACCAGGCTTTTTGCGGTGAACGGTGAATTGTTCAGGGTATCGCCTGTTCCGTTCAAGCCAACCACCAATCCGTAACCCACCAGCATATTGTCACGAACACCATCAATATCGACGATATCCTTGATGCGAACCGTGTTTGCCTGTGCCACGCCCGGGCAAAGCAATGCTGCCAGCATCACGGTGCACATAAGTGCCTGGGCAATCATTGCTTGCTTTTTCGTGCCGCGCTGAATGATTGGTTGAATCATAATAAGCTCCTTCTCCAACCCTTCACTATGCGAAACGCGTGCCAAGTTGCGTTGTTTTTAACTTATTGAAATATAACAGAAAAATAGCAAAACACGGTCGTTACGAAAACGCAAATAATCAACGAATGGGTAAGTAATGCCGTGCAGCGTTTGTTGCTTTTCCTGATATTTTTCTATTTGTTCTGCGCTTACTGTTGCTGTTTTGCGTGGGCACAGCTTTTTCATTAACTGGCCTTTAAGAGGCATCCCGCAAAGTGCTATAGTAAGTTCCGTGGTCGAATTTGTGACCGAACATTTTTTTCTAAGGCATGCGCAATTGATCAATAAAGTTGATGGGCCTGGCGGCGTACGCGGAACACAACCGGTGCGCAAAGCTGGTAAAGCAGAAAAATCAGGCGGCGCGAATTTCTCATCACACCTTGATGAGGCAAGCAGCGCGCATGGTGTTGGCGGCGCATCCGGCATTGGCGGCGTTAGCGCACTAATTGGCTTGCAGGAAGTGGATGATGCAACCCAGCGCGAGTCAAAAGGAAAGAAGCGTGCCCAGGCATTGCTCGATGAAATGGATGATTTGCGTCTGGCGCTCGCATGCGGCACGCTGACGCGTGCACAGCTGCTAAGGCTGTCTGCTGCTATTCAAAGCGAAAAGGTCAAAGCCGATGATCCGGGCCTTAACCAGATTCTTGACGATGTTGACCTGCGAGCAAGAGTCGAGCTCGCCAAATATGGCTTTTAAGGCCCAATTATTATAAGCGTATTATGCAAATTGCATCTAAATAGTTGCAAAACGGACAAAATCCCGCCAAGAAAGTCACCTATCCTTATTAACCATCAGGAGCGGATTTAATGAGTTCAGTTACCCTTCCACCCGATTACAAGCCAACTGAAAAAGAAAAATACATGAATCCTGTCATGCTGGAATATTTCCGCCAGAAGCTTGTGAAATGGAAAGCCGAATTATTGCAGGAATCCTCATCAACGCTTAAAGATTTGCAGGAAGATGGCGGCATGCAGGAACCTGATATTGCAGACCGCGCAACATTGGAAACCGACAAGTCGCTGGAATTCCGCACCCGTGACCGTGAACGCAAGCTGATCAATAAAATTGAAGAAGCGCTTCGCCGTATTGATGAAAACACCTATGGCTATTGCGAAGAAACGGGAGAGCCGATTGGCATCAAGCGCCTTGAAGCGCGTGCCGTTGCAACGCTTTCGGTTGAAGCGCAAGAACGCCATGAACGGGTTGAGCGCACGCAACGTGATGAATAATGGGTGTGATGAGTAGTTAAAAGAGAACTGGAATGGCGCCTAGAAACATTATTCTGTTATTTTTATCGTTATGTTTAATCGCAGGCATGAGTACTGCCTATGCGCAGTCCCAAGGGACAGTAGCTACCCCACCCGATGCATCGCCGCGCAATTCCGTGTTGACGAATACCAAGGCGCTGCCCTTGCCGGAACAGCCGCCACCAGCCCCGAAATCGGAGCCAAAGCCCAAAAGCAATGATGTGGCCAACCCCGCCAAGAAAATTTACGTCGCGCCGGAATTATCCGACCGCCCCAATCCAGCCAGCAATATCATTCTCCCGCCGCTTTATGGCTGGAGCCGTGTGGTAATTAAAGATTTGAAGATGCCCGATGAAGGCCTCGTCACCGATTGCGGCATGAAAAAAGACATGATTTTCCATTTCTTCGTCGAGCGTCTGCGCGAAGGCGGCATTCCGCTGGTGAACGAAGCGCAAAACGACACGCTGCTTTCCGATGTGGTGACCGTAGAAGCCGAACCACAAATTATTTCCATGCAGGATTTGGTGATTAACTGCATTTCATGGATTCAATACAAGGTATCGGTGCAATACACCTTCCGCGTTCCGCCGCTAATGTATCGCCGCAAGGTACCGATTATGCTGTGGTATGACGGCATGATGGTGTCGTCTGCCAAGTCAACGCATAATGGCGCGCTGATTAACGGCTTCATCGATTTGGCGATGCGGTTCAGAAATGCGTGGGATAAGCAACACGCATCCGTTGACCCCGAAACGCTTAAGTAATTTTTTTTGCGCGATGCTTCTGCGCCTGACGGCGCAACCAGCCCTGCTTAAGTATTACTGAGCGAATGGCAAATTAAACTAGAACGGGAAGATGATATCGATCAACTGCGAGCCATAGCGTGCTTGCTGCACATCCATCAACTGGCCGCGGCCGCCGTATGAAATACGTGCTTCGGCAATCTGGTCGTAATTGATGGCGTTTTGTGAACTGATATCTTCCGGGCGAATAACGCCGGTGACTTTCAATTCACGCATATCGTAATTCACAACCATTTCCTGCTTGCCGGCAATCACCAGATTGCCGTTTGGCAATACCTGGGTCACAACGGCAGCAACGCGCATGTTCACGGTATCGGTGCGCGTCATTTCGCCTTTGCCATCTTGCTGGGTCTTGCCCTTGATGTTCAAAAGGCTGGTCGGATCAACCGCTTCCGGCAAGTATTTATGCAGCTTGGTTTCAAAGCCAAGGATTTTTGGCGCGCTGTCATCTTCATTCGTGGTGCGTGAACGCTTGGTTTCGTTCTTGAATTCGGCCTTATCCGCAACCTGAATAATCACGGTCAGAATATCGCCCACCTTGCCAGCGCGCTGGTCTTTCAGGAATTGGCGCGCGCCGGATTGCCACAGGGAATTAGCCTGATGCCTATATTCTTCCCTTAGCGGCATTGGGAATGAAACGGGTTCTGGCCCGGCAAGCTTGGATGGGTTTTCAACAGAGCTCAATGCGGGCGCTTGGCCCAGTTCAGACAGGCGCTGCCCCGCATTGCATGCACCAAGGCTTACCAGCGCGCTGGTAAGCATGACCATTTTGATGAATGTCATCCTATTAACAATGCATGCTTTCATGTGCTGCTCCTCAAAACCTTTTTTCTATTTTGCTGCTACCTTGCTCAATAATTCGCGCGGCGTTACTGAAACTTTTCCGCTGCCAACGACTACGGCGTCTATCGCGCGGTTGCTTTGCGTGTTGATGACTTGAATGGTGTCGCCCATCGCGCCATCGGCCATGGCGCGGCCCTGGGCGCTTAAGGTCATGTTGGGTGTTTCAACCGCGATGGTGATAAGCGTGCCCTTCAGAACTATTTTTGCGCCGCGCAAATCGCGCATGCGTAATACGCTGCCAACCGTCAAGGTGCGGCGGCTTTCTACATTCACCAGGCGCGAAGGATCGGTCACAGCATCTGCGCCAGCCTTATCGACAGCAACACGCGACCATTCGACATCATGTTCACCGACCACATCGCCGCTTGTAACGCTGCGATTAAGAATGGCGACCTGCACCATCAGCATGGCGCGGCCTGTTACCTTGACGACTTCAGCGTCAGATGAGCCTGCGCGGTCAACAATCAGGTTGGTTTCGAAACGGCTTTTAATCGGGTCGTATTTGATTTCCGAAAAGCGATAGCTAAGCGGTTCGCTTTTGGCACGGTGGATTTCCAGTGACTGATTATCAAGCGCAATATCCAAATCCTTGGATGGAACAGCCTTGGCAATTTCGGCGGCAACCAGTTCATTGATTTTTGCCGAGTTCAGCGCATTGCTGTCGCGGGTCACAACCACGCGCACATAATTGTCTTCCGCTTTCCATTCAAACTTGCTGGAACGGGCAATCTGGTTAAGTGCCGTTACATCATAGGCGGTTTTCATGCCTGGCGCTGGCGCTTCGGCAACAATCATGCCTGCCTTATCGCCGGCATTCAAAAACAAATCCCCCAGCGTCACATGGCTGCCTGCTAAAAGAACCTCGCCGCGCGTTGTAGCAGCTTGGCATGGTGCGGCCATGCTAACGGCCCAACTTGCGGCGAGGAGGAGGAGGAGCTTTTTGGCGCTAGTCATTTATGAATTCCTGTTTCCTGGTTAGCGGAGCTGGCTGACGGTGCTGAGCATTTCATCCGACGCTTTAATCACGCGGGAATTCATTTCATAAGCGCGCTGCGCGGTAATCAGGCTGGTGATTTCCGAAACAACATTCACGTTTGAGTTTTCAATGGATCCCTGGCGTACTTCGCCAAAACCGGTTGATGCGGGCGCGCCAGTGGTTGGTGTGCCGGATGCCGGGGATTCGCGCAGGAGATTATTGCCAATCGCTTCCAGCCCCGCCGGATTCACAAAGGTTACAAGCTGTAGCTGGCCAACATTGGTCAAGGAGGTGGTGCCGTCTTGTTTTACCAATACTTCACCGCTGGAATTGATGGTCACGTCAATCGCCCTGCTTGGAATGGCAATCGATGGCTGAATGGGATAGCCATCGGCATTTACGATCACGCCATCCGCATTAAGCTGCATGGATCCCGCGCGCGTATAGGCAGTGGTGCCATCTGGCAATTGAACCTGGAAAAAGCCGCGGCCGCTTATGGATATATCGAGAGGATTATCGGTAATTGTCACATTGCCCTGTGAATTGATGCGGTACACGGCGGCAGGGCGAACGCCCATGCCCACTTGAATGCCGGTTGGCACAATGTTGCCAGCGTCAGTTGAAGTGGAACCGGGGCGGCGGATATTGTCATAAATCATGTCCTGGAATTCGGCGCGTTGGCGTTTGAATCCGCTTGTTGAAATGTTGGCGATGTTATTGGAAATGACCTCCACATTCAGTTCCTGTGCCTGCATCCCCGTTGCACCAATAAGCATACTACGCATGGTTCTTCTCCTTAGTTATGCCACTTTGCCAAGTGAGCGGATGACGTTAGTTAGTCGTTGGTTTTCTGTGTCAATCAAGCGGGAAACGCGTTCATAGGCGCGTGAAATATCGATTACATGCGCCATTTCCGTGATGGGCTTGACGTTGGATGCTTCAATCATCCCTTGGTTAAATCGTGCGTTTTCATCTACCTGTGGCAACTCATTGGTCTTATAAAATCCGCCATAGGTTTGTTGCATCAATTGCTCATTCTGGAATTTCATGACCTGCAAACGGCCTATTTTCCCGATTTCGGTGGAAAGCGTTCCGTCTTGTGAAATCGAAATATTTTTTGCATCGATTGGAATGGAAATGTTTGTGCCGTCAGCTGCCAGCACGGAATATCCATCTGGCGTTACCAGAACGCCTTGAGCATCCATCTGGAAACTTCCTTGGCGCGTATACTGAATGCCTTGTGGTGTATTAACGGAAAAATAGCCTTGTCCGGCAATCGCGACATCCAGCGGGTTTCCGGTTTTGACAAAAGTGCCTTGCGTGGTGTTGCGCAACGTTGCTCTATCAAGCACCATGTGATGCGTAAATTTAGGCGTAGGCTTCACTATATAATCCTCGAACAATACGTCGTTCGACTTGTAGCCAGTGGTGCTTACATTCGCGATGTTTTGCGCGACAATATCCATTTGCCGCTGCAAAACATCTTGTTGTGATAGCAAAACATATATCGGCGTTTCCATCTGGCTCTACTCCTCATTTATGCGTTGGTTCGTTAAACATTGCCCATCGTCACAGACGCTTGCTATGCACATGCTGTGCCAAGATAGTTTTTTATTTTATTTCATGCGCTTAGTTGATCGGTGCGCAGCAAAAACATGCATTTAACGCTGGCGATCAAAGCAGCTTGGGGCATTTTTACCCAGAAACGTGTCACAAACTGGCATGACTCTCGCATAGATAAGGTATGGTTTGGCCGCCACAGGTGGTTTTAGAAGGCAAATAACATATTGAAAGGGCACATTTTTTTCTTTCAAGAAGTTGTTAACCATGTTTTTGTTAAAGTGTTAACATCCAATACGGTCTCCCATCCGAGACTGTTTTCCCAAAAGGATTTTCTACGTGGCTAAAAAAGAAGAAAAAAAAGCTGAAGAGAAAGACGATAAAAAAGCCGCGGCAGCAGAAGGCAAGGAAGGCGCGGAGGACATCGCTTCTGAAGGCGCCGAAGGCGGAAAAAAGAAACTCGACAAAAAAATGATTATCATCATCGCGGCGGCCGCAGTGTTGCTGCTGGGCGGCGGCGCGGCAGCATTGGTGTTCACGGGCGTATTGGGTGGTAAAAAGCCGGAAGCGGCAGCCGCTGAGGGCCACGGCGAAACAGCCAAAGAAGATGGCCGTGGTGAAGCCAAAGAAGGCGGGCATGGCGGCAAGGACGACAGCAAGAAAAATGAGCACGGCCCCATTTTCTATGATATGGGCGAAGTGGTTGTGAATTTGCAAACCGATGGCAAGCGCCAGATATTCCTGAAGCTCGTGATGCAGCTGGAACTGGAAGCTGAGGAAGACAAAGCCACCATTGAAAAAATCAAACCGCGCATCATTGATAATTTCCAGACTTATTTGCGTGAATTGCGCCTTGATGATTTGCGTGGCTCTGCGGGGCTTTACCGACTTCGTGAAGAATTGCTGTTCCGCGTAACTGAGGCAGCGCAGCCTGTTAAAGTAAAAGACGTACTGATCCAGCAAATGCTGGTGCAATAGAGGGAGGCCGCATCATGGCGCCTGCTGACGAGAAACCACCAATGACTGAAGAAGAGCGTCAGGCCGCTGAATGGGAAGCCATGTCCGCCAATGTGGGCGCGACTGCCCCGACTGACGAGATGGCAGCCGCGATGGCCGATATGGGCGGCGACACGCGCGTTTTAAGCCAGAATGAAATCGACAGCCTGCTGGGTTTTGGCGGCGCAGACGATGGTGATGAAAACAAGGGCATCATGGCGCTGGTTAACTCCGCGCTTGTAAACTATGAACGCCTGCCGATGCTTGAAGTGGTCTTTGACCGCTTGGTGCGCATGATGTCCACGTCGCTTCGTAATTTTACATCCGATAACGTGGAAGTCAGCCTTGATCAGATTTCGTCAGTGCGTTTTGGCGATTATCTGAACTCCATTCCGCTGCCTGCGATGCTTGCGGTGTTTAAAGCCGAAGAATGGGACAATTTCGGATTAATGGTCGTTGATAGCGCGATGATCTATTCGATTGTAGATGTGTTGCTGGGTGGCCGCCGCGGTACAGCTGCGATGCGTATTGAAGGCCGTCCCTATACAACGATCGAGCGCAATCTGGTTGAACGCCTTGTGCATGTTATTTTGGCGGATATGAGCGGTTCGTTCGACCCGTTATCACAAGTCAATTTCCGTTTTGACCGTCTTGAAACTAATCCACGCTTTGCGACGATTGCGCGTCCGGCCAATGCGGCCGTGCTGGTCAAGCTGCGCATCGATATGGAAGATCGCGGCGGCTGCCTTGAAATCATCATTCCTTACGCAACGCTGGAACCTGTTCGTGAGCTTTTGCTGCAAATGTTCATGGGTGAAAAATTCGGCCGTGACTCCATCTGGGAAACCCACTTGGGCAATGAATTGCTGACCACGGATATGAGCATGCATGCGGTATTGGATGAAATGACCATGCCGCTGTATGACATCTTGAACATGAAACCCGGAACCTTTGTGCCGCTCAACGTAAAGCCTGACAGCATGGTGGAATTGCGCAGCGGTGAAGTATCCTTGTTCAAGGGACGCATGGGCAGCAAAAATGGCCGCATTGCCGTGATGATTGAAGAAGAAAAAATCAAGCGTCCCGGAGAATAATGCATGAATTGGAGTATCGTTATCAATGCCGTGTTTATCGTATGCATGGCGATTGGCATTGGGGTTGTGTGGCGCTTGCAGAAAACCCTGAACGGGTTGGATAAAAACCGCCTTGAAATGGAAAAATTCGTCGCCGATTTTTCGGGCAGCATTGCGCGCGCGCAAAAAGCAATTGATGATTTACAGCAAACCGCGCGCGATGCAGGCCATGATGTTGAAAGCCATTTATCACGTGCGCAAGGGCTGCGTGATGAACTGGCTTTTTTGGTGGAAGCGGCCGATAAAATCGCAACGCGCCTGACCGATAGCACGGCATCCGCGCAAAGCGATGCAAAGGCTTCACGCAATCAGCGTCCTGAAGGGCAAAATGAAAAACTCGCTGAAAGCAGGCCAGAGGCAAAACCGCTTTCATCCATTCAGGACGTGCAAAAGCAAAAAGCGGAAACAGTCATTATTCCGCCTGCTCCAAAAGCCGAGCCAGCTCCGCCGCCCACGCAGGCCAAAACCGTGCCGCTATGGGCAAAACGCGCAGAACCGACAGGCCCGGTGATTAATGCGCCAGTTGAAGCAGCCGCACCTGTTTCCGGGCTGCAGTTCGGCAGGAAGCCCGTACAAAAAGCACCAGAACCGCCAGTGAATGCGCAGCCTGTAAAGGAAGAAGAGCAGTTACGTTCATTGGCTGAACGCGAATTGCAGCAAGCCCTTGAAAAGATGAAATAGCCATGACACTTAATCCCCTCAAAAAAATCGTGCCACCAAAACCGAAATTCAAAATCTCGTTTCGTGCTGGGATATCGGCATTTATTTTCCTTGCGGTGGTTATGATGGGCTTGCGCATTCAGGACGTTGCAATCGATTTGGCAAAAGGCAATCCCGTCCAGGCGGTAACGCCCGCAAAGGCTGAAACCGCAGCCAAGGAAGCTGATAAGCCAGCGCCAGAAACCAAGACAGAAGCCAAAAAAGAAGAAAAAAAAGAAGAAAAAAAAGAAGAGCATAAGGAAGGCGAAGCCGCTAAGGACGAAAAGCCGGGTCTTATCAACGCCGATCCCGTGCAGCAGGATCAGGAAAACTATTCCGAAGCGGAAGTGAACATTCTAAAGCGCTTATCCGAACGCCGTCAGGAGCTGGATAAGCATGCGCGTGATCTTGACCAGCGCGAAGCGCTTCTGAAAATCACCGAGCAGCGCATCGACAAAAAACTTGGCGATATGAAAGCTATGCAGGAACAGGTTCGCGCCGTCATTTCGACGGCAACGGCGGAGCAAAAAGCAAAGACGGACAGCCTTGTTAAAATCTATGAAATCATGAAACCCAAGGATGCCGCGAATATTTTTAACGAGTTGGACATGCCTGTATTGCTCAGCGTGATTGCCAATATGAAAGAATCACGCGTTGCGCCCATCCTCGCCGCAATGGATCCGCAAAAAGCAAAACTGGTGACAGGCGCGTTAATGGAAAAGAAACCATTGCCCGCCCCGCCTTAAGCTTGTGCGGTTTCGCTATTTTTCCGGTTGGTTTGTTCGTGTACCAGAACAATTTTCGTGAGCAAAACTCGGCCATTTCACCAGAATCATTAGAGAAAAATCGCGCTAATAAGCCTTTGTTAAATCCTCGCGGCTAACAATAGCCGTTCAAAGCACCCGCATTATTCTCTGCAAATTACCTTGCACATGTTAAGGAGCAACTCAGATGGCTGTGAATATGGATATGAACGTTCTCATCGTCGACGATTACAAAACGATGCTGCGTATCGTGAACAATCTTCTCAAGCAATTGGGTTTCAAGAATGTGTATGAAGCGACCGATGGTGGCATGGCGCTGGGCATGCTGCGTGAAAAAGATTATGGTCTCGTGATTTCCGATTGGAACATGGAACCAATGACCGGCTTGCAGCTTTTAAAAGAAGTCCGCGCCGATGCGAAATTGAAGGCAACGCCATTTATTATGGTGACCGCAGAAAGCAAAACCGAAAACGTGGTGGCCGCAAAGCAGGCCGGCGTGAACAATTACATTGTCAAGCCGTTCAATGCCGAAACGCTGAAATCAAAAATTGTTACCGTGCTGGGTCAATTCTGATGCTGGCCAGAAATTCTGTTGAGGGGATCGTGGAATGACCGGGTATGACGATCAATTGCAGCAAACGCTTGAAAAAGCGCTGGCGCAGCTTGGTGATGCATCGGGCAAGCAAAGCCCGCAAGCGCTCATTGAAACCGCGATTGAATCACTGAAAGCTGCGCGCGTGACCAACCATAACGTCTATGACCAGTTGGCGGCACTGGCGAAATACATCAACGATGCAAAAAAAGAAATCGCCAATATTCGCGCGGATGCGATTGGCGGCGAGCATATTCCAAGCGCAACCGACCAGCTGGATGAAGTGGTAGGCGCAACCGAAGATGCAACCAACAAGATCATGGATTGCTGCGACGTGATTACTGCGATTGCCGGAAAGCAGCAGCAGCCAGCACAGCAGGAACTGACCGACCAGGTCACCAAGATTTATGAGGCCTGCAACTTCCAGGATATTACCGGCCAGCGCATCACCAAAGTGGTTCGTACGCTCAAGCACATTGATGCGCAGGTTGCCATGCTGCTTAAAGCGCTTGATGATGCCGGCTTCCAGATTGAAAAAAGCGGCGTGTTGACAGGCCTCAATGTTTCCAAGGCAACGGATGCAGAAAAGCATTTGCTCAATGGCCCGCAAGCAGCAGATGCTGCCATTAAGCAGGACGACATCGACAAGCTGTTCGGCTGTCCGTAATACCTCTTATCTGCGTGCATTGAATCGCATAAACCCTTGTTGTTTTGGCTGAAATCGGTCAATCTGGAAACAGTATATGTGCACTCTTTCCAGTGTTGTCAGCGCGCGTCCTTTGAAACCGAATTCATCCGTTTTACCAGCATTGCTTTTATCGCTAGGCATCGTAGTGCCAGCGGAATCCATTTGCGCGCAGGAAATCGCGGAGCATGCCCAGCCCATCCAGGTGCAGGCAAAAGTGCGCGCTGGCATCCACGATGACTATGAACGGCTGGTGTTTGATTGGCCCGTGCAAATTTCCTACACGTTTTTGCAAAATGGTCAGGAGGTAAGCCTGCGTTTTGCACAAGGCGCGCCTGTTGACTTAACGCAAATTAAACGCCGCCATCTTTCAAAAATTATTCATAGCGAGCAGATCGCCGAAGGCAATGCGCGTGTCGTAAGGCTTCTCCTTGCGCCTGATACAGTTGCCAGGAATGTGCAACAGGGCGGCCTGGTCATTCTCGATTTTTACGATGGCCGCGCGCCGGTTGTCGCTACATCGTCCAGCTTGCCACAGGCGATGTTGATTGCAGGCGAAGCGCCAGCGCAGCATGGGGAGCATGCCGAAGCCCCTGCGGCGCAAGTGCCAGAAGTGAAAACAGAATCGAAAACAGAAGCCAAGCCCGAAGAAACAAAAGCGCCAGTAGCCGAGGCGCCTGCTGCATCAACAGAAAATAAGGCAGCAGAAAATAAGGCAGGCGGGCCAGCCGCGCCAAACCTTGATGACATTGGGAATGATGCGCTGCCCTTGGTCACGATGGATCCTGGCATTGTGGCAGGCACAGCGATTTACCGCCGTGCGGATTATATCTATATCGTGTTCGGCAAGAAAATTACCTTGCCGCTTGCATCTATGGTGCGTGATACGCCGCGCGTAACATTGGAAAGCATGCAATCATCAAGCGGCAGTGTATATCGTTTCTATATGCCGCAGGATTTTAATCTGCGTTGCGTGCGCGAAGAAAATCGCTGGAGCATTCGTGCCTCCAGAAAAGTTCCAACCGCGCCCATTAGCCTTACCTTGTCGGCGCAGCCTGATTACGCGCTTGGCGCACGCATCATTATTCCTGTCAGCAAAGCAGATGATGTCGTGCATGTTGTGGATCCCGAAATCGGCGATGAGCTGATTGTCGTGCCGCTGGTGGGTTCCAGCCAGGCGGTGCGCCAGGCCTATCAATATGCGGATTTCCGCTTCATTCCGTCGGAACAAGGCGTTGTCATTCGTCCGTTGGTGGACGGCGTTGATGTGAAACGCCAGGGGCTTGGCATTGAAATCACATCGGATAAGGGATTGCGCCTTTCATCCAGCAAGGATACGGGCCTTCCCAGCGATACGCGCGCCAGCACGCCATCCAAAGACCAGCTGTTTGATTTAAATGATTGGTATGGGCCTGTTTCAAAATCTTATACACATATGCGCCAGCACTGGCAGCAAACGCTTGCCGAAGTTCCGGTCAATGAACGTGACCGCGTGCGCCTGAACATGGCGCGCTTTTATTTTGCGCGTAACCATGCGCAGGAAGCATTGGGCCTGCTCACGCTGTTATCACAGCAGGTTCCCGATTTGCTTCATCGCAGTGAATTTCTTGCGCTGCGCGGCGCGGTGCGCGTGCTGACCCACGATATTGGTGCGATTGATGATTTTAATTCGCCCGATATCATGAACTATCCGGAAATGAAATTGTGGCGCGCCGTTGCCAAGACGCGCATCATGGAATGGAAAGAAGCGGCTGAATTATTCGCCAGCGCTGATAATGTGCTTGATAAATATCCTGAGCCGTTCTTTACCGACTTCTCAATTACCGCCATTGAAGCTGCCATTGCCAGCAAGGATAAAGCCTATGCCAACGCAGTGTTGGACAGGCTTATGCAACGCCACCCGGAACTTGATAATTCATCGGGCCCTGTCAATTACCTGCGCGGCGTATTGATGAGCCTGACTGACCATTTGGACAGGGCAGAAAAATTCTGGAACAAGGCCGCAAGCAGCACAGACCAATTATACAAAGTTCGCGCAAAGTTATCGCTGACCGATTACGAAGTCATCAGCGGAAAGATTAATCCGCTGCAAGCAGCAGAGAAACTTGAACGCCTGCGCTTTGCATGGCGCGGTGATGATTTGGAACTGGACATCCTGCGGCGCATTGGCAAGTTTTATATTGAAGGCGGTAAAATCGAGGAAGGTCTTGCAACGCTGAAGCAGGCATTGGTTCTGTTGCCCGATAATGATGTTGCCAAGCAGTTGCATCAGGAAATGGCCTTCGCCTTCCGCGATGTGTTCCTTGGCAATAAAAACCGCGATATATCAGCGCTTGATGCGCTCAGCCTTTATGAGCGTTTTTATGATTTAGCGCCGCCTGGCGCAGAAGGCGATACGATTATTCGCGCGCTGGCGCAGCGCATGGTATCGCTTGATTTATTGGACAGGGCAGCCGCATTGCTGGCTGACCAGGCGCGCCACCGTTTAACGGGTGCCATGAAAACGCGCGTAGGGACGCAGGCCGCAGGAATTTATCTGCTCGACCATCAGCCGGAAGACGCGCTGAAAATTTTAAAAGACAGCGATGATGCCGGAATACCAGAAGAGTTGGCAGTAGAACGCAGCCTGTTAAAGGCAAAAGCCTTGGCAGTCTCTGGCAAGGCAGATGAAGCCAAGGCGATGCTAAAAAATATAAACAGCGAATATGCAACCCGCTTGCTGGTTGATATTGCATGGCGGGCGCATGATTGGGCTGGCGCTGCAACCATTCTCGATGAACTGATTGGCGCGCCCGCTGAAAGCATGAAAGCAGAAACAGCGCAGTTGGTCATAAGCCGCGCGATTGCCCTTGCCATGATTAATGACAGTGCGTCGCTCGATAAGCTGCACAGCGATTTTTCATCCACGATGAAGGGCTTGCCGCAGGAAGAACTGTTTAAAATGCTTACCGAAGCTGAAACAGGCTTGCCACGCGACCCATCTGCCATGAAATCACTGATGGCAGATGTTGATTTGTTCCAAGGCTATCTTGAGAACTACCGGAATCTTAATTAACATATTGAAATTATTGATACAAATACGCTTTTATGCGGTTTCCGGCCTCAGGAAGGCCACACCTTATAATCTTGTTATGCAGAGCCAACTATTTTGCTTATAAGCCCATATATTTCATGCTATTTAGAAGCCAATTCCTAAGGCAAGTGACGACTCATTTGTTTTAATCCCAGCTAATATCTAAACAAGCTCTTCCAGCTCAAGAGGATGTAACCCCGTGTTGTCACGTTTTTTTGCTTTTTTTGCATGTGTTCTGTTGCTCGCCAGTCCCGCCCACGCAGATGATAAGCTGGGCCTTGGCGCTCCTATCCCTTGGGGCATTGATCTTCAGGAAGCGTTTTCGCCTGCCAAGCACCGCATGCATGACTTCCACGATTTCATGCTTATCATCATTATCATCATCACCCTGTTCGTGATGTTTTTGCTGATTTATGTGATTTTGCGTTTCAATGCAAAAGCCAATCCAAAGCCAGCAACCTTTGCCCATAACACGTTGCTGGAAGTTATCTGGACATCCGTTCCTGTTCTTATTCTCGTGGTGGTTGGCATTCCATCGATGCAGCTTCTGTATTATGTCGATAAAACGCCAAACCCTGAATTGACGCTTAAAGCAACCGCGCATCAGTGGTATTGGTCATATGAATTGCCGGATCAAAAAGTTGAAAGCTTTGATAGCCGCCCAATTTGGGATGGCACCAAGCAAACGCCAGAGCAAATCCAGGCCGCATTGAAAGATGCCGCACCAAGCTGGCTTTACCCAACCGAGCATCCGCTGCGCTTGCTGGAAGTGGATAACCGTTTAGTGCTGCCAGTTGATACGCAGGTTCGGGTTTATACCACCTCAACCGATGTTATCCATTCCTTTGCCATTCCATCGCTTGGTGTTCGTAAGGATGCTGTTGTAGGCCGCTTGAATGAAACATGGCTCAAGATTGACAAGGAAGGTGTTTATTATGGCCAATGCTCGCAGATTTGCGGCACGGGCCATGCCTTCATGCCCATTGTGGTTGAAGCGGTAAGCAAAGAAAAGTTTGCGCAGTGGGTTGCAAAGAAAACCGCAGCCGCCGCGCCACCAGCCCCTGCCGCAGCGCCAGCCAAGAAGCATTCCAAGCTGAAAAGCGCATCCGTCATTGCCCAACAATAAGATTATTTATTCGACTTAGGAGTTCTTGAATATGTCAGCCGTAACACAAGATGCGCACCACGATGATAACAAGCCAGGTTTTTTTGTGCGCTGGTTTTGCTCTACCAATCACAAGGATATTGGCACGCTGTATCTGCTGTTCTCGATTATTGCAGGTTTAATTGGCGGGTTGTTCTCCGTCATCATGCGCATGGAATTGCAGCAGCCCGGCATGCAATATCTTGCTGATGGCCAGATGTGGAATGTGCTTGTTACCGCGCATGGGTTGACTATGGTGTTCTTTGTGGTGATGCCGGCCGTGATTGGCGGGTTTGGCAACTGGTTCCTGCCATTGATGATTGGCGCACCCGACATGGCGTTCCCGCGCTTGAACAATATCAGCTTCTGGTTGCTGGTTCCTTCATTCCTGTTGCTGCTTGGCTCGGCCTTTGTGGGGCAGGGCGCTGGTACGGGTTGGACGGTTTATCCGCCGCTTGCAACATCGGGCCAAAGCGGCCCATCGGTTGATATGGCAATTTTTGCGCTGCATCTTGCGGGTGCTTCATCCATTTTGGGCGCGGTGAACTTCATCACCACCATCTTCAACATGCGCGCGCCGGGCATGACCCTGCACAAGATGCCGTTGTTTGTTTGGGCGATGCTCGTGACCGCATTCTTGCTCTTGCTTGCTGTGCCTGTGCTCGGCGGCGCAATCACCATGCTGCTCACCGACCGTAATTTTGGTTCAACTTTTTTTGATCCAGCGGGCGGCGGCGACCCATTATTGTACCAGCATCTGTTCTGGTTCTTTGGCCATCCTGAAGTGTACATCATGATTTTGCCGGGCTTTGGCATTATCAGCCATATCGTTTCAACCTTCTCCAAGAAACCTGTATTCGGCTATCTGGCGATGGCTTACGCGATGGTCTCCATCGGCGTGGTGGGTTTCGTTGTGTGGGCGCACCACATGTATGTTTCCGGCATCGATGTTGATACCCGCGCTTACTTCACTGCGGCAACACTGATTATTGCGGTGCCAACGGGCATAAAAATCTTCTCGTGGATTGCAACCATGTGGGGCGGTTCGATTGAATTTAAAACCCCCATGCTGTGGGCCATCGGCTTCATCTTCCTGTTTACGATTGGCGGCGTAACGGGCGTTGTGCTGGCAAATGCTGGCGTGGACGTTGTGCTGCATAATACTTATTACGTGGTTGCGCATTTCCACTACGTGCTGTCGCTGGGCGCGGTGTTCACCATTTTTGCCGGTTTCTATTACTGGATTGGCAAGATGTCTGGCCGCCAATATCCGGAGTGGATGGGCGTTGTGCATTTCTGGCTTACCTTCATCGGCGTGAACCTGACCTTCTTCCCGCAGCATTTCCTCGGCCTTCAAGGCATGCCGCGCCATTACCCCGATTACCCGGATGCGTTTGCGGGCTGGAATCTTGTCTCATCCATCGGTTCTTACATTTCATATGCTGGCGCGCTGTGGTTTGTGCTGGTTGTATTTGTAACGCTCAAATACGGCAAGAAGGTTGGTGCAAATTACTGGAATGAGCACGCCAATACATTGGAATGGACATTGCCGTCACCGCCACCATTCCACCAATTCGAAACACTGCCCCGTGTGAAATAAAGGCGTTAAGTAAACTGCAATGACACTGTCACCTTTCGCGCTACAGGAACACCACCCGCTTGCATCCGAAGCTGAAGCAAGCGTGCGTGATTATGTTGCGCTGCTGAAGCCGCGGGTGATGTCGTTGGTGGTATTCACGGGGCTGGTTGGGATTGCGGTTGCGCCAACGCAAATTAACCCCATTCTTGCATTTGTTGCGGTGCTTTGCATCGCGCTGGCAAGCGGCGCAAGCGGCGCGATTAACATGTGGTATGAACGCGATGTAGATGCACTGATGGTGCGCACCCGCAACCGCCCATTGCCGCGCGGTCGCATGGCACCTGAGCATGCATTGGAATTTGGCGTTGTGATGCTGTGCGTTTCGGTATTGCTGATGGGGGTTGCGCTTAACTGGTTTGCGGCCGCATTGCTGGCATCGGCTGCCGCATTTTACGTGTTCATCTACACCATCTGGCTAAAGCGCAGAACGCCGCAGAATATCGTCATTGGCGGCGCGGCTGGTGCATTCCCGCCAATGATTGGCTGGGTGGCGGCAACAGGCCAATTGGAATTGCCGGCAATTGTTTTATTCGCGCTGATTTTCTTTTGGACACCGCCGCATTTCTGGGCGCTGGCGCTCTACCGCAGTGATGATTATGCGCGTGCGGGCATCCCGATGCTGCCGGTAGTTGCGGGGGAACGCGCCACAAAAATCCAGATGCTGATGTATACCTTGCTGCTTGTGCCCATTGCGCTGGCCCCATGCTTTCTTGGGTTTGCAGGCTGGCTTTATGCTGTGACCGCGGTGGCATTCAGCATTGGTTTTATCGCATACGCAGCCGCTGTATTTTTTGACAAGAACCATAAAATTGCCAAGGGCATGTTCAAGTTCTCCTTGCTGTATTTAATGTCATTATTCATGGCGCTGCTGGTTGAACGGTTGGCCGGGTTTCCTTCCACGGGATGGCAGCTATGAGCGATCCCGTTGTAAAAGTATCCATTCCGCCGGCGCGCGCAAAACGCAACTGGGCGATTGCGATTGGCTTGATTGCATTTGTGGTGATTGTTTATGTGGTCAGCGTCATCAAAATCCATGTTCATGGCGGCGTGCAATGACAAAGCCAATTGAGACAAAGCCATCGAACAATGTGCAGGATAAAAACCGCAGCGTTGGCCTGAAGCTGGCGGGTGGCGTGTTCCTTATGCTGGCATTAGCATTCATTTCTGTGCCGCTTTACAACCTGTATTGCAAGAAAACCGGTTTTGGCGGCGCAACGCAGGTTGCAGCAGCGCCATCGCAAGACGGTATTTTAGACCGCAAGGTAAGAATCCGTTTCAATGCGGATGTAGCGCCAGGATTGCTGTGGAGCTTTAAGCCAGTAGTGAGTGAAATAGAAGTGCGCATTGGCGAAGCTCAAAAAATTGTTTATGAAGCGCGCAGCCAAAGCAAGACGAATGACATCGGCGTTGCCGTATATAATGTGCAGCCTGACCGCGCGGGTTTGTATTTCAACAAGGTGCAGTGCTTCTGCTTTGATGAAAAGCCTTTAAAGGCTGGCGAAACCGCGCAACTGCCTGTGCAGTTTTTTGTCGACCCGGCGATGGCCAGCGACAAGCAGATGGATGATGTGAAAACCATCACGCTTTCCTACACGTTCTTTGCGGCGAAAAGCCCAACGCTTGCGCAGGCACAGAAAAAATTTGATACCAAGCAATCCCAATTGCTGGAAACAGCAAAAAGTATACCTTAATTTTGGCCTTAAAGGAGAACTGCATGTCTGAACACCACGAGCCCGAATACGAAGATAGCGGCATTCCCCAGCCGTATCACTTGGTTGCGCCATCCATCATGCCGCTGCTGGGCGCATTCGCGGCGGGTACGTTGGCCGTGGGCATGATTTTGTTCATGCACAAAATCAAACTGGTGCTGGGCAGCTTTACCTTTGAATTCGACAGCAAGGTTCTCATCCTTGGCGCGATTGCCGTGCTCGCGGTGATGTTCTATTGGTGGAAAGATGTTATCAAGGAAGCCTATATTGAAAAACTGCATGGCCCGCTTGTTAAAATTGGCCTGCGCTATGGCATGGCATTGTTCATTGCTTCCGAAGTCATGTTCTTTGTTGCATTCTTCTGGGCATATTTCAGTTCCGCGCTTTATCCGGTTGGCGGTTCATGGCCGCCAAAGGGCATTCAAACGATTGACCCGTTTGATTTGCCATTCGTGATGACCGTCATCCTGCTGCTTTCCGGTTCAACCGTGACCTTTGCCCATGAAGCATTGGTGGAAGGCCGCCGCAAGGATGCCATTCAAGCATTGGGCCTAAGCGTATTCCTTGGCATCCTGTTCACCTGCTTCCAGGTCTATGAATATATGAATGGTCATTTCGGATTTAAGGATGGCATTTACCCATCCACCTTCTTCATGGCAACAGGCTTTCACGGCTTCCATGTGCTGATTGGAACCATTTTTCTGATTGTTGCATGGGTGCGCACGGCCAAAGGCCATTTCACCAAAGACAGTCATTTTGGTTTTGAGGCGGCTGCCTGGTATTGGCATTTTGTTGACGTGGTATGGCTGTTCCTTTTCACGTCGGTTTACTGGTGGGGTTCAGGCCCGCAAGCACCCATGCATTAATGGGACATGGCTAAGTTTATATTTACCCCAAAGCTGGGGCCCAGCATTACCACAGCGGTTCTGGTTGCTGTGCTGTTGGCCCTTGGGCTTTGGCAGATGCAGCGCGGTGAATGGAAAACCGCACTGATTGCCGAACGCTCTGCGCGCCTTGCTGAAAAGCCTTTGGTGTTAAAAGGCCTGCCCGATGGCCCTGTTTCCAATTTGTATTATCGTGGTGCTTATGTCACCGCGCCAGTACAAATTGCACGTCCCTATTATACGTTTTCACATACATCGGAACATGGGATTGGGTTTCAGCTTTATTTTCCTGTGACATGGAATGACAACCGCTGGTTGATCCGTAAATCCGATTTCCTAACGATGGAAGAATGGAAAGCGGGCAGTTTGCGCTGGCCAACCAACGAGCAATTGGCCAATGAACCGCCGCATGAACAATTGGGCATTTTTGTGCCATTGGAAGACGCTGCAAATTTTATTGCTTTGAAAGAAGTGGGCAGCGAGCCCATCCGCCCCTTGGATAAGGTTGAGCCCGTAATTTTCGTGCCGATTTTTGAATGGGGCAGCGTGCAGCATGAATTGTTAAAATCGCGCCTGCTCAATATAACCAATAACCACGCGGCTTATTCGCTCACCTGGTTTTTGCTCGCCTTCGCGTTATGCGTGATTTATGTTGCATCGCATACCAAGCTAGTTTCTAAGGACTAACCATGCGTTATATCAGCACCAGAGGCGGGGACGCCGTTCCGGATTTCGAAAGCGTTGTTGCGCGCGGCCTTGCCAGCGATGGCGGGTTGTTTGTGCCTGAAACATGGCCGCAATTCAGTGTTGATGAACTGCGCAAGCTTGCAACGCTTTCCTATACCCAATTGGCGCAGCGCGTGATGCAGCCCTTTATTGGCGACAGTTTATCAGCGGGTGAATTGGCAGCCTTGGTGCAAGACACCTATGCGGGTTTTGACCATCCTGATGTCACCCCGCTGACCAAGGTCGATGACCAGCTTTCCTTGCTGGAATTGTTCCACGGCACCACGCTGGCGTTCAAGGATGTTGCCTTGCAATTCCTTGGCCGCGTCTTCGGGCACTTTGCCTATAAGCATGGCGGGTCGATGATGGTGATTGGCGCAACATCCGGCGATACGGGTTCGGCAGCGATTGAAGGTTGCCGCGGCATTCCCGGTATTAAAGTCATCATCCTTTATCCGCATAACCGCCCATCGGAAGTGCAGCGCCGCCAGATGACTTGCGTTGATGCGCCAAATGTTTTTGCAGTTGCGGTTGAAGGTTCGTTTGATGATTGTCAGGCCTTGGTAAAGCAAGCCTTCAACAATCATGAACTGCGCAAGAATCACACGCTGACTGCAGTAAATTCCATCAACTGGGCGCGCATTTTGGCGCAGGTGGTTTATTATTTCTATGCTGGCCTGAAAGCCGGCGCGCTTGAAAAACCCGTCAACTTCGTGGTGCCAACCGGTAATTTTGGCAATGTGTTTGCAGGGCACGTGGCAAAGAAAATGGGCCTTCCCATTCACCGCCTGGTGATTGCGACCAATAAAAATGACAGCGTTGCGAAGTTTATTGAAAATGGCTTGGTAACCAGCGGCGTTGTATCGCCCAGCCTATCGCCCAGCATGGATATTCAAATCGCCAGCAATGCCGAGCGCTATCTTTATGAATTGCTGAATTGCGATGGCAATGAAGTCAAGGCCGCGATGCAGCACATCGCCGCGCAAAAGGATGTGAAATTATCCGCAGCCGCGCATGCAGCATTAAAGAATGAATTCATGGCATCGTCGGTCAGTGACGCGGAAACCAAGGCGACCATCAAGGCCATATGGGAAAAACACAACATCTTGCTTGACCCGCACACGGCCGTGGGTGTGACGGTTGCAAACCGTTTCCGCAGCCAGTTACCAGGCCAGATTATCAGCCTTGCCTGCGCGCACCCTGCCAAATTTCCTGAAACCGTACGCGAGGTAACGGGCCAGAACCCGCCCTTGCCGCCACATCTGGCTGATTTATATCAGCGACATGAGCGATTCACTGTCATGCCGAATGATTATACGGCTTTTGTGAATTTCATCGAAACGCGCTAAGCTGTTTCAGCATTAAGGAATACAATGACCGTTCAGATAACCACATTGCCCAGCGGCTTGCGCGTTGTAACCGACATGATGGAAAATGTCGAAACAGCGTCGATTGGCTTATGGGTGGGTGTAGGTACGCGCCATGAGGATGCAGCCGATAACGGCGTTGCGCATCTGGTTGAACACATGCTGTTCAAAGGCACCGCGCGCCGCAGCGCGTTTGATATTTCAGCGGAGATGGAAAATGTTGGCGGTCATCTCAACGCCTATACAACGCGGGAATCAACTGCTTATTATGCCAAGGTGCTAAAGCAGGATGTCGCGCTTGCTGCCGACATATTGTGCGATATGGTGCAGAACGCTGCGCTTAATAACGATGAATTGGATCGCGAGCGCGGCGTGATAATTCAGGAAATCGGCCAATCCATCGACCAGCCCGATGATATTTTATTCGATCATTTGCAGAAAACCGCGTACCCCAATTCAGGTCTTGGCCGCCCTGTATTAGGCCTGGCAGAGATTATCCGCAATTTAAAGCGTGACCGTTTAACGCATTACATCAATGCCAATTACGCTGGCCCGCAAATGATTTTTGCAGCCGCCGGCGCGGTTAATCACGAACAAGTGGTTGATTATGCCAATAAGCATTTAAACAAAATTCCGCCCACGTCAAAAACCAAAACCGATGCCGCCGAATTCCAAAGCGGCGATACGCGCGAAGACCGCGACATTGAACAGCTGCATGTGGCGCTGGCATTCAAAGGCCTTTCCTACATGGATAAGGATTATTTTGGATTATCGGTTTTATCCACCTTGCTGGGCGGTGGCATGTCATCGCGCCTGTTTCAGGAAGTGCGCGAAAAGCGCGGCCTGGTGTACAGCATTTACTCTTTCGTATCTGCGCATAAAGATGGCGGCAGCATGGGTGTTTATGCAGGCACAGACCCTGAAAAAATTGACGAATTATTGCCCGTCGTGGCCGAACAATTGCAACTGGTTACCAAAAGCGTGACCGATGAAGAATTGAACCGCGCCAAGGCGCAATTGCGTTCATCGCTGTTTATGTCGCAAGAAAGCACCATGAGCCGCGCTGAAAAACTGGCGTTTAATCAGCTGATGTATAACCGCATTGTGCCGAATGCCGAAATTCTGGAACGCATTGAAGCGGTGACCAAGGCGGATATTCAACGCCTTGCAACGCAATTACTGAAGAAAGCGCCTGCCAGCGCGTTTGTTGGGCCTTTGGGCAGCGTTCCCAAGGAAGATGCAATTGCCGCAGCATTTAAATTATAGGTTTTGATGAACGCGCTCCTGCAAACCGTAATGGCTTTATTTGCAAGGGAGCGTAACCGCCATTGCCGCGCATCCTACGATACCATTTTGGAAGGCACGAACATCATCCTGCGCATGCCCGATGTGGGCGATTGGCGGGAATGGACGAAGCTGCGCCATTTAAGCGCTAGTTTCCTAACGCCGTGGGAACCGTTATGGCCCAAAGATGCCGTGACGCAAAGTTTTTACATGCGCCAATGGCGGCGCTTTGCGCGGCGCTGGGTTCAAGACCGCGAATACGCCTTCCTGATTTTCCGGCGCGAGCCGGATAATATGGAAGGCGGATTGCTGGGCGGCATTACCATTACCGATATCAAGCGCAGCGTGTATCAGGTTGGCACATTGGGGTATTGGATGGGCGCGCCGTTTGCAGGTAAGGGCGTGATGCGTGAAGCGATTTCACTCATTCTGCCATTTGCATTTGAAGATCTTGGCTTGCAGCGATTAGAGGCCACCGTCATGCCGGAGAATGAACGCAGCTTGCGTTTATTGCGGGCCTTAGGTTTCCGTGAAATCGGCTTATCCAAAATGAACATGCAGATTGAAGGCGCGTGGCGCGATCAAGTGCTGTTTGAAAAACAAAATAAGATTTAAGCAGCTTTGGCGACTGGCTTACGCACTTCGGCGGAGTAAGCTTCGGCCAATTTCTGGGTAACGGGGCCGACCTTGAAATTCAAGGCGTCAATCTGGCCAACGGCGGTTACTTCAGCAGCGGTTCCGGTTAAGAAGATTTCTTCTGCGCCCTTCAATTCATCCGGCATAATGGCGCGTTCAATCACTTTAATGTTGAGGCTGCGCGCCAGGTCAATCACGGTTTGACGGGTGATGCCATTCAAAAAGCAATCAGGGGTTGGCGTGTGAATCTCGCCATTTTTTACCATGAAGAAATTCGCGCCGGTTGCTTCCGCCACTTGGCCGCGCCAATCCAGCATCAGCGCGTCATGGAACCCTGCGCGTTCGGCTTCATGTTTGCCCAATGTGCAAATCGCATAAAGGTTCGATGCCTTGGCATGAACCGGTGCGGTTTCAGGCGATGGGCGCTTCCACTTGCTCATGGTCAGGCGGATGCCTTTGGTCTTTGCTTCAGGGTCGAAATAGCTTGGCCATTCCCATACGGCAATCGCCACATGGATCTTATTGTTCTGGGCAGCAACGCCCATCATTTCACTGCCGCGCCATGCGATGGGGCGAACATAGCCATCCACAATCTTCTGGGTACGGATAACTTCCATCGTCGCTTCTTCCAGCTGTTGCAGGCTATAGGGGATGGTGTAGCCCATGGTGATGGCCGAATCGAGCAGACGCTGGGTATGTTCACGCAGCTTGAATACCTGACCGCCATAAACGCGTTCACCTTCAAAGACCGAGCCAGCGTAATGGAGTGCGTGGGTTAAGACGTGGATGTTAGCGGAGCGCCAATCTACCATTTTACCGTCAAACCAGATTTTACCATCACGATCATGGAACGCTGCAGCCATAGTCATCAACCCGTTAATTGTTAAAAAAAAGACCCCCTAACAATGCGCTAGGGGGTCGCTATGAGTCAATAATTATGGGGAGGTATACGTGGAAAAAGGCCTAGTCTTCAGCGTCAGAAGCGCTTCCGCCGCCATCTTCCATCATAGCACCTGCCACAAGGCCGGCATTTGAACGTACTTCGTTTTCAATGGCTTCCGCGATGGCTGGGTTGTCCTTCAAGAACTGCTTGCAGTTTTCGCGGCCCTGACCAATGCGCTGACCATCATAGGAGAACCACGCGCCGGATTTTTCGACGACTTCGGCCTTAACGCCCAAATCAATCAACTCGCCCAGCTTGGAAACGCCTTCGCCATACATGATGTCAAACTCAACCACGCGGAAGGGAGGCGCCATTTTATTCTTCACAACCTTGACGCGGGTCTGGTTACCGACGACGGTTTCCTTATCCTTAATCGCGCCAATGCGGCGGATATCAAGGCGAACCGAGGCGTAGAATTTAAGCGCGTTGCCGCCGGTGGTGGTTTCAGGGTTGCCAAACATCACGCCAATCTTCTGGCGGATTTGGTTGATGAAAATCACCATGCAGCGTGAACGGGAGATGGAAGCGGTGAGTTTGCGTAAGGCCTGGCTCATCAAGCGAGCCTGGAGGCCCATATGGCTATCGCCCATTTCGCCTTCAATTTCAGCCTTTGGAACAAGAGCGGCGACGCTATCAACCACCAGCACATCAATTGCGCCAGAGCGAACGAGTGTATCAACAATTTCGAGAGCTTGTTCGCCTGTATCAGGCTGAGAGATAAGGAGGTCATCGATATTTACTCCAAGTTTTTTTGCGTAGGATGGATCAAGGGCGTGTTCAGCATCAACAAATGCGCAGGTGCCGCCCATTTTTTGTGATTGTGCAAGCACATGAAGGGCAAGGGTGGTTTTACCCGAGCTTTCCGGGCCGTAAATTTCAATGATACGGCCACGTGGCAACCCACCAATACCCAGTGCAATATCAAGGCCAAGCGAACCGGTGGAGATGGTTTCAATATCGATGGATTCCTTGGTGCCCAGTTTCATCACCGAGCCCTTGCCAAATGCGCGCTCAATCTGGGTCAGAGCAGCGTCCAGTGCCTTTTGCTTTTCGGCGCTCATTTCCTTGGCTGCGGGTTGGCTCATACTGTCACCTTTTTCATTCGGAATTACACGTAACGGGGCTTTGGGATTAGACATAGGGGACTCCATTTAGGTAAAGGGATTTTCGTGAGGACCATTCTTAAACAAGTGGGGAATAAGTATGGGTGTTATTATTCATGGTTTGTTCTTATTTGCAAGTTCTATTTTTGTTCTCTTTGCGGATAGATTCTAGGGTGATTTTTAGGCACATATTGGCCTGAGCTTAACAGATAAAAACTGTGGTTAACTCGGAAAAAACTTTCTATACCACTATAAGTAAAAGGAAATAATTTCCGTATTCATAATCATTAACCAAGAAATTAAATAAAAGTTTAAATACTTTCATTTATTCTAGGCATATCAACCAATTAATAGGTGACCCCATGAGTTTTGCTAACGCATATGCATCGGTACTGGATTACGACGGTCGATCAGCACTTTCCGTTGAACGTGGTTCAATAGGCGGATTAGCGAATTTTAAAGCGCAAGAAGTTGCTGCAGCAAATGTGTCTTACGTTGTACCAGAAGATGGGCCGTCTCGTCCGACAGCTATGCGTGGTCAGCCACTGGATAAGCCACAGGTAGTTTAATAGACAATGATGTCATCGCGCAAGCAAGAGTATAACACAATTGGCGCATCGCATGATGATGGAGCGATGCGTGAGCCGCGCGTAATTGACGTTGCGTATGAAAATCAATGTTTTTCCGACAACTCTCTCAGCATCACAGAAATGGTATGGGCTTATGATTTTTATGGCATCGCTGTGTTTGATTACGGTTATTTCGGTGATAACCATGCGTACCAAGGCTCGGGTGGCCGCGGTGAAGGTGCAGGCGGCGGCTACAAAGTAGTCAATTCCGTTAAACCCGCAGCGCCATCGCCCTATGCTGGCGGCAGTGGCGGCGGTGCTTGCTAATCAGCCTATTCTTCAATTTCTCCGGTCAAGACTTCCTTCACCTTGCTCGCAAGTTGCTTCAGGCTGAACGGCTTGGATAGGAAATGCACAACTTCGCCTTCGCGCAGTTGCTCGCGGAACTTGTCTTCGGTATAGCCAGAAATAAACACCACCTTGGTATCAGGCTTGCGGCGCATTACTTCACGCACAAGGGTTGGGCCATCCATTTGCGGCATGACCACGTCGCTGATGAGCAAATCAATCTTGCCACCTTGTTCATCGATGATGGCCAATGCTTCTTCGCCGCCCCTGGCTTCCAGAACATTATAGCCTTTGTTGCGCAGCGCCCGTGCGCCAAATACGCGTACCGCATCTTCGTCTTCCACCAGCAAAATAGTGCCCGCGCCGGTAAGGTCTGATGTCTTCTTTTCACGCGGCGCTTCTGCAACGGCCTCGGCCGGCTTTTCTTTTTCAATATGGTGGGGAAGATAAATAATAAAGGTAGAGCCTTTACCCACCACGCTATCAACCTCAATAAAGCCGCCGGTTTGGCGCACAATGCCGTATACGGTGGAAAGGCCAAGGCCAGTACCGCTGCCAACTTCCTTGGTTGAGAAGAACGGTTCAAAAATGCGCTGAATGTTTTCTTTTGGAATGCCGATGCCTTGGTCGGCCACGGCAATCTTGATGTAATCACCCGGCTGCATCACGTCTTGGCCGCGGTTCACCGCGCTATCCTGATGATGCGGCCCGGTGGTGATGGTCACGGTGCCGCCTTGCGGCATCGCATCACGCGCATTAACGACCAGATTGATAATCACCTGTTCCAGTTGGCCTTGGTCAGCGCGGATAAGCCCCACATCACGCGCATGCACCATCCTCAATTCAACATTCGCGCCAATCAGGCGGCGCAAAAGATTGGCTAGTTCAGCGAGCACATCAGTAACGCTGAGCACTTTGGGCTGCAAGGTTTGCTGGCGCGAGAAAGCGAGAAGCTGGCGTACAAGATTTGCCGCGCGGTTGCCGTTTTGCTTGATTTGCATAATATCGGCAAAGGATTGGTCACCGGGTTTGTGACGCTGCAATAGCAAATCGCAGAAGCCAATCATCGCGGTCAGCAAATTGTTGAAGTCATGCGCAACGCCGCCAGCCAGTTGGCCAATGGCCTGCAATTTCACGGAATGCGCAAGCTGCGCCTCAATGCGTTTTTGTTCGCTGAAATCGATGAAGTACAGCATCAAACCTGTTTGCTGCGGGCTGGATAATTCGTCGCTTGATGTATGGCCAAGCAGCGCAAAGCGTTTGGCGTAGATGAATGCAACCGAACTGGCATCCCCCATGCCGCGCATTTCAATCGGCTTTTGTAAATCGCGGCCTGCCAATACGGCGGCCAGTTCATCGGCAATGGCGGCCTGGCGTTCATCGGTAATCAGGTTAATAAAATTCTTTTTAAGAATGTCTTCCTTGTTGCGCTTAATCAGCGTGATGAATGCCTGATTGCATTCCTCTACTTGCATGGTGGCATTCAGCAATGCAACGCCAATCGGCGCTTCGGCAAACAGGCGCTGGAAGCGTTGTTCGGAAAGGGTCAGCGCTTCCTGCCATGATTGCTCCGGCGTTAAATCGCGAACGATGGAACGGGTGCGCAGCGTTTGCCCGTCTTCGTTCATTACCACGGTCTGGGTGATGGAAACCGGGAATACCCGGCCTTTCTTGCTGCGCATGAAGCTGTCGCCGCGCAGATGGCCATCTGGCCCTGTGGCAACGCCATAAGGCACAACGCCTTCCAGTTTTTGCGCAATGACATCATGCAATTTGATGCTGCCGCTGGTCAGCTCTTCAATGCTGCAACCCAGCCATTCGGAAAGTGTGCGGTTCACAAAACGGAAGCGGCCATTTTGGTCAGCCGAATAAATACCAACGGGCGCATGCGCCATGAAATCAATGAGCTTGGCTTGTTCTTCACGCACCGCTTGCTCGGCGCGTTTGCGTTCGCTGATATCTTCAAAGCGCCAGATGATGTACCCGGTGGTTGGCAACGGGCGCACAATCACGCGCCGCCATTCGGTGATTTTGCCGCCTTTTATAACGGGTAATTCGCCTTGCGATGGCTGGTTGGTGCGCGCCGCCTTGCGCAATTTCTGGAATTCCGCTGCTACGGTTGCATTTTCGCTGAACTTGCTGGAAACAACCGCTTCCACATTGCTGCCGGGTTTGCTGACCCAGTAATCATAGGCCTTGTTGGTCAGAACCGCGCGGCCATCGCTATCCACAATCACCTGCGGGTTAAACGCGGCCTGAAATGCTTCGGCTAAAATAATTTCAATTTTGCCAAAGCGCGAAATTTTATGAAGGTTGCGGCCAATCACAATGGCCAGAATAAGAATGGCCACATCAATCAGTGATCCTGCAATGCCCTTATAGGGGGCCATGTCCAGATTGGCGAGCACCACCATGCTGAACACCAGCAACACAAGAATTCCTGAGCTGATGGCGACAATTAAAAGGCGGTGTTGGCGTTCGCTGGTTTCCTGCTTGCCGGTGGCTGCAAGCAGGCCCATCGCTTCATCTGAAGCTTCAAGGCTTTTACCTGCCGATGCAGCAGGTTTCCTGGATGAATGTTGTGCTTTAGCCGAATCTGTTTTCATGGATTAACAGCTTAAAAGCTGCAGCCCATAACACAACTTAGTTTTTCTTCTGTGGATTTATCTTTTTAAGGCGGTAGATATACGAAATAACCTCAGCTACTGCGCGGTAGTGTTCGGGCGGCACTTCCTGGTCGATTTCCACAGTGGCGTGCAAAGCCCTGGCTAATGGCGGATTCGTAACAATCGGCACTTTGCTCTTGTCGGCTACTTCTCTGATTTTTAACGCGACCAGATCCTGTCCCTTGGCGAGCAGTACTGGCGCTTGCATCTTGGCTGGGTCGTATTTCAGTGCGACGGCATAGTGGGTCGGGTTGGTGATCACCACATCGGCCTTGGGCACGGCGGCCATCATGCGCTTCTTGGCTTTTTCAGCGCGGATTTGGCGCAGCCGTCCTTTCACATTTGGGTCGCCTTCCGATTGGCGGTTTTCGTCCTTCACTTCCTGCTTGGTCATGCGCATCTTCTTGAAATAAGTGAAGCGTTGATACACCAAATCAATCGCTGCAATCACCGTGAATACCAGAAACACGGAAAAGATGATGTGTATGGAAAGGGTATAAGTTGTAGAGATAAGGTCATTATTGCTAATGCCCGTCATGCTTTCTGACTTATGAAACGTTGGCGTGATTAAAATCCATGCAACACAGCCAACGATAACAATCTTTCCGATGCTTTTTAACAGCTCGACCATTGAATCAACGGAGAATAGCCGCTTGATGCCTGCCAGTGGGCTAAGGCGTTCCCATTTAAGCTTGAGAAGGCCGGGGCTGAAGTAAATGCCTGTTTGCGCGATCCACCCCAATACGCCCATGGCCATTAATACGCACACAATCGCCAGCACTGGCGGGCCAAGGGAACCAAGGATATAAAGATACACCGATTGATACCCGCCTTCACTCAACTGTATTTCGCCGGCTTTTTCAATCAGCGCTGTCAGGGGTATCATCATCTGGTAACCCAGCATCGGGAACAGCATGATCACCGATAACACAATCCCAAGCAGCAGCGTCCATGTCGCAATGTCGCGGCTAATGGGCAGGTTGCCTTGTTCGCGCGCCTCGCTTAACCGTTTCGCGGTGGGGTCTTCGGTTTTCTGGCTCTCATCATCATCTTCTGCCATTGCGCAATCCTAGATAACAGTTGGCTTAGATAACAAGTGGAATGGAAAAGATGCGCGTGAAAATTTCTTCATAGCCTCTTCCCCATACGGCCATCATGGTGCCGAGGCTTGCGGCCAGAATGGCAAGGCCGAATAAAATCTGTAATGGCGCAAGCACAAAGAAAATCTGCATCTGCGGTATCATCTTCACCATCAAGCCGCCCGTAAGCTGGAACACGATACCCAATATCATGAACGGCGCAACAATCCGCAGCGCAAGCGAAAAGCTGTCATTCACGCTTTGTGAAATAAAATGCGTCATATCGCCAATTGGAATGAATACGCCCGGCTTAAACACCGCATAGCTTTGCACCAGGGATTTCAGTGCCATGTCCAAAAGGCCGCTTTCAAACAGCAATACAATCCCAAGCATGCTTAGAAGGGTGCCCGTGACCGAGCCCTGGTTTTGAATGGTTGGGTTCAAGACCATTGCGTTTGATAAACCGATTTGCATGGCAATCAGCATGCCCGCAACTTCAAGCGTAGTAAGCAGCAAGCGCATGATGAAGCCGATGAAGATGCCCACGCCTGCTTCAATCAGAATATATTCGCAAACGCGCACCGCGTCTTCCGGCATGGCGGGAAGACGCGGTGCAAGCAGCGGCAGTAAAATAAAGCTGACCAGCAACGCCAGTTCCAATCGTACTCGCGCGGGCACAAAGCTTTCACCAATGCCTGGCATAAGCATGAAAATGCAACCGATGCGGCAGAAAACAAGAAGAAATGCGAAGACGTTTCCGGTGATGAACTGCGCAAGATCAATCGACATACCGTCAATATCCTATGATTGCCCAAACGATGCGATGCGCGCAAACAAGCCTTCGGCATAGGTAACAAGGCTGGTAATCATGAACGGCAGCATCAGCAGCAAGCCAATGGACATGACCAGCAATTTTGGAACGAAGGCGAGGGTTGCTTCCTGGATTTGCGTTACGGTTTGAATGAGTGAGATGAGCACCCCGATAATCAGGCCCACAATCAGCAATGGCCCGCCAACCCGCAGCATGACGATGATGGATTCACGCGCAACATCGATAATATCAGCTTCGTTCACGGTGATTCCTTAACGGCAAGATATCGGAATGATAATGCAGAAAGCCTAACCTAAATCGCGCTGCGCATCAATTCCTGATATGCAGCAATGACACGGTCACGGATAGTGACAACGGTTTGCAGCGCGCTTTCAGCCGAGCTGACTGCCGTAATCACTTCATTGATGCTGGCCTTGCCCTGCACGGCAGAAAGCGAAACTTTTTCGGATGTCTTCAGGCTGTCAACGGTGTTATTGAGCATGTTGCCAAGAATATCGCCAAATTGGCCAGTCTTGCTGGCGCTATCTGTGCCGCCTGCGCCTTCATCAAGTGTCTTTATGGTATTGCGGTATGATTTTAAAACTTCGCCAACATTCACAACCATGATGCTTCTCCATTATGCTCTTAAAATATCAAGGGCTCGCGCGAACATGTTTTTTATCGTGTCAATCACGCTTAAGTTTGCTTCATAGCTGCGTTGGGCTTCGCGCATGTCAAGGCCTTCGACCAACGATTTTACGTTTGGTTTCAAGACATAGCCTTTTGCATCGGCAGCAGGATGTTCTGGATTGTATTCCTTGGTGAATGCGGATGGATCTTTTGTTATTGACGCAACCTTGACGCTGGAAAGGTTAGATGTCTTATCCAACACCTCTTTAAAAGTAATCTGGCGGCGGCGGTATGGCTCTGCGCCAGGTGAAAGGCCTGTGCTATCCGAATTGGCAATGTTTTCTGCGATGATGCGTATGCGCTCGCCCTGAACGCGCATGCCTGCGGTGGCTACCTTGAATATATCTGAAAAATCAGTGCTGCGCATTATGCACTGCCTCTGCCAAGGGCAGTTCTAAGAAGGCCAAGGGTCTTTTTATAAAGACTGGTCGTCATTTGGTATTGCGCGGTGGTATCTGACATCTGGCTCATTTGCTGTTCCAGCACAACTGCGTTGCCCGATGGCTTTACTTCATAAAGGTCAGATGTTTGTTTCGTTTTATAAAGCCCGCCATTGTTAAGGCCTTGAACGTGCTTTGGATTGGTGGTTGCCAATTGGAAGCTACCGCTTGTCGTGCTATTTCTGCCACCGGAAATCTGCTTTTGCAGAACGTCATTAAAGCTAATGATGTCTTTGGGTTTGTAGCCTGGCGTATTCGCTTGTGCAATGTTTTGCGCAATCACACCCTGACGCTGGGTTAGATATTCCATCTTCTCGGAAAGCAGCGAAAATAAATTTGTCAGTCCCATTTTTCGTTTCCCTAAAGCGGTGCTTCGCTTTTAAAATATCCAAGTCCTACATTGCGTCCATCACGCTTAATAATACGTAAAGCTTTATCTGAATCCTATCATTGCAATAACCGTTCCAACTTCGTAACTACATTGAAATGATTCAGGAAACGGGAAGGGTGTGCAAGGCTTGGCATGCCTCTTGAAACACATAACCCGGCAACAACGCCGCAAGCGTTAACGATTTAATAACCACAACAGGCACTAAGCTGGGATATGCCAATAGACGTAACGTATGGCGAAGAGAAGGAACAGGCTGAAAAAGGCCCTAAAACTGCCGTAGCAATCGAAGGCGGCAGCAATCCAAATGCATTGCCAAGAGTCATTGCCAGCGGGCGTGGCCTTCTGGCTGAACAGATTCTAAAGCTAGCTTTTGAAAATAACATAAAAGTACGCCAAGATGAGGATCTGGTCGAGTTGCTGGCGATGCTTGACCTTGACCATCATATTCCAGCGGAAGCAGTCATAGCGGTTGCGGAAGTTCTTGCCCGGGTGTTTGAAGCAAATTCTGCACTTGGTAACACCCATCAGGCCAATTCGGGGGATCCCCAATCACCATGAGCGCAACATTTGATCCAAAGGGCTTTAATCCGAGTGACGAATTGGAAGCGCTGCGCCTTGCCTTGGAAGCAAGCGAACGCGTGGTGCGCGAAGGCGGCCTGATTGATTTACGCGATTTAGACGAACAAGTTGAATTTTTATGTGCGGAGGTTGTAAAAACCGAAGGCTCCATGCGCTTGCAGCTGTTGCCAAAACTGGAAGCGGTTATTCAGATATTGGATAACCTTGAAGCTGTTCTTCGCAAAACAGCGCCGCATGAAAGCATGCAGGCCCACAACCGTCTGCGCGCCAATCAGGCTTACGGCGTGCCACCTATTACAACCAAGGGGAACTAGCAGTGCCGGAAGACTTATTTGCGCGTGCGCTTTTATCCCTTGCGCTGGTTCTGGCGCTTCTTGGCGCACTCACCTGGGTTTTAAAAAAATATGGCAGCCGTCTTGGCGTGCCGATGGCGATTAAGCAGGGTAAGTCACGTACGCAATTGCTGGATGTGACAGCGCTGGATGCGCGCCACCGCCTGATTCTGGTGCGCCGCGATGATGTGGAGCACCTTTTGCTGTTGGGCGGCGCAAGCCCGGTTGTGATAGAAACAGGAATTCCGCATAAAGCCCAAAAAGAGATGAGCAATGAAAAAACATAACATCCGTTTTCTTCTGGTCGTGCTTGCGGCCTTGGCGTTTTTCATTGGCATGGCGCTTCCGGCTGCCGCGCAAAGCATCAATGTGAACGTGGGCGGGCAAGAAGGCGGTTCCACGGCATCGCAGATTATTCAATTGGTATTGCTGATTACGGTATTGTCGCTTGCACCCTCGATTTTGATGATGGTGACATCGTTCGTGCGCATTATCGTTTCGCTCTCGCTGCTGCGCACGGCGCTGGGCTTGCAGCAAACGCCGCCCAATACGGTGATTATCAGCCTTGCGATGTTCCTGACCTTCTTCATCATGGCCCCGACATTTAATAAAGCTTACGAGCAAGGCATCAAGCCCATGATGGCAGAGAAAATCAAGGAAGAAGACGCAATAAAACTCACCGCCCAGCCATTCCATGATTTCATGATGCGTTATGTGCGCGAAAAAGACTTAAAACTGTTTGCTGATATTGCCAAGCTGCCAGCGACCACCAAAGCCGAAGATGTTCCATACCACATTGTTATTCCAGCCTTCATAATTTCGGAATTGCGCCGCGCGTTTGAAATCGGCTTCCTGCTATTCCTGCCATTTTTGATTATTGATATGGTGATATCGTCCATCCTCATGGCGATGGGCATGATGATGCTGCCGCCATCGGTGGTGTCGCTGCCATTCAAGATTATTTTCTTCGTGCTGGTCGACGGATGGTATCTTGTCGTCGGATCGCTCGTTAAAAGTTACGGCCTATCCTAGCTCTTCTTCCAACGTAAAATCGGCTGACGTGCTGCCCTTGTTTCATCAAGGCGCCGGCGCGGCGTTGTTGTTGGCGCTGCTAAGAACATGTCCTTGCTGTTTGCTGCCTTGGCGGCCATCGCCAGCTCGCGCATGGTTGCAATATAGGCATCCAGCGTTGGCTTGCTTTCGGTTTCCGTTGGCTCAATCAAAAATGCGCCATGAACCACCAATGGGAAATACATGGTCATCGGGTGGTAGCCGCGATCCAGCAATGCTTTCGCAATATCCAGCGTGGTTACGCCTGTATCTTTCAGGAAGCTGTCATCGAACAAAGCTTCATGCATGCATGGGCCATCGCCAAAGGGCGCGCTCATCACATCTTTCAGGCTTGCCAGAACGTAGTTGGCATTCAGAACTGAATCGCTGGCGACTTGATACAGACCATCTGCGCCGTGGCTTAAAATATAAGCCAACGCACGGGTGAACATGCCCATTTGCCCGTGGAATGCTTTTAAACGGCCAAAAGATTTGACGGTGGCATCCGGCGTTGCGGCATCTTCCACCAGATTCAACTTATCATTTTCAATTTTCAAGTATGGCACGGGGACATAGGCTGCCAAACGTTCGGAGAATACTACTGGGCCGCTGCCGGGGCCGCCGCCGCCATGCGGGGTTGAGAATGTCTTGTGCAGATTAATATGCATCGCATCAATGCCCAAATCAGCGGGACGAACGCGGCCAACAATCGCGTTATAGTTCGCGCCGTCACCATAGAAATAGGCGCCCGCCTTGTGAACCGCTGCGGCAATTTCAACGGTTTCATTTTCAAACAACCCACAGGTGTTGGGGTTGGTAAGCATAATGGCGGCGACCGTATTATCCAGCTTCGCAATCAGTGCATCGCGGTCAACCCGGCCGCGTGAATTGGCGGGAATGCTGACAACAGTGAAGCCAAGTGCCGCAGCAGTGGCGGGGTTGGTGCCGTGGGCAGATTCAGGAACCAGCACCACTTTGCGGTCTTCGCCGCGCGCACGAAGCGCGGCTTTAATCGCGGCCATGCCGGCAAATTCACCATGCGCGCCAGCAGCTGGCGCAAGGGTAAGCGCCTTCATGCCTGTCAGTGTCAGCAACCAGTGTGATAATTCTTTCATCACGCCAATCGCGCCTTGCACCGTGGATTGCGGTTGCAGCGGGTGCACGTCATTAAAGCCTGGCAAGCGCGCCATTTTTTCATTAAGGCGCGGGTTATGCTTCATCGTGCAGGAGCCCAGCGGATAAAACGTGCTGTCGATGCCGAAATTTTTTTGTGACAGGCGCGTATAGTGACGCACCATTTCCGGTTCTGAAATTCCCGGCAAGCCGATTTCTGCGCGTGGCTTTAGCGCGCCAAGACGTACCGTATTATTTGGCGCATCCGGCAAATCAACGCCGCATATATTTGAAGCGTGAGAGCATTTTTCATCCATTTCAAAAATCAATGGTTCTTCCAACTGCATCCCGCGGTGGGGCCCCAGGGTTGTATCTCTGGGCGTTACTGCGGCGGGGGTTGTTTTGCGGCCTTCATTTACCATTGGAATATCCCTGTCTGCTTGCTCATCCATTTTGCGCGCTGCTTGCTGGCTCATTAGTTGCACTCCTTTTCCAAGGCAACCGCGAAGGCTTCAATATGTTCCGGCGTTGTGGTTTCGGTGGCTGCAACGAGCAAGATATTCTTAAGCTCCGGCGCGTTATCAAGCCGGCTCGCAGGAACGCCCGCGAGTATTTTTTGGGTGGCAAGGCGTTCAACAATTTCCGCCGCAGGTTTTGGCAACTCAACGGAGAATTCATTGAAAAAATTATCGTTCAAAACTTTCACGCCATTGATTTTGGCAAGGCGGTCTGCGGTTTGCACCGCCATCGCATGATTAAGACGGCTCAGTTTCTTCAAGCCTTCTTCACCAAGCAGTGTTAAATGCATGGTGAAGGCCAATGCGCAGAGACCTGAATTGGTACAAATATTGCTGGTCGCTTTTTCGCGGCGAATATGTTGCTCGCGCGTTGAAAGGGTCAGCACAAATCCGCGCTGGCCTTCGGCATCCACGGTTTGGCCGCACAGACGGCCCGGCATTTGGCGTATATATTCTTCTTTGGTGGCAAACAAGCCAACATAAGGCCCGCCAAAATTCAGCCCGTTACCAATGGATTGTCCTTCGCATACCACAATATCCGCACCCATGCTGCCGGGCGATGGCAACAGGCCAAGCGATACAACTTCCGTTACAACCACAATCAGCAGCGCGCCATTTTTATGGCAAGCATCGGCCAATGCCGTTACATCATGCACACGGCCCCACACATCGGGGGTTTGCACCACAACGCATGATGTTTGCGCTGTGATGTTCGATGCTAAATCTTCTGCCTGTTTGACGGTGGGCGGCAAGCACTCAACTTTAAACCCGCTTAAATCGGCGTGGGTTTTTACAACGTCGCGGTAATGCGGGTGAAGCCCGCCGGATAATATCGCCTGGTCACGCTTGGTGACGCGGTTCGCCATCATCACGGCTTCAACCGTTCCGGTTGAACCATCATACATCGATGCATTGGCAACCGGCATGCCCGTCAGCATGGAAACCTGCGTCTGGAATTCAAACAGGTATTGCAATGTGCCTTGGCTAACTTCCGGTTGGTACGGGGTGTACGATGTTAAAAACTCACCGCGCAATAATAATTGGTCAACCGATGCAGGAACGTGGTGGCGGTATGCGCCAGCGCCGCAGAAAAACGGCACGCTGCCTGCGAAAATATTTTGGTTGGCAAGCTTGGAAAGCTGGCGTTCCACTTCCATTTCGCTGGCATGATTTGGAAGGCCAGCAATCGGGCCTTTCAGCTTGGCGGCTGCGGGAACGTCCTTGAATAAATCATCCACCGATGCTGCGCCGATTTTTTGCAGCATGTCGCGGCGGTCTTGTGCGGTAAGCGGTAAATAACGCATGAAGCACTCCTATGTATTTTAAAAAATCAAAACTAAACTTACTTACTCACCCGTATGTTTTTTATACGCAGTTGCATCCATCAATCCATCAAGCTCGGCTTTGTTGCTCAGCTTCATCTTGAAAAACCAGCCGGTATCTTCCGGGCTGCTGTTAATCAGTGACGGATCGTTCTTCAAATTATCGTTCACCGCAATCACTTCGCCGGATAATGGTGCATACACATCCGAAGCTGCCTTTACGGATTCAACCACGGCTGCTTGCTTGCCTTGCGATACTTGCTTTCCTGCTTCAGGCAGTTCAACGAATACGATATCGCCCAGCGCGCCTTGCGCGTAATTAGTGATGCCAACAACGGCAACATCGCCGTCTAAACGCACCCATTCATGGTCTTTGCTGAATTTCATCATGGCATTTTTCCTTTGTTAATATAGCGGTGAGGTACAAATGGTAATGGAACAATGCGCGCAGGAAGCGGGCGGCCGCGCACAATCAATTGCAGCCGCGTGCCGTTCACTGCAAGGTGTTTATCTACATAACCCATGGCAATCGGCTTTTGCAGCGTGGGGCTAAATCCGCCGCTGGTCACTTCGCCAACTTTTTCGCCCTTGGTGTTTTGAATTTCGGTGCCTTCGCGGGCCGGCGCTTTATCATCCACCATAATGCCCACGCGGGAACGTTCGGGAAGGTTTAAAAGTTCAGATTCCAAAATGGAAGCCCCCGCAAATTCACCTTCTGATAAGCGCGCTTTGTTTACAACCCATTTCAGGCCAGCTTCTACTGGTGTTGTTTTTTCATTCAACTCATGGCCGTAAAGGCAAAGCCCAGCTTCCAAACGAAGCGTATCGCGCGCGCCAAGGCCAATGGGTTTTACATCGGTATCCTGCATCAGGATGCTGACTAATGTTTCGGTGCTTTGCGGGTCAACGGAAATTTCAAAGCCATCTTCACCGGTATAGCCTGAGCGCATCAGCAATACGGGAATGCCGCTCATTTTCGTCCAGGTCGAATTCATGAAGCCCAGTTTTTCAACCACGTCGTTATCAGCAAGTGCGCGGATAACGTGCGTGGCATGCGGGCCTTGCAATGCAATCAGGTCACGGTTAACGAGCTCAATCAGATTGCTGGGCAGCTTGCCGCGGATGATCGCAAGGTCGTGTTCCTTGCGCGATGCGTTCACAATCACCCATAAATCGTAACCCGTATCCGGGCGCACGATAATCAAGTCATCAATCACACCGCCCCATTCATTGAGCAGGGTGGAATACCGCATCTGGCCGGGCTTTAAGCTTTGCACATCGCTTGGCACATGCTTTTCAAGCGCAGCCACTGCTTCGCTGCCGCGCAACACAATTTGACCCATATGCGATACATCGAACAGGCCCGCATGTTCGCGGGTATGCAGATGCTCGGTCATAATGCCGCTTGGGTATTGGATAGGCATTTCATAACCAGCGAACTCCACCATCTTGCCGCCATTGGCAATGTGCCAATCATAAAGCGTCGTACGGCGGGGAGAGGCATTGGCGGAAGCGTTTGCGGTCATGTGTTCCTGATGATTGGTTCGTGGTTACTCTTGCGGTGTCGGTTGCCCAATGCGTGAAAAATAATCGGTGTTGGCTTTGAGCTGTTCGGCGCTGAGCTGAAAGCCGATAAGCACTTGGTATTTCGATGGCTCTTCCAGGCCTGCCAGACCCACATTCGGGTTCACCGGCACGGTTAAACGCAATTCGCGGCTATTTTCGCGAAAGACGATTGGAATTTCGTAAACTTCCTTTTTAACCACTTGGTCATTGGCATCAATGATGGAAACGGAGAACGGCATGGCGGCGCGTTTACCAGCGGTGTATTGACCGCGTATTGCAATTACATCAAACGATGTCTGGGCAAGTGGGTCGGAAATCGCATTGCCTTCTTCATCGGTTTTGCAATTGGCCTGGAGGTTACCCATGCGTGCACTGATGACCAGATTGGTTTCATCCGCCGCAGCCGGATGCTGGTAGACTGATAAGTCGCGGATGATAGCCAGTTGCGGGCAACCGCCGGGCGTTGCCACAGGGGTTGCTTCCTTTGGTCCATCGGAGCCGCATGAAGCAAGGGGGAGTGCAAGTAAGCAAAGAGCAGCAAAACGCTTCATGGCTGGCCTGATTAAAACGGGTTATATCTCAAGCCAAAAAAATTATAGAGGAAACGCGCAAGAGTCCACGGGGTTATACCAACTGGCGGCATTTTATTTATTTTATAAATAAGCCGGTTGGTGTCCGAGCCGACTGGCGAGGCGGCGGCTTATGCCGCCGAAAGATATCAAATATCTTCTGTGGATAACTTAAATTTTTCTAAAGCACCACAAGAGAATAGCTTTTTGCACGTGCAAACGGTTCTCAGCTTCATCCCATACGGCCGATTGCGCGCCATCCATCACTGCATCCGTCACTTCTTCGCCGCGGTGGGCAGGCAGGCAATGCATGAAAATGGCGGAGGATTTGGCGAGCGCCATCTGCGCCGTATCAATCTGGTAAGGCTGCAATAGCTTGCGGCGTTCATCGGCATTGGTGTCGTGCATGGAAACCCAGGTATCGGTCAGCACGATATCGGCATTCTTTAATGCGGTTTGTAGATTATCCGAAGTGGTGATGTTGGCTTTGGCCTGTGCCTTCTTCAATGTTTCCTTATCGGGCGCAAGGCTTGCGGGTGCTGCAATGCGAATGGAAAAATCGAAAATGCCTGCGGCATGCATCCAGCTGGTCAGCACATTATTGTTGCCGTCACCGCACCACGCGACTTCAAGGCCTTTAAGCTTCTTGAATTTTTCAAGCGCCGTCATCAAATCGGCCATTACCTGGCAGGGATGTGAGAAGTTTGTAAGGCCGTTGATTACCGGAATGCTGGCATGCGCCGCCATTTCGGTAAGGTTGCTTTGCTCAAAGGTGCGGATCATCAACCCTTGCACAAAGCGGCTTAATACCCGCGCGGTATCGCCAAGGCTTTCGCCATGACCAAGCTGCATTTCTTTTCCGGACAATACAACGGTTTCGCCGCCCAGTTCCTTCATCGCTACTTCAAATGAAACGCGCGTGCGGGTCGATGGCTTTTCAAATATCATCGCCAAGGTTTTGCCGTGCAAATCCTTGCGCCAGCTGCGGTATTTCTTCAAACGCAATGCCGTGTGCAGGATGATGTTCAATGTTTGCGTATCAAACGCATCCAGATCGATGAAGTGCCGGGGTTTGTAATGGGCGGACATCAGGCAGCATCCCCGGCTTTTATGGAATTTGCTTTGATATAATCGGCGACTGTCTTCTTGATAATTGCCATCGCTTCATCGACATGCTCTTCTTCAATGATAAGCGGCGGCAGGAAACGCACCACTTGGTCAGACGCGCCAACGCACAGCAAGCCGTTTTCGCGCAGCTTTGCAACCAGCTTTAAATTATCATCGGCGTTCACGCAGCGTAACCCCTGCATCAAATTCTTGCCGCGGTGCTCATGGAACATGGGTGCTGCATTGGTTGAAAACAGTTTTGGAAAATCAGTAATCAGCGTATCGAATTGCTGCCACAGATATGCACCAACGCGGTTAACCTGCTTCAATAATTTCTCATCCATTAAATCCAGCACGGCATTGCCAACTGCCATCGCCAGCGGATTGCCGCCATAGGTTGAACCATGCGTGCCGGGTTGCATGCCGCTTGCTGCCTTTGCGGTGGCAAGGCAAGCGCCAAGCGGGAAGCCGCCGCCAATGCCCTTGGCAACGCAAATCACATCGGGTTCCACGCCCAGATGTTCAAATGCAAACAGCTTGCCCGTGCGGCCCATGCCGCATTGGATTTCATCAAAGAATAAAAGGAGTCCATGCTCATCGCAAAGTTTTCTTAAGCCTTGAATGAATTCTAGCGTAGCTGCGCGCATGCCGCCTTCACCTTGCACCACCTCAATTAAAATGGATGCGGTTTCGGGTGTAATCGCTTTGCGCACGGCTTCCAAGTCATTCCACGGCACTTGATCGAACATGTCGATGAGCGGGCCAAAGCCGCCAACCATCTTTTCTGTTTTGGCTGCGGCGATGCTCGTCATGCTGCGGCCGTGGAAGCATCCCTGGAACGTGATGAAGCGGGTTTTTTCCGGCTGGCCAATATGCGTGAAGTATTTGCGGATGACCTTGATGCCGCATTCCCATGCTTCGCCGCCAGAGTTGTTAAAGAACACCGTATCCGCAAAACTTGCATCGCACAGACGTTGCGCAAGGCGTTCACCTTCCGGAATACGGAAGATGTTGGAGACATGCCAAAGCTTCCTTGCCTGCTCATGCAATTTTTCAACAAGGTAGGGGTGCGCATGGCCAAATGCGTTTACGGCAATGCCCGCAGCGAAATCGAGATAGCGTTTGCCATCGCTGGCATAAAGGTAGGGCCCTTCGCCTTTTTCAAATGCCAAATTCGCCCGGTTATAAACAGGCATTACAGGTGTAATCATCTCATCTAACTCTTAAGTTTATAGCCTTTTTTCAACATCACCAACGTTACTATCCATAGCACAATATTGATGCTTAGCATCACATATAAACCAACAGTCAGCGAGCCGTCAGTTACGCCCACAAAGCCATACCTAAAGCCATCAATCATATAAAAGAACGGATTGAGGTGGCAGATGAAGCGCCACACCTCCGGCAATTGCCCGGCGGTATAGAACGTGCCGGAAAGGAAGGTTGCAGGCATGATAACGAAATTAGTGACGGTCGCCAGATGGTCGAACTTCATTGACCAGATGCCGCCAATTAAACCTAACAGCGCCATCAGCATCGAACCCATAATGCCGTGATAGAGGATAAACCAGAAATCATGGATGGGAACCCCGGAAAACGGCGCAACCACCAGCATCGATGCCGCGCCAACCGCAAGGCCGCGGATTAATCCACCAAGCGTATAGCCAATGGCAAATTCGGTGGCGGTCAATGGCGGCATCAGCACATCAACGATATTGCCTTGCACTTTTGAAATCACCATCGATGACGATGTATTGGCGAATGCGTTTTGCGCCATCGACATCATGATGAGGCCGGGCATCAAAAAATCCATATACGGAATGCCGGCCGCCATTTTGCCGTTACCGCCCAATGCAATGCGGAACACTGCGTAAAATAAAATAGTGCTGATCACCGGCGCGATGATGGTTTGCAGGTAAACGACAAAGAAACGCTGCGTTTCTTTTTTCGTAAGCGTCGCAAGGCCAATCCAGTTAATGGTGCCGATATTGCGTGGTTGCAGTTGTTGTGCGGGGGTCATTGCTTCCTTACCCTTAATGCCTAGGAAGCAATTAATTATAAATCGCCGTGCAGCGTTTACAAGTGTTTAGTCGTTCATGAAGTCTTTGTCGGTAATACCGCTGCGCAATTCCGGGGGCGGTGTCAGTAATGACTGGCTGGCATCCGGATAGCTTTCAAGGTATTTGCCCAAAACCCCAACAATTTTGGGATCGTAAATGGCACCGTTATCTTCCCTTAAGATACGCATCGAATTGTCGATGGTCAGGCCCTGGCGGTGGGCACGGGGCGACACCAGCGCGACAAACGCGTTGGCAACGACAACCACACGGGTTGTTTCCAGAATGTTTTCGCCTTTGCGGCCTTCGGGCATGCCCGAACCATCATAGCGTTCCAACACCTGACGCATGGTCGGGATAACCGGAACCTGGAAGCTGATGAGCGATAAAATATCCGCAGATGTCAAAATGCTTTTGCGCACCAGACGTAATTCTTCGGCATCAAGCGCAGAACTCTTGATAAGAATCTTGCGGGGCACCAGAACCTTCCCAAGGTTCATCAGTGAGCCGGCGATGCGGCATGTTTCAACGCTTGATTCATCAAGGCCCATTTCCAGCGCAAGCGCTTCAGCAACCATGCCCACGCGAAGGGAGTGGCCAGCAGCATAAGGGTCGCGCCTATCCACCACAGCCACCAGCGTATCAATCAATTGGCGGAAGGTCTGGTCTTGGCGTTCACGTTCAACGATAACGTCGGTGATATCCTTTTGCGTGACCATAATCAGGTTATGCAAATCAGCCGTATCTGGCAGCGGTATATGATAGGTCTGCATGTAATGCGGGCCCGATGCTTCATCGCGGCGGTCAACCGTAATCACAGGCGCGCCGCTTTTATTCGCGCGCTTAATGCGGTCAATCAGCAGGCTTGCCTGGCGCGGCAAGAATACGCGGTCGACGGTTTTACCAACCAAATCTTCCTGATCCATTTTCACTTGCTTGCCGGCTTCGTTATTGGCAAACCAGAAATGACCCTCGCGGTCGGTGATGAACAGGCTGTTTGGAATGTTATCGGTAATCACGCGCAACAAATCCTCATGATAACGCGCGCGGCGGTTCAATCCGGTTTCCTTCGTCATGTGCTGTAATTCGGAATGGAAATGCGCCATGTGATAAGCGGTAATGGAACCACAAATAACAAGCGCAAGAAAAATGCCCAGAACCATCAACAAGGTATCGGCGGTTCCGTTCACAAATGCAGGCTGGAATAATTGAAATGCTTCAAACGCGCCCAGCAACAGCAAGAGCGGGAACACAAGAAAGCCGAGCAGCTTTGCGAGCAGCGACAATTTCGGTTCGGCGATAGGCGTTTCAGGAGCGTGAGACATGCGGAAGGCCTTTTGGGAGAAAAGGAATGTCTCTTAGGTATATATAGTGAGTGCTAAGCTTTTCTTAAGAGGCCCCCAAACCAACGAGCAAATCATGGGGTGTTTTTAATTAACTTACTGATTAGTCAAGGTTGTTTCGTCCAAAGCTTGCATCTTTATGAATTGCGATACTCAGGAGCAATCCGCAAGCGATATAAAATGCCAACATCACGCTACCACCGTATGAAATCAGCGGCAGCGGAATGCCAACCACGGGAATTAATCCGGTCACCATTGCCACATTGGTCAGTAAATATAAAAACATCGTGGTGGTGAGGCCAAGGCCCAGCAAGCGCCCGAATTGATGCCGCGAATGCAGGCTGATGACATAGCCATAGACAATCAGAATAAAAAACAGCATCAGCAATAATGCTGCGCCAATCAAACCCATTTCTTCGGCCAGCACCACGAAGATAAAGTCGGTGTGTTTTTCAGGAAGGAAGTTCAACTGGCTTTGTGTACCCATGCCGAAGCCCTTGCCGAATAATCCGCCCGATCCCAGCGCGATTTTGGATTGGATAATATTGTAACCCGCACCGAGCGGATCTTTTTCCGGATCAAGGAAAGTGGTAAGGCGCGCTTTTTGATAAGCATGTAAATGGTTCCATGCGGCCATCGCTACAAACGGAACACCCACGCCGATGCTGGCAAAAACCCACCAACGTACACCCGCCAGAAAAAACACAGTGGCGGAGAAGAGCGCGGTCAGCGTTGCCGTGCCAAGGTTGGGTTGAATAAGAATAAGCCCAACAGGAAGCAGCACCATGCCCGCCGGAATAAGCAGACGTAACGGATTGCCAATTTCCTCATAGGATAAATTATGGAAATAATGGGCAAGTGCCAAAGCCAGCGCGACTTTCATGTGCTCGGAAGGTTGTAGTACAAAAAGCCCGCCGAAATTAATCCAGCGCTGCGCGCCCATGCCGATATGGCCGATGATGGCAACCGCCGCAAGCAGCGCAAGCAAGACCCCGTAAATCATATAGCTGTGCTTAAACCAGAAGCGGATATCGACCATCGCAAGCCCCAGCATCAAGAACAGCCCCGGTATCATGCGGAACAACTGCTTGCCTGCCCAAGGTTCCCAATTGGCACCGCCCGCTGAATACAGCAGCGTCACCCCAAAGGATGAAATCAATATGACCAGGAATACAAAACCCCACGGCATATTACGCAGCTTGTCATGCAAGCCAAGGTCATGGTCGGAAGGGAGTGCGTTATGGTATGCCATAAAAAAGGGAGGGTGGTTGCGTGTTTTCACTATACAGCATCAGAGCCTAGCCTTTATGCTTTGGCCAATGCAAATGAAACTGGATGCATATTATCAGGCAAGGCTAGATGCGGGCGAAATAACCCCCGATGCGGCGCAGACCAAAATTATGAACGCCTTGCATGATTTGGCGGCGCGCATGCCCCGCCTTGCGCGTGAGCCGTTTTTGCCGCGTTGGCTCCGCTGGCTGGTGCCCTTTGGATTAAGGCGCGAAAAAAACCGTGGTCTTTACATTTATGGCACGGTCGGGCGCGGCAAAACCATGCTGATGGATATGTTTTTTGAAAGCGTGCATGGCATTGCCAAGCGCCGCGTGCATTTCCATGCCTTTATGCTGGATGTGCATAGCCGTTTACATGCCAAGCGCCAAGATTCTTCACAATCCGTGCGTGATAATGCGGTTGTGCATGTGGCAATTGATTTGGCCAAAGAGGCCAAGCTGTTATGCTTTGACGAGTTTCAGGTGCATAACATCGCCGATGCGATGATTTTAAGCCGCTTTTTCCGCGAGCTGCTCCGCCGCGGCGTTGTGGTGGTGGCAACGTCCAACACAGCGCCCGATAACCTATATGCAGGCGGGTTGCAGCGTGTGTTGTTCTTGCCATTCATCGACCTTATCAAAAAG
>JAKFVN010000031.1 GCA_021732145.1 Alphaproteobacteria bacterium
GATTTGCGCCGTGCCAAAGGCAACGAAGGTCGCAACGTCAAACGAGCGAACGCGGATAATGCTGAGGCCCGGAATGTTGGTATCGAATTTCAATTTGCGGCTAGCGCTGTTTTTAAAATCCGGTTCCGGCGCGATGCCCACTTTTTGAAGAACAGGTTCAAGTTCTTCAAGGATACGGCCCTTGGGCAATGCAATGATGATGGGTTGTTCAGACATGGTAGCTTTATATCGTTATAATTTCGCTGCGGCTAAAGATTTTTTGTGATTTTCGAGAACCGGAGCGCAAACGTACATTAAGTACGTGCGCACCGGAAGCGTAGAAAAGCGCAAAAAAGCTAACGCCGCAGTTAGGAATTAAGCAGCGGCTTTCAAGCGTTCAATGCTGGCACCGCATGCGGCAAGCTTCTGCTCCACATGGTCATATCCGCGGTCTAGATGATAGACGCGGCTTACAATCGTTTCGCCCTTTGCTGCCAATCCTGCCAGCACCAGGCTGACCGAAGCGCGCAAATCCGTCGCCATTACTGGCGCGCCGTGAAGTTCGGGAACGCCGCGCACGGTGGCGGTCATGCCATTCACGGTGATGTTCGCGCCCATGCGGCATAATTCCGGCACATGCATGAAGCGGTTTTCAAAAATCGTTTCATTTATCACGGCTGCGCCATCCGCCATGCACATCAATGCCATCGCCTGCGCCTGCATATCGGTTGGGAAACCCGGATAGGGTTCGGTTGTAATATCAACGCTGCGGATAGTGTTCGATGAACGCGTGACGCGCAGCCCATCTTCGGTTTTGGAAACCTCAACGCCCACCTGCTCCAAATATGCGATGACCGATTGAATGTGCTCGGCGCGTGCGCCGATCAATTCCACATTGCCATTGGTGATGGCCGCAGCAATTGCGTAGGTGCCCACCACGATGCGGTCGGCCACAATCGCATGGTCTGCGCCGTGCAGCGTATCCTTGCCCTGAATGACTAATGTGCCCGTGCCAATGCCGGTAATATCAGCGCCCATTTTCACAAGGCATTCCGCCAAATCGGTGACTTCGGGTTCTCTTGCCGCGTTGACTAATCGTGTTTCGCCCTTGACCAAGCATGCCGCCATCAGCAAGTTTTCAGTTCCGGTTACCGTCACAACGGGGAAGAAAATTTCCGTGCCCTTCAACCCATTTGGCGCGCTGGCAACAATATACCCATCCTGCAAATCAATTTCCGCGCCAAGCTGCTGTAGGCCCTTAATGTGCAAATCAACCGGGCGCGTTCCAAGCGCGCAGCCACCCGGCAATGAAACGCGTGCCTTGCCGCAACGTGCCACCAGCGGGCCCAGCACCAGAATGCTGGCGCGCATTTTGCGTACCAGTTCGTATTCGGCGGTATAATTGGTAATCGCTTTCGTCGAAAAATTTCCGGTTTGCGCGCTGGTCGCCATCGGGCCATCTTCGATGGTGATGTTCACGCCCAGTTGCTGTAATAGCTTCGCCATCGTATCAATATCGGCAAGCTGCGGAAGATTGCGTAGTTTCAGAACTTCATCGGTCAATAGGCCAGCACACATCAATGGCAGAGCCGCATTTTTTGCGCCGCTTATTTCAATTTCACCTTCAAGGCGGGAGCCGCCGCGAATTAAAATACGATCCATTCGATATCCAACAAGTGCCTAATAATTAATCAAAACAGGACGAAGACCATACCAACAAATCTCGGCGCAAAACAATTCAAAAAGCGGTATCTCCGTGAAAACTGATGCTTTTGTGCATAACCCGGCATTATTGTGCGCATTTGCGAGAAGAAGCAGTTGTTTTTGCCACAAACATGCCTAGATTGTGTCCCACAAGCAAAGCGCCCGAAGGCAGTTCCACCCTGACTTGTCTTCAGGATTTTACTTAATCACTTAAAACCCTTACGGAGTTACCCTTATGAAAAATATCGTTTTGGCTGCTGCATTAGCACTCATCGCAGTTCCAGCTCTCGCAGTTGGCCCAGAATCCTTCACGGTTGATGTATCACGCGGCTACCAAGCCACCTCACCATCACAACAACAAGAACAAGCACGCAGCAACTGGGCACCACGTGGCCAGCAAGCACAGCAAGAAGCAAACGCAGCTACTTCAGAAGAACCAGCAGCAAACCATGCTTCAACCCGTCGTCCAGGCGCAACCAAAGCTTCAGGCAAGCCACACCGCTCACACCGTTCTGGCGCTGCTCACTCACCAAAGAACGCAGCTCCTGCAGCAGCTCCAGCAGCAGAACATCCAGCTAAGTAATTAGCGGAAGTTTAGCTCTAGCTAACAAATCAAACCCCGAAGGGAAACCTTCGGGGTTTTTTGTTGTCCGACACAACTTGCCCGTTATGAACAATGCGCAAAAATCATACCTACCAAAATGGGACTGGAATTTTTAGAAGATAACAATTGCAGGCTTAAATCCGTCAACGTAATTCTTGCTAAACCACTCTTTTCAACCTGCGCTTGTGTTTCACGTGAAACACTTCGCGTAACTGCTTGTTACGCAACACCATTCCTAAAAATACCAAATTAGCTAAATTCGTGGAAGCGTCACGCCCGTTTGCTTCATGTATTTGCCGGCGCGGTCTGCATATGAAATCTCGCAGGCTTCTGAACCTTGCAGGAACAGGAATTGGCAAATGCCTTCATTCGCATAAACCTTCGCGGGCAATGGCGTGGTGTTGGAAATTTCCAGCGTCACATGACCTTCCCATTCAGGTTCCAGCGGCGTCACATTCACAATCAACCCGCAGCGCGCATAGGTGGATTTGCCAAGGCAAATCACCAGAATATCACGCGGCACGCGGAAGTATTCAACGGTGCGGCATAGCACGAATGAGTTCGGCGGGATGATGCATTCCTTCCCGCGGCGTTCTACAAAACTGGTGCTGCTGAAATTCTTCGGGTCAACCAATGCATTATCAACATTGGTGAAAATACGGAATTCATCGGCCAGACGCGCATCATAGCCATAGGATGAAAGCCCGTATGAAATCATGCCTTCGCGCTTTTGCGCTTCCACAAACGGTTCGATCATCTGTGATTTTTCTGCTTGTTCTCTAATCCAACTATCCGGCATTACTGGCATACTTCGTTTCCTTTTTTCTCTGTTTGACGCAGGCTGGCTTGTTCCTTACGCTTGCGAAGGTTTTCACGCAGCGCGCTGGATTCCTTTGCAACCCGTTCGGGGGAAGCTTTTGGCTGCGACTGCTTAGGAGATGGTTTTGTGTCAGACATACTTGCGGAAATAGCCCAAATCCTTCCAATAATCAAACCAAAGGCACAACCCTTCCACCGAATTCCGATTAAGGATTGCGGGGAAACGCTGGTTGCCCTTTCAGATGCGGGCAACTTTGCCTACCAAACCCCCGCGCCTTACGAAGAAGCCGGCGCGCCTTATAACGGCGTTAGCCCCTTTTCGCTGCGCTCTGGCGTGGTTCAAAAGCTTTGCATGGCGCAAGCCGAACTGCAACAGGCGAAACCCGGCTGGCGCATTAAGATTTTTGATGCGTATAGGCCCGTTCGCGTGCAGGCCTATATGGTTGCCCACAGCTTTTATCACATCGCGAAAGAGATGGGCCTGAACCCGCTGGCGGTAAACGACGCGCAGAGAGATTCGGTTCTGGCCAAGGTCTATCGCATCTGGTCTCCGCCCAATGAAGACCCGCTGACACCCCCGCCCCACAGCACCGGCGCAGCGCTTGATGCAACCCTGGTGGATGAACACGGCAATGACGTGGATATGGGTTCACCGATTGATTTCAACGGCGACTTATCCAACCCCGATTATTTCAAGGATAAAAATCCGGCGGTTCACGCGCACCGCGCTCTATTGCGCGACGTGATGCAGCATCAAGGCTTCATCATGCATTATGCCGAATGGTGGCATTTTTCATTTGGAGACCAGCTTTGGGTTTGGGCAAAGCATCAGCGCGGCGATGTGAGTGATGCATCTGCAATTTATGGGCGCGTGTAGTTACGCCATATGCAAAAAATCCAACGCGGCAAGCTTCGCAGATGTGATGGCTTGTCGAGCCGAAGCGCTGAAAGCGCAAAGAATGGTGCTGCTGAGAGTAATCGAAACTCCGACCCCGTCATTACCAATGACGTGCTCTACCACTGAGCTACAGCAGCGACTTTCCTGAAAGAGGGCATTGTTTGCCATAGAACAGGGGCCAACGCAAGCTGTGTATTAACCTTATTTTTTGGCGCAACGCCTTGAATTAAGCGGATGCAAGTATTGCAGTTATTGACGCAGCCCCTTCAAAAACATACTGATAGAGGATGATCGAACCACGCCAAATCCGCGCCGCACGTGCCCTGCTGAACTGGTCGCAAGATGACCTTGCGAACGCTTCAGGTATTGCGCGTAGCTCCATTAAAAATATCGAAAACGATATTACGACCGCACGCAAGGATACGATCAACGATATTCAGGTTGCGTTTGAGAATTGCGGCGTTGAATTCACCCCGGGTTCCGGCGTGCGCATGAAGAACGATATCGTCACCGTTCACGAAGGCGCGGATGCGTTCAAGCATCTGCTCGATACGCTCTACACCAGCGCGAAGGTCAGTCCGGATAATGAAATCCTGATTCTGGGTTTGGATGAAGAGCTAACCGAAAAATTCGACAACGTCGAACTGATTAAAGACTACCTGCAAAAAATCGAAACCGCAGGCATCAAGGAAAAAATCATCACTTATGAAGGCAGCAAGCACTTCATCAATAACTGGACATCCTACCGCAGCATTCCCAAAGAACATTTTGCAAATATCCCGCTGCATATCAGCGGCGGCAAGATCAGTTTTTTATTTGGCAATATAAACCGCAAAGTGATTGTAATCGATAATGAACAATTAGCCATCATGCTTAGAAAGCTGTTCTATTTCATTTGGGAAAAAGCAACACCAACCAAGAAGTGATTTTTTTTAATTTTAGATGTATTTTAGCATGCCAGACGAACAACAAGCACCCCCACCCAACATGACCGTCGCCATGCTAGGCGCCATGAGCGCTGGTGGCATCAATCTTGCCGACGGCCGCAACCGCACGCGCTTAACGCGCGCGCAGCGCGAGATTATCGACAGCTTGCCGCAGTTGTTTGAAGTGGCAACCACCACGGGCCGCCAGCCCAATGGCCGCGAGCAAATCGAACGTGAATTCCTGACCGCGTTTTATACAGCGACCAAGCAGCAAGCGATGCTTGGCACATTCACCGATGTTGCAACACAAACCTGCACACGCGGTTATTCATATTTGTTCCTGACGCAATCGGCATCACTATCGATTGAATTTGCGGCCAAGCTTTTAGCTTCCAAGAATTCGTCAGTCATCATGGCCGAACCATTCCTTGATTACATGCGCGGTATTTTCGATCGTACCCGCGTGCGTTATGAAGCTTGCGGCGAAAGCGTCATCTTTGGCCCCAACGCGGCAGGCTTCATTAAACGCTCCTCGGCAAAGGGTGTGTTTTTATGCACACCAAATAATCCAACCGGCAGACAGATGGATGCCGAGCAATTCAAGCTGATTGCCGAAACATGCAAAGCGTCCGACAAGATTTTGCTGCTGGATGCGACGTTCCGTTTGTTTGACCGCCGCCCATATGACCAATACAAAATCCTGCTGGATTCAGGCGTAAGCTTCATGACCGTTGAAGATACGGGCAAGGCATTCCCGACCGAGGAAATGAAGGTTAGCATCCTGGCATGCAGCAAAGACCTCTATCCCGAGCTTTTGAAAATCTATACCGAAATTTTGCTGCGCGCGGCACCGGTGCATGTGCTGTTGATGACCCGTTTGCTGGACGATGCTATGAAGAAGGGTTTTGCCAACACCATCTGGCGTGATTTGGACAAGAACCGCAAAAATCTTCGCAACCTGCTTCAGGGCACGTGCTTCCAGCCCGACTACCATGAATCCACCATCAATCTTGAATGGCTGGATATCACCAACCCGAATGTGAATGCGGATGTAGTTGCAAACGACCTTCGCGAACGCGGCCTGCATGTGTTAAGCGGCGCGCAGTTTGGCTCCAGCGGCCATTACGACCAAAACAACATCCGCCTATCGCTTTCCAGAGAGCAAGAATACTTCGCCCGCGGTCTTGCCATTTTGGACGGTTATATCAATGAAAAAGGCCTTCGCACCGCGCCATTGGCCCCCACCGTGCCAATGCAGCCAAATGCGATTGATCTTGCGATTGGCGCGATGATTGGAACGCCTAAAGACGGCCTTACCTAGGCCTTTTACGGGGCGATATGCCCTCTTCCCTTTTCCAATAAAAACGCTAGTCTCTGCCGTTGCACCACCATTCAACAGCTATAAGGAGACGCTTCCATCGTTAAATTAGATACCCGCCCACAACGTGGCAACCAAGATACTGCGCAACAACAACAGCCCAAGGATGGCCCGCGCATTAACCGCGATATTACCGCGAAAGAAATTCGTCTCATTGATGCAAGCGGAGAAATGCAAGGCGTCGTAACCGTGCGCGCTGCGCTGGAACAGGCCGAAGCCGTTGGCCTTGACCTTGTGGAAATCTCGCCAAACTCCGAACCGCCTGTTTGCAAAATTCTCGATTACGGCAAGTACAAATATGAAATGCACAAGAAGGCTGTTGAAGCCAAGAAAAAGCAAAAAGTCATTGAGCTGAAGGAAATCAAGCTTCGCCCCACGATTGACGACAACGATTTTAATGTGAAGATGCGCGCTGCCAAGGCATTTTTGCAAGATGGCGATAAGGTAAAAATTACCCTGCGCTTTAAAGGCCGCGAAATGTCCCATCAGGAACTTGGCTATCAACTGATCAATCGCGTGAAGGAAACCTTGGCCGATTTATCGAAGGTTGAGTACGACGCGAAGTTTGAAGGCAAGCAAATCGTGATGATTTTGGCTTCGGTCGTCGTCAAATAACATTGCGTTATTACGCGCAGGTTATCGGGTAAAAATACCGCTTGACTTTATCCACAGAACTAAACTAGAACAAAAGAAGTATTCATCTTTTGTTCCCAGTATTGGTTTTGCCCGGTTAAGTCACGTTTCTAACGTCATGAGGTTCCCATGCTAACGCGAAAACAACAAGAATTGCTGCTTTTTATCCATGATCGCTTGGGCAAGGATGGCATCTCCCCCTCGTTTGACGAAATGAAGGATGCCCTGCGCCTGAAGTCGAAATCCGGCATTCACCGCCTGATTTCCGGCCTTGAAGAACGCGGTTTTATCCGCCGCTTGGCGCACCGCGCCCGCGCTTTGGAAGTCATCAAGCTGCCTGAAACCGCCAGCCAGAAACTTTCCAGCGCCGTTCAAAGAACAACCGCCGCCGTCAAGCAAACGGGGGAGCGCATTGGCGCCGCCGCCGCGCATGTTATGGGGCGCGTGGCCGAACAAGTTTCCGATGCAGTTACCCAGCTTCCTCTCCTTGGCCGTATTGCGGCGGGTACGGGTATTGAAGCGCTGCGTGACACCACGCGGTTTATGGATGTGCCAACGGCATTGCTTGGCCGCGGCGAGCATTACGTATTGGAAGTTTCCGGTGACAGCATGGTCGAAGCCGGTATTCACGATGGCGACACCGTGATTATCCAGCAATGCGAAATGGTGGATAACGGCACGATTGCCGTTGCGCTGATTGATGAACAGGAAGTCACGCTCAAAAGCCTTTATAAAAAAGGCAATGTGGTTGATTTGGTTCCCGCCAACCATAATTATAAAACCATGACCTACCCTGCGCAGCGCATTCGCGTGCAAGGCAAGCTGGTTGGGTTATTGCGCCGTTACTAAAATGCTCGACCACGGCCTGCCTTCATTCATATCAATATGCTTGATGCGTATGCCGTTATCGCTGATGAATAGCGTATAGGCACCGCGCTGCGCTGCCATCTGCGGCACCATCGTCTTATCGGGGCATGGCGCAAAGCTGGTGGGCGCTATAATCAAATCCGCCTTGCCGCATAAGGCTGGCACATCATCGCGGCTCATGGGGAAGGCGATGCGCTGGTCGCCTTTGGTCAGGATGCAGGTGGTGCCGGTGCATTTAATTGTCTCCTCCCCGCCTTTTTCCATCATATCAAACCAACTGACCATCTGCGTGAAATCACCTGCGCGCTTGCCGTTGCGTTGCAACCATGTCTGCACGGTGAAATCTTCCAGACTTTTGCTGCGCACCGCCAAACGATTGTTCTCCAGACGCACCGCAACGCTCACCCCGTCATCCGCCACGAATACATCAGGCCGCGGCGTAATCAGGAAGCTCAGCGTGCCCAGTACAAAGGGGATAAACCCAAGAAAGCGCCAGCGCGTGCGCCACAGACACACCCACAGCCCGCCAAAGGTCACCAGCAGCAGCGCGGCAAACGGCATGGCGGGATGGTACGTCGCAGCGCCCCACCAGTTCGATACAAATTCCGCGCTATCAATCATCCATTTAATGCCGGTATTCATAATCACAATCGGCCAGTGTTGCAGGCCAAAGGGCATCGCCAGCACCGTAATGACGGCCATCGGCATGATGATGAAGGTGCTAAGCGGCACAGCAATTAAATTGGTAATCACGCCATACCAATTCACCTGCTGGAAATAATATAAAATGAACGGCAGCGTCGCGATGGTGGCGATGACCGATGTGGCGATGGATGCCAGCAGCCATAAGCGCAATTTACCCATCAGGCCTTCATTACGGAAATGCCGCAGCCATGTAATTTCGTTTTTTTCAAAGGCGGCAATCAATGCCATGACTGCGCCGAATGATAACTGAAAGCTGGGGTCGAATAAGGATGTGGGCGATAACAGCAAGCTGACCAGCGCCGCAAAGGCCACCAGCCGCATCGATAACGCGCGCCTATCCACCATCACCGCAATCAATATCAAACTGCTCATCAATAATGAACGCACGGCCGGAATGGGCGCAGCGCACATGAAGGTATAAAACATCGCCGCCAGCAGCGCGAAGAACGCGGCAATTTTTTTAATCGGCAATTGCAAGGCCAGCCACGGCCATAACGCCATCAGCGCGCGAAGGGTAAAAAACACAATCCCCGCCACCAGCGTAATATGCAGGCCCGATACGGATAGAATATGCGAGATGCCCGATATGCGCATGGATTGCATCGTGCCCTTATCAATCGTCGATTGATCGCCGCTAATCAGCGCGCTGGCGACAGCCATGTTCCGGTCTTTGCCCTCCGCAATCAGCTTTTCATTGATGCTGACGCGCACCCGTTCGAAAAACAGCGCAATCTGCTGCATCATATTCGGCGGCTGCCCCATCGCCTTTCGCCACGGGCTTAACGTGTAGCCGGTAGCGCCAAAGCCCTGAAAAAATGCAAAGCGGCGGAAATCAAACCCGCCCGGTTCGGCCGGGCGCGATAACGGATACAGCGATGCGCGCAAGACAACCCAGTCCCCTGGCTGCGGAATATCGCTTTGCGTTTTGACCTTCACACGGATTTTATGCGGTGTGTCGTTTTGCAAGACGCCTTCAATCTGCACATCTTCCAGCCACAGCCGAAACCCGTCGGGCAGATGGTTGATGACCATGACGCGGCCCGTGACCTCCGCGCGTTCAATCGGCGCGCTCAGCATCGGCTGCGCAATCATCAGCGTTTCAATTTTTGCAGCAAGATGCCCGCTGGTGAATGCCAGCAATGCCAGTAATGCTGGCAGCATGCTGTGTTGCCGAAAGACCGCAATCAACAGCGCAGATAACGCCACGGCCATGATGCATAGCCATAACGCAGGTTCAAAGCCCCAACTGAAATAAAGCCCGATACCACAGCCCATAAACACCGGTAACCACAGGAACCAGCGTTCACGCTCGTCAACAAAAGGCTTTATGATGGATGGCATTTAATGTGAGCTTGGAAAATATGGGGTTATCCCCTATTGTCTTACATCCTTATGATTCATAATAAAAGCACTCGCCTGATGCCTGCCGCCCCCAACGTTGTAACCCGCTTCCCGCCCTCACCCACTGGCTTTTTGCACATTGGCGGTGCACGCACGGCGTTGTTCAATTACCTTTATGCGCGTCACCACGGCGGAACGTTTTTGCTGCGCATTGAAGACACCGACCGCGAGCGTTCGACCCAGCCCGCGATTGAAGCCATCATCGAAGGCATGAAATGGCTCGAACTGAATTGGGATAATAACGACAAAATCTATCTGCAATCGGAACACATGCCGCGCCATGCCGCCGTCGCCAATGAGATGCTGGCCAACGGCCATGCGTATAAATGTTTTTGCACGCCGCAGGAACTCGAAGAAATGCGCAACCATCAAAAGGCCAATGGTCTGCCGATGCGCTATGATGGCCGTTGGCGCGATAAAGACCCCAAAGATGCGCCCGCTGGCGCGCCGTTTGTGGTGCGGTTGAAAGCGCCATTAACGGGCGAAACCACGATTAAAGACCATGTGCGCGGCATTGTTACCGTGCAAAACAGCCAGCTGGATGACATGGTGCTGCTGCGTTCCGACGGCACACCAACCTATATGTTATCGGTGGTGGTTGATGATAATGATATGGGCGTGAATACTGTAATTCGCGGCGATGACCATTTCACCAATACCTTCCGCCAGGTGCAGATTTTAAAAGCGATGAATTGGAATATACCGGAATATGCGCATATTCCGCTTATTCACGGCAGTGATGGCCAGAAGATGTCAAAGCGCCACGGCGCTTTAGGCGTGGATGAATACCGCAAGATGGGTTATTTGCCGGAAGCCATCCGTAATTATCTGCTGCGCCTTGGCTGGTCACATGGCGATGATGAAATCATTCCTGATGCGAAGGCCGTCGAATGGTTTAATCTTGAACACATTGTTTCATCACCTGCGAAATTCGATTACATGAAACTGGATAGCGTGAATGCGCATTACATGCGCGAGATGGATGATACAAAGCTTGCGCAGACCGTTGCCGCGCGGTTAAGCGAAGCCACGGGAACCGCGCCGGACGTCGCGCAAACCGCGATTTTGGCCAAGGGCATGGCGGGTTTAAAACAACGCGCCAAAACCTTGAAAGATCTAACAGAAAGCGCCGCGTTTTATGTAACCCCGCGCCCATTGCCGATGAATGACGGCGCGAAAAAGATTTTATCGGCGGATGCCAAGGCGATGCTTGCGGCACTGCGCACCTTGCTGAGCGACCTTGCGGATTTTTCAGCCACCAGCATCGAAGCCAGCATCAAGGATTTTGCTGGCCAGCACGGCAAGAAGCTGGGCGATTATGCGCAGCCGCTTCGCGCCGCGCTTAGCGGTTCGAATGTGTCACCGCCGATTTTTGAAGTTGCAAGCATTTTGGGCAAACCCGAAACGCTTGGCCGTATGGATGACGTTTTAAAATAAACCCAAGGAGAGAAGCATGCCTGTAGAAGCTTATGTGATTGCGATTGTGGTATTGGCGGTTGTGTTTATCCGCGCAGGTATTGTGGTGATTTCCCAGGGCATGGAATACACGCTGGAAAGCTTTGGCCGCTATACGCGCACGCTGGAACCTGGCCTCCATTTCATTGTGCCGCTCATTGAACGCATTGGCGCAAAAATCAACATGATGGAACAGGTGATGGATATTCCTTCGCAGCAAATCATCACCAAGGATAACGCGATGGTGACGGCGGATGGCGTGGTGTTTTATCAAGTACTCGATGCCGCAAAATCAGCCTATGAAGTCAGCAACCTACGCGTTGCCATTTTAAATCTGGTGATGACCAATTTGCGCACCGTGATGGGTTCGATGGATTTGGATGAATTGCTTTCCCAGCGCAATAAAATCAATGCCGAGCTGATGCATGTGGTGGATGAAGCAACCGGCCCGTGGGGGTTGAAACTGACCCGCATTGAAATCCGCGATATTCAGCCGCCACGCGATTTGGTGGATAGCATGGCGCGTCAGATGAAGGCGGAACGCGAACGCCGCGCACAAATTCTGGAAGCTGAAGGGTACAAGCAAGCCGCCATTTTGAAGGCCGAAGGCCAGAAACAAGCGGAAGTGCTAAGCGCGGAAGCACGCAAACAAGCAGCGTTTTTGGATGCTGAAGCACGCGAACGCTCCGGCGAAGCAGAAGCAAAAGCAACCCAAATGGTTTCCGATGCGATTGCCAAGGGCCATGTGGGCGCATTGAATTATTTCGTTGCGCAGAAATACGTGGAAGCGTTTAAGACGATGGCCGATGCGCCAAACCAGAAGATGATTTTCATGCCTATGGAAATGAGTGGCCTTATCAGCTCCATCGGCGGGATTGCGGAACTCGCGAAAGATGCGCTGAAACAAGGCAAGACGCCGGATGCCGCAAGCGGCCCTTGGAATAAACAATAGGGAATAACAGTAATGGAGTGGAACATGCTTTATTGGCACTGGATTACCATTGGCGTTAGCTTGATGGCCGTTGAAATGCTCATCCCCAGCTTTTTCTTTTTATGGCTGGGGGCAGCCGCCATCCTGGTTGGAGCGATTATGTTCTTCGTTCCCGATTTATGGTGGAGTTACCAATGGACGCTGTTCGCCGTGATTGGGATCGGCAGCTTCTTCCTGTCGCGCGCGGTGATGAAGAATAAACCGATGACATCGGCCAGCTTGCTCAATAAGCGCGGCAAAATGCTGATTGGCAATGTGGTCACGGTTGAAACCGCCATTGTGAATGGCAAAGGCAAAGCCAAGGTCGGCGATAGCGTGTGGTCTGTGACGGGCCCAGATTTGCCGGTTGGCGCCAGCGCAAAGGTGATTGGCGCGAATGGCACCGAATTGAAAGTTGAGAAAGTTTAATTGATGAAGTTTTTTGTTTTTGCTGTTTTAGCGTTATTCCTTCTTTTCCAACCTGCGCATGCTGAAGAAACCGCGAAGCGGTATAATTTTGGCGTTCGCCCTCACCCGCTGATGGACGAGCCGGAAGAAAAGACGGATGAAGAAAAAAAGGAAACGGCGGAAACGCCAGCCCCTGCCCCCGAAGCTTCAAAAGAAGCACCGGGCGTGGTGGATGGCGTGTATAGCCCCAAGGGCAAAACAGCGGATGCGCCTAAAACCAGCTCCAAGCATGTTCATGATAACAACAAGAAGGCTGAAGAACTCATCCGCTTTTTCATGGGTTCCTGCCTTAAATACTACGGTCGCAACAAGGACATGATTGCATATATGGATGCAAACTTCCCGCGCCTTGATACCGACCGTAAGGCAGATTTCGCGCCCGTGATTGGCGGCAATATCAATACCCAGTATTGGGATATTGTGCGCGGCAATGCGTTTTACATGCTGGCGAAAGATACCCGCAGCGGCAAATGCGATTTGATTTCGAAAGACGGTGCATCCAACGCCGTGCATAAGGAATTGAAAGCCGTGATGGATGGATTGCGCATTACCAAGATTTTGATGACCAAAACCGAATATGAAATAGTTGCCAGCCAGAACAAGGAAGTTTCGATGGTGAATATCCTTGGCCATCCTTTGGAAAAGGAATTGGCGATGGTTGCAACCACCAAGATTAAGGATACAGGCGATAATGTGGATGCGCAGCTAACGCTGTTTACCGTGCCACAGGAAACCGTGGATGTTATTGATGTAACACCGAAAGAAGAATCCCCAGCACCAGCAGCGCCAGTAGAGCCAGCACAAGCCGGCGGCGGTTTTTCAATTGATTAGGCCAAGCGGGCCTTTGCCGCATCGAGATTGGCAAGCGTAATCCGCGCTTGCTCCAACCGTTCGCGGTGATCGGCGACGACATCTTGCGGGGCAAAATCAGCAAATTGCGGATTGCCCAGCTTTTGCTCCAGGCGCGTGGCTTCCTCAAAAATCTTCTTATGCTCTTTTTCAATGCGGGCGCGTTCAGCGTCCAAATCAATTACGCCAGCCAGCGGCATAACGAAGGTGGTATTGCCCAGAACCGCCTGCGCAGCATCCTTTGGAATAGCGCCGTCATAGGTCAGGCCCGCAACGCGTGCCATTTTAAAAATGAAATCCTTGTACGCGGTTAAGCGATGTTTCACCGCATCATCCGCGCCTTGAATAATCAATTGAATGTTAGTAGCCGCTGGCACGTTCAACTCCGCGCGAACGGAACGGATGATGCCAATCGCATCAATCACCCAGCGCAGTTCGGCCAGCGCATCCGCACTGCCCCAGTTTTCTTGCGCCACAGGCCATGATTGCAGCATTAGCATTTCATTGGGTTTATTGCTGAATGCTTGCCAGATTTCTTCGGTGATATAGGGCATCACCGGCTGTAACAAATGCAAAATGGTGTTGAGAACCCATGCGGCTGTCGCACGTGTTTCAGCCTTCGCGGCTTCATCTGCGCCCATGAATACGGGCTTGGCAAATTCCAGATACCAGTCGCAATAAATGTTCCATGCGAATTGGTACAGCGCCGTTGCGGTATCATCAAAACGGTAGATGTTCAGCGCCGCCGTGGCTTTGCGAATGGCTTCCGCTGTTTCGCCAATAACCCATTTATTCAATGTGAGCTTGACAGATTCCGGATTGAAACCAAGCACCAAGGCGCATTCATTCATTTCGCAGAAGCGTGCAGCATTCCATAATTTGGTTGCGAAGTTGCGGCCGCTTTCAATGCGGCCTGTGGCCAATTTAATGTCGCGGCCCGGCGTGGACAGATTGGTTAGCGTAAAGCGCAGCGCATCGGTGCCGTATTGTTCAATCATATCCAGCGGGTCAATCACGTTGCCCTTGGTCTTGGACATTTTCTGCCCTTTTTCATCGCGCACGAGCGCGTGGATGTAGATTTTTTTGAACGGAACATCCTTCATGAAATGGATGCCCATCATCATCATGCGTGCAACCCAGAAGAAGATGATGTCAAAACCCGTAACCAGCACATCACCCGGATAATAGCGGTTCAGTTCCGGCATTTTTTCTGGCCAGCCCAACGTCGAGAATGGCCAAAGCGCGGATGAAAACCATGTATCCAATACGTCTTCATCACGCGTGAGTTTCACGCCAGCGCCTGCTTGCTTTTGAGCTTCTTCCTCGGTCTCCGCGACGTAATACTTTCCAGCTTCGTCATACCATGCGGGAATTTGGTGGCCCCACCATAGCTGGCGCGAAATGCACCACGGCTGGATGTTGCGCATCCATTCAAAATAAGTGTTTTCCCATTGCCTGGGCACGAATTCGGTTTTGCCTGTTTCAACAGCTTCTAGCGCGGGCTTTGCCAACGTCGCGGCATCGCAATACCATTGTTCGGTAAGGAACGGTTCAATCACCACGCCAGAACGGTCGCCATGCGGCACCTTGTGCAAATGCGGTTCGATTTTTTCAAGCAGGCCAGCGCTTTCTAAATCAGCAACCACTTTCTTGCGCGCTTCAAAGCGTTCCATGCCGCGATAGGCTTCTGGTACTTCGTTATTCAGGAAGCCGCGGCGATCCATGATATTCAGCATCGGCAAGTTATGGCGCTTGCCCACTTCAAAGTCGTTGAAGTCATGCGCTGGGGTAATTTTCACCGCGCCGCTGCCGGTTTCGGGGTCAGCGTAATCATCGCCCACAATCGGGATCAACCGGCCAACCAGCGGCAGCTTGACGAATTTGCCGATAAGCCTTTTATAGCGCTCATCATTGGGGTTTACGGCAACCGCGCTATCACCCAGCATGGTTTCAGGGCGGGTTGTTGCAACCACGATAAAGGTGTTTGTGCCATCAACCGGATATTTAAAGTGCCAGAGATTGCCCTTAATCTCACGCAGCTCCACTTCCAAATCGGAAATGGCGGTTTGCAGTTTGGGATCCCAGTTCACTAACCGGTTGTCTTTATAAATCAGCTTCTGCTTATAGAGTTCAACGAACACTTTGTTCACGGCCTTGTTCAGGCCTTCATCCATCGTGAAGCGTTCACGCGCCCAATCGGGCGATGCGCCAAGACGGCGAAGCTGGCGCGTGATGGTGCTGCCGCTTTCTTCTTTCCATTTCCAGACGCGCTTTAAAAATTCTTCGCGGCCCAAATCGGTTCTGCGTTTTTTTTCTTCCGCGCCGATTTTCTTTTCAACCAGCATTTGCGTGGCAATGCCTGCGTGGTCGGTACCGGGTTGCCAGAGTGTGTCCTTGCCAATCATGCGTTGGTAACGCACCAATACATCTTGCAAGGTAAAGGTCAGCGCATGGCCCATATGCAGGCTGCCCGTCACGTTGGGCGGCGGCATCATGATGGCATAGGGCGATTTTTGGCTGGCCGGCGCACATGCAAATGCGCCCGATTTTTCCCAGCGGGCATAATGCTTTGCTTCAACGTCAGCGGCGATATAAGTCTTTTCCATAGGCGATATGAGTAAAGATACAAACGCCCGCTGACAAGAGGCTGTAACCGTTAATCGGGGCTATTTTAATTGAGGTCGCGGGTGATTTTCTGGATTTCTTTCTGCACCACGCGTTCAACAATCGCGGGCAGGTTATTATCCAGCCAATCCTTCAGGATTGGGCGCAGCAAATCAGCGACCATGTTTTCAAGCGTTTTATGGCCTGAACCAATGGGCTGAGTATTAATATTCACTGTGCCGCCAACAAGGCGCGATAAACCCGAGAGCGCATTCACCGATGCCTGTGCTGCGGTTTCAGAAATTAAACGGCTGCGGTCAACTGGAACAGGTTCTGGCGCTGGCGCATAAACGGGCGCGGGCGCTGGTTCTGGTTCGGGTTCTGGCGCAAGATTTTCAACGCTGCCATCATCCTTAAGTTCTTCGACCAATTCCAAAACAGGAGCTTCTTCCATTTCGACGACCGGAGGCGCTTCTGCGTTTGGATCTGCCGGGGTTGGTTCAACCGTTGCGCCATCTTCTGAAATAATGCGACGGATTGAAGCGAGGATTTCCTCCATTGATGGTTCTTGGTTTGGTGGGTTCTCTGCCATAGATGTCCGGGTCCGGGAAGAATCAAAAGATAGTCGTTAAGAACATTAATCTAATGGCGGAGAGGGTTCAAAGAAAAGGATTTTATCAGCCGCAGGGCAATTTAGGGCTGAATCGCAGCAGCAGGCTTCGTTTCGGATGGGGTTTTAGGGGCTGGTTCTGGCACTGGTTCTGATACTGCCGCCGCTTGTGCCTCGCCGGTCACTTCGGGGTTTTTGAACTCCGGCTCTTCGGATACGCCCAGGCCAATCCACTTATCCTTGGTTGCTTCGTAATGAACCTCTGGGTCATACGGCGTGAGTGGTAATTTGAGTTTCTGCGCGGTTAGTTCGCCAATGGCTGCTTTGACATTGAACAGCGCAACCGCCTTATCCCGCTGCGATTGCACCAGATTGACCCGTGCCTGCAAGGCTTCGGCTTCGGCGTTCAGGCGGTCAAGAATGGTGCGCGTACCCACGCGGGATTCTTCCTTCACGCCGAGGAAAGCGAGTTCGGCTGCCTCCACCTGCTTCTGGCGTGATTTGATGGTGGCTTGCGCCGTATTCAAGCTTTCCCATGCGCGCACGGCTGTTTCACGCGCGACATCAAGCGCGCTGCGAATTTCAACGCGGCGCTGGCTGGCGGTTTCCTTGGCAGCGCGTGTCCGCGCATAATCCGCGCCGCTGCGATAAAGCGGCATGGTCAGCCGCGCCATGATGCTGGCGGTATCGGTTTTTCCCGTGGTTGCGGCAACGGTTGAATCCCAATTGCGCGCGGCAGATGCCTGCACATCGATTTGCGGGAGCAATGCGCCTTCAGCTGTTGCAATCGCACGCTCTGCGCCATCAGAGACAAATCTGGCATTGATAACCTTGGGGTTGTTGGCTTGCGCCAAATCAATCATTTCATCCAACGCAGACGGGATTGGAAAGCTTACATCAGGCGCAGCGAGTTCAGATGGCGGATTGCCAATGACTTTTTCATAGGTTGCATTGGCGTTTGCCAGCAGCCCTTCGGATTGAATGCGTGACGCAATGGCCCCCGCCAAACGGCTATCGGCCTGCGCAACATCGGTGCGGGTTGCTTCGCCAACCGTGAAGCGGTCACGCGCGGCCTGCAATTCCTGCTTCAATACTTCTTCGTTTTTTTTGTTGATTTTCAAGGTTGCCTGGTAAAACCAGACATCGAAATAACTGGTCGCGACATTGAGGAACAGGGCTTGCTCCGCATCGCTATAGGCCGCCCTGGCAGCCAGCACGGCTTTTTCGGCTGAATCAATCCCGGCTGCAATGCTGCCGCCTTTATAAATGGGCTGGGTCAGGGAAAGGCCAAGGCCGCGCGGCGTTGAATCATTTTGCAGCGCGCCTTGCTTGAATGTGCTTTGACCAATGGTTGAATTGAAATCGAGTGATGGGCGTTGCCCCGACTTAGCCAGCGGAACGCTTTCATCAACCGCACGGAGCTTTGCCTGTTCCTTACGTAAATCAGGATTGGTTTGGTAAGCACGCATCATCGCTGATTGCAATGTTTCGGCGTGCACTGGATGTGCGGCGGGCAACGCCATGAGAGCCAATGCAAATGCAAGCAGAACACGCATCAATTAATACCGTGCAACCGTGGGATCAATATGGACAGACCAAGCATCAATGCCGCCGGACAGGTTGGAAGCATTGGCAAAGCCGTTTTGGCGAAGCCATGACACAACCTTCGCGCTGCGGCCGCCGTGATGGCAGTGAACGACCAAAGGATAATCCTTTGTGACTTCATTAATGCGCGACGGCACCTGGCCCATTGGGATTAAGTCCGCGCCGTCAATTTTGGCGCGATTGTATTCATCCTTTTCGCGCACATCGAGCAGCATGAACTTTTCGCCGCTATCCATCATGGATTTGAGGGTTTTTACATCAATTTCAAGCGGCGCTGCGGCAGTGGAAGTAGGCATGTGATTTTCCTAAAATACGAATTTGGGACGCGTGGTAAAGCCCGGCAGCATTGATGCAGCCGCATCAAACAGCTTTTGCTCAACGATGCCTTTGGCTTGCTTGGTATATAGGCGCACCTCGCCGATTTTTCCATACAGGTCGCCTTCCGGGTAAACCACGCACACCATGCGGCCGCCATCGGCCAGCTGGTTGATGATTTTTTCAGGAATCCATTGCGCAGCGCCTTGAAGAATAATCGCGTTATAGGGCGATGCCGGTGCATGCCCATCGGATAAACTGCCCTGTACCAAGCGCGTGTTTTCCAGCAGGAAATCAACCTTGTTCTGCTGCAATTGGCGGATCAGCGCGGGGTCGCTTTCCAGCGCAATGATTTCACCGGCCAGGTCATTTAAAATGGCGCTGGAATAACCGGTGGCCGGGCCGATATCAAGCACGCGGTCGTCATCCTTTAGCGCCAGCGCCATAATCATGCGCGCCAGCACCATCGGCGACAATAATTTACGGCCATAGCCAACCGGCACATCGCTGTCGGTATAGGCAAACGTCTGCTGATCCGCAGGAAGGAATGCCTCACGCGGCAAACGGGTCATGATGCCGAGTAATTTATCGTCGATGACTCTGTTGGGACGGAGCTGGCTTTCGACCATATTGAATCTGGCAGACGCGTAGAAATCAGGGGTCGGCTTGGTGGCAGGATTTGACATGGTGCTGGATGCGGAACGTGAGTTAAGTAAGGCCGGGACGGGCAATGCGTGACTGCTGGCTTTATAGCACCGCATGAAACGACCTTAAAGCGCCATTATTATATAATTATCAATACTTGACCCCACCCCCGCTTTTTCACTATGTTCACGCTTGGAGCATGATTTAAATCACGTTCCATTTGATTAGTCCGGCGACTCATATTTACGGGTGCAGGATGGTTGGCGCGATGGCAGAATGGTTATGTAGGGGACTGCAAATCCCCGTATTCCGGTTCGATTCCGGATCGTGCCTCCAATTTTTGGGGTTTGCCCGGCAGATTCTCTGCCGCGAATGGCAATAGGCAGCATCCCGATTGAAAAAGGAGCTTGTTTTTAGGCGGGCTTTCGAAGCAAAAATCCAATAAAACCGCCGTTATTTTGTGTTTATTAGTTTTATGATTAGCGCTTAAATTATGCGTCAGCTCATTTTGGCAGATGCAATTTTAAAGGTATTTTTGTGAGCGATATTACAAACGCAGGCAGCGAAGTTACGCAAAAGCCGCACCATACACATTCACCATTCCGCTCAACCAACGCGCGGATGCGGCGATTTTCGCAAGCTATCCTGAATATCACATCAGCCCCGATGAACCATTGGAAGCTGGTAAAACACTGACCATGTGGATACGGGTAAGCAGCGAAGGCGAAGTGATGTTGCTGCTAAAAGATTATAAGGGTGTTCCTGCAAAACCAGCGGCGCGTTACACCGATGCTGTTGCACCAGAAGGCGTGACAGCGGTTCGCGATCAACGTTCCTTTATTGTCGAAAAGAAAGCAACGCGGCCAAGCCGCAACAGAACACCCTGACGCGGCAAACCGCAAGGAAATGAAGGCCAGAAATAGCCTTATCAAGACTGTTGTCAGGGGGTAAAGTGGCCGCTATGTTTGCGGCGTATTCAACCCCTCAAGGCAGTTTTCTCATGTCCGACATTATTGATATTCACGCCCGCGAAATTCTTGATAGCCGCGGCAACCCTACCCTTGAAGTTGACGTAACACTGGAAAGCGGCGCAACCGGCCGCGCCGCCGTTCCATCGGGCGCATCAACCGGCGCGCATGAAGCCGTTGAACTTCGCGATGGTGATAAGAAGCGCTACCTTGGCAAAGGCACCATCAAAGCCGTTGAATTCGTGAACAGCGAAATCCGCGATGCGATTTGCGGCATGAACGCAACCGACCAGGTCGCGATTGATAGCGCCATGATTAATCTGGATGGCACACCCAACAAATCACGTCTTGGCGCGAATGCGATTTTGGGCGTGAGCCTAGCCACGGCAAAGGCAGCCGCACAGCACAGCAATCTGCCGCTATACCGTTATGTGGGCGGCGCATTGGCCAGCGTTTTGCCGGTTCCAATGATGAACATCATTAATGGCGGCGCGCATGCCGATAACCCGATTGATATCCAGGAATTCATGATTATGCCGGTTGGCGCGGATTGCTTTGCCGACAGCCTTCGCATGGGCGCGGAAATCTTCCATGCGCTGAAGAAGCTGTTGAAGGACAGCAAGCAAAACACCAATGTGGGGGATGAAGGCGGTTTTGCGCCAAACCTTGCTTCGGCTGATGAAGCATTAACGTTTATTATGAAGGCGATTGAAGCCGCAGGCTACAAGCCGGGCGATGATGTGATGCTGGCGCTGGATGCTGCTTCAACAGAGTTCTTTAAGGACGGCGTCTATCACCTTGAAGGTGAAGGCAAAAAGCTGAAAGCCGCTGAAATGGTCAGCTATTATGAAACCCTCGTTGGCAAATACCCCATTGTTTCTATCGAAGATGGCATGGCCGAAGATGATATGGATGGCTGGGCATTGCTGACCCAGCGCCTTGGCAGCAAGGTGCAATTGGTGGGCGACGATCTGTTCGTGACCAACCCTGCCCGCCTATCCGATGGTATTTCGAACGGCCTAGCGAACGCGATTTTGGTGAAGGTAAATCAAATCGGCACCCTGACTGAAACCCTGCAAGCCGTGGATATTGCACATAAAGCATCGTACCGCGCGGTGATGTCACACCGTTCAGGCGAGACCGAGGATTCAACCATTGCCGATTTGGCGGTGGCGACGAATTGCGGTCAGATTAAAACCGGCTCCCTCTCCCGCTCCGACAGATTGGCGAAGTACAACCAGCTTCTGCGCATTGAAGAACAGTTGGGTGGCGCGGCACGCTTTGCCGGACGTGACGCGGTTTTGCGGTAATAACTTTTAATCAAAAATTTATGGTTTTTAGCGTATTTATAGAACTTGATTCTGTAGTATTCTAAAGGCTTAACCTCATTTCCTGAGCCACACTTTTCGGTATTCCAAATGGCGTTCCACATGCCCATCACTGGCGATAAAATCAAACACTACTTTGTAGTGATGATTTGCGTCGGCATTGTTGCGTATTTCGTGTGCCACGGCATTATGGGCGACCGCGGTTTTATTGCATTAAGCCAAGTCGAATATCAAATCGCCGATGCCAAAGCGGATTTGAAAAAAATCCAGACCGAGCGCGAAAAATTGGAAGCGCGCACCAAACTGCTGCGTCCCGATGGTTTGGATTTGGATATGTTGGATGAACGCGCACGCGCAACATTGGGTTACACCAAACCGAATGATTATGTTGTGCTATACAACGATAAGAAAAACTAACAATCACAGCGCGGATGCTGCGCGTGTTCCGGTGAAAATCCGGATGGGCGAATAATTGCATTTAAAATTTTTACTAGCCCGCGCAAATCATTTTTGGCATGCCTTTTTAGGTGGGGGACATGCCGCGCAAGACCAGCGGCATTTAATGCATCCGTCACTGCGTTGAATTGCACATCCGGCGAGCTGCCGCATAAAAACAACTGGCATTCCGGGCTGCGGCGGAAGATTTCCGAAACAAGGCCGTCGCTGGTCTGGCCATCGCCAAGGTTATGGTCAAGCAGCACGATTTCAAAAGGATAGTTGCGTATCAATCGCCGCGCATCTTCGCGCGAATACGCGAAATGGGCGACAATATTGTCGAGTTCGTAATCGAATGCCGGGCCGGTTTTAAAACCGACGTCCTCAAGAACGTCGGAATAAAACATGGCGAGCATGCGGTCGTCTTCAACGAATAAAATATGCTGCTGGTCAACGTGCATGGCTTTAAATTGCGCGATAAACAGACGTTAGAAAAGCATTATATTATGGCATTTTATATGCTTCAAAATAACCAATCAAAAAGGCCGATTAGGTTACCGGGAAGTAAAAGCAAAAAAGGCAATCCTGTGTCACGCTCAAAAATAGGTGCGCTATTTCCTCATTTTGGTTGTTGCACCGCACGTCTAGTTATCCCCAAGAGTCTCAAATTCGTAATTAAGCTTATGATTTTGTTATCCAAACTGCTATATAGTGCTGAACTTGATTTGCTTGAAAACACAACTCAAACGCGCTAATTGAACGGCTAATACAGACCCATAGTTGAATCGGTACCCACCCACTCAGGAGTTTCCGGCATGGCTTCAAGTAAGCCCACCAGTCTTCCAAACGGCACTGCTACAGGCCACAATACAGCATCCTCACCAAAAATTGCAGAACCGACCGCTTCAGAAATGAAGAAGATGTATCGCGACATGCTGCTTATCCGCCGCTTTGAAGAAAAGTCAGGGCAATTATACGGCATGGGGTTGATTGGTGGTTTCTGCCATTTGTATATCGGGCAGGAAGCGGTGGTGGTTGGCATTCAATCGGTTCAAAAGGAACAAGACACCGTCATTACTTCCTACCGCGATCATGGTCACATGCTGGCTTGCGATATGGAACCCAAAGGGGTTCTCGCAGAACTCACCGGACGCATTGGCGGTTACTCGCGCGGCAAGGGCGGCTCCATGCACATGTTCAGCGCGGAAAAGAAATTCTATGGCGGCCACGGTATTGTGGGCGCGCAGGTTCCCATTGGAACCGGTTTGGCATTCGGCCACAAATATAAGGGTGATGGCGGCGTGAACATCGTGTATTTCGGCGATGGCGCAGTGAACCAGGGCCAGGTCTATGAAAGCTTCAACATGGCGGCGCTTTGGAAATTGCCGGTTGTGTATGTGATTGAGAATAATCGTTATTCCATGGGTACATCGCAAGCGCGCGGTGCGGCGGGTGAACTGTATAAGCGCGGTGAAGGCTATGGCATTCCCGGCCGTCAGATTGACGGGATGGATGTTTTGGCCGTGCGCAAAGCCGCCGTGGAGGCGCTGGAACATGCGCGTTCCGGCAAGGGCCCGATTATTCTGGAAATGATGACTTATCGCTATCGCGGGCATTCGATGTCTGACCCTGCGAAATACCGCGAGAAGGATGAAGTTGAAAAGATGCGCTCGCAGCACGACCCCATCGAGACGCTAAAGGCGGTTCTGGTCGATAAGAAATTTGCGAATGATGACGATTTTAAATCAATTGAAAAAGAGGTGAAGCAGCTGGTGAACGAAGCCGCTGAATTTGCCCAAACGTCGCCAGAGCCGGACGCAGCCGAACTTTGGACAGACGTGCTTGTGGATGCTTGATATTTATACGCCCGCATAAGCGGGCGGGCGGCACTTGCCGCCTGTAAGTATCAGGCCTGAATAAGTTTTGGTTAAGTAACTTAAGGAATAGATATGTCGATTGAAATTCTGATGCCTGCCCTTTCCCCAACGATGACGGAAGGAAAACTGTCACGCTGGCTGAAAAAAGAAGGCGACGAGATTAAAGCCGGCATGGTGCTTGCCGAAATTGAAACGGACAAAGCCACGATGGAAGTGGAAGCCGTGGATGAAGGCAAGCTGGCCAAAATTTTAATTCCGGAAGGCACGGAAGGCGTTCGCGTCAACACCCCCATTGCGCAAATGGACGGCGAAGACGAAGCCCCGAAAAAGAACGGTAAGACCAACGGTAACGGCGCGCACCATGATGCGCCTTTTGTGGAGCCAAGCTGCCTGCCAAAATCAGCGGCGCCTGTCGCGGCTGCGCCAGCAGCACAATATGTTGAAAAAGAATACGCATCGTTCATCAAGCAAACCGTCAGGGAAGCGCTTCGTGACGGCATGGCGGAAGAAATGCGCCGCGATGAAAATGTGTTTGTATTGGGCGAAGAAGTTGCCGAATACCAAGGCGCATATAAGGTAACCCAAGGGTTGCTGCAAGAATTCACAGCCAAGCGCGTGATTGACAGCCCCATTACCGAGCATGGGTTCGCAGGGCTTGGCGTGGGCGCGGCATTTGCCGGCCTGAAACCTGTGATTGAATTTATGACCTTCAACTTCGCATTACAGGCGATGGACCAGATTTTAAACTCCGCCGCCAAGACACGTTATATGTCCGGCGGCCAGATGAGCTGCCCAATTGTGTTCCGTGGCCCGAATGGCGCGGCATCGCGCGTGGCGGCGCAACATTCGCAATGCTTTGCATCATGGTTTGCGCATATTCCGGGTTTGAAGGTCGTCGCGCCTTATAGCGCAGCCGATGCGAAGGGGTTGATTAAAGCCGCCATTCGTGACCCGAACCCGGTTGTGGTTTTGGAAAACGAAATCCTCTACGGCCAAAGCTTTGATGTGCCGGACGACAAGGATTTCATCGTGCCCATTGGCAAGGCATTGGTGATGCGCGAAGGCAAAGACGTTACCATCACCGCATTCTCCATCATGGTCGGCAAGGCATTGGAAGCAGCAGAGCTATTGGCACAAGAAGGCATTGATTGCGAAGTTATCAATCTGCGCACCATCCGCCCGCTGGATCTGGATTGCATTGTGCGTTCGGTTGAAAAGACCAACCACATCGTGTCAGTTGAAGAAGGCTGGCCAGGCGCGGGCATGGGCAGCGAAATCGCCGCGCTGATGATGGAACATGCGTTTGATCATCTCGATGCGCCAATGGCGCGCGTGTGTGCAAAGGACGTTCCTCTGCCCTATGCTGCGAATTTAGAAAAGCTTGCCCTTCCCCAAGTCGCTGATATTGTCGAAGCGGTTAAAAAAACCTGCAATAAATAGGCTCATCCATGCCCATTAAAATTCTTATGCCTGCCCTGTCGCCCACCATGACGGAAGGCAATCTGACCCGCTGGACCAAGAAGGAAGGCGATCAGGTAAAGCCCGGCGAAATCATCGCCGAAATTGAAACCGACAAAGCGACGATGGAAGTCGAAGCGGTGGATGAAGGCAAGATCGGAAAAATCGTTATTCCCGGCGGCACGCAAGCCGTGAAGGTGAATGATGTGATTGCCGTATTACTGGAAGACGGCGAAAACGAAATCCCCGCCAACTTTTTATCGGGCGCGGTTACGGCGGCCCCGGCTGCACCAAAGGCTGCAAATACATCCGCAGCGCCAGCACCCGCACAGCAGCAAACCATTTCAGCCGTTACTCCATCATTCTCAGGCGGCAACCGCGTAGTTGCTTCGCCGCTTGCCAAACGCATCGCCGAACAGATGAGCGTTGATTTGCGCCGCGTCACAGGCACAGGCCCGAATGGCCGCATTGTGCGCAGCGATGTGGAACGTGCCGCCGCAAATAAGAATACGCAGAGCGCACCAGCCGCAGCACCACAAGGCATCAATGCGATTGATTACGCGAATAAGCTGGGTCTTGCTTACGATCTTGTTCCCAACAGCATGACACGCAAGGTAATTGCAAAGCGTTTAACAGAATCCAAACAAACCGTCCCGCATTTCTACCTGACCGTGGATTGCCAGATTGACCGCTTGCTGGATTTACGCAAGCAGCTCAATGAAACAGCGGAAAAAAGCAAGGTATCGGTGAATGACTTCATCATCCGCGCTGTGGCCGTTGCGCTGCGCCAAGTGCCAGCCGCCAACGCATCATGGGCGGAAGAAGGCATTTTGCTGTATAAGGACGTGGATATTTCCATTGCCGTCGCAACACCCGCTGGCCTGATTACACCTATTATCAAAAAAGCTGACCAGAAATCCATTCAGGCATTGTCGTCAGCCATGAAAGATTTAGCGGGCCGCGCGAAGGATAATAAATTGAAGCCCGAAGAATTCATGGGCGGCGGTTTTACCATTTCCAACCTTGGCATGTATGGCATCAAGGAATTCTCTGCCATCATCAACCCGCCGCAAGCATGCATTCTGGCGGTGGGCGCTGGCGAACAACGCCCCATCGTGCGCGATGGTGAATTGACGGTTGCGACGGTGATGACCTGCACGCTTTCGGTGGATCACCGCGTGGTGGATGGCGCCGTTGGCGCGGAATTCATTTCCGCCTTCAAAAAGCTGATTGAAGAGCCTATCCGACTTTTTGTTTAATTTAAGCGGATTGTTTAGCGCAGATTCAGCCTTATTTAAGCGTCGTTTTGCGGGCGTTTTCACCTCATCCTTTGATGCCATTTTTTGTGTGGTAGGTTATACTTAAGCCGATTCAAACCTGCCTTGTTAGCTTATGAAAAAATCTGCCCTCGCCCTTTTATTTGCATTTCTTTTTGCATCATCCGCGCATGCCGAACTCCGCATCGCTATGGCGTTTCCATTATCGGGCGGCGAAGCGGTTCAGGGGGAGGAAATCCGTACCGGTGCAAATTTGGCGGTTGAGGAAATGAATGCCAAGGGCGGCATCCTCGGCCAAAAAATCATCCTCGATTACCATGATGATGCATGCAACGCCACGCAAGCCACCAGCGTTGCCAATAAAATCGTATCCAACCCGCCCGTTGCCGTGATTGGGCATTTGTGTTCATCAGCAACCTTGGCGGCAGCACCGATTTATGGCGAAGCCAATTTGCCGGAAATCACCTTTTCATCGAACACCACCATTACCGAAAAGAATTATAAGCATCTGTTCCGTTTAATTGGCCGCGACGATAACCAAGCACCGATGCTGGCGGGTTATGTGGCCAAGGACTTAAAACCAACCGATAAGGTTGCGGTGCTGGATGATAAAACCAGCTGGGGCGCGGGCTTTGCGCAAACAGCCGAAGAAACCTTCCGCAGCATGAACAGCAAAATGGTCAATGTCGCGATGCGCGATTCCGTGAATGTGGGGCAAAAAGATTATTCAAGCCTGATTACCAAATTCAAGCAGGATGGCATTACGCATGTGGTGCTTGGCCTATTGCACGTTGAGGCTGGCTTGCTGGTGCGCCAGGCGCGCGAACAGGGTTATAAGGGCCAGTTCTTTGGCGGTGATCCTATTCAAACCCCTGAGTTCTGGAAGATTGCAGGAAGCGCTGCCGAAGGCTTTGAGCAAACAGGCCCGTTTGATCCGCAAGACACCGATAAAGGCAAGGCGATTGTCGCAGCTTTGAAGAAAGACAACCATTCCATCGGCATTTATACCTTCTATGCTTATGCAGGCATTCAAACGATTGCACAGGCGATTGCCAAGGCTGGCTCCACCAAAAGCGATGCGATTATTGAGGCGCTGCGCAGCGGCACATTCGACACGCTGCTGGGCAATGTAAGTTTTGATGCCAAGGGCGATTTGAAAGATTTCAAATACCAGTTATTTATCTGGCATAACGGCAAATACGGGCTTGTAAAATAGAAGGACAGAAAATGAATAATGCGTTTGATGTGGTGGTTATTGGCGGCGGCCCGGGCGGTTATGTGGCGGCCATTCGCGCAGCGCAGTTAAAGCTGAATGTGGCGCTGGTTGAGCGCGAACATCTGGGCGGTATTTGTTTGAACTGGGGTTGTATTCCGACCAAAGCGCTTCTCCGCTCTTCCGAAGTTTTCTCGCTCATCAAACACGCATCGGACTATGGTATTACGGTAAAAGATGTAACCTTTGATTTAACAAAAATCGTTGAGCGTTCGCGTAGCGTGGCGGGCCAGCTTTCCGGCGGCGTAAAGCATTTGCTGAAAAAGAATAAAGTCACGGTGTTTGACGGCTTTGGCAAATTGCTGGGCAAAGGCAAAATCGCCGTTGACGGCCCGAATAAAACCGAAATCACAGCCAAGCACATCATCATCGCCACGGGCGCACGGGCGCGCGCATTACCGGGCATGGAACCCGATGGTAAACTGGTTTGGACGTATAAGGAAGCGATGGTGCCAAAGACCATGCCGAAATCACTGCTGGTGGTTGGCAGCGGCGCGATTGGCATTGAGTTCGCCAGTTTCTATCGCAGCATCGGCGTCGATGTAACCGTTGTGGAAGTGATGGAACGAATTCTGCCTGTTGAAGACGAAGAAATATCCGCCCTTGCCCGCAAGGCGTTTGAAAAGCAAGGCATGAAGATTATTACGGGCGCAACCGTGAAGGCGCTGGACAAGGGCGCAGATAACGTCACCGCGACGATTGAAGCAGCAGGTAAGGCTGAAAAGCACACCTTTGACCGCGTTATCATGGCCGTGGGCATTGTTGCAAATACCGAAGGGCTGGGTCTTGAAAACACCAAGGTAAAAACCGAAAAAAGCCATATTAAAATTGATCAATACTGCATGACCGACGAACCGGGTGTTTACGCAATTGGGGACGTTGTTGGCGCGCCGTGGCTTGCCCATAAGGCCAGCCATGAAGGCGTGATTTGCGTTGAAAAAATCGCCGGCGTGAAGGGCGTTCACCCACTCAATGTTCAAAACATTCCTGGCTGCACCTATTGCCAGCCACAGGTTGCCAGCGTTGGCATGACCGAAGCCAAGGCAAAGGCGGCAGGAAAAGAAATCCGCGTTGGGCGCTTCCCCTTCATCGGCAATGGCAAGGCGATTGCGATGGGCGAACCCGAAGGCCTGGTCAAAACCATTTTCGATGCAAAAACCGGAGAGCTTCTTGGCGCGCACATGATTGGCGCGGAAGTGACGGAAATGATTCAAGGTTATGTCGTCGCGCGCACGCTTGAATCAACCGAAAACGAATTGATGCACACCATTTTCCCACACCCCACCATTTCAGAAACCATGCACGAAGCCGTGCTGGCAGCTTATGGAAAGGCCGTTCATATCTAAATGAACTTACGCATTCTGTTTGCATGTTTGTTTATTTTATTGGCGCCTGATGCCGAGGCAAAATTCACTACGCCTAAATACAACTTCACGCTCAAATTGATGCCGGATGAAGAACTGCGTTCCGATTTGAACTGGATTAATTACCGCATGCAGAATGACTTTGGCCCGAAGATGACCAAGGAATTTTCTGAAAAACTCAGCGCGCAAAAACCATTGATGCATCCCGTTGATGTCAGTCAGGAAACCGATAAGCGCAAGGAAGATTATTTCAAAAAAGCATCGGACGATTTAGCGAAGATAACCAAGCCCATGCGTGACCGCGAAATCATGTTTATCATTGACCAGTTCGAAGAAGCGGATTTGGAGCGCGTGAAGAACTTTTTCGAAGCCTATCCCAAGATGTCCAATGCAATGATGAATTACGACCATTACCGCACTTTGGGCTATGAAGTGCATGCGGTTTATACGCCCGACCACAAGGCACGATGGGAGATAGCGGCAGATATTGCGGTTATGCTACTGGCTGTTAAGCCACTTTATATTGATTTTAACGATGAAAAGGTCGAAAATAGGTTTACGAATAATACGGTCAATTACCTGACCAATAATTTTGATATGAAGCAGTTGCAAACGATCAAGCAATTTATAGGAAGCCCTGTTGGACAAAAATACGTGAATATCCTCTATCGCCTGTATGGTGACCGCTACCACGCCTTGCAGGACATTTATAAAAAGAATTATCTGATGTTTGCAGAACCAGAGCCGGAAAAGAAAAGTGGAAAAGAGTTTGAATAATTCTGGAAATTCCAGTGATGATGAGGATGTCAAAGTAAGGCATCCCGAAAAAGTGAACCGCCCTGATAATCCCATTCAGCGCAAGCCGGATTGGATACGGGTAAAAGCGCCCAATTCCAAGGAATACAATGAAACCAAGGAGCTGATGCGCGGTCTGAAACTAACGACCGTGTGCGAGGAGGCAGCCTGCCCCAATATCGGCGAATGCTGGAAACAAAAACACGCAACCTTTATGATTATGGGCGCAACCTGCACGAGAGCATGCGCCTTCTGCAACGTGGCAACGGGTAAACCCAACGCGCTTGACCCGCATGAACCCGAAAACGTCGCTACAGCCGTTGGCAAGCTGGGCCTCAGCCACGTCGTCATCACCTCCGTTGACCGTGATGATTTGGAAGATGGCGGCGCGCAGCATTTCAGCAAAGTGATTGGAGCGCTTCGCAAATCCGCGCCCGGCACAACAATCGAAATCCTCACCCCCGATTTTATGAAGAAGCAAGGCGCGCCGGAAGTCGTGATTAAAGCCCGCCCAGACGTGTTTAATCATAACCTTGAAACCGTGCCGCGCCTTTACCCCACCATTCGCCCCGGTGCGCGTTATTTTACATCGCTAGCGTTACTTAAGCGCGTGAAGGAAGTTGACCCCACCATTTTTACCAAATCCGGCCTGATGGTTGGCCTTGGCGAAACGCGCGAAGAAGTTGCGCAGGTGATGGATGATTTGCGCGCGGCGGATGTCGATTTCCTGACCATCGGGCAATATCTGCAACCCACACCAAAACATGCCGCGGTTGACCGTTTCGTCACGCCGGATGAATTTGACAGCTATGCGACATTGGCGCGCGGCAAGGGGTTCTTGCTCGTATCCTCATCGCCCCTCACCCGTTCATCGCACCATGCGGGTGATGATTTCAGAAAACTGCGCGCCGCACGCGAAGCACATTTACGGCAGGCGGCAGAATGAGGGCGCTTGGCATCCTACTTTGCCTGATGCTGGTGTCATCAGCGGCTTATGCGAGAATTGATACGTCCGCCTGCACGATGAAGCTGGAGGATTATATCAAGCATCACCAGGAGCAGCTGGATTTCTCGGCCAAGCTTGAGGAGAAGGAACAAGATAAAATCAGCGAATTGCAAAGTAATATCGCCAGAAATCAGACAGAGTTGTCAGAGCTGGCACAAATCACTAATCCTTCCGATGGCAAAAAGCTTTTGGTTAAGATTGAAACACTGACAGCCACCTTAAAAGCAAGTGAAGCGGAGCTGAAACAACATCAAGCATTGGTTGGCACTTATCTTAAAAAAGATGAAGTCGAAAAGTTCAAAGCAAACCCGCAAGCCTTCCAGCTGGAAGAATGCACACGCATTCAAAATTCTCCCAATAAATAAGCATGCCGCACCACCACGAAAAACGGCTTTTGCCCTATACGCAGCAGCAAATGTTCGAGCTGGTGGCAGATGTTGCGAAATATCAGGAATTCCTGCCATGGTGCGTGGGCACGCGCATTAACTGGCGCAAAGACAACACGTTTAATGCCGATGTGCTGATTGGGTATAAGGCCATCCGCGAAACCTTTACTTCGGTTGTACTACTTACGCCCAATGACGCGGTGGAAGTGCAATATGAAAGCGGGCCATTTTTAAAACTGAAGAATTACTGGACGTTCGCGCAACACAAGGATGGCTGCGAGGTTGAATTCTTCATTGATTTTGAATTCCGCACCGGTTTGCTGAACAACATCATCGGCAGCTTTTTTGGCGAAGCCGTAAAACGCATGATTGATGCGTTTGAAAAACGTGCCCAGAAAGTTTACGGGTAGCTATTTATTCGACTTAGCTAGCCTGTCGAACGCCTGAAGTTGTTCGAGCAAGCCCTTCAAATCCTGCAATTTGACCATGTTCGGGCCATCGCTGGGCGCATGGTCTGGGTTTTCATGCGTTTCAAGGAACACAGCGGCCACGCCCACAGCCACAGCCGCGCGCGCGAGGGTTGAAACAAACTGGCGCTGCCCGCCGGATGTCGTGCCCTGCCCGCCCGGCTGTTGGACGGAGTGCGTGGCATCAAACACGATGGGGTAACCCGTTTCGGCCATGATAGGCAGGGAGCGCATATCGGAAACGAGTGTGTTGTACCCGAAACTTGCACCGCGTTCGGTCAACAAAATGTTCTGGTTACCCGTGCTGGCGATTTTTTCTGCCACGTGTTTCATATCCCACGGGGCAAGGAACTGGCCCTTCTTTACATTCACAGTCTTGCCCGTTTGTCCTGCAGCCAACAATAAATCGGTCTGGCGGCACAGGAAGGCCGGGATTTGCAATACGTCAACGGCGGTAGCTACCTCAGCGCATTGATGCGCATCGTGAACGTCGGTCAGCACCGGAAGGCCGAATTCTTTTTTAATGTCTTTGAAAATTTCGAGCGATTTATCGAGGCCCAAACCACGCTGCGTTGAAATGGATGTGCGGTTCGCTTTATCGAATGACGTTTTGTAAATCAGGCCCATGCCCAATGCGCCACAGATTTCTTTTAGCTTGCCAGCCATCATGAAGGCGTGGTCGCGGGATTCCAGCTGGCATGGGCCAGCGATGATGGTCAGCGGCAAATCATTGCCGAATTTTACATTGCCGATGGTGACCTGTTTTTGTGTCATGTTATGCCCTCACCTCTGATATATCATCCCCGTGGCCCTTTAGTCTATGTGCGAGAGATGCTTGTAAAAACTTGTCCAAATCGCCGTTTAACACGTCATCCGTCTGGCTGGTTTCAACGCCAGTGCGTAAATCTTTGACCATCTGATAAGGGTGCAAAACATAGGAACGGATTTGATGGCCCCAGCCAATATCGGTTTTCTGGTCTTCCAGCGCACTCGCCGCCGCTTCGCGCTTGCGCAGCTCGGCTTCATAAATGCGTGCCTTCAACATCGTCATCGCCTTATCGCGGTTCTTATGCTGGGAGCGTTCCTGCTGGCACGCCACCACAATTCCGGTTGGAATATGCGTAAGGCGCACGGCGCTTTCGGTTTTATTCACATGCTGACCGCCCGCACCGGATGCGCGGTACACATCCATCTTAATGTCCTTATCCACCAGCACGATGTCGATATTGTCATCCACAACCGGCGTGACGGATACCGAACAGAAACTGGTATGACGGCGCGCGTTGGAGTCATAGGGGCTGATGCGCACCAAACGATGCACACCGCTTTCGGTTTTAAGCCAGCCATAGGCATTTATGCCCTTGATTTCGATGGTGGCGGATTTGATACCCGCTTCTTCACCTGCGGACTCATCCAATAACGATACTTTGAAATCATGCTGCTCTGCCCAGCGCGCATACATGCGGAACACCATCTGCGCCCAATCTTGGGCTTCCGTGCCGCCTGCGCCTGCATTGACTTCCAGATACGCATCATTGCTGTCCGCTTCGCCCGATAACAGGCTTTCCAATTCCATCTGCGCCGCTTTGGCACGAAGCGCATAGATGGCGCTTTCGGCTTCGCGCTGCATTTCACCGTCGCCTTCCGCTTCGGCCAGCGCAATCATTTCCACATTGTCTTTAGCATCGCGCTCAATGCTCTGGCATACCTCAATGGCGTTGCCGAGCTTGGTGCGTTCTTTCATTAGTTTTTGGGCTTTGGCCGCATCGTTCCAAAGATTAGGGTCTTCGGATAAGGCGTTTAATTCGTGCAGACGTTCAATCGCGCGATCCCAGTCAAAGATGCCTCCTCAGAAGCACCAATGACTTCTTGATTTGACCAAGGGCTGTTTCAATTTCGGCTTTCATGTTATTTCCAAAGGCATCTTTGACTATTGTTTGTTGTTTGATTCACGCACTTCGTGCGATCAAACAACGGATGCCTCCTCAGAAGTACGAGCGACTTCTTGATTTGACCAAGGGCTGTTTCAATTTCGGCTTTCATTATTTCTTCGCGTTCTTTTTGGCGTCTTCAGCGGCAAGATATTTTTCCAGCCAGTGAATGCTGTAATCGCCATTGATAAAATCTGGCTGCGCGATGATGCGGGAGTGAAGTGGCAGCAACGTATCCACGCCGCCAATCACGAATTCGCCAAGCGTGCGCTTCAAACGCAGGATGCATTCATTGCGGTTCTTGCCGCTGACCACCAATTTGGCAATCAAGCTGTCGTAATTGGGCGGAATTTTGTAGCCTTCGTAAATGGCGCTATCGACGCGCACACCAAGACCGCCGGGCGCATGGTAATTGGTGATTTTGCCGGGTGATGGAATAAAGGTATCCGGGTTTTCGGCATTGATACGGCATTGAATGGAATGACCGTTGAATTCAATGTCTTCCTGCGTGTAGCCCAATGGCACACCCGTTGCCACACGAATTTGTTCGCGCACCAAATCAACACCGGTAATCATTTCCGTAATGGTGTGTTCAACCTGCAGACGCGTATTCATTTCAATGAAATAGAATTCGCCGTCTTCGTACAAAAATTCCATGGTGCCCACGCCGCGATAGGCAATGGCGCCAGCGGTTTTTGCGGCAAGATTACCGATGAATTCGCGTTCCTTGGCGTTCAGCGCTGGTGATGGCGCTTCTTCAACCACTTTTTGGTGGCGACGCTGAATGGAGCAATCGCGTTCACCGAAATGCACGCAGTTGCCGTGATGGTCGCCCAATAATTGAATTTCGATGTGGCGCGGATTGCCGAGGTATTTTTCCATATACACTTCGTCATTGCCGAATGCCGCTTTCGCTTCGCCTCTGGCCAAGCTCCACGCTTCTTCCAAACCATCTTCGTTTTGCGCGACCTTCATACCCTTACCGCCGCCGCCTGCTGCGGCTTTAATCAGCACCGGATATCCCGTCTTCTTGGCGATTTGGTATGCTTCATCGAGTGATTTAACGGCTCCAGTAGAACCCGGAACGGTTGGCAAGCCTTGCTCCATCACCGTTGCCTTCGCCGTTACCTTATCACCCATGATGCGGATGTGTTCAGGCGATGGGCCGATGAATGTAAAGCCGTGTTCCTGCACCAATTCGGCAAAACGCTGGTTCTCCGACATGAAGCCGATGCCGGGATGGATGGCATCTGCGCCGGTAATCGCGGCGGCTTCTAAAATCGCTGGAATGTTTAAATAGGAATCTTTGGCGGGCGGCGGGCCAATGCACACGCTTTCATCCGCCAAACGCACGTGCATCGCATCGGCATCTGCCGTTGAGTGTACGGCAACGGTTGAAATGCCCATTTCCTTACATGCGCGGTGGATGCGCAAGGCGATTTCACCGCGGTTAGCTATGAGAACTTTTTCAAACATGATTTTTCTATGCGCTTCTTATTCAATCACAACAAGTGGCTGGCCGAATTCAACCGGCTGGGCATCGCTGACTAAAATCTGGGTGATGGTGCCACCTTTTGGCGCCTTGATGGGGTTCATCACCTTCATGGCTTCGATAATCAAGATGGTATCGCCCGCCTTCACCTTGCCGCCAACGGTGGAGAATGGCTTTGCGCCCGGCGCGCCAGCCAGATAAGCGGTGCCAACCATCGGGGATGTCACGGCATCAACCGGAGCGGCGGCAGCGGCCACAGGTGCAGCAGCGGCTGCAACCGGCGCTGGGCCAGCAGAATACACAGGGGCAGCGACACCGCCGCGTTGCAGGCGAATACGTTTTTCACCTTCGGAATATTCCAGTTCGGTCAAACCGGTTTCGTTGATAAGCGAAGCCAGCTTACGGACAAGGTCGGAATCCACATCAAATTTAGGCATGATTTTTTGTTATTTTTCAGGGTTATGAAAACGGTGAGACATAGCACCCAAGGCCAGTTCATAGCCAATAGCACCAAGCCCACAAATAACACCCGAAGCCACTTGAGACACATAGGAATGCTGTCTAAAGACTTCGCGGCGGTAAATGTTGGACAAATGAACCTCAATCACCGGCAATTCGCAAGCCAAAAGCGCATCAAGCAACGCGACCGATGTATGCGAAAACGCGCCAGCGTTAATGATTAGGCCTGCAAATTTACCTTTGGACTGTTGAATCCAGTCAATCATCTCGCCTTCGTGGTTGGTCTGGCGGAAATCAATCGCTACGCCCAATTCGTTGGCGGTTTCCTGACAACGCGATTCGATATCATCGAGCGTGACCTTGCCGTAAACCTCCGGCTGGCGGGTGCCCAGCATATTAAGATTTGGGCCATTTATAATCAGTACGTGCGGGTTACTTGCCATTCAATCGGCCTTAGAATTGTAAAAAGGCGAGCATAACGGGTTTTGAGATGAGGTCAAATGACACGCCAAATCCCAATAAACATGGGGTTTACAGGGCAATGCGATTCATCCTCAACGCTTAAATAGTATCATTTAAGCATGCGGGGATTACTCCCTGCGCCGCTGACATTCCGTTTGGTGATTTGCTTGTTAGTCGTTTGGAACAAGCTTGCCAAAGACTCCGTCTTTTTCATCATTCGGCCCTGCTGAGAAGTAAAGATGGTTGACTTGGCCAAGGTGAATGCCGTTACCAAACAGCATGCCCCACAGACCATCGATTTCAATCGGTTCGCCGCCGGGCGTTCTCAATACATCAATCGCCTTGCCGGATGGTTTATCAAACGCCACGATGCGACCATCGCCAAAATTGCCAACCAGGATTGCGCCGGAGTATTTGCCGAAATTCTTTGGTGCACGCGCAATGCCCCACGGCGCATTCAGCATTTTGCCGCCATCAAAGACACGCTTGAACGTGCCATCGAAATCGAATTCAGCGACATAGCCAAAGCCTTCGCCCTTTTCTTCTTCGCCGGGTTTTTTCGCGTGCGGCGCTAGCTTTGCGTACACAACGTAAAGGGAACCGTCCAGTTCCTGAACGTTGAACGGGCTATAACCTGCTGGAATGGTTTTGGCTGGCAATACAAATGCGCCCTTGCCCAGTTTCACCTGCCTAAAGGTGTTATCAAACACATCAACCGATTTACCGGCAAAGTTTGCAGCATAAAGGTGGTTGCCATCCGGTTTAGTCGAAAGCGCCAGCCCCTTATAAACCGCGCCTTTCTTTGAATTATCGACCATTAGCAGGGATTCGTTTGGACGTTCAAAGCTGCCATCGTCTTTCTTCTTTTCAGTCCATGCGGAAAGCGTGCCGTCTTCGGTGACGAACATGAATTTGGCCGGGCCCGTGATGCCATCTTGGGTGATGGTGAATTCCTTGTCATTCATGTTGAACACCTGGCCGGTTGGCGTGGAATGGCTTTCCTTTGAACCCTTTGGCAACGCAATGGTGATGAATGGTGTTTCATCCTGATACAGCGCTTTTTCCTTGGTGTCGCCAATATAGAGACTGGACGTACCTGTATCGGTGTTGTTTACCCAAATGTGACCGCCCGCGCCTGCCGGACGAATGGCAAGCCCCCATGCATTGACCATGTCCTTGTTTACAATTTGCGGCGCGTAAATTTGTTTGTTCGCAACCAGATTGGTGAGTTTATAGCCCTCGGCCATGGATGGCTGGGCAGCGAATGCGACAACGGCGGCCAAAGCCAGGGTGAATACGGAATGCTTGAGAATCATAAGAAACATCGAATAGTTGTTGCAATTAATAATCATTCTTAGTATAGTGGGTTTATTCAGTCAAGCAGCTTTCTAAAGGAAAAAGCATGAAAATCGAACGCCTGATTGGCCCAAAACAGATTGCGCAGCGCCTTGCTGAGGAGATTGAGAACGACCACCCCAATTCACGCCACCTGTTTCCGGATAGCAGTTTTTTGCTGTTTGGGCCCAGCGATTATGCAGGCGCGTTTGGCGGATTGAAGATGAAGCCAAATGGAATGAAGTAATTATTTCTTGGGAACGGCAAGCAAATCAATTTTGATTTTCACAGCGTTCTTCACGTAGGTCTCGTTACCCCACTGCCCTGTTCCAATATTGTAATCCTGACGGTTGATGGTCACTTCGCCTTTGATGCGTTGGGCATCGCGTTCGTCTTCCATGCTGAATGGCAATACGATTTCATGGGTCATGTCTTTGATAGTGAGCAAGCCCATCAGTTCAAACTTTTTATCGCTGAGCTTGCGCACCTTGGTTCCAACCAATTGCGCGAATGGCATGGCATTGGAATTGAACCAGTCTTTGCCGGGCAAGGCTTCGTCCCTGTCCTTATCGCCCGTTTTCGCCGTGCGCACGTCAATGTTTACTTCAACGCGTGTGTCATCGGGTTTTTTGGGGTCGAAACGCACAGATGCCTGCCAGACACTGAAATTGCCTGTAAACACAGTGCCTGTTTGCGTTCCTTCGAACGACAATTTGCTGGATGGATAATGGATATCCCAATCAAGCGCATGCGCGGATGGCGCGGCAAGCATCACAAACAATGCGGCAAGCAGCAGTTTCTTCATATGTTTCTTCATGTTTTTTTGGCCCGTAGTTTTTCAAGCACGCCTTCAGCCCATTTGGGCGTCATGCGCAGGATGGTTTCATCGTTCAATAGCCAGTGATGGCGCATCGCCGCCAGCACATGCGCGCCAAGCAATGCAATCAGGATATAGGCAAGCATTTCATGCGTGCTGGCAATGTTATGCGACACTTCCTTGCGCGCGTCATCGGCCAGTGCTTCAAAGAACGGCAAATGCGGCAGATCAACCATGCCATAGAGCAAGGTCGGGATTTTTTTGGGTGATGCTGAAACCAGCGCCCAGCCCGAAAATGGAATAAGCAGCATCAGCCCATACAAAATGAAATGCGTAATGTGCGCGACGACTTTTTCCCATGTGGGCATATGCACCGGCAATGGCGGCGCAGGATGCGTTAGCCGCCAAACTACGCGAATTATGGCCAAAAGCAGCACGGTCATGCCGAGCGATTTGTGCAATTGGTAGTATTGGAAGCGTTCAGCAAGCGGAATGGAACTGAGCAAAAGGCCAAGCACGAGATTGCCCAAAATCAACACTGCCATCAGCCAATGCAACAGCATGGCACCTGAATGGTAGCGTTTAATGGCTTCACTCATTCCAGATATCTTTCATCAGAAAGCGGTTCCTCTAGTGCTTTTTTTTTAAGTCTTCGGGTGTGGGTGTTGCCGCAGGGGCTGTTGCTGGTGCAGTTGCTGGCGCAGTCGCGCCCGGCGGTGTTGGCACAACAATGGTGGTTGTCGTGGTGGCCGCGGCTGGCGCAACTGCGGCCGGCTTTGCAAGCGGCGCTGCATCGGCACCGGCGTAATTGAATTCACCTTCAATGTCGATCTGCACTTCATCGCCAACCATTGGAACCATTGCACTTATGCCCCATGCCGAACGGCTGATGGTGCCCGATGCACTGAAGCCCATTGTTTCTTTTTTGGTGAATGGGTGGATGCCCGCGCCGCGGAACGTGACATTAAGCGTTACGGGCTTGGTAATGCCAAGAAGGGTCAATTCACCCATCATGGTACCAGCTTCCCCGGAACGTGAAACATGCAATGACTTAAACGTAGCAACGGGGAATTTCGTGCTGTTGAAGAATTTTTCGCCCCTTAATTCGCCTTGCAGCTTTTCATTGTTGGTATCGATGCTGCCGGTGTCAATCGTTGCTTCAATCTTGCTGTTTTCAGGTGCCTTTGGGTCGAAGGTCAAGCGCGCATCAATGCTGTTGAAGCGGCCATGATACATGGAATACCCCATGTGGTTGATTTTGAAGAGCAAGCTCGCATGGCTTTTATCCAACGTATAAATGCCTGCGGGCGCTTTGCTGAAATCCTTGCTACCGGGAACTGGCGGCGTTTGTGCCATTGCAGGAGATGCAGCCATAAGAACGAATAATCCTGCGAGTATCGAGCGAGCGAGCATAGGGGGAAGCCTCCGGCAAAAAAATGAATGTCAGTCAGTCTAGGTTAGATTATAAAAATGGCAAGTCTGTGATGGCTCGTTAGTAATAGCGAGGCCCGCATTATAGCAGAAAACGAAATGGCCGCAACTGGTGCGGCCATTTCAGCAGTCGTACATATATACGAGCAGTGCTTATCCTTAGTCGACCTTTTTGGCCGCAGAAGCGCGTGCCTCTTCCACGAGCTTCTTCATTTCATCGTATTCCATCGCGCCTGGAACAATCTTGTCGCCAATGACGAAGGTTGGGGTTCCGTGCGCGCCGATGTCACGGCCAAGCTCGGAAGTCGCCTGAAGATACGCCGCGGTTTCCGGGGATTCCATATCCTTCTTCAGTTTTTCCTTATCGATGCCAACCTTAACAGCCATTTCCATAATGCTGTCCTCGCTTAAGGCACCTTTGTTTTCCATCAGCGCGTTATGCAGCTCGGTGTATTTCTTTTGCTTGATGGAAGCAAACGCAGCGCGCGCGGCCACGCGTGAGCTTTCTGCAAGGATGGGGTATTCCTTCATGACGACTTTAACTTTCTTGTCGTTTTCAATCAACTTCTTGATGGGGTCAGCAGCCTTTTTGCAATAGCCGCAGTTGTAATCGAAAAATTCAACCAGAACCACGTCACCCTTCTCGTTGCCAAAGAATGGATCGGCCGCATTGCTGAACAGCTTGTCCTTGTTTTTGCCCAATGCTTCGGTGGCTTTCTTGTTGTTTTCAGCATCCTGCTTCTTTTGGAATTCTTTTGCTGCATTGAGCACGATTTCCGGGTCTTTGTTGGTGAGCAGGTTTTTAACAATCGCTTCGATTTGCTCTTTTTGCTTATCGGTAAAGTCTGCCGCGGGCGCTTCTGCTGCATGTACCGCGCCAGAGATTAAAGCTGCTGTGAGCACCATAGCTCCGAGTAAATTGCGCATCATGGGTTGTGTTCTCCTAAAAGCCATATGGGGTGTGGTCATATCGTGATAATCTGGGATGGAAAGGCTGCAAAAACAACCCCTCACCAAACTGATGATTTAGAACACCCCGTATAACCGGAATTGCGTTAAGGAAGCATTAACCTGCCACAATTGCTATTCGTCATCATCGTTTCGGGTCTGCTTAATATCCTGCGCTCTTATGACATAAGTTGAGCGTTTTGGCAGCAATTTTAAGGCACGTTCTGCCCATTTATGCGCTGAACCGATATCCCCCTTGCTTAAAGCCTCTTCCGCCAGGCAATAAGCGACCATCCCTTCATCATTTTTACGGCCCCAGGCGGTAGCGAGATAACGCCATGTGGATGACTCGCGCGGTTCCGTCTTAAGGGATTCATTTAACCGCTCAATCGCTTCATCAATTGTGCGGCTATTCTGCGCCTCCAGCAATGCGTGGCCATAGGATGCTTCGATGAGGCCTGCGTCCGGCTTTAATTCCACCGCGCGCTTGTAATACGCAATTGCTTCATCGACGCGGCTGTTTTCAAATAAAATCTGCGCCATCAGTTCCTGGAAATATGGATTGCCTGGCTCATCCTTAATCAGGTTCTGCATTTCCTTCTCCGACTTATCGACATCTCCCTTGCGGTAATGCGCAATCGCGCGCGCATAGCGCGCGGATAGGCGGCTGTCTTTTTCGGCATAGCGCAGCAAGGCGGATTCAGGCTTCAGATACCCCAGCAATTTTGCCTTCATGCGCTCATGCAAATCATAAAAACGCGCGCTTGCCTTGTTATTGCTGTAAGATGATTGCTCCACATGATAACGCACCGCGTCAATACGATCCTGCGTCAACGGGTGGGTTCGCGTATATTGAACCTGCCTGTCCACCGACAGGCCTTCCTGCGCGGAAAGCTTCCCAAGGAATTCACTCAAGCCTTTGGATGTAAGCTTTGCGCCATCAAGAAACCGCATGCCCGCGGCATCCGCCGACGATTCCTGGGCGCGGCTGAATGATAAAATGGAGCGCTGCGCAAGCGATTGCCCGCCCGTAATAACGGCCGCGCCTGCGCCTGGGTTTCCGCTGAGCACCGCGGCGGCGGTGCCCAGCACCATGCCTAAAATGGCTTCGGCGGAAGCATCTTTCATCGCGGAATTACCGCGCACCAGATGCCCACCGGAAATGTGGCCTGTTTCGTGAGCGATAATGCCGATGAGCTGCTCGGGGTTATCGGTTGCCTGCAACAATCCTGTATGAAAGAAAATGTTCTGCCCGCCGGCAACGAATGCGTTCAGCGTCGGGTCGTTGATGATAATCACATGCACGCTGTCAGGGTCGATGCCCGCAGCCTGCCAGATGGGCGTTGCGTATTCCTTCAGCGTGTTTTCAATTTCAACGTCGCGGATGACGCTGAAATTCGGCTTATCGCCCGCATGGGCGGGGGATGCAAGCATTATTGCAGCAAGGAGCAGGAACAGGATTGAAAAAAAACGCCGCATGCACTTCACGAAAAAAGAAGATGACTTACGTTCTTTCATACCTTGTCTGAACATTTTGTTAAAAATGCGCCAAACGATGACATGACCCTTACGATGCGCCGGTTAGGCGCTGCCACCAGCCTGTTTTCTTGACTTCGGGCTGTGCATTGGTGTTTTCAGCCTGCGGCGGCTTATTCTCGCGCATTGTTTCGCGGGGGGTTGTATCCAGCTCGAACACGCTGGATGGAACATGCGGCGGCTGTTGCTGGTTGCCGCGGTTCGGATTGTAGTTGCCCTGATTTTCGCTGTTGCGGTTTTCGTAACGACGGCCATCATGGTTACGGTTTTGATTACGGTTATCGCGGAAATCACGATTGCCATCGCGGTTACTGTCGCGGTTACTGTCTCGGTTACTGTCTCGGTTACCGTCACGGTTACGGTTATCGCGGTTACGGTCGCGGTTGCGGCCATCACGGTTACGATTGCGGTCGCGGTTGCCGTCACGGCGATGTTGACCTTCACGGTTTTCACGAGGTTGGCGGAATTCCTGATTGCCTTCGCTGTCAGCGCCCATTGGCGGTGCAACATTGCCGTTTACATCGCCGGCACCCTCGCCGCCTTCACCAGGCTGCGCTTGCTGTTGGTTGAAGGTGTCACGGTTACGGTTATCACCATCACGGAAACGGTTGCGGCGGTTGCGGCCACCACGGCGGCCGCGCCTGCGGCCGGAACGGCGTTCGCCATCTGCCCCGGCTGCGCCTGCATGTTCAAATGAGCCGCCATGTTCGGATGGCTGGCCTTCGGCAAAACGGTCGAACCCTTCGCGCGATTGCATGCCTTCGCCGCCTTCGGCCAAGAAATCGGATTCCATAGAACCCAGATTTTCCTGCGCTTCGCCATCAAGGCCCATATCGCGATCCATATCGGCGAACATTTGCTTTTCATTCATCATCTGATTGATCGGCAATTGCTCGTTCTGCTTCTTGGTGCGGATGCGTTCAATCGGAAATTCGGGCGGAATAACATCTTCGCGCGGGCGGATGTTGATGGTGAGGTTATAGCGCTTTTCAATGCTGGCCATCGCTTCGCGCTTGTTATTCATGATGTAGAGCGAAACATTCGATGGCATGGAAATGATGATTTCCGCTGCGGTCTGGCGAATGCCCTCTTCCTCCATCGCATGCAGCGCCAGCAGCGCCGACGATTCAACAAGGCGGATATGGCCCGTGCCGTGGCAATGCGGGCATTTTTCAAAGTTCAAATCGAGCAAGGATGGGCGCAGGCGCTGGCGCGACAATTCCATCAGACCGAAATGGGAAATGCGGCCGATTTGCAGGCGGGCGCGGTCATGGCGCATCGCTTCTTTCAAACGACGCTCAACGGCAGCGTTGTTGCGGCCATCTTCCATATCGATGAAGTCGATAACAATAAGGCCCGCCAAGTCGCGCAGACGCAATTGGCGCGCAACTTCTTCGGATGCTTCCATATTGGTGCGGTACGCGGTTTCTTCGATGTTGCGTTCGCGGGTGGATCGGCCGGAGTTGACGTCGATGGCCACCAAGGCTTCGGTCTGGTTGATAACGATATAACCGCCGGAACGTAGTGTTACGACCGGTGAATGCAGACCATTAATTTGCGCTTCCACCTGATAGCGGAAGAATAATGGAATGATGTTTTCGCGGTAATTATGCACGCGGCGCGTATGGCTTGGCATCAGCATGCGCATGAAATCGCGTGCCTTTTGATAGCCGTCTTCGCCTTCGACCAGGATATTATCGATATCCGGCGTATATAAATCGCGGATGGCGCGCTTGATTAAGTCGGCTTCCTCGTAGACCAGGCTTGGCGCAACGGATTTGAGCGTGAGCTCGCGGATGCTGTCCCATAAGCGGAGCAAATATTCCAGATCGCGGCGCACTTCAATCTTGCTGCGCTCCATCCCTGCAGTGCGCAGGATAACCGCCATGCCATCGGGAGTATCCAAATCCTCCAGCAAGTCCTTCATGCGGCGGCGGTCTTGCATGCTGGTAATCTTGCGCGAGATGCCGCCACCCTTATCGGTGTTCGGCATCAATACGCAGTAACGGCCCGCAAGGGAGATGTAGGTTGTGAGCGCCGCGCCTTTATTGCCGCGTTCTTCCTTCACCACCTGGATGAGCATAATCTGCCCACGCTTAATCACTTCCTGAATCTTATAGCGGCGGATGAAACGGTGGCGGCGCTGCTCGCGATGACCTTCCACTTCGTCGCCGCCTATATTTTCAAAATTGGCATTTTCAAACGGGGGTTCGGCTTCGCCGCCTTCATTCAACGCTTCAACAGGCGCGATTGCATCGCCCTCAGCCATATCACCGCCAGCAGCTTCATTTTCGGCGATGTCGCCTACGGGCTGGATAAAGCCGGAAATGCGCTGGTCGCCTTCGGGTTCATATTCGCCTTCGGAGGTGAACTGGCTTTCGCCTGAAAACTGGCTTTGACCCGAGAACGGATCCATCATCGGTTCATTCAGATTACCGGATGACAGGCTTACCGCGGGTGGCAGCGCGGAATGGGAAATGTGTTCTTCCGACACTTCTTCATCATTAAAGGTACCATTCATGTCATCGGGCATATCTTCCGATGAAAATGGCTGGTCGATATCGCCCGCGCCTTGCGGGGCTGCGGCCATCGCATCTTCCAATGCCTGACGGTCAGCCATAGGGATGCGGTAGTAATCGTGATGGATTTCCGAAAAGGCCAAAAAGCCGTGGCGGTTGCCGCCATATTCCACAAACGCCGCCTGCAGCGATGGTTCGATGCGGATAACCTTTGCGAGGTAGATGTTGCCTTTTAACTGCTTGCGCGCGGTGGATTCAAAATCGAATTCCAGAAGGCGTTGACCATCGA
>JAKFVN010000038.1 GCA_021732145.1 Alphaproteobacteria bacterium
AAACGTGCATCGCTTGCAGCGGCGGCGGGTGTTAAATCGGTTGGAGCGGAAGCCGGGGTAATCGTTGCGCCAGATGAAGGGGGAGGTATAGGAGCTGGCGCGGAAGCTGAAACGCCATCGGTCGGGCGAACGATAAGCGGGCGAAGCGCATCCTCATTCGGATCTGCTGTTTGAGCAAAAACAGGCGTTGAGACAAACGCTGCGCTGGCCAAAACCAGCAGCGCAACCGATTGATAAAAATGCTTGGTCACGTTCATTACTGAAACCTCATCTGACTTAAATATGGCGCATTCGCAGTCTCGCGACCAAAAGCTTAAAAACCTATGAAAGATTAATACGTTAGAAGCCTATTTCCTAGCTAAGTTCGGGCTTTTTGGCAATCCGTTGCTATCTACTTTGCAGTTGTTGCCAGCGGGACACACAGATTCTGCACGAATCTGCAGTGTTTGTGAACAGTTTGTGGATAATTTTTCGAGCGCAGTAATGCCCGATATTAGCGCCTTCTGCGGCCTTTTTTGAAGCTTCGCTTGCCGCCGAACGGGTGTTTCCCGCCATGATTATTGGTGCGGTTTTTGCGGAAGTTGCCGCCATCCCGCATGGTCGTGCCGGCACGGCCAATCACACCGACGATGGAGAATTTGAGGCCGCCCACAACCGGGTCGGCTTCCACCAGTTTGACCTTCAGCGTATCGGCAAGCCGGAACACCTTGCCATGCTTGGAACCGACCAGGCGCTGGTTTTGTTCATCGTGATTATAATAATCATCCGGCAACTGGCTCATGGGCACAAACCCGTCTGCGCCGGTTTCGGTCAGGCGCACGAAAATTCCTGCGCGCGTCACGCCGCTAATGCGGCCTTCGAATTCCGCGCCGATATTGTCGGCCAAATACAGCGACGTGTAGCGGTCGCTTGCGTCACGTTCCGCATCAATTGCACGGCGTTCGGTTTTGGAAATATGTTCGCCAATATCATCAAGGCGCGACAGTTCATCATCCGTAATGCCATCATCACCCAGTTTGAACAGGCGGATAAGCGCGCGGTGAACAATCAAATCCGCATACCGGCGAATGGGTGACGTGAAATGCGCGTAATGCGATAGGGCGAGGCCGAAATGCCCAATGTTTTCGGGGCTGTAAATGGCCTGCGCCAGGCTGCGCAGCATCACTTCATTGATGACCTGGCTATGCGCGGTATCAACGAATTGTTCAAGGATAGCTGCTAGGTCGGCGGGGTGCAGTGTTTTGCCCGGCGATAAATTCACGCCAAAGCCTTTCAGGAAATCGCGAAGCGCGGCAATTTTTTCAACCGATGGCAAATCATGCACGCGGTACAGTGCGCCCATATTGCCATCTTGCAATGCGCGGGCTGCTGCCACATTCGCCAGTACCATGAATTCTTCAATCAGCTTATGGCTTTCAAGCCGTGCGCGGTTGCCGATCGATGAAATTTTTCCACCTTCCGAAACTTTGATTTGCCGTTCGGCAATGTTCAATTCCAGCGTGCCGCGTTTTTTGCGCGCTTCCAGCAAAACATTGTATGCGCCATACAGCGGTTTAATTACGCTTTCCAGAATGGGCTTCGTAATCTCATTAGGGTTGCCATCAAACGCTTCCTGCACCTGTTCATAGGTGGTGCGGGCAACCGATTTCATGAGCGCGCGGGAGAATTTGAAATGTTTCAATTCGCCATGCTTATCAATGGTCATATGCGCAACCATGCAGGCACGGTCAACAAGTGGTTTGAGGGAGCATAGTTCGTTCGATAAAGCTTCCGGCAGCATCGGCACCACGCGGTCGGGGAAATAAACCGAATTGCCGCGCTTAATGGCTTCGCGGTCGATGATGCCGTTTGATTTCACGTAATAGGAAACGTCGGCAATCGCGACGGTTAAATTCCAGCCGCCCTTGTTCGATGGGCTTTCATCCATTGCAGCATGTACGGCATCGTCAAAGTCACGCGCATCGGCGCCATCAATGGTGATGAGCGGCAGCTTGCGTAAATCCGTGCGGCCTTTTAAATCCGCACCTTCTAATTTTTCTGATGCTTCCACAACACCGTCGGGGAATTGCCAGGGAATGCTGTGCTGTGCAATCGCAATCAGGGATACCGCACGCGGCGCGCTAAGCGGGCCAAGATTTTCAGTGATGCGCACCAGCTTCTTGCCGTATTTGCTTTGCGATAACACATCGCCCACAACAATATCGCCCTTCACCGATTTAATATCGTTCTTGTGGTCAAGGATATATTCATCGCGGTTCTTGCGGTCGGTGGGGCGCAGGACTAATCCTTCGCTGGTTTGTTCAATCACGCCAACCAGTTTGGAAACAGCTTTGGGAAGTTTCTTGATGGGCCGCGCCGTATATTCGCCGCGCCCTTGATGTTCCACGCGCACCAGCAAACGATCACCTTTGGCGAGTGCTTCCAGTTTCAGTGTTTTGGCTTGGTGGTGAGAGATGTGCAGATGAATGCGCGCGCCTGGGTCTTTCTGCGGTTCTAATGGGCGCACGGTCATATCATCGCCATCGATATGCGTGATTTCAACGCCCAGAATATCGGGCAGCGCGCCGGGGCGGCTGATTTTCTTGCCCCCTCCTTTAAAACTTATGGATTTTTCAACATTGCCGCTGACCTTCAGGTCTTGCAGCATGCGTTTCAGTTTTATGCGTTGGTCATCATGAATGCGAAAGTGCCGCGCAATCTCGCGCTTACCAACAGGGACAGGACTTTCTTTGATGAAGTTGAGGATTTCTTCCGCGCTTGGGAAGGATGTTGGTTTTTTATCTTTAGGCGGTTTGTTCTTTTTCAATGTTGTCTAGTTTCTGTTATTACGCCGCTTTCTTTTTCTTGGCGGCTTTCTTTTTGGGTGCTGCTTTGGCTTCGGCTTTTTCGTCAGCCTTTGCAGCTTTTGCTTTGCCTTTTGGCGCAGCTTTGGTTTCGGCGGCATCGCCGTCATCATTGGCGGCGCCTTTTTTCTTGCCTTTGGCTGGCGCGCCCTTGGCGGCCTTCTTATTGATAAGCTCAACCGCTTCTTCAAGCGTGAGCGCATCCATATTCGTGCCCTTTGGCAATGTCGCCATGACTTTTCCGTGTTTCACAAATGCGCCAAAGCGGCCTTGTTGCACGGTAATCATCTTTTGATCATCAGGGTGTGGGCCCACATCGCGGCCTTGCATGGCTTTACGCTTTTCTAAAGCTTCAGCCATCAGCACAGTGGCGCGGTTCAACCCAATCGTCAAAACGTCTTCGTCTTTTGGAATGGATTTATAAACGCTGCCCAGTTTCAGGTAGGGGCCAAAACGGCCAACGCCTGCAAGAATGAGTTCACCCGTCTCAGGGTATGGGCCAACATCGCGGGGCAATGCCAGCAGCTTCAATGCAATATCCAAATCTATTGTGGCAGGATCAAGGCCTTTAGGAAGACTGCTGCGCTTTGGCTGCGGGCCACCAGATTTTTTTGGATTCTTCTTGGTTTTTTTCTTCTTCTTGCCTTTTGCGTCAACTTCTTCCTTGGCCGCTTCTTCTTTTGGCGCTGGTTCTTTTTCGGGTGGTGGCGCTGCGCTTTCGGGGCGGTCTAACTGCACATACATGCCATATGGGCCGTTGCGCAATGTGACAGGCATGTTGGTAATGGGGTCATTGCCCAATAATTTTGGCTCGGCGCTGCCAGCATTGGCGGCTTCACCCGCCACCAATGGCGCGGTGTATTTGCATTCCGGATAATTGGAGCAACCAACGAACGCACCGTTCTTGCCAAGTCGCAAGCCCAAGCGGCCGGTGTTGCATGATTTGCACAGGCGCGGATCAACACCATCCCCCTTATCGGGGAAGAAGTGCGGCCCAAGGTTTTCATCGAGCGCGTCAATCACGTCGCGGATTTTCAATTCTTTGGTGCCGTCAATCGCGGCAGAAAAATCAGTCCAGAAATCGCGCAAGAGAGCCTTCCAGTTCAGCTTATCTTCGGAAACTTTATCCAGTTGTTCTTCCAGTGATGCCGTAAAGCCATATTCAACATAGCGTTCAAAGAAATGCTGCAAGAAAGTGGTCACGATGCGGCCGCGGTCTTCGGGCACAAAGCGCTTCTTATCCAGCACAACATAATCGCGGTCCTGCAACACCTGAATAATGCTGGTATAGGTGGATGGGCGACCAATGCCGAGTTCTTCCAGCTTTTTAATCAAGCTCGCTTCGGAATAGCGTGGTGGGGGTTCGGTGAAATGCTGGTTTGGCGTAACCGAATTCTTCTTTAAATTTTCGCCGGTCTTTACATTCGGTAGGCGTGATTGCTTGTCATCATCACTTGCTGCTTCGGTATCATCTTTTTCTTCTTCATAGGCTTTCAAGAAACCATCGAACAATACAACCGAACCATTGGCGCGGAATTCAAAGCCTTTATTTGAACCCATAATATCAATCGCCACTTGATCCAAAATCGCGCTTTCCATTTGGCTCGCGACCGTGCGTTGCCAGATAAGCGTATAAAGGCGCAAGGCATCCGGTTCCAGATAGCGGGCAACTTGTGATGGCAAGCGGCTTAAATCGGTGGGGCGCACGGCTTCGTGGGCTTCCTGGGCGTTTTTGACCACACTCTTATATATGCGTGGTTCGCCGGGCAGGTACTTATCGCCATATTCCTTGGTGATGATATTGCGCGCGCCGGCAATCGCTTCGTTCGACAGGTAAATACCGTCGGTACGCATATAGGTGATCAGACCGATGGTTTCGCCGCCTAAATCCATGCCTTCGTAAAGTTGCTGCGCCATGCGCATGGTGCGCGATGCGCCCATGCCCAGTTTGCGCGATGCTTCTTGTTGCAGCGTGGAAGTGGTGAAGGGGGCGTATGGATTACGCTTGGTTTGCTTGCGTTCGATTTCACCCACGCTGTAATCGAGCGAATTCAGTTTATCGAACGCAGCCTTGGCATCCTTTTCATTTGTGAAAGAAAATTTCTCTACTTTTTTACCGTTATATTGCGACAAACGCGCTGGAATTTGTGCGCCGGTGTTGGTGGTGAATACGGCTTCAATCGTCCAGTATTCCTGCGGAACAAACTTTTCAATTTCATCTTCGCGTTGGCAGATTAAACGCAATGCAACGGATTGCACACGGCCAGCCGAACGCGCGCCGGGCAATTTGCGCCACAATACGGGCGATAGTGAAAAGCCCACTAGATAATCCAGCGCGCGGCGCGCCATATACGCATCAATCAGCGGTTGGTCGAGCGCGCGGGGATTTTCAATCGCATCCTTTACCGCGCTCTTGGTGATTTCATTAAACGTAATGCGGTGAACTTTTTTGCCTTTCAGCAGCTTTTTATGTTCCAATACTTCCTGAACGTGCCATGCAATGGCTTCACCTTCCCTGTCAGGGTCAGTCGCTAAATATAAGGTGTCGGCATCTTTAAGTGCCTTCGTAATTTCGCCAACGGGGCGTGCAGCGCGGTCGCCCAATTCCCATGACATGGCAAAATCTTCAGCAGGTTTTACCGAACCATCCTTGGGCGGCAAGTCGCGCACATGGCCAAAAGAGGCCAAAACGGTGTAATCCGAGCCCAGATATTTATTGATGGTCTTGGCCTTTGCGGGCGATTCAACGATGACGAGTTTGTGTCCGGACATGCTTATATATGGTCAGAAAAAGGGCAAAAAATCTCAAAACGCCGTTTACCTATAGGTGCTGACCCGTAAACAATTTATTAGCCGCCGTCAACTATGCGTCAATAAGCGCCACGAATTGCCCCGGCGAACGGGCGGCTTTTCCGGCCAGTTCCAGTTCCAAAAGTCCAGATAAAACAATGGATGCGGGCAAATTCACATCCCTGATTAAATCATCAATCCGAACGGCCACGGGGCCAAGGGTTTCGAGGATTTTCTGGCGGGCGAGGGCAATATCATCCTCGGAAAGAGATTCGTTTCGTTGCGCGAAGCTTCCGGCTGGTTCTGACAATAGGGTGTTTGGCAATTTGGAAAGTCCGCTCATAATATCCTGCACATTTTCAACCAAAACCGCGCCTTGGCGCAGCAAATTATTGTTTCCCTTGCTGCGCGGATCAAGCGGGGAGCCAGGCACCGCCATTACTTCGCGCCCTTGTTCCAATGCCATGCGCGCGGTGATGAGGGAGCCTGATTGTTCAACCGCTTCAATGATTAAGACGCCTTCGCTCACACCGGAGATGATGCGGTTGCGTTTTGGAAAATGGCGGCTGGTGGGCGGCACGCCAAACTGGCTTTCGGCCAAAATCGCGCCTTTTTCGCAGATGGCATCGTATAATCTGGCGTTTTCTTCGGGGTAAATCACATCAATCCCGCCCGCCACAACCGCAATCGTTCCTGTTTTCAGTGCACCCTGATGCGCGGCGGTATCAATGCCGCGCGCCAAACCCGATACCACCATGATGTTTGCCTGTCCGCAATCGCGTGCGATGCGTTCGGCAAATTGCCGTCCATTCAGTGAGGCGTTGCGTGAACCCACCATCGCCACCATGCGTTTGCCGTTTAATGCGCTGCGTTGTCCCTTCACGCTTAAAATCGGCGGCGCATCTTCCACCGCGCGTAAATGCGCTGGGTAATCCGGCTCGCACGCGGCAACCATATATCCGCCAATTTTTTCGAGTGCACTGATTTCTTTTTCAGCCGCTTCACGCGTTGCAATCACAAATGGTTTTTTTGCGCCTGCGCGTTTTGCCAATTCCGGCGCGTTGCGTATTGCGTTTTCAGCCGTGCCAAAGCGTTCCAGCAATTTATAAAAGGTGATGGGGCCAATGTTTTCACTGCGGATAAGCCGTAACCACTCCATGCGCTCATTATCATTAATGGCGCGAACAGCAGTCATTATTTTCTACCAATGCTGGGTTCGGTGCCATTAAACAGGCGGTTGATATTGTCTTTATGCTTATAAATAATCAGCGCGGATAAGCCGCCAAAATAAAGAATATATTCCGGCATATCCAGGAACCACGCAAAAAATGGCGCGGAACCAATCGCGGTAATCGCCGCTGCCGATGATTTTTTCAAAACGAATGCAACCATCAGCCAGATCACCACAATCATCAGCCCCAATTCCCATGACATCATCATGTAAAAGCCGATGGCAGTTGCAACGCCTTTGCCGCCTTTGAATTTCAGAAAGATGGGATACATGTGACCGATAACGGCGCACAGACCCATCAGCAGTGCAAAGTACATATTGTCACTGATGGCAAGGCCAAGCCAAACCGCCAGCGCGCCTTTGCCGCCATCGAGGAATAGGGTGAGGAGAGCGAGTTGCTTATTACCTGTGCGCAGCACATTGGTTGCGCCAATATTGCCGGAACCGATATTGCGGATATCGCCGTGGCCTGCCAGCTTCGTCAGCAACAATCCAAATGGAATGGAGCCAAGCAGATACGCGCCAAAATACAGCAGGCATGTAAAAATTTGATATTCATAAAGTGAATTCAGGAACGTGGGATGAAGCATTATGACCTAAGGTTTATGCGGCGTTCGCTATCTTAGTACTATCGTAAACATGTCGTCCATCAAGGATCGTGTGTTTGACGCGTCCTTGAACCGGAAGCGTTTCGTATGGGGAATTTTTTGATTTCGAATGCAGCTTGTCATTGCTGATGCGCCATGGCTCACCTGCATCAAAAATCACCATATCGGCCGCGCTGCCTTTGCTTAAGCGGCCAACGGGCAGGCGTAATACATCGGCGGGCTTCGATGTCAGGGCAGCCAGAACATTCAAGAGACTTACTTTGTTTTCATGGTGCAGCTTGAGGCTGAGCGCGAGCAAGGTCTCCAATCCCACGATCCCCGGTGCGGCTTGTGCAAATGGCAAGCGTTTGCTGTCCACATCTTGCGGATGGTGCTTGCTGGCAATCACATCAATCGTGCCATCTGCTACGGCATCTGCAATCGCCTTGCGGTTTGCTTCATCACGCAGTGGCGGCAGAACTTTTGCGAATGTGCGGTAATCACCCACATCGTTTTCAGTCAGAGTGAAGTAATGTGGGCAGGTGGAGCATGTAACATTCACGCCCTTTGCCTTTGCGTCCTTAATCAACTGTACGCTTTCGGCCGTGGTGACGGGGCCAATGTGCAAACGTGCGCCGGTTGCCTGTGCCAATCGCAAATCAATCATCACCTGCAATGCTTCGGCTTCGCTTGAAATGCCGGACAGGCCAAGGCGGGTGGACATTTCGCCGCCATTCATCAACCCGCCTTCGGCAAGGCGCGGGTGAAGCGGCAATTGCAGCAACAGCAAATCAAAGCTGCGCGAATAGGACATGATGCGGCGAAGCAGCTTTGCATCGCCCAGCGTATTCAAGCCATCGGTAAAGCCAACGGCGCCAGCTTCTGCCAGCAATCCAAGCTCGGTCATTTCCTTGCCTTGGCATTGCACGGTCATCGCGGCATAGGGGAAATGTTTTACGCTTTTGGTTTGGCGCGCGCGGCGGTCAATATAGGCAACGCCCGCAACGTTATCGATAATGGGGTCTGTATCCGGCATGGTGGCAATCGCCGTTACGCCGCCCGCAGCCGCTGCTTCGCCAAGTGTTGTGAATGTTTCTTTGTGTTCATTGCCGGGTTCGCCCGTATGCACCAGCATATCAACGAGGCCTGGGGCAAGGCATGCGCCGCCAACATCAATGACCTTTATATCGCTAGCCAGACTTGTGCCAACATTCGCGCCAACATCGGCAATCTTGCCGTTTTCAACAATCACGCCGCCCTTCGCATCCAGCTTTGCCGCAGGGTCGAGGAGGCGGGCGTTTATATAGGCTGTCTTTGTCCCAGTTATTGTCATTGTGCGGCATCCTGCAAGCGTTGGTTGCTCATCAGTTGGCGGGTCAGCAAATCAAGGCATGCCATGCGCACCGCCACACCGAATTCAACCTGGTTCAAAATCAGACTGCGATGAATATCGTCTGCCACTTCGCTATCGATTTCCACGCCGCGGTTCATGGGCCCCGGGTGCATAATCAACGCATCAGGTTTCGCAAGGTTCAACTTCGCGCGGTCTAAGCCGAAGAAGTGGTAGTATTCGCGGGCGCTTGGCACAAACGAACCTTCCATGCGTTCATTTTGAATGCGCAGCATCATAATAATGTCGGCATCTTTGACGCCCGTTTCCATGCGCGTGTGAACTTCGCAGCCCATGCGGTCGATATCTTTTGGCAGCAATGTAAGCGGTGCAACCACGCGCACCCGTGCGCCAAGTTTATTGAGGAGGAAGATGTTCGAACGCGCCACGCGGCTATGCAGAATATCGCCGCAAATGGCGACGTTCAGGCCTTCCAGCTTTTTGGTGCGGCGGCGCATCACCAAAGCGTCCAGCAATGCCTGGGTTGGGTGTTCATGCTGGCCATCGCCGGCGTTAATCACGGCACAGTTTACTTTATCGGCCAGCAATTTTACCGCACCGGAAGCCGAATGGCGCACCACCAGCACATCGATATGCATGGCATTCAGCGTCATTGCGGTATCAATCAGCGTTTCGCCCTTGCGGGTCGATGTGCCATCGGCATTCATATTGATGCAATCCGCGCCAAGGCGCTTGGCGGCCAGTTCGAATGAACCACGTGTACGCGTTGAAACTTCGAAGAATAAATTGACGACGGTGCGGCCTTTCAAACGCTGGCCCTTGCGTTCCGTCTCGCGGTTTAAATCAACGTATTTGTCTGCTAAATCGAGAATGGTATTAATTTCTTGGGGGGAGAGCTCGGCAATGCCCAGTAGATGGCGGTTGTTTAGCAGCATAGACGCAACCCAATGTAGCCGGGGGAAAAGAGCCCACGGCGGTTTAAATCTGATTTTCGGCTAAGGCGATGTTGTATCAGACCATATAGTTTCATGCAAATGGACTTTCGAGGCAGGTCAAAACAACTTGTTTATCAGTCGTTTCAAGCCGTGCCATCGTGCCCAAAGGCAAGGGAACAATGGATTTTCCATGCCCGCACGGGAAATGCACCGCAACCGGGATGGTTGGCGGGATAAGCTCGCGGATGAGGTCATGCACCGAGTATTTCCAAGGCCCGGCGCTGTCTTCGCGGAAGCCGCAGAATTCGCCGACGATTAATCCCTTAATCTTATCGAACTTGCCGCTGTTTTTTAAATGCCACATGGCGCGATCAACTTCACACGGTTTTTCGCCGTCATCATCTTCAATATAAAAAATTGCGCCGTCGGTATTTACTTCGTCGCGCGTGCCAATCAGGTTTTGCAGCAGCGTGATGTTGCCGCCTACCAATCGTCCTTCGCCTTTGCCCTCGAAAAAGCTTTCCGCCGTGGGATAGCGAATGGGATTTGATGGTTCGCTGCCATTAAAGAAATTCATGAAATGGTTGATATTCGCCGGGTCATTGTTTTTGAAGAAGCTGAGCAGCATCGGGCCATGAAACGTCACAAGGCCAGTGCGGGTGTGAATGGTATTAATCAGCGTTGTTAAATCGCTGAACCCGCAAAAGATTTTCGGGTTCTCGCGGATAACATCAAAATCCAGATACGGCACGGTGCGGTAGCTGCCAATGCCGCCGCGCGCGGAAATAATCGCATCAATGCTGCTATCCGCAAAACATTCCATCAGCGCCTTGGCGCGTTGCTGGTCGGTTCCGGCCAATTGGTAATCGGCGTTGCGGTTTTGCGGGTGAATAAAGACTTCATAGCCGGCCTCTTCCAAAGCGGCTTTGCCTTGGGTCAGCCAGTCCTGCGGGGCGTGACGGGCGGGGGAAACAACCCCAATACGGCTGCCTTTTTGCAAAGGTTTGGGTTTCAGAATAGTTTGTGCCATAAAGGCGATAATAAAGTCAGCCATTGATAGAACAAGAACAAAATGCCGACCAACGTACAAAATATTGAAGTCACAAGTGATGAAGCGGAGTTGCGCGTCGATCGCTGGTTTCGTCGCCGTTACCCTGGCCTTACCCACGGAAAGCTAGAGAAACTGCTGCGTACAGGGCAGGTGCGTGTGGATGGCAAACGCGTGAAAGCCAATGCGCGATTAGAATCTGGGCAGATTGTGCGCGTCCCGCCCATGAGCGACGACATGCTGGTGCAATCGCAAACGCCGCGCAAGGTTCGCCCAACCGCGCGCGAAGAAAAGAATATCAAAGACAGCATTTTGTTTGAAGACAAGGACGTGCTGGTGATAAATAAGCCTGCAGGTTTGGCGGTGCAGGGCGGTACGGGTATTTCGCGCCATCTGGATGGATTTTTAACCGCGATTTATGAAAACGCAACGCGCCCCAAATTGGTGCATCGCCTCGATAAAGAAACATCCGGCGTATTCGTGCTGGCAAAAAATGATTTTGCGGCAAGTCATCTCGCTGAAAGTTTCCGCGAACGCACCACGCGCAAATATTATTGGGCATTGGTGCACGGTGTTCCCAAGCCCAAGCAGGGCAAAATCATCATGCCCTTAAGCAAGGGCAAGGATGGCCGCATGCACCCCGATAAGGCCGAAGGCAAAAACGCCGTGACGCTTTATGAAGTGGTGCAAACAGCATTAAAGGTTTCGTTTGTTGCGCTATGGCCGCTCACGGGCCGCACACATCAGCTTCGCGCACACATGCATGAAATTGGTGCGCCCATTGTCGGCGATGAGTTGTATTACGATGATGCCATTCCCAACATCGACGGGGGCATTGCCATTAAAAAACTGCATTTGCATGCGAGACGGCTGGTCATTCCGCATCCGCGAAAAGGCTTGATTGATATAACGGCGCCGCTGCCGGAATTGCTCAAAAAAAGCTGGTCTTACTTTGAATTCCCCGAAGACGATGGTGACCCATTTGCTTCTTTTGGCGATGAGTTGTAAGAGTATTAGCTCAAAATTTTAAGGGAGAGTTCTCATGGGTAAACTGCTGCGCTTTGTCATCGGTGTTGTTGCTTTTATCGTGATTGTGCCGTTGCTGCTCGTTGGCGCATTCCTGGTTACCTTTGATTTCGATGCGTTTAAAAAAGACATCACCGCGCAGGCCAGCAAAACCCTTGGTCGCGACATTGCGCTCGATGGCCCGATTGGTGTCAGCTTCGCGCGCGGCTTTGCGCTTAGCGTAAAAGACGTCAGCATCGGCAACCCCGCCGGATTTAAAGACAAGGAATTCATCAAGGCAGGAAAAGTCGATATTGCCCTGAACTGGCAGGCGTTATCCGACAACAAGATTGATATAACCCATTTCATTGTTGAAGATGCCAATATCAATCTCGTTACCAATGTGGCGGGCGAAAGCAATTGGGATATTAAAATGCCCAAATCTGCAATGGTTCAGGCTGAATCCGTGCCCGCTAACAGGCCCGAACAGGTAACTTCCATGCAGGCAACCGTTAACCCCAAGGCCGGTTTTGAAATCAAGCGCTTTGACCTGAATTCAATTGATATTATCAAAACCACGTTGCGCCAAAAGGATGAGCGCACGGGCAAGAGCCAGGATTTGGAAATCAAAAAAGCCACTGTGAAGGCGCCTTATAACGCCGCACTGAATGTCGGCGCTGAAGGTTCTTATAACAAGACACCGTTCACCATTGAATTCACCGCGCCGGGCGGTGTGCAGCAGCTTAGCGACGGCAAGCCATCGCAGATTGATTTGAAGGCTGACTATGCGGGGCAAAGCTATGCGCTCAAAGGAACCTATACGCGCGGCGCAAAGGTTCATGACATTAAAAATCTGTCTGCCAAGCTCATGGGCATCGATTTCACCGGTAACCTCAAGCTTAACCAGGATGGTGACGTGCCGATGATGACGGGCAGCCTTTCTGCACCGGAAGCAAACCTTACATCCTTAAGCGCAGCAGCGCCAAAAACCGTGCAGAAAAAATCGCCTGCGGTTATCCAATCGCTGGTGATGGTTAATCAGCAGGTTGCCAATAGGATTGTGGCATCAGCGCCTGTGCCTGATTTCAAGGCATTAAAGGCCATTAATGCGGATATTGCGCTTAACATCGGCAAGCTTATTTTCGCTGAAGGCAAATCGCTTGATAACCTCAAGACCAATGTGAACCTGTCCGGCGGACGCCTGAAGCTTGATCCCATCAGCGCAACCTTCCTGAACGTGGCGTATAAGGGCAGCCTTGATTTCAACCCGGCCAGCGGCACGCCTGTGACGCGCGTGGTCTTAAGCGGGAATAACATTGATTTTGCCGCCCTTGCTGCGGCGTTTAACAGCAAGTCACCCTTAAACGCCAACGGCGATTTGGATATGGATGTTACGGGGCAAGGCATGACACCGGACAGCTTTAAAAATTCTCTTTCCGGTAAAATCCAGATGGTGGCGGGTAAAGGCGCGGTGGATATGGGCAGCAGCGGCGCTGCCGGCCTTCAGCTCATCAAAATGCTCTATCCAAAATCAACCGCAACTGAAAAGCAGAATATCAATTGCGGTGCCATGCGCTTTATTGCCACCAATGGGGTACTGCGTTCCAATGGCCTTTTGTTCGATAGCCCGATTGCAGCCGTGGCGGGTGAAGGCACCGTTGATCTGGGCCGCAATCAGGCCAATCTGCTGCTGCGCAATGCGGTGAAAGACCAGCAGGCTGCCAGCTTCCTCAATGTGCCGATTAAAGTCACAGGCCCGTTATCAAGCCTCAGCTTCATGCCGGAAGAAAAAGCCGTCGCCCAAAGGGTGATGAGCGCGATTAATGGCGGCGGTTCATCGTCAAGCGGCGTTCCAAAGGTGGATGCGAATGCCAAGGGCAATGGGTGCTTGGCGGCGATTAATGATCCGAATCCGCCAATGATTGAACAAATGAAAACGCAGGATGCCGTGAAGGCAACGGTTAACCAGGCCAAGGATGTCATCAAGAACATCGGCAAGCCATCGGAAGCGATGGATAAGCTGAAAGGCTTATTCCGCTAAGCGTCATGAAGCGGTTTTACAAAAACGCGGCAGTTGTCCAGGCTAATAATGCATTCACCGTTGCGCTGGATGACAAGCCGATTAAAACGCCCGCTGGAAAACCGCTGGCGCTCCCCACTCAACAACTAGCCAAAGCGATTGCCGCGGAATGGCAGGGGCAGGGTGACATGATTGCGGTGGGTGCCATGCCGCTGATGCAGCTTGCTGCCACCAGCATCGACCATGTTCCCGTTGAACGCGCGCAAATGGTGGAACGCATGCTGTCCTATGTGGGCACGGATTTGCTGTGCCACTTTGTGGATGAACCCAAGCGCTTGCGCGAATTGCAGGAACGCTCTTTTACCCCTGCATTGGCATGGCTGCATCGCCGCTATGATATTGACCTGCACACCACCCATGAACTTATGGCGGTCGACCAGCCATCTTCCGCGCGCGAACGCCTCAGCCTTGCTTTGAACGCGCTGAATGACTGGGCGCTGATGGGCGTGCAAACGGCTGCCATTGCGTCCGGCTCCATCGTGCTGGCTTTAGGCATGCAGGAAAAGGAATTCACCGCCGCAGAGGTGTTTGAAGCAGCCGAAGTCGAAAGCACCTACCAGATTGAAAAATGGGGCACTGACATTGAACTCATCGCACGCAGAAACGGCATCGAGTTTGAGCTCAATGCCGTTGAACGTTGGTTTAAATGCCTTGATTAGTGCTTGGCAGGCGCTGCTGGAGCGGCTGCGGCAGGAACTGCAGCCTTGGCCTTATGCTTCTTGTGCTTCTTTTTCACAGGCGCTGGCGCATCACCGTATTCCGATTCATCATTGGACGGCATGATGCCCAATTCAGCATTGCGGTGCTGGCGGCTTACGCTGCGGAGCTGTGCGTAAAAATCCAATGATCCTTTTTCCAAAGCATCCAGCGCATCAAGGTACTTGGTGCGCTTGTCAAGCGCATAAGCGCCTGCGCTTGCGATGGTATAGCGAACAGCGGTTGCGCGTCCGCCGTAACCATCAGCAATATAACCCCATGGTTGTGCAACGCTATCAACTGCAAAGCCAACAGTGTCACGTGGGTTCGATGGGCCAAGCAGGGGCAGAACAAGGTATGGGCCTTCTGGCGCACCCCAAACGTGCAGGGTTTGACCAAAGTCCGCTGCAACTGGCTTCAGGTCGCTTTCCGAACCCATATCAATCATACCGCCAAGACCGATGGTGGAGTTGACGAGGAAGCGGTTGAAAATTTTCCCTGCATCGGTTGCGCGGCCTTGCAGCAATGCGTTTGTCATGCGAACCGGTTCACCAGAGTTGTAAATCACGTTGCCAACAATATCACGCGCGAAATCGGGCACCACATAGCGATAAGCCTGCGCCGCTGGTTTCAGCAGGATACGATCAAGAACCTGGTTGAACTCGAAAATCGAGCGGTTCATGGGTTCCAATGGATCGTTATTGCGTTCGAATTCAGCGCGCTCAGCTGGATCTGTTGGCGCAGTCGCGCAAGCTGATAAGCCCACGAGCAAAAGCAATGCGGCAAAAGAAGCAAGAATTTTTGAAGACATTTTGTTCAGCCTTAGCATTCGAAGTTTAAAAAACAAGAAGCGCGTACGGGATTGATAAGCAATGTGGCAGAAAGAGGTTAGCGAGCGATTACTGTTGTACGATATTTTAACTATTTAGGCGATTTACCTAGCAAGACTGGCAAAAAGAATAAAGTCGTAAACAATACGTAAAACAATGAGAGCGTTAATAACAGTCCCATTGAGGCCGTACCGGGATGATTTGAAACAGAGAGTGACCCAAAAGCCACAAGAGCTGTTGCCGCACTGAACAGTACAGCCTTGGCCATGCTGGACTGTAAAGGCTGGTCATTTCCCTGCCGCCAATACACTACAAAGTAGATGGAGTATGACACCCCAAGCCCAAGTAATAAGGGCAAAGCGATGATATTTGCAAAATTAATAGGCAGATGGATAAGGGATGCCGTACCCAATGTCAGTACTGAAGCTACCACCAGCGGGGCAAGAACAAACAGGGTATCACGGATTTTTTGCAACACTATCCACAGAAGCAAGAAGATTATGGCAATGGAATAAACTGCCGCTTCCACAAATGCGCGCTTAATGGTGTTGGCTGATTCTTGGATGGAGATGGGCGCGCCCGTTGCTTCCGGCGCAACTTTTTTAATTGCGCCATAGAATCGTACCAGGTTGTCTTCATCGCGCACATCGCCATTCGGCTTCACTTCAATACGCGCTTGGCCATCCGTGGTCAGCCATTCGGCTTTCAAGACATCCGGCATGTCGGCAATCGTTACCGGTTTTTGTGCCATGCGGCGGCGCATATCATCCAGCATGCGTTGCATCGTGGCCTTGAATATGGCGTGGATGGTCATGATTTTTGCATCATCCAGCGTCAAAAATTGTTTTAAGTCAGCGGCAAGCTGAGTGGCTTCAGGCCCTAAATCAGGATGCGCGCTGAGCTTCACCGCGAATTCAGCCGCGACTTTTTTCAATTCAGCCGCATCGGGGTCGGGCCTCACTTCAGTGGGGTTTAATGGAATGGAAAGAAGGTTTGCCGTGTCTTGAATCAGCGCGATTTTCTCATTCTGCTGTTCAGGGAGATAGGAAGAAATCGTCATCGCGGCCATGACTTCGGGAAGCGTGCGTAATTCTGCGGCCAGCGCATCGGCGCTTGCCAAATCCTTGCTTAAAATATCAACGGTATAGGAATTGGTGTCGGGGTCTTTTAGCAGTTCCAGCGCGGTGGAAACGGATTCCGTTTTCGGGTTCTTTAGATTCAGCGGGTCAAAATCAAAGCGCAGGAACAGGCATGCTGTCACCGCAATCACAAACAGTACGGCAAAGGCCAGCAGGATTTCACGGCGGTGGCGTTCCAAGAACGCGTCGCTGGGCGCGGCCCATGCATAACCCGCGGCTTCCGCTTCCGCGCCGGGCCTGATGAAGTGGAGCAGGGCGGGAAGCAGCGTGATGTTCAATGCGAATGCAATCAGCATTCCGCTGCCTGCAATCAATCCCAATTCCGCAACGCCGCGATAGGATGTGGGGGTAAAGGATAGGAAGCCAGCGGCGGTACTTAATGCCGCCAATAGCAATGGTACGGCAACCACCCAGCCGGTGCGTTTCATCGCCGCAGCTAAATCAGGTACATGGAAACGCACATCGCGGTAACGCACGCCAAACTGAATGCCGAAATCAACGGCAATGCCGGTGAACATCACGGCAAAGGCAACGGAGATAAGGTTGAGCGAGCCAACGGTGAGTAGTGCAAAGGCGGTGGTAATCACAAGGCCGGAAACCAGCACAATGAAAATCGGCGCAATCAAACGCCAAGAACGCAGCGCCATGAACAGCAACAGGCAAATCAACCCGAAGGATGCGACCAGCGCCCATCCCATGCCTTCGGAAATGCTGGAAAATTCTTCATCCGACAGCGCAACGGGCCCTGTGATGCGGATGTTCAAATCATATTTTTTTTGCAGATCATGCTCGGCAATGAATGCGCGGATATAATTGGTCGCCGCCTCGCCGGGTGCTAGCGCGCCGTAATCCAGCGCAGGCTGCGTAAGGATAAAGCGCCGCAGTTCAAATTTACTGGCTTGGTCGGCAGCCAATAAATAGCGCCACGCATGGGCATCGCTTGGATCGCTTAGTGATTTCTGCAATGAAACATGCAAGCGCCGGAATAGGGGCAGAACATCGTCCTTGGTTGCCTGCCCTGCTGCAAGGCCCATCATGGATAAATCCATCATCCCGAACAAGCCGCGCAACGACGGGTCAGCCGCCAGCGAACCCAGCAAGGGCTGCGCCTTTACCACCTGTTCCAATACGTTCGATAATGCTTCTTCGGATACGAACAGGAAACCGTTCTTTTCGAAGAACTCATTCGCATCCAGCCCGCGCACGGTCTTGAACAATTCCGGCTTGGCGCGCATGGCGGCCGCAATTTCTTCACCGGCAATCTGCGTGCCCACGCCGTCTTTGCCATCAATCACAATCGCCAGCAAATCATCGCGCTGCGGAAACGCCTTTGAGAAAGCGATTTCGCGCTGTCGCCAATCCACCTTGCTGTCCAGCAAGCTGGTAACATCGGTGTTCATTTTGAAATGGCTGCTGACGTAAAGCCCCGCGGACAGAACCAGCAGGACATAGAATAAAACCACGGCCCACGCGCTTTTGCGTGAAACATCTACAACCGATGCGACTGAATTCTCAATCATAGATGTTTTCAATCATACCGTGGTTAGTTAGCCAACGAGTTCGGTGCCGCTGAAGAAATATGCAATTTCAATCGCTGCATTTTCTTCGCTATCGGAACCGTGAACCGAATTTGCCTCGATGGATTCCGCAAATTCCTTGCGGATGGTGCCAGGGGCAGCGTTCGCAGGGTTGGTTGCGCCCATGATGTCGCGGTTCTTGGCAACGGCATTTTCGCCTTCCAATACTTGAACCACAACCGGGCCGGAAATCATGAAGCTGCACAGGTCGTTAAAGAAAGGACGTGCCTTGTGAACGCCGTAAAATGCTTCGGCTTGGGCTTTGGTCATGTGAATGCGCTTGCTTGCGATAATGCGCAGGCCCGCTTCTTCAAACTTCGCGGCAATTTTGCCGGTCAGGTTGCGCTTGGTCGCGTCAGGTTTGATGATTGAAAATGTACGTTGAATAGCCATGAGTAACTCCGAAAGAACTGTCTTAATGGTGTGCTTTATAAACAGGCTTCAGCGCTTGCGCAAGCGTGCCATCATTCGCTGTATGTTATTGCTTGAATGCTGGTTTTTTTGGCAGTTTGACAAGCAGCGGGTCAATCCAACTGGGCGGCAGCGTGCCCAATAACCATGCGGCAAATGCGGTAGGCCACGGGAATGCGATGCGCGCTTCATTGCGTGCCAAGCCCTTTACGATGATGCGGGCAGCTTTTTCAGAATCCATCATGAACGGCATGGGGAAGTTGTTCACTGCAGTCATTGGCGTTTCGATATAACCGGGGCAAATCACATTCACCTTGATGCCCCATTTGGCATATTCCCCGCGCAATGCTTCGCCATACAATCGCACCGCCGCCTTGCTGGCGCAATAGGCGGGCGCGCTGGGAAATCCGCGAAATCCGGCCAGTGATGCCATAATCGCAATCTGCCCGCTGCGGCGGTTTTGCATGTGGGGGATGATAGGGTGGATGGTATTTAAAACGCCATCAAGGTTGGTTCCAAAAATTGCCCGCGCTTGCTGTTCGCTTTCGCCCGCGCCAAATGTGCCTGCCGAAATCCCGGCATTTGCTATCAACAAATCAATCGGCTTTTCATTATCTGCGCTAACCAGCATGGCGGCCAGTTTTTCCCGTTCGGTCACATCAATCACGCCAACCCAAGTTTGCGCGCCCGTTGCGGCCAGCGATGCGGCAATTGCATCCAGCTTTTCCTTGCGCCGGCCCAAAAGGCCGATGCGGACGCCAGCGCGTGCATAAGCGCGGGCGAGAGATTCGCCGATGCCGCTGGATGCGCCAGTAATAACGATATGTTGTTGCAATTGCATGGCCGCCTCAAACGCGTTATGAAAGATGCCATGACATCAACCTATTCCTTCGGCGAAATCAAGCGGCGCGGTTTAATGCTGGTTCTTTCATCCCCATCGGGCGCGGGAAAGACCACCATCAGCCGTGCGATTTTGCAATCTGACCCCAACGTCAACATGTCCATTTCATGCACCACGCGCAAAAAGCGCCCGGGCGAAGTGGCGGGCGTTGATTACCATTTCACATCGCAGGAAGATTTCAACCTGATGATCAATCGCGGCCAGTTTCTGGAATACGCGCAGGTCTTTGGCAATATGTATGGCACGCCAAAGGAACCGGTTGATTTAACGCTGCATGCGGGCGGCGATGTGCTGTTCGATATTGATTGGCAGGGCACGCAGCAGCTTAAAGAAAAAGCGCGCGAAGATTTGGTGAGTGTATTTATTCTCCCGCCATCTTCCAAGGAATTGGAACGCCGTCTGATTGCGCGCGCGCAAGACGAGGATGCAGAGATTAAATCCCGCATGGCCAAGGCTGCCGATGAAATGAGCCATTGGGCCGAATATGATTACGTCATTGTGAACAACGACATTTCTGAATCGGTTGCCAAGGTGCGCTCGATTTTGGAAAGCGAACGCCTGAAGCGCCGTCGTCAGGAAGGCCTTTCCGATTTCGTTAAGCGTTTGCAGGATGGACTTTAGTCAGTCTTACAAAATCATCCACGCTTAGTTCTTCTGCCCGCGCTTCGGGTTTTATTTTTGCTTTCGCAAAATGTTCATCCGTCAATTGGCCTTTGAAAATGCTGCGCAGCATTTTGCGGCGCTGGCCGAACGCATCCTTCGTTACTGCTTCAAACGCTTCGATGCTGACGGGATATTTGGTTTTCTTTGGCCGTAATACCACAACCGCGCTGTCAATTTTCGGCGGCGGGGTAAATGCGCGTGCGGGGATGGTGAATGCATATTCCGCATCGCAGCAAAACTGGCACAGCACGCTTAAGCGGCCATAGGCCTTGCTGCCGATGTTGGCGGTAATGCGTTCTGCGACTTCCTTTTGGAACATCAGCGCCATGAATTCATATTCCTGCGCGCGGTGCAGCCAATTCACCAATAACAACGTGCCGATGTTATAGGGAAGGTTTGCCAAAATGGCGCGCGGCGCCGGCGTAATTTCTACAGGGTCAATTTCCAGCGCGTCCGCGCTGATGATGCGCAGGCGGCCATCACCGTCATCCACCAATGGCTGCAATGCTTCAATAAAACGGTCATCGCGTTCAATGGCGATGATGTGCCTGGCGGGGCTTTCAACCAATGCGCGGGTAAGGCCGCCGGGGCCGGGGCCAATTTCAATCGCGGTGATGCCGGTTAAATCGCCAGCTTCGCGCACCAAGCGGCGCGTTAAATTCAAATCGAGCAGGAAATGCTGGCCCAGGCTTTTCTTCGCCTTCAAATCATGCTTGGCGATAACCTCGCGAAGGGGCGGCTGTTCTTTCACTTTGTTTCTCTGGCTCATGCTTTTTTATAGGCGGCTTTGGCCATCGCCAGGCTTTCTGCGCGCTTTAATGCTGCCATCATGCTGGTGGGGTCGGCAACGCCTTTGCCTGCAATATCAAACGCCGTGCCATGATCGGGCGATGTGCGTACAATAGGCAGGCCCAGCGTGATGTTCACGCCGCCATGAAAGTCCAGCGTTTTAATCGGAATAAGCCCTTGGTCATGATAGAGGCACATGGCGCAATCATATTGCGCGCGCGCGCTTTTATGGAACAGGGTGTCAGCCGGGTGAGGGCCCGTTATATCAATGCCGCGCTCACGCAATTGCTCAATCGCCGGAATGATGATTTCAATTTCTTCGAGGCCCATCGCGCCATGCTCGCCCGCATGCGGGTTAAGCGCGGCAATCGCGATGCGCGGCGTGGCAATGCCAAACATGTGGCGCAATGAACGTTCAACCGTCAGCGTCTGGTTCACAATCAGGCTGGTGGTGATTTTGCCAATCGCATCTTTCAGCGATACGTGAATGGTTGAAAGCGCCACGCGCAGCGTATCAATTTCCAGCATCATCGCTGTGGCCTTGGTGGTATTGCAAAGGCTGGTCAGGTATTCGGTGTGTCCCGCAAAGCCAAAGCCGGATTGGTACAGCGTGCTTTTATGAATGGGCAGCGTGACGATGGCGCTGGCATCCCCATCCATCGCGAATTTGGTCGCGACTTTAATGCTGTCTAGCACCGTGCCAGCATTCGCAGGGTCGGCAACGCCCGGCTTCACATTCGTTTTCAATTCCAGCGGATAAACGGGCAGGGCGCGCTTGAAAGCATCATTCGCTTTTGACGGATGGTCAATTTTTTCAACCGGCACAAACATGTTGAGCGCCTTGGCCTGCGCATCGGTGAATTCGGGGTCGCCGACCAGAAAGAACGATGGAATATGCGTGTTACGCCGCGCGAGCCATGCTTTAAATAATACTTCCGCGCCAATGCCTGCGGGTTCGCCCATGCTGACGCTGATGGGTTTTTGGCTGGATGGCGGCGTTATGTTTGATTTCAACCAGCCAAGCATTATTCACGCATTTCGATGGAGGCGGAGCGTTGCAAATCGCGCAGCAAGCGGCGCGCCTGCAATTCCAGTTTTTCGTTGCCAAGCGACACAAGAATGGTATTTCTGTCCGCGCCGCTATCATTGCGTTCGCATACATATAATAAAATCGCATAGCCGTTTTTTTCCATGACAGTGCTGGGTTGATTAACAGGCAGGCTTTGTGCAAGCTTTGCAAGCCATGCGGGCAATTCACCAATGCGTTTTTCGCCTAAATCAGCGGTTGTCCAATCCTGATATTGGCCAATGCGCGAGGTAAGCGCGCTGCATGACGCAACGCTTTGGCGGAAACGGTCGATATCACCCTGCACGCTGGCAAGGGTGCGGCCTTGCAGCGCAAAATTGGCTTGGCGCATATGCACTTCAATCGTGCGCGGGTCAACGGCGCTGATGATGCGTTCCTGTTTCTTTGTCAGAATGTGGAAGCCATCTGCCAGGCGAATGGGGGGCGATACATTGCCAACCGGCAAATTCTGGGCAATTTTGTCAAGCTCGCCGCTTAATTGCCCTGGTTGGATCCAGCCCAAATCACCGCCATTGAGCGCGCCCGTGCCGGCCGAGAATTGCTGTGCCATCATGTTGAATGGTGCGCCATTGCGCATGCGTTCAATCAAGCTCATGGCCAGTTCATAAACCTTTGCTTCATCGGCGGGGTTGTCAACGTTAAGGAAGATTTCAGCCATCAGGTATTCGGGCTTACCTTCATTGGCTTTAATGCGTTCCAGCACCGCGCTTATTTCGTCATCGCCCACTTCAACTTGCGGGCGGAGCTGGCGTTGAATAACGCGTGTCCACATCAGCGTTGCCTTAATCTGGTCAACCAGCGTTTGCTTTGGAACATTGCCGCGCTGGAGCGTGGCGGTCATGGCATCGGGTGTCATGCGGTTTTGCTTGGCGATGGACGCAATGGCGGCTTCAACTTCGGCGTTGGTCGCATCAATGCCGCTATGCTTTGCTTCCTGCATTTGCAGTTTTTCTTCAATCAGGTTTTTGATAACGCGCTCGCGCACGCTTTTGATGTTGGCCTCGTTGCGTTCAAGGCCAGAGCTCAGGAAAATAAGCGCTATGCGGTCTTCGATATCGGCGCTGGTAATGGCTTCGTCATTCACCACGGCCACGATGCGCGTATCTTCGGCATGCGCAGGCGACACGAGAAACAAGCAAAACAGCAATGCTAAAAACTTTAATATCATCATCACGTCTTAATGGTCATTTATGGCAAAAGTTTATTCCAGGCTGTACCCTTGCGTTCCAGGCTTACCCAATCATCGTTCCTGGGCATGCCAAAGGCCTGCATGGCTAATTCATCTTGGGGTGCAACCATAACCGCATCATAGCGTTCTGCAAAGCGTTTCACGGCTTCGGGCGTATTTTCGCCAGTGTAATGGGTTGCATAGCCTGTTAATTCGGGCTGCTGCCGGGGCGATGCCATGAGGCACCATTCAAAGCGTATCATGGTATTTTCAAGGCCATTGGTCTGCGTTCCAATCAGGCCGACTTTGCCCTGTGGCGGCATTCGCGCAAAAATCACCCGCGCATAATCCCGCGTCGCTTGAATGGATGGCAGTGGTTTTTCAAATCCGTTCGATGCAACAAAAATAAGCGCAGCCGCCGGAACCACCAGTACCAGCAGCGAGCCAATGCCGCGCAGCAGCAAGTGGTATTCTTCATAACGCGGGCGCAAATACTCCGCGATTTTCAAAACCAAAATCATTACCGCGGCGCATTGCAATTGCGACATGTAACGAAAGAAAGAAGCGGCGGTCTTAATTTCCCATTCCGAAAAACGGCTGCCGATATAGGCAAGCGTCAGGAATACCCAATGCCCCAGCGCGATAAGCGTAAAGCACATTACCAGCTGGCGCAGCGGCGTGTGTGGCTTTAATGCCGATGCCGCGCCCCAGCCCATAAGCCCGAATAAAATGGCAAAAAAACCAAACTTATCAATCACGACCAGCCCCATCGCGTTGAGCAGATTGGGCAGGAACCACCACTGCCAGTCAGAAAATGGCTTGAAGGTGAAGGCAAGACCCGCCAGATGCTGCGCCTTGTAAAATTCCCAAAACCCGTTGACGAGCAGCGCAGGCACAATGCTGAGCAGCAGCATTTTTAAAATATGCATCTTGCGGGCTGGCGCGGTGAACCACAAACTGCCGACAGCCAGCGCCAGCATGAAAATGTTTGCTTGTTTGATTTGCACGAACACGATGGAAAGTAATGCAAAGCTGATGGCATATCCGCGTTCTTGGTTTTGGCAGAATTGCCAGCCGATATAAACAAGCACGCCCAGCAGCACGGCCGTGGCGTATTCGCCATACGCGCTGAACAATAATGTGACATCCAGCGCGGGGTTAATCAGCGTGATGGCAAGGAAGATGGCAACGAATAACCGCACTTTCTGCCATTTGTCTTTGGTATTGGGGTTGATTTGCTCACCCAAAAAACCTGCGAATAAAACCAGCAGCAACACATTCAGCAGCGGGCCTGCAACTTCCACAAATTGCCCGACAATCCACCCCACCGATGAAATGAGCAGCATCAGGCCGTAAGGGTAGGCGGGCCATGCGGAATAGGCCACAGGCCCGCCCGCCGCAGGAAAGCGCCCGTATTGAAACAGGAAATGCGCATTGGGCAGCCAGTGCGACATATCATCCCATTCACGTACGGGGTAATTGCACAGGCCATAAAGCAGCGGGAGCAAAACAATCAGCCCGGCAAAAAATGTGATGGGCAGTGATTTTGTAATGGTGCGGTCTTTTGAAAACATGAACAGGCCCGCGGCAAACAATACCAGCAGGAATGCAATCATCCCGCCGCCTGCCATCCACGGCGCGAGTGCCAGCATCAATGCAATGCATACTCCCCAGCCATAGAACGGGTTAAGGGCGGTGTTGTTTTCCTGAATGCCCAGCCATTTCGCGGTGCGCGCGCCAACCATTCCAAAACTAAGAAAAATCAACACGCATGCTGCGATGATTTTCAGATTTAAAAGAATGCCATCCATGCGCAGCTAGCCGTCTTCAAGATGGAGGAGGGCGGTTGCGCCCGCGCTTAAGGCAATCAGCGGCGTGGCAAACGCCGCCAGCAAGGTGGGCAGGCTTTGATTTGCGCCAAGCGTATAAACTACATCGTTAAAGCCAAAGGCGAAGCTGCCCACGCACAATCCCCCCAGCGCGGTAATGAATGCGCCGCCTTGCCGTGCCATGCCCAATGAAAAGCAGGCGGCAAAGAATATCATGGCGCATAGGAATATGGGCTGCGCCAGCAATGAATAATACAGCATGCGGTGACGCGTGCCGGGAAAGCCCGTTGCTTCCAGCGACGTAATAAAGCTGGGCAATTCCCAGAATGAAATGGTGTTCGGGCTCGACATGCTTTCCTGGATTTTTTCAATCGTCAATTCAGTTGGCAGGTTATAGGCGGCCAATTTCTGTGGCGGCTTGTTTTTCCAGTTGATCCAGCCATCGGTAATATTCCAGTTGCCTATTTGCAGCACGGCTTGCTCGGCATCAATGCGGCCAAGATAGACATTATCCTTGTCATATATGAAGGCGATGAGCGGCTTAATGGTCAGCGGGTCAAGTGTTACAGTGCCGGCATGCAGCAGGAAGTTTCCATCCGCGTTCTTCTGGCGCAGCCACAATCCGGCGGATGATAAATCCAGCAAGGCCGAGCGGTCGATATAGCGCTCTTCCAGTTCCTGATAGGATTTTTTCATGAGCGCGCCGAGCGGGTTCACGATGCATAAATATCCCACGCTCAGGAAAAAAGTGCAAACCAGCAAGGGGAACAGAAACTGCCATACTGAAACGCCGATTGCGCGCACGATAATCAGTTCCTGGGTGCGCGTTAACCGCCACAATGTCAGCATCGCTGCGAATAGCGCAATAAAGGGCAGGATTTTCTGGCCAATATCCGGCAAATTCAAAAAAGCCATCATGAGCACCACGCCATACGTCACATCGGGCTTGGTGCTGGTGCGGCGGATAAGCTCAATCGCATCAAAAATAAACACAACGCTGAGCAGGCCAATCAGGATGACCATAAACCATTTCAGGTATTGCTTGCCGATGTAAATAGGAAGGATTTGCATTATCCCCCCGCCGCAACGGGTTTAAGCGCGGGGCGCGGCACCTTATCTTGCGACAGGCGATGCAGCGCAACCGGCAATGGCGCAAGCGCAATCAGGTAAAGCCCTATAACAAACCCGGTATGCTTGGCAATCATGTTCACGATGGAAAGCATCGCGGCTTCCAGAATAATGACCGTTGCGGCCGCAAGGATGATTTTGCGCGTAATGCCGCGGCGGTCAAAGCTTCCCGTCAGAATGAACATGCAGGAAATCAGGACAAACGTGATGGCAAGAAATGGCATGGTCATGCGCATATGGAATTCTGCCAGAAACCGCCGCGTGGTTTGCGGCGTTGCATCCGCTCCTGATGGGTTTATCAATTCATCCATCATGCGTTCGCGCGGTTCGCGCCAGCGGGAGCTGAAATTGTCGTCGAGAGCGCCTAAATCCACCATGTAGCTGTCAAAACTAAGCTGCGACAGATTGCCGGTTTTGCGGTCTACATCTTGTCTTACGCCGTTTTTCACCAATACCTGCGGGCCATGCGCGCCGTGAATAAGCTCGCCTGACTCCGACATAATGGTGACGGGTTTTTCCGGCTTGCGTGTATCGTGAATTAAGATGCCAAGCATCTGTCCTTCATGGCCGCGCTCATGCGCATAAAAGGTCAGGCCATCCTTAATGTCATTGAAACTTCCGGTGCGCAGCAGCAGCACCGAATGGTCATCACGGATTTGATATTGCAGCCGCACCAGTTCATGATTGGCGATCGGCGCAATGTATGTTGAAAGCGCATAACCGATTAAGGCAACGACGATGCCCACATAAAATGCGGGCATGGTCAGCGTCATAGGGCCCATGCCGCTGGCCTGCATCACCACCAGCTCACTTTCCATGATCATGCGATGATACACGAACAGCGCGCCAACCATGAGGCTGAGCGGGAGCACCAGCGGCAGGAAGGTCGGCAGGATAAGCAGCATCAATTTAATAAATGACCACAACGTGCCGCCATTATTAATGACTAGGGCAAGCAGCTTAATCGACTGCGAAAACCAGATAACGATGGTCAGCGCCAGGCACGAAAACAGTACCGAGAGTAGAATTTGCCTGAAAAGATAAAAGCTAACGCGATTCATGAAGGGTAACTTGCCAGCGGTGTATGTTGCTTTATATTCTGGTTTGCAGCAAATGTCCAAACTGCTTCTATTCATCCAGCCTTAAGGTATTTTCAATGAAAATCACGTTTTTGCCCGCCCGCTTGCCCGCCAATGCCTGCCTTGTCCTGGCTGTTACCCAGGGGCCTGAATGGGGCGCTGTGGGTAAATTGCTCAATAAGAAAAGCGATGGCCATCTGGCATCCTTGGCCAAGAAGCACCAGTTCAGCGCAAAGAAGGGGGAGGTTCTAACGCTGCTCTCGCCAACCGGCATGTCGCTCGACCGTTTGGTGCTCATTGGATTGGGCGCAGAAAAAGATTTGACCGAGCAACGCATCGTCGAAGCGGGTGGCACTGCGCTTGCATCCGTCCCAGTAAGCAAATTGTCTGAAGTTTATGGCGCGATTGATGTGGGCGGAAAGGATGCTGCCAATGCATCCGCATTATTTGCTCAAGGCTTTTTATTGCGCTCCTACCGCTTTGATAAATATTTCACCAAAACACCAAAAGATAAGCTGCCGGCATTGAAAAAGTTCACCGTATTGGCAGATAATGCAAAGAAATCGCAAGCTGCCTATGCGCGGTTTGATGCAGTGGCCAAGGGCGTATTCCTTGCCCGCAATCTGGTCAGCGAGCCAGCAAATGTGATTTATCCCGCCAGCTATGCAGCTGAAGTTTCAAAGCTCAAAACATTGGGCGTGAAGGTTGAAGTGCTGGGCGTAAAGGAACTGACCAAGCTTGGCATGGGTTCATTATTATGTGTTGCGCAGGGCAGTGAAAAAGACGCCCGTGTTGTGGTTATGCATTATAAGGGCAACGCGAAGGCCAAAGACAAGCGCCCCGTTGCATTTGTGGGCAAAGGCGTAACATTCGATACCGGCGGTATTTCATTGAAACCCGCAGGCGGTATGGAAGATATGAAATACGACATGGCGGGTTCCGCTGCTGTGGTGGGTACCATCACCGCGCTTGCAACCCGCAAGGCGAAGGTGAACGCGGTTGGCGTTATTGGCCTTGTTGAAAATATGCCAAGCGGTAAGGCAACACGCCCGGGCGATGTTGTGAAAAGCATGTCCGGCCAAACCATCGAAGTCATCAATACCGATGCCGAAGGCCGCCTTGTGTTATGCGATTTGCTGACCTATACCCAGGAAAAACTGAAGCCACGCTTCATGGTCAACCTTGCAACGCTAACCGGCGCGATTGTCATGGCGCTGGGTAATGAACATGCAGGATTGTTCAGCAACAATGATGAATTATCGCAGCAATTGCTGAAGGTGGGTTTATCGGTTGAAGAAAAACTATGGCGCTTCCCGATGACCGAAGCCTATGACCGCCAGTTGAACAGCGACATTGCGGATATGAAGAACGCATCCAATGAACGCGTGCCGGGCAGCATTTATGGCGCGCAATTCCTGGCGCGCTTTGTTGACAAGAAAGTACCGTGGGCGCATCTGGACATTGCGGGCATGGCGTGGACGAAACGCGATTTGCCAGCCTGCCCGAAAGGCGCGACGGCCTACGGTGTTCGCTTGCTTGAACGGCTGGTCGCTGAGCATTACGAAGGCAAATAACTTCTAATGACCGAAATCCGCTTTTATCATCTTAGCCAGAAAAGCCTTCATCAGGCTTTGCCTGAATTGCTGGAAAAGGTGATGGAACGCGGCTGGCGCGCGGTGGTCATGGCATCATCCCCTGAACGGGTGGAAGCGCTGACGCAAATGCTGTGGACGTATAACGACCGTGGCTTCCTGCCGCATGGCAATGCCAAGGATGGTAATGCGGAGATGCAGCCCATCTGGCTTACGCCCAAGGATGAAAACCCGAATAAAGCCAATGTGCTGATGCTCACGGAAAACACGTCATCTGAAAACCTGTCATCCTACGAATTGGTGTGCCAGTTGTTCGATGAACAGGATGACGGCGCGGTGGAAGCCGCGCGCGCCCGCTGGGCCGAATATAAAGGGCAGGGCCATGCGTTGACCTATTGGCAGCAAAGCGAAGCCGGCTGGCAAAAACGCGCCTAACCTTTCCCGCCTGTTTGCGGCAATATTTTTTTGGCATTACTTGTTTATCTTGTGCCAGTTCGCAACATTGCGGTTATGTTCATCAAGCGTTTCGGCAAAGGCGTGGCCGCCCGTTCCATCCGCCACGAAATAGAAATACGCATTCCGTTCGGGCAAAGCCGCCGCCATGATGGCGGCTTTGCCGGGGTTGGCAATCGGGCCGGGCGGCAACGCCGGAATGGTATAGGTGTTATAGGGTGTTGGGTTGCGCAAATCATTCGAAGTGAGTTGTCTTCCCAGCGGCGCATTGCCCAGCGTAATGCCATAGGTAACCGTGGGGTCGGATTGCAGCATCATGCCCTTGCGCAAACGGTTGATGAACACGCCCGCCACGCGGCGGCGCTCCGCATCAATGCCGGTTTCCTTTTCAACAATCGATGCAAGGGTCAGCAATTGCTGCGGCCCCGTAAGCGGCGTTTCGCTATCGCGCTGCGCCCATGCCGCCATTAAGGTTTCCGTCATGGCCTTCTGCATTTCCTTGATTTTGGCGTTGCGATCATCGCCCAGCGTGAACTGGTAGGTATCGGGCAGCAGAGAACCTTCGGCGGGCAAAGGTTCAATCCGCCCGCTTAAACCTTGTTCGGCATTTAAAATCTGCACAATCTCGGCAACGGTGCGCCCTTCAGGGATAGTGAATTTGCGTTTTACAATATCGCCCGCTGCCATTTTGGAAATGGTTTCCCCAAGCGTCAGGTGCGGCGCAAACAAATACTCTCCTGCTTTTAATTCGGGCTGGTGTTGCAGGAAATAGCGAATGCGGAAAAGCATGGCGGATTTGATAACGCCTTCCTGTTCCAGTTTCTGCGCAATGCCCGTCGCGTTCGAGCCGCGCGCGATGATGATGGTTTTCGGATCAGTTAGCGGGCTTGGTTCCTGCAATTGATAAAATACATATGCGCCGCTGCCGCCCAGCAGAATGATGAGCAGGAATAGGGTTGAAAGGCAGCCATACAAGAATCTCATTCAAAAACTATAGCTTATTATACTGTTTATACCATGCGACAAAGCGTGGGATTCCTTCATCAATCGCCGTTTTGGGGGCAAAGCCAAGAATTTGCGCGCTTTCCGTAATATCCGCACTGGTGGATGGCACATCGCCCGGCTGAATGGGCTGGAAATCATAAATGGCTTTCTTGCCCAATGCGTTTTCTAAAACACTGATGAAATCCGTCAATTTTTCAGGATGCGAATTGCCCAGATTAAACACGCGGTGCGGCACGTTATCTGACCCAACTGCCAATGGATTATCCATCGTTGCTATAATTCCATCCACGATGTCGTCAATATAGGTGAAATCGCGTTGCATCTTGCCATGATTGAACACGGCAATCGGCTCGCCCGCTAAAATGTTTTTGGTAAACAGGAATGCCGCCATATCGGGGCGGCCCCACGGGCCATAGACGGTAAAGAAGCGCAAGCCTGTCGCCGGAAAGCGGAACAGATGCGCATAATTATAGGCCATGAGTTCGCCGGCGCGCTTGGTCGCGGCATACAGCGATACGGGCTTTTCAACCGCATCCTTGATAGAGAAGGGGATTTTGGTATTCCCGCCATAAACGGAAGACGAACTGGCATAGACGAAATGCTTTAAACCCGGCGTATTGCGCGCCAATTCCAGCATCGTTAAGTGACCCGTGATATTGCTGTCAATGTACGCCTGCGGGTTTTTCAAAGAATAACGCACGCCCGCCTGCGCCGCCAGATGAATGATATGCGTGATGGTTTTTGGCAGATTGGCGATGGCGGTTTTATCCGCCACATCCGTTTTAAAAAACTGAAAGCTTTTTTGCGGCAGCAATTGGTCAAGCCGTGCCTGTTTCAGATTCACGTCATAATAATTATTGAGATTATCAATGCCGATAACATCTTCGCCGCGTTTCAACAATGCCTGAACGGTATGAAAACCGATGAACCCTGCCGCGCCCGTGACCAGAATTGCCATCTATAAGCTCCAGTAATGAAGGCTGGATGGAATTTCGGAAGGTGTAAGCACTGATTTAACATCCATGACCAGCGCGCCCTTATTCAGCGCGGCCAGCCATTCTTTTTTATCATTCAAAAACTGGCTATGTGGCACGGCAAATATCACGGCATCCAGATTGCTTAAATCGCCTTTGCTGCAAAGCGTTATGCCGTATTCTTCATGCGCCATTTTGGCATCCACCATTGGGTCATAGACGAAGGGTTGCAGCCCCAACAGGCGCAATTCCCCGATAATATCGGGCACGCGGCTGTTGCGCAGATCGCGCACGTTTTCCTTAAAGGTCAGACCCAGAATGCCGATGCGCGGAACCTTCACGTCGGACGTATGTTCTTTCAGCCAACCGCTCAGTTTGCGCGCAATGAATGCGCCCATGCTGTCATTAATGCGGCGGCCCGCCAGAATAACTTCAGGGTGATAACCCAGTTTTTCGGCGCGTGTGGTCAGGTAATACGGGTCAACGCCGATGCAATGCCCGCCAACCAAGCCCGGCGTGAAGCGCAGGAAATTCCATTTGGTGCCCGCGGCATCCAGCACATCCTTGGTACGGATATTCATGCGATCGCAAATCAGCGCCAATTCATTCATCAACGCCACGTTCAAATCGCGCTGCGTGTTTTCCAATACCTTGGCGGCTTCGGCAACCGCAATGGATTGCGCCTTATGCAGGCCAGCCTTCACAACTGCGCCATACACGGCTTCCAGACGTGCAAGCGTGGCGGCATCTTCCGCGGCAATGACTTTGGTGATGTTTTCCAGCGTATGCACAGGGTCACCGGGGTTAATGCGTTCGGGCGAATAACCCAGTTTGAAATCAACGCCCTGTTTTAATCCGCTGATTTTTGCAATTTCGGGGCCGCAGATTTCTTCGGTCAGCCCTGGGTACACGGTTGATTCAAATACGATGACGGGCAGGGAAGGGCTTTTACGCTTCGCCAGAACATTGCCGATGATATTGCATGCGGAAAGCAGCGGCTTTAAATCCGGCTGCTTGCTTTCGGTAATCGGCGTTGGAACGGTGACAATAAAGAATGTCGCATCTTCCAGTTGTACAGCATCCGCCGTGACCGAAAGCTTGGCGGCTTTAATCGCTTCTGCTGAATGTTCGCCTGTCCAGTCATGGCCGTTGTGCAAGGCATCCACGCGCGCAGCCGAAATATCAAAGCCGATGGTGGATGGAAATGTTTTGGCAAGCGACAGCGCGAGCGGCAAGCCCACATACCCCAAACCGATGATGGCAATTTTTTCAGACATGAAGCTGTTTTAAGGCGAAGAATAGTGGACACACCAGCAAAGTTTTTTGAATTCCGGCAGATATATTTTTATAAATATGGCATTCTGGTTATGGTTAAAGCATTTTATAGATTCGAACATGAAATAAGCGACAAGTTGATAGACAAAAAGGTTTGTCTATCATAAATGGTATGCTATCTATGTAGTTTATCAAAAAACCCGAAAAACGATAAACAAATGATTGAGCAAATTCAAGGATATGACACATCGGAAGCGGTTAAATATCATTATGGCGCGTTTCCGCCACGTAATCTCAATTATGAAATTTTAGTGCCGCTTATTAGCCGCGCTGCGGCATCTCTTGCTCGATACGATGCTGTCTTACGTAACCTCCATAATCAGGAACTATTATTGGCTCCTTTGCGTCGTCAAGAAGCAGTTGTTTCTTCCCGCATGGAAGGAACGATAGCAACCTTAGAAGAAGTTTTAAAATTTGAAGCAGAAAAAACAGATGGAAATGAAGATAACAATTCTCAATACAGGGCAGAAATCCTCGAAGTGCATTCATATGCGCGTGCTTTAACGCATGCTCAAAATTTAATGAAAAATGGCCTTTCTATATGCGGCCGCTTAATGAGAGAGACGCACGGTCGGTTTTTATTTTTAGGCCGTGGCTCAGATAAACAACCGGGTGTTTTTAAGGCAGAACAAAATTATGTTGCAGATAAAATAAAGAAAAAAATATCTTTTATTCCTGTTAGTCCCGATAAGCTTAATGAAGGGATTACGAGTCTGGAAAATTTTTTGAATGATCAAAAATACGAGCCGCTTATTCAAACTGCCTTGTCGCATGTGGAATTCGAGGCTTTGCATCCATTTAAAGATGGCAACGGACGTGTTGGAAGAATGCTGGTGACGTTGGGGTTATGGTCAAAAGAATTAATTAGTGCGCCGCATTTTTACGTCAGTAGCACTATTGAAGAAAATAAAGATGAATATATCGAAAGATTAAGGCTGGTTTCTGCTGACGGGCAGTGGACGGAATGGTGCATGTTCTTTTTAAATGTTATAGAGAAACAGGCTAAAAAGAATTTAGAAGTAGCAGGAAAAATTGGTGATTTGTACCAGGAAATGAAAACAACCTTCAGAAAAGAATTGGCATCAAAATGGATTGTGGAGGCCTTAGACTATATTTTTGGAAAACCTGTTTTTAAAAACAGTACTTTTATAGCTAAGACTGGAATACCACCGGCAACGGTGGCTAGATTTACAAAGGTATTGGCCAATAAAAAGCTTCTTGCTACATTAGAGGAGGCCTCAGGCAGAAGACCTGCACTGTATGCTTTTGAACCTCTGCTGAAAATAGTGAGGTCTCAATAGCTATTAAATGACATTCTTTGTTTTGTAGTAGACACCATTCAAAAAAGTGGTGGACACAACAGGGATTGAACCTGTGACCCCTACCATGTCAAGGTAGTGCTCTACCGCTGAGCTATGTGTCCTTTATTTAAGGAAAAAGCTGTTTACGGCTTTTGTGCTAAGGGGTCAAGTGTGCTGTGCTCATACGCCGCAGGGCTTGGCTCGCATAAGTGTGCGGTTTAGCAGTCGCTAAACTTCTTAACCAGTCTTACTGGTATCGCTGCCGGTTGGCGGGGGTGACCCGCCGATTTTTTCGATGCTTTCCGCGATATGGTGCAGACGGATAATGGTGGCCATCACGGTATCAATAAATTCGCGCGACTTATCCGGTGTTAATGTTTCCACTTCGCCCATTGGGTTGATGAAGCCCGTGCCGTCGGAGGAGAAGCGGTCAAGCATCGTGGAGATGTTTTCAATCTGCTGCTGCAACTGATCAAGATTTGCTTTTTCGGAGAAATCAGCGGCGGTTTGAACCGGCGCTGGTGGCGGCGTAATAACTTCAATCACCGTGTTACCATCCACGCGTACGGCGCTGAGTTTATCGGATGTGCCTTCAAGGCGCTGCGTAATATCGCCCAGCTTGCCAACCACAGTGTCGGAATGGCCTTGCAGCTTACGCATAAGCTGGTCAAGCGCCTGCGCTGCGGTTTCAACGCGGCTTGCATCCACTGTAACTTGAACAGGTTGGCTGTCTTGTTCTTCAATGCGTTCAAATCCGCTTTCAACCTGCGCGCCCAGATTTTGCAGGCTGGTGGTGGTTGATTGCACATCCTTCGCCATCGCCTGCAAATCAGACTTTAATTGCAGCAGGTCTTTGGAAAGAACAGCGTCAATCGCATATCCCTTTTCCAATCCTTCATGGATGAGGCGCATGGCGGGCACCAGTTCCTCGCCAAGATTAATCGTGGGCGCTGGCGGCGGCGTGTTGGCTTGCTTTGCCACAGCGGCGGCTGCGGTAATTTGCGCGGAGGTGGCGCTTTCCACCTGTTCCTTAAGCGCATTGATTTTCTCGTCAATGCTGCTATCCACGGTGCCGATTTGTTCGGCAAGGTTCTTGTAACCGCCGGTGAGCATTTCAACCCAGCGGCTGATCTGCTGGCGCACGCCATCGAATTCTTCTTTAATGCTGCTGACGGTATCGGAAAAGCCCGTGCTGATTTCTTCAAACTTCGCCAGCACTTCAGGATTGCTATCAGCGATTGTGCTGGAGGGGGCGGATAGACGAATGCCCTGCGCTTCACCAAGCGACGGAACAATTTGCCCCAATTGACCCGCAACCGCGCCCAATGTGCCAGTGAGCTGGCTAAGGATGGCAAGGCGCTGCGCCATATCCTGAACCGAAGCATGCACCGATTGAATCTGTTGTTTGGTGGTTTCCACTACATCCTTATTGCCGCGCAGCAGGCTGGAAGTCGCATCATCAATGCGCAGCGACATATTGGCGATTTGCAGATCAAAGTTATTGGCGTTATCGCTGATGCGCTGCGTTTGCATGGTCAGGTTGGTCAGCAGTTTCTCGGTATCCTGCGTGACAATCTCCGTGCGCGTATTCATCGCGCGCACATCTTGTTCCAGCGCCGCCAGCAATTGGCGTGATTGCTGCGCATATACCGACCATTCATCGCGCAGCTGGGTTTGCAGCGTATTGCTGGAATCCTTAAGCTGCTCGAAAATCGGCGCGGTTTCGGTGATGTTGGTCTTCCATTCATTGCTGAAGCTTGAATACTCATCGCGGATGGATGTCAGGATGCGTGCCAGCATTTCGGTATGGCCGCTCATGTTTTCGAGAGAGCCCTTCATCAATTCATGCGCTTCGTTCAACTGGGTGGATGCCTTGCCGATGGACTCACCGCTTTCATCAATGCGGCGGAAGGCAGACGCGCTCTTTTCTTCGAACAATGCCATGCGGCCATCAAACGTGTTCATGGTCTCGGATGCGTGAACGGCGCTGCGCGATACATCTTCCAGTAGGCTGGTGATCCGATCGGTCTTTTCTTCCGTGTCGCCAAGGAATGCGCGGATGGCCTGGTCATGGCTCGACACGCTGTTAATCGCTTCGTTAAGGCGCGTGCGCGCGGTTTCGGTTGTTTCCTGCATAACCTTGCCGCTGGCACGCAGCAGATTGGTGGCGGATTGCAGCTTCTCGGTCAGGTCTTTGGCTTGATTGCTGAAGGTCGTGCTGGCTTCAAGGCTTTGCTTCGCAGCTGTCTTAATGTCGCGGTCAGATGTGCTGAGCAATTGCAGGGTTTGCGCAACGCGCGCACCCGTTGCGCCGGCAATCTGGTTGAGCGATTGCATGTCTTTCGAAAACTGATCGACAATTTGCTTGGCCTGGCCTTGAATTTGATTGTTCTGGTGGAAGAGGGTAGAAAGCTTTTCGCCCCATTCATTGGTCGTCGCGTTCATCTGCGATCCGGCATCGGCAATCGTCGTGCTCAAATTCTTATTCGCATCCGCAATAGTGGTGCTGATGTTCTTGTTGGCATCGGCAACGGTTTCCTTGATGTGGGTGCGCGCATCCCTGATTTGCGCGTTCACGCTGGAAATGGCGTCTTCCAATGAACGGGTCTGGCGCGATGTCAAATCGCCCAATTCCAAAATGCTTTCCTGCCCGTCCTTGCTCACGGTTGCGAGGGTCGCGCTGTGCTGCGTCAGGTGTTCAACGGTCTTTTGCAAATCGGCAATCAACGTTGCAAAGACTGCTGCGCTGCGGCCTTCAAACCGCACATGCTGCGCGCCGGTGTCGGTTTCAACCACCATATCGGCAAGGTTCACCGTGCCCTTGCGGATATCGGCAATGCTGCGCGCCAGGCTTCCAAATGCATCGTTGCGGTCAAGGCCCCAGATGTGGCCGTTCAAATCATTTTCCAATAATTGACGGCTGCTGCGCTCTAATTTTCTCAGCGGCAATAATAATCCAAAACGGAATGCTAAAAAGGCAAGCAGTGAAAAAACCACAAGGCCGGATGCACAAATTGAAATGAGCTGATAAAGCTGACGATAGCTATCGGTAATTTGTGCAAGCTTCATGCGGTCTTGCTGCACATCGATTTCTGCCTTGTCTTGGTCGGCATAGCTGTGCGATTTGATGCGTTCATCCCACATGGTTTGCAATGTGTTCACTGCATCACGCGTGGTTTTTTCATTTTGAATGGCAGTAAGGCCAAGGAAGCAGGCGAATCCAACGGCAATTACCAACCCTGCAAGACCTATTAAGAGTGGCGGATTCGTCTTGGCAGGTGGCAAGCGTGTTTGTTTCGATAAAGACATGATATCGCGAGCAACAAAATGCAGATTGAACGTGTGGATAATATAGGCGAGTTCAAAGCCTTATCGCAACTAAATCATTCACAGCTTGAAGGCCTGAAATGTTCTTGCTTCAGGCACGTTTCAGGATGGCATCATCCCAACGGGTCACGCCGCGCTGAATGCGCATAAGCGGGGTTTGGCGCAGCGTTTGATGGTCGCAGCGTAACCATTGCTTATCCGGATTGTTTTCATGGCCATTGTTTTGCTGAGCCGCCAGGCGGGTGAGGTAACGATACGATTGTGTGAGACGAACCATCACATCGTTTGAACCTGTGTTATTTGTGCTGCCCCCTGAATTATCCGGGTGCAAATTCTTGACCCGCGCGCGATAGGCATTTTTGACCTCGGTCATGCGCGCAACTGCGCCAATTCCTAAATCGCGGCACGCCTGTTTTACAACCTGACGGTCAGGCAGTTTCACTTCCACGCGCGCGAAGTTGCAGGCGGGCAACGGGCCGGTCAACCGCATATCCAGGCGGCCGCGGCATTCCTTGTCCATTTGCTGAAGGATGCTCACAACGCGTTCTTCCTGATGCGCTTCAATCAGCAGAATAGCCTGCAACACTACATCATTATCGTTGTTCTCAAGAATGATAATGTCCTGCAAATGGCGCTGCAATTGCAGCAGCATCTGGTCACGCAACGAACGGCGTTCATTTTCAATCGCATTAGCCGTTGCGCCGTTTTTCGGGAAACGCGCCATTAATTGCTGCATCGTCGCGCTGTCCCAGCGCACGACCAGCGAAAACTGGCGCGATGTGCCGTACTTGCCCAGCAAATCCACGATATCACGTTGGTGATATGCCAATGCCTGCACGATGGATGATTGGTGTTGGAACACGCTGTCAAATGATGCGGGAATAATCTTGCCCAACGCGGTAACCGCGCCCAAAATGCGGTGATAATGCATCAGGCGTTGCAGCTTCACATGGTCGGTATCATTCCAGGGCCAGTTGTGCGGTTCCTGACCCACCAGTGCATGGAGCATGCCGTTGGAAATAACCATCACTTCCTGATCGCCGATTTTGCCGCCATTCTTTTTCAACGTCATGCAGCCTTCGTCATCGGTGAAGCCGAACACGCGCAGCGTATTTTGCAAAAGACCGCCAGTAAGATTGTCGGTAAGATTATTCATGGTTGATCCGAAAAAATTTCGTTAGGAATTGTTCAACCATTCATAGCCGCGTTCGCTCCAATTTGTGGAGTCCGAACTTGGCCTATTTTATAATCAGATGTGGATAAGGCGATTTATCCACAGTTGGGGAAAACCCTGTTAAACAGGGTCGATATTAATCGATTTAAAGCGCTCATTCAGCGCGGCGATGGCGGTTTTAACCTGTGCTGGCCATGCGCTTAATGCAGCATCATCGGCTTTGTCATTTTCTTTGCACTGCGTCTCAATCTGCGCCGCAAGTTGCGATAAGCGACCCAGCCCAAAACTTAACGTGCTGCTTTTCATGGAATGCGCGTGGCGTTTTACTTCATCCCATCGTTGGGCTTTGGCGGCATCCAGCATCGCGGTGCTGGTCGCCATCAAATCCGCGTGAAAGTTTTTTGAAAACGCGCCAATCATCTCCGTGCCCAAATCTTCAACGATTTGGTTGAAGTGCTCTTCGCTGATTTCAGGGCTGACCTCATCATCCATATTATCCGGGGCAGAGGGGGATTGCTGTTTGTCGGCCATGCTGCCTTTTCCCGCCCACAGCGTTACGCGCTGCTGCAATACCTCCTTCGATAATGGCTTGGTGATATAGTCGTTCATGCCAATCGCCAGACACTCTTCGCGGTCGCCGCGCATGGCATGCGCAGTCATGGCGACAATCGGCATGTTCTTTCTGCCCGGCAATGCGCGTATGGCTTTGGTGGCAGCAAAACCATCCATCTCCGGCATCGCGATATCCATGAACACCACGTCGTAATTTTTTGCCGCAGCCGCCGCGACGGCTTTCCTGCCGTTATCCACCACATCTACCTTATGGCCGATTTGTTTCAAGAATGCTTCGGCAATCATCTGGTTGGTGGGGTTATCTTCCACCAGCAATACATGTGCGATGATGGTTTTATCGGCAAGGGGTTGCGCGGCATCCTGATCAATCACCGCTTGTGTTGCGGATGTGAGCGGGATGGCAAACCAGAAGGTGCTGCCCTTGCCAACTGCGCTTTCAACGCCAACGTCGCCGCGCATCATGTCGGTTAAGCGGCGGCAAATCGCAAGGCCAAGGCCCGTTCCCGCAAAACGCCGCGTATAGGAACCATCCACCTGGCTGAATTCGCGGAACAAATGGCTTTTGGACTCTTCGCTAATGCCCATGCCGGTGTCAATCACTTCAAAGCGCAGCATCGGCATGCGCGCGCCGGAAACCATCTTGCTGTCTTCTTTCACCAGCAGCGTCACGCCGCCCTTATCGGTGAATTTGATGGCGTTGGAGAGAAAGTTCAGGAGGATTTGCCGCAGCCGCGCCGGATCGGAATAAAGATTGAGCGGAATGCTGTCTTGAATGCTGTAGTTCAACTGCAATTTCTTATCATCCGCCAGCGGGCGGATAAGGCCGAACAGGTTATCAAGCAGCGTCTTGATATTAAAATCGGAATACTCCAGTTCCAATTTTCCTGCTTCAATCTTGGAATAATCCAATACGTCATTCACAATCACCAGCAGGCTTTCGGCAGAGCCCTGCACAATGCCCGTCAGGTTACGCTGGTTTTCTTCCAGCTTGGTGTTCCGCAATAAGGTGATTGTTCCCAATATACCATTAATCGGCGTTCTAATCTCATGGCTCATCATCGCAAAGAAGCTATTCTTCAAACGCTCCGCCTGATTGGCGCGTTCCAGCAATTCGCCGCGGCGAAACAAGTCGACCAGCAAAAAGACAATCATTGTCGTGCCAATCACCACGAAGACCACGCTGATGGCCAGCAAGTACCGTTCCTTGTCGCGCAGCTCCGCCAAAATGCCGTCGATTTTCTTGCGATGGAAATACTGGGTAATTTTATCAATGTCGTAAAAATGCGAAGCGGCATCATGCAGCAGCGCCGAAAGCTGCCTGTTGCTTGCGGAACTTTGCAGCCCGTTCTTGGCTTTTATGCCTTTCATGCCGTCAAGCGTTGTGTAAATGCTGACGAAGTTCTGCGTCAAATCATTTGAATCAACGCCGGCCAGTTGGCCCTGTTGCAGGGAGGTAAGCTTGTCCTTGAGCATCAAAAGCCTTTTGTCAAACTGTTCGCTCTTTTCCTCGGCCCTTAATCCTTCGTTGTCCAGCAGGATATCCAGATGCGTGATGATTTCCTGAATATCCGATAATTCGCGCGGCAGGTTTTCGCGGTTGATGGTTTCAATCAGCGCAATGCGTTTTCCGTTCTGGTGAAACGAATAAATGTTCAGTGCCATGAACCCGGCAAGGAATACCACCGCAAACACGATGCTGGTGCGGGGCAGGCTGTTATGCCGTGAAAAAATAATCTTGGAAATTTCCTGAAGCATGTTGAAATTATGCGGCAGCGAAGCTTTCCGATGCGTTAATTTTAAACGAAGCTTTGCGGGTCGATGTCGATATGCAGGCGTATGCTTTTGGGCGGCTTTGCAGCGCTTAGCCAGTCGCGCAGAAATGCCTGTATTTTAGATGATTTGGGGCTTTGAATCAAAAAGCGCTGCCTGTGTCGTCCGCGTAACAATGGCATGGGCGCGGGCGCGGGGCCTAATACCTTAAACCCATTTTGCACTGGAATATGCCTTGCCAAATCATTCGCCGCATTCGTGATTGCCGCGTGATTGGTTCCCGAAAGTGTGAGTGTGGCGAGGCGCGCAAAGGGCGGCATATGAAACTTCTCGCGCTCTTTTATCAGCACATCAATTAATCCATCACGGTTGTGCTTCGTTAAATTTTGCATCACCGCATGTTGTGGCTGCGTGGTTTGCAGATAGACATGGCCTTTGTCATCGCTGCGCCCGCTGCGGCCTGCCACTTGATACAGCAATTGGAAGGTGCGCTCGGCTGCGCGCAAATCGCCGCCCTGCAATCCCAAATCGGCATCGATTACGCCAACGACGGTCAGCTTGGGAAAATGGTAACCCTTTGCGACAATCTGCGTGCCAATCAGAATGTCGATTTCCGAATTTGCCATCGCATCCACAATGCGTTGCACTTCATTTAAATTATTCTGCGTGTCGCTGGCCAATATCGCATGGCGCGCATTGGGGAACAGTTTTTTGGCTTCCTCCGCCAGCCGTTCAATGCCAGGGCCACATGCGGCAAGCTTATCCTCCGCCTTGCACGAAGGGCAGGCGCGGGGATAGGTGCATGCATAATCGCAGTGGTGGCAGATTAAACGGTGCTTACCATCCTGCCGATGCTCCACGAGCCATGATGAACAGGATGGGCACTGAAATCGATAGCCACATGCGCGGCAAAGGGTAAGGGGCGCATAGCCGCGGCGGTTTAAAAACAAGAGTGCCTGTTCACCGCGCCCGATGGCGGCATGAATGGCGGTTTGCAAACTGGGGCTGATGAAATTTTTCGACGTCAGCTTTTCTTCCCGCAAATCAATCAGATGAATGCTGGGCGGTTTGGCTTCGCCATGACGCTGCGGCAGCGTCACATGCCCATACCGTCCGGCCTTCATATTCACAATGGTTTCGAGTGATGGCGTTGCGGAGCTGAGGATGACAGGAATATTTTGCATCTTACCACGCATCACTGCCATATCACGCGCGTGGTAAATCACGCCTTCTTCTTGTTTGTATGATCCATCATGCTCTTCATCGACCACAATCAGGCCAAGATTTTGAAACGGGAGAAATAGAGCGGAGCGCGCGCCAATCACCAGCGGTGCTTTGCCATGCGCAATCGCTTGCCATGCCTTGCGGCGTTGCGCGGGCGTTAAGCCGGAATGCCATAGCACGGGCGCTTGTCCAAACCGCGCGGCCAAACGGCTGAAAATCTGGGTAGTCAGCGATATTTCCGGCAGCATCAGCAGGCTTTGCTGGCCTTGTTTCATTGCAGCAGCAATGGCTTCACAAAACGTTTCGGTTTTACCCGAACCCGTCACCCCATCCAGCAATGTCACCGAAAAAGAGCCGAGGGATTTGATGAGGGTACCTGCTGCTTTATTTTGCTCAGCACTCAAGGTCGGTTTTTGTACAGGCTGCGCTTCCGGTTCCTTTTTTGCAGCACGTTCTTTTTTGGGTGTCTTTTGCGCGCTTTCACCGCCCAGCACCATCGCCAGAATATTTCCGGCGGGCGCCATGCAATAATCGGCGACCCATAAAATGAAATCCAGCATCGCACCTGAAAGGGGCGGCGCATCAACAACGCTGTAAATGCTTTTCAATTTATTGGCGGGGATGGTTTCATGTGATGCGCCCAGAACAACACCATAACTTTTTTTAGTGCCCAGCGGCACGTTCACCAATTGCCCGCGCAGCACTTCCAACCCCTCCGGCATAGCATAGGTAAAGGGTTTGGGTGCCGCCTGCGCGGTCAAAACCTCAACTAAACTGCCACCTTTAATCGGTGTATATGTGCTGGAATCGGATTTCATGTTCGATTACACTAATAGCTTCCGCCAATTTAAAAAATAAGAGAATGCGCAATGAAGTTTTTTGTCGATACCGCTGAACTTAAGGATATTCAAGACCTCGCCGCTACCGGATTACTGGATGGCGTGACCACCAACCCGTCGCTGATTGCAAAATCAGGCAAAAACTTCATTGAACTGATTAAAGAGATTTGCAAAGTCGTTCCGGGCCCCGTCAGCGCTGAGGTCGCATCAACCGATTATGAAAGCATGTTGAAGGAAGGCCAGTATCTGGCGACCCTTGCCAAAAACGTAACGGTGAAAGTTCCATTGACCCCGGCGGGTTTGAAAGTGTGCAAGGAATTATCCGGCAAAGGCACGATGGTGAATGTGACGCTTTGCTTCTCGCCCGCGCAGGCATTGCTGGCCGCGAAAGCCGGAGCAACTTTCGTATCGCCATTCGTTGGCCGCCTTGATGATATCGGCCAGGACGGCATGGGCTTGATTAAGGAAATTTGCGAGATGTATCAGGCACAGCCGCATTTAAAGACGCAAGTGTTGGTGGCATCCGTTCGCCACCCGCGCCATGTGATTGACGCAGCAAAAATGGGGGCTCATGTGGCTACATGCCCGCCTGCGATTATCCATCAATTGTTCAACCATCCGCTGACCGACAAGGGTTTGGCGCAGTTTGTGGCGGATTGGGCAAAGACAGGTCAGAAAATTTTAGCAGCATAAGAGCGCAAACGTGCCAGACGAACCCGCAGATAAAACAGACGAAAAAGTAGTCGCGTTTGATTCAAGTCTGGTTCGCAAGCTGCAAAATGATTTAACGCATATCCGCCAAGACCGCAGCGAGATTATCGAAGGCAGCCGTTTGTATTGGCAGCGCGTGCAGGTCGTGCATGAAGCAGTGATTATGCTGCATGATGCCGCCACGCTTTCCGATGCCGTGCAGATTTTACAAGATGACGCCGCGCGCCTTCTTGGCTTTGATGCCATCAATTTAATATATGAACGTCAGGTGGATGACAAAATCGGCGCGAATTCGGCGTTTTTTCGGCCCATTCCATCCTTCATGGTCAATGCCGCCTTTGCGGCAACCGAATACCATGTGATTGAAGATCGCGCGCAATTGGAAAGCCTGTTCCCCGAGCAATCGGCGCAAATGGCGTTTGCGATTTGCCTGCCGATTAAAACCGGCAATCGCCGCGGCGCGCTCGTCATGGCCAACCGTGATGCGCAATATCTGTCATTGGGGCAGGCGCTGGAACCATACGTATTCCTTGCGCGCTGCATTGAACGATTGGGCCGGCAATGGCTGAAAAGCTGACCGCACAAAGCGCTATTGAAGATGCCATCACGGCGTGGGTGTCTTACCTTACGCAAATCAAAGACCAATCCATCCATACCGTCACCAATTACGCGCATGATGTGCGCGTGTTTGTCGGATTTCTAAGTAATTATCGCGGACAGGCGATTAGCGTTGGCGATTTAAACGCGCTGGATTTATTGGAAGCCAGAGCTTGGCTCGCCGATTTAGCCAATAATGATCTGGGCGCGGCTAGCCGCGCGCGTGCCATTTCTGCCTTGCGCGGATTTTACAAATGGCTGACGAAACAAAAACTGGTGCAGAACGCGGTGCTGCAAACCTTGAGCTCACCCAAAAAACCGCAACGCGCGCCGCATCCACTCACCGCGCATCAGGTGGATGATTTCATGGATAATGCCGAGGTTATTCGCCCCGATTGGGTTGGGGTGCGTGACCGCGCATTGCTGATGCTGCTGTATGGCTGCGGCCTTCGCATCAGCGAAGCGTTATCGCTGAACGGGGAGGATTTGCATGCGATTAAATCGGGCCAACTGACCATTACGGGTAAGGGCCGCAAGCAGCGCGTAGTGCCATTGCTGGATGAAGTGAAGCAGGAGATTGAAACCTATATCAAAGCCTGCCCGTTCGCGATGCAGGATGATGAAGCGATTTTTCGCGGTGAAAAGGGCGGGCGGCTGAATTCCGGCGTGGCGGAGCGCGCCATGCGCAATATCCGCCAGCAATATTTACTGCCCGATTATGCAACGCCGCATGCGCTGCGCCACTCCTTTGCCAGCCATTTGCTGAACAGCGGCGCGGATTTGCGCAGCATTCAGGAATTGCTGGGCCATGCATCGCTTTCCACAACGCAGCAATACACGAAGGTGGATGAAGAAAGCCTGTTGGCGGTGTTTGAAAAAGCGCATCCGCGCGCCAAGGCAAAATAGCGCGGTTAAATAAACATGAAGCCGATGCAGATGGCGATGAACAATAATTCCAGCAATACATGCGTGAACCCGATGGGCGCATGGCAATAGCGGCATTGCTTGTTGTTAAGATAATAGGAGACAACCGGAATTAAATCGCGCGGCGCCAGCGGTTTTTTGCAGGTGTTGCAGTAAGATGGCGGCGCGATAATCGATTGCTTGCGCGGCAAGCGGTACAATACAACGCCTGCAAAACTGCCCAGGGTTCCGCCC
>JAKFVN010000011.1 GCA_021732145.1 Alphaproteobacteria bacterium
TTACTGTCGCGAAATCTCCGCAACGGGTACGGCATCTTCCTCTACCTATCTTCGTGGTGATGGCACATGGGCAACAGTATCGGTTGCGGCCACGCCGGCTGGTGGCACGGGCGCAATTCAGTTTGCCAACGGCACAGCCTTTGCGGGCGATGCATCCAATCTCTACTGGGATAATACCGGCAAGGCGCTTGGCATCGGCACAGCAACGCTTGGCGCGTTTAGCCTGAATATCACCAAGAATTCAGCCAGCCGCACATTCATGGGAATTTTCAATACCAACGCAACGTCAAAGTCTGCCGCGATTAATTTTAGCGCGGGCAGTGCTATCGGATGGGAAATTGGTTCCGATTACAGTCTGAACGGCGGTGACAATTTATACATCTACGGTGGTGGCTCTGGCGCGCTTCGCATGCTTATCGATGCTGCGGGTACTGTCGCACTTAACAACGCTTCGCCAGCTGCCAGCGCCATTCTTGATATCGCCAGCACGACCAAAGGCTTCTTGCCGCCGCGCATGACCACTACCAACCGTGATGCGATTGCATCGCCAGCGCAAGGTCTCGTCGTTTACAATACCACCACCAACGCGCTGAACGTGTATAACGGCACGGCGTGGGGGGCGGTTGGCGCGGGCGGCTCCAGCCAATGGACGACGACAGGATCGGATATTTATTATTCAACAGGCAAGGTTGGAATCGGCATTAACGCGCCGGCCGCCGCGCTCGATGTGGCGGGTGATATTCAATACACAGGTGTCATTACCGACGTTTCCGATAAACGTTTAAAGGCCAATATCAATCCGCTGGCCGATGCGACGCTGGAAAAGATATTGAAGCTGCGTCCTGTTTCCTTCAATATGAAGGACAATCTAACCGCGCTTGAATTTGGTTTCATTGCTCAGGAAGTGGAAGAAGTATTTCCAGACCTCGTCAAGACCGCCAACGACAAGGATCAGACCAAATCGGTCAATTATGTCGGTTTAATTGCGCCGCTGGTTAAATCCGTTCAGGAATTGAGCGCAATGGTTCAAGACCTCAAGAAAGAAAACGAATTACTCAAGGCCCGCCTTCATACGATTGAAACAAAGCACTAGGAACTGCGCGTTATGAAAAGAATTCTACTTCTTATTGCCGCGTTTATCTTTTTTTCACCTGCCGCGTTCGCGGCATGCGCATCGCCGACAGGCGTGCTGGGTTCGATGAACTGGAACGGCACATCGTATAATTATTGCGATGGCACGAACTGGACGGCATTCAGCTCCGCTTCCCCTGCATCAACGCCGGCCGCTTACAGCTTTACCAACGTGACCGGGCAGCCGCTCAACGCCGCTATTACATCAAATACCATTACCATCACGGGCCTTGGCGCTATTCCGGTACTTGCAACGGCATCGGGCGTGGGGTCGCCGCAAATCAGTGTTGGCGGCGGCGCATGGGCAACCAGCGCGATTATTTTTAATGGGCAAACATTGCAGGTTCGCCAGACATCGCCAAACAGCATCACCACTGCGCGTACTGCCACCATCAATGTGGGATCAGGCACGACCACATGGCAAATCACAACCCAAGGCGTTGTGCCGGGTTCACAAAACTTTACATCATCCGGTTCATTCACTGTACCTGCATATAACACGCTCACTGTAACAGTGCGCGGTTCAGGTTCGGGTGGTTCGGGCGGTGGTTCTGCGTATCCTTGCGGTTATAGCTGGTGCTATCCGGGCGGTAGCGGCGGTGGTGCCGGCGGCGCGGCAACATTCAACACAACCTTGATTGGCAATGGCGGATCATGGGGCGCGCAAGGCACAGGTTCAGGCGGCGATACCAACACAACGGGCGGCGGCGCTGCTGGCGGTGGTGGTGGTGGCCCCGGTTGCAGACCATGGGGTTATGGTTCTGTGTGCGGTAGCTCTGGCAGCTCAGGTTATGCTGGTGGCCGTGCGGTTAAAGCTTATACTCCTGCCATGTTGACGGGTGGCGCTTCGGTTCCGGTTGTGGTTGGTAATGGCGGCGCAGGCGGCGGCGGCGGTTGCGCGTCATATGGATATAGCTCGATTTGCGGCGGGTCGGGCGGTACAGGCACCAAAGGTGACGTAGCAATTTCCTGGAACTAATTTTGTTTCTTAAAGTTTCACTTTAAGTGTTTTGCGTGGATGGAGAATTGGATGATTAGAAAAATAGCCCTGACGCTGATGGTATCTGGCGGGTTATTATTCGTCTCCGCGCTTGGCGCATATGCGCAAGAAGCGCCAACACAGGACGTTGCAATAGAGCCTGGAAAATCCCCGGAAGCCGGGATTGTTGCGCCGGTCGAGGTGAAAGATCCCGAAAAAGATCCCCCCAAGGCTAACGCGGGTCAACGCAAAATGGGCATGGGCGGTGATGGCGGTAGGGGCCGCGGCGCAGGTCGTCAGCAACCCCAAATCTCCATCTTTGCATTCCCTGGCGCAAAATGCCCTGCGGGTTCCGCCATCTACAAAGGCCCTGAAACAAAAATGGCTGCTTCCGAAAACGTGGTGTACTGCGTGATTGTGAAAGATGTGATTATTCTTCCTAAAACGGGTAGGGGCTGCGTTGGATTCTTGAAGCCATATAATGACGCCAGCGTAAAACCAGATGATGATGTTATCTGGTGCAAAAAAATCCCAGATGGCCCGGCCCCCGGCGCACAAAACGGTGGTAAGGGTAAAGTCAAAAAGGTATTTTAATCTATTCGCCGTTATCACCTGACGGCTCACTTCATCCGGAGTATGCATGACATTCCGCCACAAGCTTTTGCCACTGGCTGCTGCCAGTTTGTGTGTCGGTTTGTTTGCTTCTCTTGCGTTTGCTGAAAAACCAGTTCCACATGATCCCTATGCAGGGCTTGACCGCATGAACGGTTACAGCATCAAGGAATTTGCCGACTTCACATCGAAATGGACCTTCATCACCGTGCGCTATCGCAAAGATACTGGCGAAATGCGTTTGACCTATGCAAATGACAGCGCATGGAGAACCCTAAAGGAAGGTAATATCGATTACCCCGATGGTGCCATGTTTGCCAAAATCGGTTTGATGACTGCGGATGACCCGGGCTTTGTCTCCTCACTCGTTCCATCGGGCGCGAAGCGTTATCAGCTGATGGTGATGGATAGGGCGAAGAACAAAGACACCGATGGTTGGGGCTACGCCGTATTTGATGCAAATGGAACAACATTTGGCGATGACCCCATTGAAAAACAAAATGCCTGTCATGCCTGCCATAAAATGGTACCGGAACGCGGTTATGTTTTTTCGCAGCCCGTAAAGCTCAATATGGGCTTGCCGATGAAATTGAAAATCAATTCTAAGGATGATGAGCCAACCAAAACGCTGACCAGCCGTTTGAAATTTGAAACCACCAAGCTTGATGGTTTGCCGGAAAAGCTGGTGAAGGAATTGCCGGCAGGCGCAACCCAAATCCGTGTACTGCGCGGCGAACTTGAAAAAACAAACTTCCAGGGAACCTTTGGCGAGATCCGCCCATCCTTGGCAATGGAGTCACTAAAAAGTGATTTGCCCGCAGCGCTAGTCAGTGAGAATAAGCGTTTCTTCTCATTGGCGTTTAAAGATCCCGGCAAACCAGCGTGCGAAATGCCCAATGGCAAGAAGGGCGTAAAAATGAAAGTCGTCTATGTTGAAGTTCAACGCGGCGAGAAAAAAAACAAAGATATCATCGAAAATTTAAGTTACTGCGATGCGCTCAGCGATTAAAAAACCCTTCATTGCGGCTGCTTTAACACTCGCTTTGCTATGCGGTTATGCGGTTGCTGAACAACCAAAACAGCCTGAAATGCATCATGATCAATTCGGTGGATTGGATTCCATGAACGGCATGAAGTTCAAGGATTATTCCGATTTTGCGACCAAATGGAATTTCGTCACCGTACGCTACCGCAAAGATACCGGCGAAATGCGCCTGACCTATGCAAATGATGCGGCAATGAAAACGCTGATATCCGGCAGCATTGATTACCCTAAGGGTGCCATGTTCGCCAAAATCGGGTTGATGACGCAGGATGATCCTGGCTTTGTTTCATCACTTGTTCCATCCGGCGCACAGCGTTATCAGTTGATGTTGCTCGATAAAGAAAAATTCAAGGATACCGATGGCTGGGGCTATGCGTTATTCGATGAAACCGGAAAAACCTTTGATGGCGACCCGAAAGAAAAAGCTGAAGCCTGTCATGCGTGCCATAAAATGGTGCCGGAACGCGGCTATGTGTTTTCGCAGCCCGTAAAACTCAATATGGGTTTGCCGTTCAATATCAAAATGCAGATCGCCACGCCTGAGAAAACCATTGCCAGCCGCGTGGTATTTGAAACGGTGAAAGCTGAAACCTTGCCGGAAAAATTGAAGAAGGCAATGCCACCTGAATTTACAGAAATCCGCTTGCTGCGCGGTGATATGGAAAAATCATTGTTCTACGGTACAATTGATGAAATTCGCCCAACGCTTGCGGTTGAATTGGTGCGCAGCAATTTGCCAACCGCGCTGGTGGGCAAAGATGGAAAATTATTCTCAGCGGTAATTAAAACCAAGCAACCTGAATGTGAATTGCCTGATGGTAAAAAAGGCATTCAGGTTCGCGGCATCTTTACCGATGTGCCACGCGGCGAAAAAAATCCCAAGATTTTTGTACGGGACATTATGTTCTGCGAGCCAAAGTCCTAACCAAGGCACATATGGCTATGTTCGCCTAAACGCACATTAAATGAACGCTCCGCAACAAACTCATGCGTGTCGCGTTTAAACATCATAAATCCGTTGGTGCATGACGCAACATAATGCACGCCGTCCGGATGAAACGCCAATCCCTGTGGTTTTTCATACGCACTGAATGCTGCTGGCGCAAAGTTCTTCATTTCGCGCGGTGTTTTGAGTGACCCGACAGACATCGCAACTTCGCGTGTATTCGCTAATAAAAACTGCTGGTGCTTTTCATCCACCACCACGGTTGTGCCCGCGCTGGAAAAACGGTTTTCAGTAAACAGTTCCTGCGGACAGATTTTATGTTCGGTACCTTCAGCAAAAAACGGATTTTCCATTTCCTTGCCGCGGCGGTTTAAGAATGGCGGCAAGCGGGTTAAAAACACTTGCCCGCTTGCGGCGGGCGCCAAATGGCCTTGCGGGCCGTTGCGGTCGCTGCTTTGTCTATCAATCAACTTGTTTCCCGCAACATCAATTACGCTGACACTGCCGGGATAAAACGTCATATCCTTTGCATCGCCATTGGGCGCATGCAGTTTCTTTGCATTTTCCTTGGCTAAATGCACATAGGGCCCTGATGAGTAATTGGAGCCATAATGCCCCACATATAATGTCTTTTTATCAGGAGTAAGGGCTAGTTCATGTGCCTGAAATCCGTGTGATTTAATCTCCGCCACTTTCTTCATCGTCTTGGCATCATAAATATCCACGCGGTCATATGCGCCTTCGCGCTGGTTGTTCACCGTAATCGCAACTTGCCCGTCGTGCATCCACGGTATCATGTGTCCGCCAAACAATGTGTTGCTTTCGGGGAATATCACATGCGCAGGTTGCAGTGTTTCAGAATCCAGCGCGTAAAAATATCCGGGGTTGCCACGCGTCAAACATAAAATAGTTGTGCCGCTGAACATCGCATTGTGCAAACTGCCCGGCACGTAAACGCGGCGAATGCGTTTGCCATCTTCATCGGCAACGGTAAGCAGCGTGCGTTTGTTTTTAAATTCGCTTTCCGGAATTTGCGCGAAGGGAATAGCCTGAATTGATTCTCCATTGCCCAATCCGATATTCATAGGGTGCGGCGTGGGCGATAAATCATCCATGTAAGGTGATGTTACGCAATAGCGAATGGGCTGTGCCTTCGCTTGTGCAACATGGTTGCCAGCCGCAAGAAACACAGCGCTTGCAGCCATAAATTGTCGCCGTGATATGATAAAGCCAGCTTTGAATCCCATGCTTCAAAAATCATATAAAAACCTTAACATTTAGTCAAAGCTGGGTATGATACAACAACTGAGTATGAAAGGTTTTTGATGACTTATCCTCCCGGTATTAACTGGAACGCCCCGTTACCCGAATATCCCGCCCATGAAATGCTGATGAAGACATCGGCGCGTTTCCCACGCCGCATCGCGCTCGATTTTTTTGATAAGGTCACCACCTATGCCCAACTTGAAAGTCAGGTAGAACATGCCGCAAAAGGCTTGCAGGAATTTGGAGTAAAAAAAGGAACCCGCGTCGGCCTGCTTCTGCCCAACACCCCATATTCGGTTATTTTCTATTACGCAATTTTAATGGCGGGCGGTGTGGTGGTGAACCTCAATCCGCTTTATGCTGCGCGCGAATTGGAACATCTGATTGCTGATAGCGAAATGGAAATCGCCATCACGCTTGATTTGAAAATTACTTACGAAAAAATCAGCAAGATGGTGGGTAAGACTGCGCTCAAACGCCTTGTTGTGTGCCGCCTGTGCGATGCGCTGCCGGGCGTAAAGGGCTTCCTATTCAGCCTGTTAAAGAAAAGCGAATGTTCCTTTATTCCGCGTGATAATTACCACGTCACCTATGATGCCATTATGAACAATAACGGCATGCCCGAAGCCGTTGCGATTGATGCACATAATGATGTCGCGGTATTGCAATATACGGGCGGTACAACGGGTATCCCAAAGGCTGCTATGCTAACCCACGGCAACCTTACCGTGAATGCGCAGCAATCACGCCTGTGGTTCACCATGGCGAAGGAGGGCGAGGAAGTTTTGCTTGGTGTCCTGCCATTCTTCCATGTGTTTGCCATGACCGTTGCGATGAATTTGGGCATTTTAATTGGTGCAACCATTGTCGTGGTGCCGCGCTTTGAATTAAAGCAAGTCGTGCATCTTATTCACCGCAAGAAACCCACGCTGTTTCCCGCCGTGCCCACCATCTATGCCGCCATCAGCAATTTCCGCCGCTTGGGCGATTACGATATTTCATCGGTCAAATACTGCATCTCCGGCGGCGCGGGCTTGCCCATCGACATCAAGCGCGCATTTGAAGCAGTAACCGGATGCGTGGTTGCCGAAGGTTATGGCCTGACCGAAAGTTCACCTGTTGCAACGTGTAATCCACTGGAAGGCACGAATAAGGCCGGGTCGATTGGTTTGCCATTGCCGGGCACCCGCATTGAAATCATCAGCATGGAAGACAAGAAAACCGTGCTGCCAATGGGTGAGCGCGGCGAAGTATGCATTCTTGGCCCGCAGGTGATGAAAGCCTATTGGAAGAATGAAGCGGAAACAGCGGAAACGCTAACGCCAACGGATAAAGGCATGCGCCTTCACACCGGCGATGTCGGCTATATCGATGAAGACGGCTATATCTTCATCGTCGACCGCATCAAGGACATGATTTTATGCGGCGGTTATAATGTGTATCCGCGCAATGTGGAGGAGGCGATTTATCTGCACCCCTCCGTTGCGGAATGCGTGGTGGCTGGCCTTCCTGACCCTTATCGCGGCCAGACCGTGAAAGCATATATTGCATTAAAACCCGGAACCACGTTGACGCGCGATGCGTTGATGGCGTTCTTATCCGATAAGCTTTCGCCGATTGAAATGCCGAAGCTGGTGGAATTCCGCGACAGCCTGCCAAAAACCATGATTGGAAAATTATCACGCAAAGCATTGCTGGATGAAGAGAAGCAGAAAAAAAACGGATAAGGTGTTCACATGCTGAAACTGCCTACGCTTGATGGTTTGAAAACTACAAAGGCCAAGCATGCGCTGCAACCCGGTGAAACCGGCATCGATCTTCATGCTCTGACCACAGCCCCGTTCAAGGCCAAAGCAAAACGCGTGCAAAATTTCACACCGGGCGCGATTACCACCAATGAAGTGTGCAACCTTTCCTGCGTAATGTGCCATTTCAATGGGCCAAATGCAGTAAAGAAGGGCAAGCTGTTAAAGCCTGAAATGGTTCGAAAAGCGATGGATGAATATCCCGTTGGCTCGCACATCTATCTTGCATCGACGGGCGAATTCTTTCTTGACCCAAACGCGCTGGATCATCTGCGCTATGCAATTTCAAAGGGCTTGAAACCACAGGTATTGAGCCACGGGCAGTTTTACACACCAAAACTGATTGATGAATTGCTGGCGATTGGCCTTCGTTCCTTCCGCATCAGCTGCGATGCGATTGATGCCAGTCATTATGAACGCATTCGCCGTGGCGGAAAGCTTCAGGTTATCCTCGATGCGCTGGCTTACATCAATACGCGCCGTGCGGAATTTCCCGACCTTGATATCGAAATTGGCTGCACGCTGTTTAAAACCAATTTTCATCTGCAACCAAAATACGAGGATTTCTGGCGTGAGCACGGCGTGGATAAGGTGCATTTCAATGCCGAATATTTTGATATGTTCCGTTACCGCAATTTGCTGGCAACACCAAAGAAACGTGTCGATTGTGCCATTCAGACTTACGTTCTGCCATCAGGCAAGGTTGCGCCATGCTGCGCGATGATTGTCTATGCGCACGACCACGACGTTAGCTGGCTGCCCGATTTGGAAACGCATACGCTGAAAGAATCCTACGATAAACTTTGCGATATGTATGATGACCCCAAAAGCGAGCTCTCAAAATTATGTGCGAAATGCGATTGGTGGATTATGTTTGACCAAGACCCATCAGGACACAGCCCATATTTCCGCACCGCCGTATTAAACAAGAGATAAGCATGGCAACCAAAGATACCGTTTATAATCCTGTGCTGCCTTATGCGTTCAGAAATATTGGCACATTTGGCCTGCCGGATTTCATGTTCCTTGATATCGGCGCCAGCGGCGGGGTGGAACAGCATTGGCTGCCGCTTGGCGATAAATTCAATGCCATCGGCTTTGATGTGATTGTGGAGGAGGTGGCGCGCCTTAATGCCATCAACCCAAATCCGCGCATTAAATATGAAAATTATTTCGTCGGCTTTGAAGGCTATGAAGAATTGCTTTCCAAAAAATACTTCGAAGACCGCATCGCATCGCGCAATAACGACCCGCAAAAGCGCACCAGCTATGAACGCGCATGGAAAGCGATGAACCTGAATTACACTGATGCGTATTTTAACAATAACCAGAAAACATCGCTTACCGAAAACCGCATCTCGATTGATGCGTACACCAAGCAACACGGCATCGAGCAGGTGGATTTTATCAAGATTGACACTGATGGCCATGATTACGAAGTGCTGCTGGGCGCTGAAGAAACGCTGAAACGTAGCGTATTGGGCGCTGCAATTGAAGTGCCGTTTCATGGGCCCGCACACCCCCATGCCAATGTCTTTTGCAACATTGACCGCTTCATGCGCGAATTGGGCTTTTCACTGTGCGTGCTCGATAGCTATCCGTGCAGCAAGGGCGCGCTACCCGCGCCATTCACCTATAAGCTGCCGGCGCAAACCACCAAGGGGCAGATATTATGGGGCGATGCGGTCTATTTCCGCGATGGCGGCGATGTGACATATGCTGATAAATGGAAGTTTGATTTTGACAGGCAGCGCCTTCACAAGCTGTGTTGCCTTTATGAAATCATCGGCCTTGGCGATTGCGCGGCGGAAATCCTTCTGCGCCTGCGCGATACTACCGAATTCAAGCATGAATATAACGCGATGCTCGATTTACTGACGCGTGGCTTTGCGCAAAGCCTGCTCAGCTATGACAATTACATCAAAGCGTTCGATGCAGACCCAACCCGCCTTTATCCGAAGTAGGGAAGACAAAACCTGAATGCGGCGTGTAAAAACGGAAAAATGGTCTTGATTCCAAGCGAATAGCACATTCAAGACCCTTCCATTTTGTTCCTGCGATTTGCTATAGTGGCCGTTAATGATTTGGGGGCGCCCCCTGAATCGTTGAATTTTGTGCAAGTTTTTTCGCCAGTTTTGGAACAATGTTCATGCGCGTTTTGGCAGTCACTCTCGCGGCTTTGCTAAGCCTTTCATCAGGCAGTGCATTTGCAAGAAGCGATGTTATGCCCGCGCCAAAGAAAGCGCCCCGCGAACCCGTTCAACAGGTTACCCTTTACGAAGCTGCACCAGATTATACGCCGCCGCCAAAACCAACAGGCTCGCTTAGCAATGCGATAAAAGTTGCCGCAAAGACCGCGCTTTCAAACGACCCCAATGCGTCGAAACCCGTAAAGCAATCAGCCAAGGAAATGGCGAAAGAAAGCATTGCAAAGGCAAACGCCAAGGAATTGGCGAAGCAAAGCATCGTGGGCAAGGAAGCCAAGGAATTTGAAGGTGTTGCCAAGGCATTGGACGGCGAACGCCTGATGATTGGCGAAAAGGAAATCCGCCTGTTTGGCATCGTAACCCCCGGCATTTCATCCAATTACGGCCCCCAGGCCCGCCAAAAGCTGGATGCGATTATCAAGGGCGCGGTGCTGTGCAAGGTAACCGACAAGGATAAGGATGGTCGCCCCATCGCATTCTGCGGCACGGTAGACACGCCGGATTTGTCATACGAAATGCTGCGCCAAGGCTGGGCGATGGTTGATCGAAAAGCGTTGAAAAACAATTCACTTGCCGAAGTTTATGAGAAAGTAGAGCAGGAAGCGCAATCGCTGAACAAAGGGTTGTTTGCGCCAATGCCGATGGTGAATTCGGTTCCGATCAGCAACCCTTCCAATACCGTAACTGTTCCATTGGTTGCCCCGACAACTGTGCAGGCGGCACAAGCAGCTGCTCAGCCATCTTCTTCCTCTTCCGCGCCAATTACGGCGCAACCAATAACAGCTATGGGCGCAAAGGTTGAAACCATCAAGGGTGGCTCGCGCCCGGCTGAAAGAGACCCGGTTGCGAGAGGTGAAGAACCGCGCACCGCGCTTTCATTAATTATGCCGGAAACAACGACAGCCACCACAGCGACAAAGCCTGCTGAAGCACCAGCCGCAGCACCTGCACCGGTTACCGCCAAGCCAACGGAAGCTGCGCCAGCGCCAGCCGCAACCGCATCGTCATCTTCATCACCGCAAGGTGGCTTCATTGAACGCTACCAAGGCATTGTTGGCGGCGTGCTGTGGATTTTCGGCGCACTGGCTTTTGGCCTTGCCGCAGTTATTCGTGACCGCATGCAGCTTGCCGAAAAACGCCGCGCGTTGGCTGCTGCGCTTAACGGCGAATTAACCTCCGCGCGTCACATCTGCCGCACGCGCGCACGTGAACTTATTCGTCAGCGCCGCCTTGGCGAAGCAGAAAATCAACCGCGCCCATCACAACTTTGGCCGCGTATTCGCGCCGTGGTGTATCAGGCGCATGTGGGTTCCATCGGCCTGTTGGGTTCCGATTTGGCGCGCCGCGTTGCATCCGTGTATGGTCAATGCGCTGACTACGCCGCTTACTACCAGCAAACTGCCATGCAACGACTGCCATCCGGCACGGCGGTAAGCGAAACATTGTCAACGCTGGCTGACCATATCGATAATATCCTGGATGGCTTGGCGCAGGTTGAATATACCGGCCGCCCATTCGTTGCTGAAATCATCGAAGATGTTGTCGCAACCGATGATGGCAGCGACCAGCAGCCAGAACCAACCGCAGAACAACAACAGCAAACCCGTAATTCGGTGAACGAAGAAGCGCAGATTATCAAGGAACGCTTTGAACGTATGGCTGCATCCATGGTGGGTATGCTGGGCCGCAAACGTGAACCAAGCGTTGATCCATCCGTTGCGCCTGCTGAAAATCCAGCGCCAGCGGTTGCTGAAACTGCAACGCAGGAAGCGCCAAGCGAAGAAGCAAAGCCATCACAGGCTGCTTAAAATAACTACAGTTGTAGGTGTTATATGAAGGCTTTAGTAAGTCTTGATAAAAATATGACTGAAGCAAAAAAATTGGTTGAGAAAATGCTCTTAACCAAACCAGTTTCCCTAGACAACAAAGAGAATATTCCTCAAGTGGGTGGAGTCTATCTTTTTTATGAAAATAGCGAAGACGGTGAATATAAGGAATTGTACGTAGGACTTGCTAAGAATCTGCGAAGTAGAATTCATACAGATCATTTATCTAAAGAACTTAAAGCGACTATGAGCAGTCTTAGAAGAAGCCTTAACCAGTCACGAAAATTCGAATTTGGAAAAGGTATGCAAGATTGGTTTAAGAGCAAATGTATGATTGCTTATGTTGAAATTGAAAACCCAGATATGCGTAAGCTGGTTGAAGCGATGCTGATTGCATCACTTCGTTGCCCAAATCTTCAAAATAAATCTTAAAATGGTGCGGTCGAAAAGACTCGAACTTTCACAGGTTGCCCTACAGCGACCTCAACGCTGCGCGTCTACCAATTCCGCCACGACCGCACTTACTAGGTAGGGGGGTAATAAAAGGTTTTTTGCCCAAAAACGCAAGTCTTATTAAGGCAAGCCTTATATTTATATATGGACAGTCAGGATATGGTCTAAAACCAGCCCCAAACGCTGGCCGCCCGTATATTGCGGCGAACCGTGCCACAGATGTTTGGGCCGTGTTTGCGCAATAAACACCATGTCACCGGGGCGCGCAGTCACGATGGACACGTCTTTCAGCAAAATCTGTTCTCTGCGCGTTGCCTGCAACAAGCGTGCATGCTGGATGGCATCTGTATTTGCAATCTTCCACGCCGCATCCGATTGGCGCTGCGCAATGCGGTGCGTCTTGTTGCTTTGAACGCTGCCTTTTAGCAATGTCGGCGGCAGGGGAAGCGGGTGATCTGCTTCAGCAATGCGTTTCGCTTCTTGAAATTCTGGGGTGGCACGGTTGCATGCTGCCTTTAATGCGCGTTCTTCAACAATTTTGGTGCCAACGCCAATCAGCGTAATGACGCTGCGCCATGGCAGTGCTTTATCTGGCGCTATTTCTTCGCCTGTGTCTTGGTGGTATCCAAACAGCGGGCTAAAGCTGCCATCATAAATACTGCGGGTGGAGCAGTATGTATCGGGGAATGCAGGGTTGGCACGCTGGGCGATTTCCTTTAATGCCGAAAGCCATGCTTTTACATCCTTATAGGCTGGCGTTTCAACCAGTGCGGTATCCGAATTTACTACGCGCTCAATCAACTCGCTGGGGCTGGTTGGGCGTTCCGATTTAAATGAAAAATCGCGTGAGATTAGTTCAGGGCGCGCAGTGCAAATGACTTGCATGGCAGCTTCAAATGCGGCAGGGTCGGGGTGCCTTAAAATGACAACGTCAACGTTTCTGGCAAACATCGCGTCCAGCGCTGATGCCGCATCATCAGTAATCAATAGTCCTTTAAGGGGCTGTTGGTTCGTCATATAAAATTTAAAAATAATGTAAATATTATCGCTTCTGTTTACTAATTGGGCGTACGAAAGTAAAGTTTAAAACATGATTGAATGGCAATTAAGCCCTAAACCCGTTGAATATCTTGATGCCTTGGCGGCAATGGAAACGCATGTCGATGCGATGATTGCGGGCGATGCCGATGAAAAAATATGGCTATTGGAACACCCGCCGCTTTATACCAGCGGCACCAGTGCCGATGCGGCAGAGCTGTTGACCCCGCAGCGTTTTCCTGTTTATCCAACCGGCAGGGGCGGGCGTTACACCTATCACGGGCCCGGCCAACGCGTTGCCTATGTGATGGCAGATTTGCGGGTGCGCGGGCGCGATGTGCGCGCCTATGTTCAAAATCTTGAACAATGGGTGATTGGTGCGCTGGGTGAATTGGGCGTGAAGGCCGCGCAGCGCGATGGCCGCATTGGCTTATGGGTTGAACATAATGGCACTGAAGAAAAAATCGCGGCGCTTGGCGTGCGCATTCGCAAATGGGTTGCGTATCACGGCATTGCAATTAACTTGAACCCTAATCTTTCGCATTTTGCCGGAATTATTCCGTGCGGCATTTCCAGTTACGGCGTGACATCGCTCAAAGCGCTTGGAATCGATGCAACACTGAATCAATTGGATGATGCGCTTAAGGCATCGTGGAATCGCGTTTTTAAATAAGCAGAACCTTGCATTTTAAATAAAAATTTATATTCGGTTTACAAACAATCACAAAAAAAATTGTATAAAAACAGTGCTATTTCAGCCTTATAAGGGGCTTTTGCCATTTCATCTTTTTTAAGGGTTTTCGCGCTAAATTTAACGTCTCAAACTGCTCTCAAAGATTGCCGCGTCGATGTTCGAAGATTCCATTCAAAAAGCCAGCGAATACTCCAAGGCTGCATTGCTGCGCCTGGAATTTTTAGGCCTTGCGCCAACCCCGCAGAATTTTGAATTGCTGTATGCCTATGTCAGCGGCCGCTTGCCGCAGATTAAAGAACTGGTCGATGGCGCGGTGCGTGGCAGCGGTTTTACAGCCGACCAGGCGCGCGCGATTTACGACAAGCACCTTGGCGCGGATAAGGAAAAAGAAGTGTTGCAGAATAACGTAAGGCAACTCTCCGAAGAGCTTGCCCGTGTGATGGAAGTTATTTCCACCGTGAATGAAGGCAACGCGCAATTCAGCGAAACCTTGAGCGGCTTTACCACCCATTTGAACAAGCCGTTATCGGTGGAAGAAATCCGCGCTGCCGTGAACAAGGTTGTGACCGAAACCAAGTCGATTGCAACCAAGAACCAGCAATTGCAGGAACAGCTTGAAAAATCATCCGCGCAAATCACCGTGATGAAGGAAGATTTGACGCGCGTTCAAAAAGAAACCCTGACCGATACGTTAACCGGTGTTGGCAACCGCAAGCATTTAAGCAATGAATTAAAGCGCCTGGTGCAGGAAGCAGAAGAGCAGAAATCAGCGCTTAGCCTGCTGATGATCGATATCGACCACTTCAAGAAATTCAATGATACCCACGGCCATTTGGTTGGCGACCAGGTATTAAAGCTGGTGGCGCGCACCCTCATGGAAAACCTGAAGGGCAAGGATTGCGTGGCGCGCTATGGTGGCGAAGAATTCGTGATTGTACTGCCGCAAACCAGATTAATGGATGCGCAGCGCGTCGCTGATGCCCTTCGCACCTCTGTTGCGCAAAAGAAAATCATCCGCCGCGATACCCATGCGACGCTGGGCCAGGTCACGGTTTCCATCGGCGTTGCGCAATACCATGCTAATGAACAGCTCTCCCATTTCCTGAAACGCGCAGATGCTGGCATGTACATGGCCAAATCTGCTGGCCGTAACCGTGTCGTGGTTCAGGATTTAGACAGCATCACTATGGCTAAATTGCACGACCATAAAGGCAAGGAAGCCGACCGTTTCGATGATTTCGATTCGGATGGCGAAACCGAAGTTGCCGCCGGCTAACCACGCGGTTAAATCAGTCAAAACCAGCCAAAATTCTCCTGTACCTTTTCGCGTTTTGTTCTATCTTTAGGAGATGCAAAACGCCCTTATTTCTACTGATGATAATTACAAAACCGATATGTTATCGGGCCTGAACCCTGCGCAACGCTCCGCCGTTGAGGCGGTGGATGGCCCTGTTCTGGTATTGGCAGGTGCGGGTACCGGCAAAACCCGCGTGCTCACCACGCGCCTTGCCGCGATTTTATTGAATGGGTTGGCATACCCCACGCAAATTCTGGCGGTGACCTTCACCAATAAAGCTGCACGTGAATTGCAGGAACGCGTTGCAGCCTTGGTTGGCGGCCCGGTGGAAGGCTGGTTTATCGGCACCTTCCATTCCATATGCACGCGCATTTTAAGGAAGCATGCGGCGCGTGTTGGCCTTAAACCTAACTTCACGATTTTAGATACCGATGACCAGTTGCGTCTCATCAAGCAAATCCTGGAAGCAGAAAATGTGGATACGAAGAAAACGCCGCCGCGCGCAGTCTTGGCCGTTATCGAGCGTTGGAAGGATAGGGGGTATGCTTCTGATAATGTCCCGCCCAGCGAAGTAACGCAAAGCGGGCTGTATCTGAAAGTCTATGGCATTTATCAGGAACGCCTTCGCACATTAAACGCCTGCGATTTTGGCGATTTGCTTTTGTATAATTATGTACTGCTTTTGAATAACGAAGATTTGCTTCAGGAATATCAGCATCGTTTTCGCTATATATTGGTGGATGAGTATCAAGACACCAACGTTGTGCAATATCTATGGCTGCGCCGTCTCACGCTCACGCGCGATGGTCAGGCGCGCAATATCTGCTGCGTGGGCGATGAAGACCAATCCATCTATGGCTGGCGCGGCGCGGAAATCGGCAATATTCTGCGGTTCGAGCAGGATTTTCCGGGCGCAAAGATTATCCGTCTGGAAGAAAACTACCGTTCATCCGGCCATATCCTTGGCGCGGCATCTGCGTTAATCGCGCATAACCGTGACCGCTTGGGCAAAACCTTATGGACGGCAGCCAGCGAAGGCGACAAGGTGCGCGTGCAATCGCTGTGGGACGGTGAAAGCGAAGCGCGTTTTGTGGGCGATGAACTGGAATCCTTCCAGCGGCGCGGCATGTCATTGAACCAGATGGCGGTGCTGGTGCGCGCGGGCTTCCAAACCCGTGAATTCGAAGAACGTTTTTTAAAAATTGGCGTGCCCTACCGCGTGATTGGCGGCCCGCGTTTTTATGAACGCCAGGAAATTCGTGACGCGATTGCCTATATCCGCCTTATCCTGGTGCCGGAAGATGATCTGGCATTTGAACGCATCATTAATGTGCCAAAGCGCGGCCTTGGCACTGCCACTATTCAACACATTGCCATTCATGCGCGTGAAGCAAAAATCGGCATGCTGCAAGCCGTGCGCGAATTGCTGAATACCGACGCGTTTAAACCGAAAGTTCGCGCCACGCTGGAAAGCTTCATTCGCGCTTATGATGTGTGGGTTCAGCAATTGCCGGATTTGCCGCATACCGATTTAACCGAACGCGTATTGGAAGAATCCGGCTATATCGCGATGTGGCAGGCTGAAAAAACGCCCGATGCGCCAACGCGCCTTGAAAACTTGAAAGAGCTTATCAACGCGATTGCGGAGTTTGATAATCTGCAAAGCTTCATGGAACACGTTAGTCTGGTGATGGAAAAAGCGCGCGGCGAAGAACAGGAACAAGTCACGCTCATGACGCTTCACGCCGCAAAGGGTCTGGAATTCGATTTGGTGTTCCTGCCCGGTTGGGAAGAAGAAATTTTTCCATCCCGCCGTTCGTTGGAAGAAAACGGTATGAAAGGCTTGGAAGAAGAGCGTCGTTTAGCTTATGTCGGCCTGACCCGTGCGCGCGAACACGCCATTATCAGCACGGTTGCCAACCGTCTTGTTTATGGGTCATGGACGAATGCCATTCCATCCCGCTTTATATCGGAACTTCCCGCGCAGCATATCGAAGCGAGTTCCGAAGCCGGCATGTTCAGCACCATGAACCGTGGTAGCTATTCCGAAGGCGGTTTCCGTAATATGCGCAGTGCATCAGCCCCGCAGGAATTTGCCCAGTCATCTTATAATGCGTCCTCATATAAAGGCGCTGCCTTTGGCAAATCCAATTATCCCGCACGACCAAAAGCCAACCTGATTGAAGGCCGCGCGCAGCGCATTGATAACGTGCGCGGGGAGGGAGACGAAGAAACCTCCCGCAAGTTCAGCAAGGGTGACCGCGTATTCCATCAGAAATTCGGTTATGGCAATGTGGTGGTTATTGAAGGTGAAAAGCTGGAAGTGCAATTTGATATGGGCGGCACCAAAAAAATCATGGCTGACTTTGTCGTGCCCGAAGATTTAGCGGGGCAGTTTTAATATGAGTTTGGTCTAATGGCTGTTAAGTTTGTCTGGTCGCTAACCCTTTATGTTCCGCACAGCGTGATTGAAGATGCGTTGATGCTTCTGCCCGAAGGCGAGGTAGGGCAGACAGCCTTTAAGGCGGATGCCGAAGACCGCAGCGAAAACCCGTTATGGATGGCCGAAAGCCTGTATCTGGCGGAGCCTGATTTGACCATCTGCCTGATGGAACTTTCCATTTTGGCGGGCGGCAATAACCACGCCGCTTATCGCCACGAATTACATAAGCTTCCCGCGCAAGGCTGGCTCAAAGCCAACCAGGACAGCTTCGCGCCAATTGAAATTGGCCGCGTTGTCATTCACGGCGAAAAAGACCGCGCATCTATTCCATCGAACCGTATCAAAATTGAACTCGAAGCATCCTGCGCATTCGGCACGGGCGAGCATCCAACAACGTTTGGTTGCCTTACTGCGCTGCAAGGTTTGCATATCAAGCCCGACGCGCATGTGCTCGATTTAGGCGCGGGTTCCGCCATTCTTGCAATGGCGATGGCAAAGCTTTTCAAAACGCGCGTCGTTGCAACCGATATGGATGCGGATTCCGTGGTGGTAGCCGAACATAATTGCCGCAAGAACGGCGTGGCGCGTTTTGTAAAAAACCGCAAGGCAATGGGCTTTGCCCACGGGGCTATCACCGCGCATAAACCCTATGATGTTATTTTAAGCAATATCTTTGCACGGCCCCTTGCCAAGCTTGCACCGCAGATGCGCCGGCACCTCAAACCCGGTGGCCTCGTTATTTTGGCGGGGTTTCTGCATAAAGACGTTGCCCGCGTAGCGAACGCCTATGCGTTGCAAAACATAGTGATTAAGCGCCGTTTACGCTTTGGCAATTGGTGTATATTAGTCTTAAGGAAGATGGGATAGATTAAAGAAATGCAATTCGCCGCCACCAAATCACAGCAAGCTGAACGCGCCGCCGCGCTGCGTGATGTGCTTGCGCATGAAAAGCTCGATGGTTTTTTGGTTCCGCTTGCCGATGAATATATGAATGAATATGTGCCGCCGGTTTCGCAGCGCCTTGCATGGCTTACTGGTTTTACGGGTTCATCAGGCTTTGCGGTGGTGCTGCGCGACAAGGCCGCGTTTTTTACCGATGGCCGCTACACCATTCAGGCGGAGCAGCAGGTTGGCAATCAACTCTACGAACTGCGTCACCTTGTTAAAAACCCGCTGCATGAATATCTTGCCCGGCATGTGAAGGAAGGCGACCGCATCGCCTATGATCCGTGGTTGCACACCCGTGCCAGCATTGAAAAAATCAAAGCAGTGCTCGCCAAAAACAAGGCGAAGCTGATTTGCGTTGATAAAAACCTGGTTGATGTGGTGTGGCAGAATAAACCCGCTGCGCCAATGGCTGACATTTTCGTGCACGACATTAAGTATGCGGGCGAAACCAGCGCATCAAAACGCACGCGGTTGGCCAAGGAATTAAACGAACAGGGGCTTGATGCGATGGTGCTGACATCGCCGCCGTCCATCGCATGGCTGCTCAATGTGCGCGGCGCAGATGTGGAAGCAACGCCGTTGCCGCTCAGCTACGCCATTTTACATCATACGGGCGTGGTGGAATGGTTTGTAAATCCCGCTAAGCTGAAACCGGAAACACGTAAAGCATTATCGGCCGATGCCACCATCTTAACCCCGGATGATTTTGCGGGTGCCATTAAACAACTGGGCCCAAAGAAAGCCAAAGTGCGCGTCGATGCGCAGGAAACACCATCGCGCATCCTCGATATGCTGGATGATGCGGGCGCGTCTGTTGATGCGGGCATTGATGTGTGCGATTTGCCCAAGGCGTGCAAGAATAAGGATGAATTGGCGGGGATAAAGGCCGCGCATATCCGTGATGGTCTTGCGCTGACCAAATTCCTTGCATGGTTATCACTGCAAAAGCCCGGCAGCATCACGGAAATTGCCGCCGAAGATAAATTATTGGAATTCCGCAACGCCGCACCCGGCTTTATCTACCCCAGCTTTCCAACCATTTCCGGTGCTGGCCCGCATGGCGCGATTGTGCATTACCGCGCCACCAAGGAAAGCAACCGCAGCCTTAACGCGGGCGAATTGTATTTAATTGACAGCGGTGGCCAGTATTTTGATGGCACGACCGATGTCACGCGAACCGTTGCTATTGGTGTTCCTGCGCCCGCGATGAAAACGCATTTCACGCTGGTGCTGAAAGGCCATATTGGCTTGGCGCAGGCGGTGTTCCCGCAGGGCACGCATGGCGGCCAACTTGATATTTTGGCGCGTCAGCATTTATGGGCGGCGGGTCTTGATTATGATCATGGCACAGGCCACGGCGTTGGCGCATTCCTTGGCGTGCATGAAGGGCCGCAAAGCATTTCCGGTCGCTCCACCGTGCCCTTGCGCGCTGGCATGGTGATTTCAAATGAGCCTGGCTATTACCTTACCAACGCGTATGGCATCCGCATTGAAAACCTGGTGTTCGTGAAGGAAAGCGCAACCAAGCTCGATGCCAAGCCGATGCTTGAATTTGAAACGCTTACCCTTGCGCCAATGGATATGAATTTAATCGATGCATCTCTGCTTACTGCACACGAAAAAACCTGGCTCAATGCCTATCATGCAACCGTGTTTAACACGCACGCGCCGCACATGAATGAACAAGAAAAAGCGTGGCTAAAAACAGCTACAGCAGCGCTATAAACCCGCCAGCTTAAGCCATGCAGCTTCATCTAACACTGTAACGCCTAATGCACGTGCCTTATCGGCTTTGCTGCCCGCATCTGCGCCAACCACCACATAATCGGTCTTCGATGACACACTGCCCGCTACATGCGCGCCAAGCTTTTCAGCCTTCGCTTTGGCTTCGTTGCGACCCATGCCGTGCAATGTGCCGGTGAACACAATGGTTTTGCCTGTTAATGCGGTTTCGGCACTGGCTACACGCACGAAATCTTCAACTGTTACTTCGGTCAATAAATCGCTGATGACTTTCTGGTTATGCGCATCGGCAAAAAAACCGATTAAATCATCTGCCATCGCTTTGCCAATACCATCCAGCGCAGTGAAATCACGGTATGCCGTGCTTTCATGGTTTTCTGCTTCACGCATCTGCGCATTCAGGTTTTTCCATGAACCATAATTACGCGCCAGCAATTTGGCGGTTGTTTCGCCAATCTGGCGGATGCCCAGCGCGAAGATAAAGCGGTCTAATGGAATGCTTCGCTTGGCGTTAATTGCATCAAACAGTTTTTGAACCGATTTCGCTCCCCAGCCTTCACGTTCTTCTAATGGGCGCTTTTCCAGTGCCTTGTCTTTATCGCGCGCTTCCAGCGTGAAAATATCAGCGGGGGTTTTAATCAGCTTCTCATCCCAGAAATCGCGCAGGGATTGTTCGCCCAGCCCTTCAATATCCAGTGCATCACGGCTGGCAAAGTGAATAAGGCGTTCAATTGCCTGTGCCTCACACGTAAAACCACCCGTACAACGACGTACGGCTTCGCCTTCGGGGCGAATAGCGGGGCTTTGGCATACGGGGCAGGTGTCAGGGAACACATATGCTTTACCGGTTTTGGGCCGCGCATCCAGCTTCACGCTGACAATTTGCGGAATAACATCGCCTGCGCGGCGGATAATTACACGGTCACCCACGCGGATGTCCTTGCGCTGAATTTCATCTTCATTATGCAATGTCGCGCGTGATACCATCACGCCGCCGACATTCACAGGCTCCAGTTCCGCAACGGGGGTAAGTGCGCCTGTGCGCCCCACCTGAATAATAATATCATTCAACGTTGTTTCGGCTTCTTCCGCTGAAAATTTATGCGCAATTGCCCAGCGCGGGGAGCGGGAAACAAAGCCCAAGCGTTCCTGCAAATCAAAATCATTTATTTTGTAAACCACGCCATCAAGGTCATAAGGAAGGGTGGAACGTTTTGCTTCAATACGTTGATGATAATCGATCAATTCATCTGAATGTTCGTATAATTTTACTTCATTGTTGATTGTGAAACCCCAGCCTTCAATTCTTTTTAGCAATTCCATTTGAGTATTTGCAACACGGCTATCGCTATAGCCTAATGCATAAGCAAAAAACTTAAGCGGACGTACAGCCGTAATGCTTGGATCTAGCTGGCGCAGGCTTCCCGCCGCCGCATTGCGTGGGTTGGCAAAGGCGGGTTTGCCTTCGGCAATCTGTTTTTCATTCATTTTTAGAAAATCTCCGCGTTCCATATAAACTTCGCCGCGGATTTCGACGGTAGCCGGAAACTTACCTGACAATTTTTTAGGAATATCTTTGATAGTACTTAAATTCTGGGTGATGTCTTCGCCAGTTTCGCCATCACCGCGCGTTGCGCCTTGGGTAAAGACGCCATTTTCGTAAAATAAACTGGCAGATAGCCCATCAATCTTAGGTTCTGCAACGCATTCAATTGGATCGCTTGTAGCCATGTTGTCATGTTTTAAATTAAGAAAACGCAAAACACGCTTTATAAAATCCTCAACATCATCATCGCCGAATGCATTACCCAGCGATAGCATTGGCACGCGGTGCTTGACCTTGTTAAAACCACTTAATGGCGCAGCGCCAACGGTTTTTTCAGGGTTTTGCGCGGGAACCAGATGCGGAAACGCTTCCGCCAGTTTCTTGAATGATTGGCGTAGCGCATCATAGTCGCCATCACTGATTTCCGGTGCGTCTTTCTGGTGATAGAGCTTATCGTGATGCGCAATCAATTCACCCAGTCGCTCCATCTCCGCCTTGGCTTCAAGCGGGGTCAGCTCAACCTCCACGGCTTTCTTGCTGCTTTTCTTGCTCATGATGCTTTGCGTTTCTTAGGCATAGCTGCTTGTCCGCCATTCAACAAACTATCCGCGGCTGCGCGCGCGGCTTCGGTAATTTTTTCACCGGCCAGCATGCGCGCAATTTCTTCGCGCCGTGCATCACCCGTCAGCGTAATCGCGCTGGTTTGCATCTGGCCTTTGACGGTTTGTTTTTCAATGCGCCAATGGTGGTTGCCGCGCGCGGCAACCTGCGGGCTATGCGTGACCACCAGCGTTTGAATAGTATTGCCAAGCTTGGCGAGGCGTTCGCCCACCGCGCTGGCGGTTGCGCCGCCAATGCCGGTATCGACTTCATCAAACACTAATGTCGTCGCGCTGGCATCTTCGGCAAGGCACAGACGCAAGGCCAGCATGAAGCGGGCGAGTTCACCGCCCGATGCCACCTTATGCAATGCGCCGCTGGGCATGCCGGGGTTGGTTGCGGCGGCAAAGGTCACACGGCTCATGCCCTTGGCGTTGGCTTCCGCCAATGGCAGCAATTCCACATTCACTTCAAAGCGTGCGTTTTCCAATTTGAGTGGCGGCAATTCCTTATGCACTGCTTTTTGTAAACCCTTTGCGGCTTCTAATCGCGCATCATGCAGTTTGTTTGCCTGTGCTTCAAATCCAGCGCGCTTTTGCGCCATTTCTTTTTCTAATCTGCCAAGTTCCTTGCCCGAATATTCCAGTAAATCAGCCTGCGCGGCCAATTCATCATGCAGCTTGGCCAAATCATCCACATTCACGCGGTATTTACGCGCAGCCGCGCGCAGGGCAAACAGGCGTTCCTCACTTTTTTCAAGAGCCGCTGCATCAAACGCATCGCTATGCAGCAGGTTTTCCAGCATGGCGGATGCTTCGGCCAAGGCATTTTCTGCCGCATCCAATTGCTGCAAAGCAGGGTTTAGAATATCGCCAGCCTTTTCTGCCGCGCGCGTCAACACGCGCCGCGCGGATGCGGCCATGCGCTGTGCGCCCTTATCATCCTGCGATATATCGGTATAGGCCGATTGCAACGCGCCCATGATTTTTTCGTGGCTTTGCAACTGCGTGCGCTTTTCGGCCAGCCTATCCGCTTCACCTGCTTGGGGACTAAGCTGCTTGAGTTCACTTAACGCCGCTGCGATATCTTCGGCTTGCTTTTGCGCGGCATCCACATCGGCCTTGGTCTTGTTATATGCCGAAACTGCATCCTGCCATGCGGTATGCAGCAATTCACACGCGGCCAAATCGCCCGCTAATCCCGCAAAGCTATCCAGAAACCCAATATGCGTTTCGCGGTTCAAAAGCCCGTGGGTTTCAAACTGCCCATGCACCTCCACCAGCAATTCGCCGATTTTTTTCAGCGCATTCACCGCAACTGGCTGGTCATCAATAAACGCCTTGCTGCGGCCATCGCGGCTGATGACGCGGCGTAAAATCAAAGGCTCAATGCTGCTGCTATCACGCAGACCCTGTTCGTTCAGCAGCGCAAGGGAAGGGTGTTTTTTAGGAAGCTGGAAGGTAAGGCTAACGCTGGCTTGGTCTGCGCCGTTGCGTATCAAGCTTGCTTCGCTGCGCGCGCCCAGACCAAGGCCAAGACTATCAAGCAAAATGGATTTACCAGCGCCCGTTTCGCCCGTTAAAACGGACAAACCCATAATGCAATCAAGCTCCAGCTTTTCAATCAGCACAACATTGCGGATGGATAGCTGCGTGAGCATGGAGCAATAGGTTCCTATTTCGGCGTTTCGGTTTTTGGCGTTTCGGTTCTGATCCACACGGGTTGAATAACCTCTCGCACGGAGGCTGGCCTTACGGTTTCCCGCGGCGCAGGCGCGGGTGCCTGTTGCGGCGGTGATGAACTGAACTGCTTTGAAATCCAGTTGGCGTCGTCATGCTGCGGTGACAGCCCTTTATCCTTCAATAATTCATAACTATCCTGATACCACTGGTTGCCGGGGTAGTTGTAACCCAATACGGCGGCGGCGGTTTGCGCTTCCTTTGGAATGCCAATCAGTAAATACGTTTCCACGATGCGGTGCAGCGCTTCGGGTGCATGGCTGGTGGTCTGGAAATCTTCAATCACGCGGCGAAAACGGCCCAGCGCGGCAATGTATTGCTTTTGGTTTAAATAATAGCGCCCGATTTCCATTTCCTTGCCCGCCAGATGGTCTTTGGCAAGGCCGATTTTTAATTCGGCATCTCGCGCATAAGGGGTGCCGGGGAAGCGGCGCAATACATCACGCAGCTCATCCATGGCTTTCGCGGTATTGCCCTGGTCGCGGCGTACATCGCTGATTTGCTCATAATGGCACAGCGCCTTTAAATAATAGGCATAGGCGATTTGCGCATGGCCGGGATGAATTTGAATAAAGCGATTCAGCGTGTTAATTGCATCGTCATATTTGTAATTTTGGTAATGCGCAAATGCAGACATGATTTGCGCGCGCGATGCCCACTCGGAATAAGGGTGCTGGCGCTCCACTTCGTCAAACAGGCGCGCGGCTTCGGCAAAATTCTTTTGATCCATCGCATTGGACGCAGCCGAATAAAGCTGGTCAACCGACTTTTCGACATAAGGTTTGTCATTGGTGCTTTCGCACGATGCCAGGAAGATGAGCGCGAGCGCGATGAGGACGTGTTTGAGAGGCTTGGTCATGGCTCGTTTATAGACGAATTTCATGGCTTGAAAAAGCGCGAAAAGTGGCTGAAATCAGCGCAAAAACATCACGCCGAAACGCGGGGTTCGGAATGCTGGGAACCAAAGCCCAGTGATTCGCCCAATGCCTTATGAATTTCCACTTTGGCATAGGCGCTGGGGTCTGCGAACAGAGCGCGGAGCAGCGCGTTGTTCAGCGCATGACCTGAACGATTGCTTTCCATGTGCCCCAGAATAATACCGCCCGCCAATGCCACATCGCCTACCGCATCCAGCAATTTGTGGCGCGCCAATTCGTTGGTGGAGCGATAGCCGCCGGGATTCATGATTTTACCTTCGGCATCAATCAAAATCGCATTGCTGAAGTTTCCGCCCAGCGCGAGGCCTTTTGCATGCAGATATTCCAAATCGGTCTTGAAGCCAAAGGTGCGCGCGCTCGCAATATCCTTGATGAAATTGCCTTCCTCAAAATCGAAATAGGCCTGCTGTTCGCCTACATTATGCTGCGGGTAAGCGACGGTTACGCTAAAACGCGGCGTTGGCGCGGGCAATAAACGCGCATACGCATCGCCGTGCTTGGCTTCAACCGGCTTGATGATTTTGATGAATTCACGTGGCGCTGCGCCGCAATCCACCACGCCTACGCCTGCAATCATATGCAGGAAGGGCAGGCTGCTGCCATCCATAATCGGCATTTCCGCACCGTTGATGCTGATGTGCGCATTATCAATGCCGCTGGCGAATAATGCCGCCATCAAATGCTCGATGGTGCGCACTTCAACGCCATCGCCATTCAAAATCTGGGTGCACAGCGGAGTCACGCGTACGCCGCTCCAGATGGCAGGAACCAGATTGGTTTTATCCTTCACATCCGTGCGTTCAAAAATAATTCCGTAATTCGCTGGCGCAGGTTGAATGCTGATGCGCACCGATTTTCCATTGTGCACGCCTTCGCCTTCACAGGACAAGGAAGCCGCCAGTGTTTTTTGGGTGCCCGATAGAACGGGGGAGGGAAGAAGAGGTTGCAAGTCGCCCAGCACAAGGAATCCATAATTTCAAAAAGTTCTGATGGAGAAACTATCAAAGGGCGGTGGGCAACCAAAATCACTGGTGATGACGCTGTATTACAATGGTAACCATCTGTGAAATAAGCATAAAATCCCGATTACCGCAGGCAGCATAAGGCCGGCAAAAGGCACAAGAAAACGGCCCCCCAACATGCCTGATGCCGTTTGGCAAAAACCAAAGAGATTAGTTGGCCAATTAATTGGATTGGCGGCGCAGGAATGCGGGGATTTCCAGCGTTTCTTCTTCTGAAGAAAGACGCGGACGATCCGACGCATTCACGCCCAGTTCCTTGGCTGGCTGTGATGCGTGCTGTTCAACAGGCGCTGCTGGCACATCGCGCTTGCCGCCAAATTCAGCGATGCGTGCAAACAACGAACTGCTGCGCTTCGTGTTTTGCTTTTCATTCGATTGCACGAATGCCGTTTGCTGCTGCGTTTGCTGGGCCTGCGGGAATTGCGGCTGCGAACCCGATTGGCCAAAGGAGATAGACGCAGGTTGCTGAACGGCTTGCGGTGCTTGCTGTTGCTGTTCAGCGGCTGTTGCCTGGTTCATGATGCTTTCAGCTTGCTTGGCGCGTTCGAGTAATTGATCCAGCGCAGCGCTTTGTGATGATACGGTGTGTGGCTGCGGTTGCTTTGCTGCGCCCCATGTGAACGGGGAAGAGAAAGATGGTTGCTGCGCCGCAGGTGCTTGCTGCTGGGGTTGCGGTGCCGGGTTATAGAACGAAGCCTGTTGTTGTGGCTGTTGCTGCGTGCGTTGGGCTTGCTGTTGTGCTGCAACGGGCGCGGTGAAACCAGCATTGAAGGAAGCTTGCTGCGGTGCTTGATGTGAAGATTCAGGGGCGCGGAATTTGGAAGTGTTCAATCCCGACATGCCCACGGCTTGGCTGCGTGGCATTTCAGCTTGCGCATCAATACCGGTTGCCACAACGGAAACGCGCATGCGGCCATCCATCTTTTCTTCGAAGGTTGAACCGAAGATGATGTTTGCATCTGGGTCAACTTCTTCACGAATACGATTTGCTGCTTCATCCACTTCAAACAGGGTCATGTCATAACCGCCAGTGATGTTGATAAGAACGCCGCGTGCGCCCTTCATGGAAACGTCATCCAGCAATGGGTTGGCAATCGCGGCTTCGGCTGCGTTCACGCTGCGCTTGTCGCCTGTGGCTTCGCCGGTGCCCATCATCGCCTTGCCCATTTCACTCATCACGGAGCGGATATCAGCGAAGTCAAGGTTAATCAAACCAGGCATGACCATCAAATCGGTCACGCCGCGAACACCGGAATGCAACACTTCATCAGCCATGCGGAATGCATCGGCGAAGGTTGTTTTTTCATTGGCAATCCTGAACAGGTTTTGGTTTGGAATGATGATGAGGGTATCAACATATTGCTGCAATTCGGCAATGCCGGCTTCCGCCATGCGCATGCGGTGGGAACCTTCGAAATGGAAAGGCTTCGTTACCACGCCAACGGTCAAAATGCCGTGTTCACGTGCTGCTCTGGCAATCACGGGCGCTGCGCCTGTGCCTGTGCCGCCGCCCATGCCGGCGGTGATGAAAGCCATGTTGGTGCCTTCCAGATATGCGTTGATTTCATCAATTTGTTCTTCGGCGGATGCGCGTCCCACATCCGGCTTTGCGCCAGCGCCAAGCCCTCTGGTCAGGTTCACGCCAAGCTGCAATTTACGTTCCGACAGATTGCTGGAAAGAGCCTGGGCATCGGAATTCGCTACCACAAATTCAACGCCTTCCAGATTGGAGCGGATCATGTTGTTGACCGCATTGCCGCCTGCGCCGCCAACACCAAAAACGGTGATACGTGGGCGAAGCTGGGTTTGCATTTCTGGAACAGTAATTTGAATCATGGTGATGAATCCCTAGGTTGAATTAGGCGTTTGGATAAGGTTTTGAATCTGTATCGGGAAGGCTAAGCCGCGGCTCGGATTCGAAGCAAGGCCAAATCAGCTGATTTGCGTAATGATTGGCCCAAACCCTTAATAGATTGGCTTGTTCAACGGCAATACTAAGGCCGGTTTTGGTGCCCAGCTTTGGCACAAAATATGCTTCTTACCCTATGCGCCCCCATGAATGGAAAGGCGCGAAGGAGATAGGCATGACCAGTGCAATTTCAGGCTTAAGCAGCTATTTTCCAGGCCAGACTGTAGGCCAGACTGTTAATTTAGCGTCGGCCAAAAAGAATGCCGCCCAGTCAGATCCTGCCGAGGAACTGGTAAAATATTCCCAGATGTCGGCGGCAGACAAAATCCGCTATCAATACCTGCGCGCCCGCAACCTGACCGAGGAAGACCTGAACGCCATGTCGCCCAAGATACGCGCGGATATTGAAAAGAAGATTGCCGAAGAAATCAGGAAAAACATGCAAAAGCTTGGGAATGCCAACCCGGTTGGCTTGAACGTCAATATTGTTGCCTGACCTTAAGCCGGTTTTTCAAATCGCGTTTCTCAGCCAGCCGCCAATGCGGTCAAAGAACCCTTGGCTTGCGCTCAAATCCTGGCCAAAGCGCGGCATGCCGGCGACGGGGTTTGTGGTGTACGCAAGCAATCCCGCAATCGTCGCAAAGGCAGGGCCCGATGCGTTATCGCTTAAACCCTGCAATCGGTAGGGGCGGCCGATGCGCACCTGCTTATCCAGAATGCGCTGCGCCATTTCACGAATGCCCGGCAATTGACACGCGCCGCCCGTTAGAACCACGCGGCGGTTTACGGCCACGCTGCCTTCCGCTGCTTTCAAGCGGTCGCGCAGATGCTCAAATGTTTCTTCCAGGCGCGGCCCGATAATGCGGATGAGATGGGATTTCGGAATATGGTTGGCATGTTCCGGCGCTTCTTCGCCAACTTGTGGCACGTCAATCATCTCGCGCTCGTCCGATGAGCTGGAAAGCGCATTGCCGAACAAGGTTTTCAAGCGCTCCGCGTGATTAACCGGCGTTGTCAGGCCGCGCGCAATATCATTGGTCACATGCATGCCACCAATCGGAATGCTATCGGCATGCACCATTTGCTTGTCATTGAATAACGCGAATGTGGTTGTACCGCCGCCCATATCAATCAGCGTTGCGCCCAATTCCATTTCATCATCCACCAAGCAGGCAAGCCCGCTGGCGAAAGGTGAAACCACCACATGCTCCACATGAAGATGGCAGCGTTGTAATGCAGAGAGGAGGGTGCGGATAGGCGCATAATGCGCGGAAACCATATGAAGCTTGGCATTCAGGTTATCGCCGATCATGCCGCGCGGGTCGCGAATGCCGTTTTGTCCATCAATGGAGAAATCGGTGGGCACCAGGTGAATAAGCTCCGAACCTTCCGGCAGGTTTTCCTGCTGGCCCATAGCAAGGGCGCGTTCAATGTCATAATCGCTGGCTTCGCGGCCGTTCAGGTTGATATGAATATCGGCGTGGTGTGATAAAAGTTTTCCGCCGGAGAAATTCACAATCACGCGGCTGATTTTTTCGCCGGCTACTTCCTCGGCATTATCCAATGTCGCATTAATCGCGTTTTGCGCGGCTTCCACATCCACGATGTTGCCGCCCTTCACCCCTTGCGAAATATGATGCCCAATGCCGATGACCCGCGTGCCGCCTTCCGCCGTGGTGCGCGCAATGAAACAGCAGATTTTGCTCGAGCCAATATCCAGCGCGGCAAGAATATCGCCTTTGCTGCTGGGGCGTTTGCGGGCGGCTGAATGATCATTGGTCATGGGTGCCTGCTATATCTTTGGGGATGACTTTTGATTTTTGGGCGGTTCAATCGGGTCGTTGGTTTCAATGATCATGCGGTCGGGCAGGCGCAAATCGACAGCGATAATGCTGCGCTCCATGATTTGCTGCTCGCTGATGGCTTTGTTCAAACGCTCCAGCGCCACGCTGACTTTTTCTTCCGGCAGTTTCACGACGATGCCATTATTCATGTGCAAATCCCAGCGGCGGTTGGAAACGCGCACGGCAGCGCGCAGCGGCGTGAGGATGGATTGGTAACGCAAGAGCTGCGCAATCAAATCCGCTGCATGCGTATTGGCGCCTTCACCCACCACCAAGGGCAGCGACGGGGTTTCATCCTTGCCGATGTCGCGCAGCTCATGGCCTTCGCGGTCAATCAGCTTCACGATATTTTTGTTTTGCCATAGTGCAATCGGTTCGCGTTCATAAAGGCGCACGAAAATCGTGGAGGGCAGGCGGCGTTCCACCACGCCGCTTTTCACCCATGAAATATCGCCAAGGCGTTTGAGCGCGTCATGCGGGTTGAACGCCAGAATGGGGGAGCCTTTTTCGACCTGCAGCACGCTGACAATCTGGTCTTTATCGGTCTGGTTGCGGCCTTCCACCAGAATATCTTCAACCGCAAACCCTGCTTTGCGGGTCATTTCCAGGCCATCGGCTGTCAGCAGTTCCACCTGCTTCTGGAACCAGCCCTGGCGCCACAGCACCAATCCGCAACCCAATACGCCAAGAATGATAAAGATGACGCAGGAAAATAACGTCGTGCGCCAGTTCCACACCATTTCCGCAGAGCGCGGCGCGGGTCTGGGCTTTGAACGGCGAATGATAACTTTACGTTTCATGCTTTAATCGGGCGTGATTAATCAGGTTGATGCGGGTGTTCGATAATCCATTGGCATAATTGCGCATAGGACATGCCCTGTGCGGCAGCTTGTTCCGGAACCAGCGATAACGGGGTGAAGCCCGGCTGATTATTCATCTCGAGGAAATAGAGGCTTTCAGCTTCGGGGCGGGATTCATCAAAACGCAAATCAATGCGCGCCACGCCGGAACAACCCAGCGCGGCATAGGCAACTTCCGCCATGCGCATCGCTTCTTTTTCAACCGCCAATGGAATATGCGCGGGGCAATCATGCGTGGCATGGCCAGCTGTATATTTCACCGTGTAATCATAAAAGTCGGATGTGAATTTGATTTCCGTGACCATCATCGCCTTGCCGCCGATTAAGCCCACGGTCAATTCGCGGCCGGGAATATAACGCTCCACCAGCACGTCATGGCCATACACCCAGCCTTCGCGTGCCACATCAAAATTTTCGCCCTTGCGTACAATATGCACGCCAACGCTGGAACCTTCGTTCGTCGGTTTCACCACAAACGGTGCTTCAAACGGAAAACCGTTTTTCAAAATTTCATCGCGCGTCATTACCTTGCCTTCGGGGCAGCGCACGCCGTAAGCGGAGACAATCTTTTTGGCAGTTGGCTTATCCATGCACATCGCCGAGCATAAAACACCCGAATGGGTATAGGGAATGCCAAGGAATTCCAATACGCCCTGAATGCAGCCATCTTCACCGCCGCGGCCATGCAGCGCATTGAAAATCACATCGGGCTTACCCATCGGGTGCTGTAAAATAGATTGGAGAAGCCCAACCAAATCGCGCTGCACATCAATCGCGGTTACCTGGTGGCCCAAGCTTTTCAACGCTTCAACAATCAGTGCTCCGCCAGTCAGCGACACTTCACGTTCCGCCGACCAGCCGCCCAGCAGCACAGCAATTTTTTTAGGGGTAATCGTCATTTCTTTCCTAATCGTTTTATTTCCCAGCGCAATTCGATGCCGGATTGCTTTAAAACCCGCTCGCGCACTGTTTCGCCCAGCAATTCTAAATCATGCGCGTTAGCATCGCCCGTGTTTATTAAAAAATTGCAGTGCTGATTCGATACTTCCGCGCCGCCAATCCTTAACCCACGGCAGCCTGCGGCATCTATTAACTGCCACGCCTTGTTTCCCCCTGAAATATCTAAGGGTGGGTTGGCAAAGGTCGATCCGCCCGTATAGCTGCGAATGGGCTGGCTCATCTGGCGGCTATTCTGAATCTCTGCCATCTTGGCGCTGATGGCGCTCGCATCGCCTGCCTTGGTTTGAAACCGTGCGGAAAGAAAAATATGGTTTGGCGGCGTATTGGAATGGCGATAGGTAAAGCCAAGCTCTGCATTGGAAAGGGTTTTTATATTACCATGCCTATCCATCAGCCGCGCATCAATCACCACATCCTTAAACTCGCTGCCATAGGCACCGGCATTCATGAACAGCCCGCCACCCACGCTGCCGGGAATGCCGCTCATGAATTCAATGCCAGTTAAGCCAGCTTTTTCGGCCGTCTTGGCGACTTGTAAATCAACCGCGCCAGCACCAGCGGTAATCACGTCGCCATCCACGCTGATTTTTTTGAATTCAGCGCCAAGTCGGATAACCACGCCCGCAATCCCGCCATCGCGCACAATCACGTTCGATGCAAGGCCAAGGATAGTGACGGGAATAAGCGGTGAAAGGTTTTTTAAAAACTGCGAAAGGTCGGCTTCATCGGCAGGCTTGAATACATAATCCGCATTGCCGCCAACCTTGAACCATGTGGAATCTTTTAATGGCGCATCCTTGATGATGGCGCCGCGCACCTCCGGCAACACCACACTCATGTCTGGTTAGCCGTTTTTTTTGGAGCGGTGGAATAAATCGCTTCTAACGCTTGCGGCAATTGCTGCGCCCAGCTGGTGATGTTACCCGCGCCAAGGCACACCACCAAATCATTCGGGTTGGCAATATCGGCAATTAAATTCGGCAGTGCATCGGCTGAATCCAGCGCGTGCACATTGCGGTGGCCGTGCTTGCGCAAACCTTCCACCAATGCGTCGCGGTCAATCCCTTCCATCGGTTGCTCGCCTGCCGCATAGACATCGGCCACCACAACCGTGTCGGCTTCGTTAAAGCATGTGCAGAATTCATTGAACAGGGATTGCAGGCGCGTGTAACGGTGCGGCTGCACAACCGCAATCGTACGCCCGATTCCGCCGCGCGCGCTTTGCGCGGCTGATAACACGGCCGCTATTTCAACGGGATGGTGGCCGTAATCATCAATCACCGTAATGTCATTCACAGTGCCGATTTTCGTAAAGCGACGCTTTACACCACTAAATTTCGCTAATGCTTCGCGCATGACTGGTGTGGCAATACCCAGCGCGCGGCTAACTGCAATGGCGGCAAGCGCATTTAAAATATTGTGTTGCCCATACATCGGCAAATCGATGCCAGTCACCGTTTCCGATGTGCCATCTTTCGGATTGGTAAAAATCACATCAAAGCGCGCGCCGAATGTGCCGGTTTCAATGTTGGCTGCACGCACATCGGCCTGTGCATTGGTTCCATAGGTAATCAAACGGCGGTCGGAAACGCGCGGGATCATCGCCTGAACTTCCGGATGGTCGGTGCACAAAACAGCAAAGCCATAAAACGGAATGTTGCTGACGAAAGTGTCATAGGCTTTGCGCACCGCATCGAAATTGCCGTAATGCTCCATATGCTCCGGGTCGATATTGGTTACAACCGCAACCGTCGCTGGCAATTTGGTGAATGAACCATCGGATTCATCGCTTTCCACCACCATCCATTCGCCGTCACCCAAACGCGCATTGGTGCCGTATGCGTTGATGATGCCGCCATTGATAACGGTGGGGTCCATCTTCGCGGTTTCCAGTATCGCGCCAACCAGTGATGTGGTGGTTGTCTTGCCATGCGTGCCACCGATTGCAATGGCCCATTTCAGGCGCATCAACTCGCCCAGCATTTCCGCGCGGCGCACAATCGGAATATGTTTTTCACGTGCGGCAATCAGTTCCGCATTATCTTTTTTAATCGCGGATGAAATCACGACCACGGTGGCATCACCCAGATTATTTGCATCATGGCTCGTGAACATTTTAATGCCGCGCTCGCGCAGGCGCTTGACGTTTGCATTCTCCGCTGCATCGCTACCTTGCACTGCATAGCCAAGATGGTGAAGGATTTCGGCAATGCCGCTCATGCCGATGCCGCCAATGCCAACGAAATGGATTGCGCCAACCGCAAGCGGAATGCGTGTCTTGTTATGGAATGGTAAAACGGTATTCATTCAATGGCTCGGCAATTAGGCGGCTCTTACTTAAGCAGCAAGGGTCTTTTCTGTTCCGCCCTCATTATAGCCTGCTTTTTGGCCATCATGCGAGAGGCCAATCATCTCGCACGCTAAATCCGCTAATTTACTGGCCGCATCGACCTTTGCCATGTTCTTGGTGGCGGCTGCCGTCTTTATTAACGTAGCGGGCAGGGTAAGCAGCGATTCAAGCCGTACCGCCAGCGCTTCCGGCGTAAAGGCCGATTGCGGGATAAGCCAGGCACCGCCGGTTTCCGCCAAAGCTTCCGCATTGGCTTTTTGCTCGCCCGTTAAGGCGTGCGGGTATGGCACCAAAATGGCGGGGCGGCCAGCAACCGCCAGCTCTGAAACGGTGGATGCACCGGAACGGCAGATGGCCAAATGGCAATTCGCCAAACGTTCCGGAACGTCGTGAAAGAATGTGGCCAATTCCACATGAATGCCATTTTCGCCATAAGCCGCGCGCACTTTTTCCAAATCATCCTTGCGGCATTGCTGGTGAATGATAAGACGCTTGCGCAGCGGTTCAGGCAAACGCATCACGGCTTTTGGAACTACATCGCTGAAAATCGTCGCGCCCAAACTTCCGCCGAGCACGAGCAAGGTAAGCGAACCGGTTTCCGAAACAGGCGGGTAGGGTGCATCATATAATGCGCGAATGGCAGGGCGCACGGGGTTGCCCGTCAACGCAATGCGCGTCTTGCTGTTTTCCAGCCCCTTTACATTGGGGAATGATGTCGCAATCGCTTGCGCCAAGTGGGAAAGGATTTTATTGGCGCGGCCTACAACTGCGTTTTGTTCATGCAACATAACGGGCACGCCGCAGCGTGATGCTGCAAATACCGTTGGAACCGATGGGTATCCGCCAAACCCGACGACAAGCGATGGCTTATGCTTGCGTATTGCCAGCACGGCTTGAATGGCGCCGATGCTCATTTCCAAAACGCCGCGTACCTTGCCAAAGAAACTGCTGCCAAGTCCCGCTGCATGAATACGCATCACTGGAACGTCTAACATGTCGGCGCTGAACTGGCCGCCGCGTCTATCGGTGACGAGGCATACATTTACATTCCGTTTCAGTAATTCGCGTGCCAGTGCTTCGGCGGGGAAGATATGTCCCCCCGTACCGCCAGCCGCAAGCATCACCAATGGAAATGAGGAATTATTCTTCATGTATTCTCTTTACGTATTCTGGCCGTAATGTTTTCTCGTCAGGGATAAAAGCATACCCGCAGAAAGAGATAGTGCAAGAAGCGATGAACCGCCATAGGAAATAAACGGCAAGGTCATTCCTTTTGTGGGTAACAAATGCAGGGACGAGCCCATATTGATAACTGCCTGCAATCCAAATTCGGTGAGCAATCCCGCAACGCTAAGGAATATAAAGAAATTATTTTCATGGCGCAGCCGCCAAAAGCCGCGAAGGATGATAAAGGCGAACAGGGCAACGATGACGACGCAGCTAATCAACCCGAACTCTTCCCCCGCAACGGAAAAGATAAAATCGGCATGGGCATCGGGAATAGCCATTTTAATCTGGCCCTCACCAGGCCCAACGCCAAGCCAGCCGCCGCTATGGAACGCCTCTAGGGATTTCTGGATTTGGTAATTATCACCCACATCGGGGTTGAGGAACCTATCCACGCGCGATGTCACATGCGGAAAGAAAAAATATGCCGCAAGAATTCCCGCAGCGCCCAGCCCGATGAAGCCCAGCATTAAAAAGAACGGCATGCCGGCTAAAAAGAACTGCGTTGCCCATACGATGGACACAAGGAATGTCATGCCCATATCGGGCTGCATCAGCAACCCTGAAACCACGATGACATAAAGGATGATTGCAAATGTAAAGCCGGGGAAATTTTGCGTCTCCAGCCGCCTTGAAAACAGCCGCGCCGATAAAATAATGAAGCACGGTTTCAGGAATTCCGATGGCTGAATGGAAAGCCCCGGCAAATGGATCCAGCGCTTTGCGCCTTTAATCTCCACGCCCCAGAAATGCGTTGCGATAACCAGTGCGAATGAAATGACCCCAACCACCAACGCCACCATGCGGATTTGCGATGGCGATAACAGCGAAAGACCAACCATCAGCACCACGCCAAGCAGTAATTGGAATAAATGCCGTTCCACGAAATAATAACCGTCCTGCCCAATGCGCATCGCAACGGGCGGTGATGCCGCCTGAATAAGCAGCACGCCAACGATGAGTAGGATTGCAATCGCGCCCAACGTCAAATGATCAACCGTCCACCACCAGCGGCCTAAAATCGATTGGTCGGAACGTGTAATCGGCATGCGTACCCTATAATGCGTTTACAAAGCGCGCGAATGCTTCGCCGCGATGTTCGTAATTATTAAACTGATCATAGGATGCACAAGCAGGGGAGAGAAGCACAACAGCATTTTCATCTCCCGCGTCGCGCGCTGCCTTGGCGGCTTCGTACACCGCGACTTCCAATGTGCCGCTAATGCTGGCGGGTGCCTTGCCGTTTAACCAAATAGCGAAATCATTCGCGGCAGCGCCGATTAAAAACGCATGTTTGATGCGCGGCATAAATGCTTCAAGGCCGTTGAGGCCCCCATCCTTGGCTTTGCCGCCCGCAATCCAGTAAATGGCATCATAACAACCCAGGGCCTTGCTGGTTGCATCGGCATTGGTGGCTTTGCTGTCATTGATAAAGCGCACGCCGTCAATCGTGCGAATAAGCTGCTGGCGGTGCGGCAGGCCGGGGTAGCTGTGAATGGCTTTATTAATTGTCCCAATATCAACGCCCCCACCATTATTAGTAAGTGCATTGGTTGCAGCCAATGCCGCCGCTGCGTTCTGCCAATTATGCGCGCCGGGCAAAGTGGGGGCTGACGAGATGCTAAACAACTCCCCGCCATTATGATATAAGGTGGCGTTCACGCCGCTAATGCCGTTTTCCAATATGGTTTGGCTGCTAATACGTATAACTCGCCAATGTCCGGCTTTTTCGGCTTCATCAGCCACAGCGGCGCTGAATAAATCATCAACACCAATCACCAGCACCTGCTTTTTGTTTGCGTTACGAAGCAGCATTTTCTTTGCGGCAACATAACCCGCAATATCGCCGTGGCGGTCAATATGATCCGGCGTAATGTTCAGCCACACCACCACATCGAATGCGGCGGATGGCGTCAGCTCACATTGAAAGGAAGACATTTCAATAACGTACACGCCGTTCTTATCAAGCGGCTTGAATGACAGTGTAGGGATCCCAAGATTACCGCCAACTTCATTTACGCGTTTTGCATTGGTCAAAATATGTGCAATGAGGGCCGTGGTGGTCGATTTGCCATTCGTACCCGTAATGCCGATATAGGTGGGGGCGGGCATGGCGCGGAACAGATATTCCACATCGCCCACAATCTCGACCTTATGTTGCTTCGCCAACGCCGCAACGGCATGGGGTTCGGGCAGGGTATGCGGAATGCCCGGCGATAAAATCAGGCTGTCTATCTTCGTCCAATCTGCTTTGGTCAAATCGGTGGTAGGAAAACCGGCATCTTCGGCTTTTTTGCGGCCATCTGCGCTGTCATCGCCCACCAACAATGTAGCGCCAGAATGGCGCAGCGCTTCCAGCGTTGCCATGCCCGATTTGCCAAGGCCAAATACCGCGATTGTTTTTCCGCTTAAGCCCGAAAGTGCAATCATGATTTACCGCAGCTTTAATGTCGCAAGACCAATCAACGCAAAAATAAATGCAATAATCCAGAACCGGATGACCACGGTGGGTTCCGACCAGCCGCATTTCTCGAAATGATGATGCAACGGTGCCATTTTAAAAATGCGCTTGCCGGTTAATTTAAAACTCGCCACCTGCAACATGACCGACAGTGTTTCAATGACAAACAGCCCGCCCACAATCGCCAACACGATTTCATGTTTGGTAATTACGGCAATGCTGCCAATTGCGCCGCCAAGGGCCAGCGAACCCGTATCGCCCATAAACACTTTGGCGGGCGGTGCGTTGAACCATAAAAAACCAAGGCATGCCCCAATCAGCGCCCCGCACAGCACCAGCATTTCACCCGCGCCGGGGATGTGATGCAGTTGCAAATATTTTGCAAAGTCGATGTTACCAACAAGGTATGCGATTAAACCAAAACTGCCCGCCGATAAAATCAATGGTACGGTAACAAGGCCATCTAATCCATCCGTCAAATTCACGGCATTCGCTGCGCCCACAATCACCAGTACCGAGAACGCGATGAACAGGATTAAGCCAAGCTGGATCAGCACTTCCTTAAAGAACGGCACGGCCAGTGTATTCGCCAATTCCGGCGTTGCCTGTGCGCTGATAAAATAAGCGCCAATTGCGGCCACGGTTCCCTGCACGGCCAGACGCACTTTTCCGGATACACCCTTTGTATTGCGCTTCGTCAGTTTCAGATAATCATCGGCAAAGCCAACCAGCCCGAAGGCAAGCGTAACAAACAGCACAATCCATACATAGGTATTGCTCAAATCTGCCCATAGCAGCGCGGCAATAAAAAACGGTATCATGATGATGATGCCGCCCATGGTCGGCGTGCCCTTTTTCGCAAGATGGGTTTGCGGGCCATCTTCGCGAATGGGCTGGCCTTCGCCCTGCTTGCTTTTCAGCCAGCGGATAAGCTTGGGCCCCAGCCAGAATGCGAGGAGCAGGGTCGTTAAAATCGCGCCGCCGGTGCGGAAAGTGATATAGCGGAATAAATTGAAGAAAATAAATTCCTTGCCGAGCGGGCTAAGCAATAAGTGCAGCATTCGTTATCCAGCTTTTTTGGTTTTTGAAACATCAAGGTTCAGCAACGCATCCACGACCTTTTGCATGCCCACGCTTTTCGAACCCTTGACCGTTATCATATCGCCATCGCGCGCAGTGCTGGCAACGATTGGTGCAAGCTCCGCGCTAGTGAAGGCGTAGCCGCCACGAATCGCACCCGGCAAGGCATCGAACAAATGCTTCATGTGCTCGCCGCAGCAGAAAACCTGTGAAATGCCCGCATCGCTAATGGGGTTGGCAAGAGCAATATGAGAGCTTTGCGAATGCTCACCCAATTCGCGCATATCGCCCAGCACCAAAATGCGTCTGCCCTTGGGCTGCTTGTTCGCCAATACCTTTATCGCCATTTCAACTGCAACGGGGCTGGCATTATAACTTTCATCAATCAAGGTGATGCTGCCATTTGCAATCGTGATTTGCTGCGGCGTGCCGCGGCCTTGCGCCAGCGTGAGGGTGCCAAGGCTTTGCGCGGCCTTGGCGACATCTGCGCCAGCCAATCCTGCTGCTAATAATACCGCCAATGAATTGGAGACCCAGTGCATGCCCGGCGCACCGATGGTATAGTTTATTTTTTTGCCGAATAACGTCGCGGTCACTTCGCTGGTGTCGCTTTTTAATACGCAATGTTCCAAACGTGCTTCGGTGCCGTTCTTGCCGAAGGTCGCAATGGCATTAATGCCGTCATTCATCGCGCGCTGTTTCAAAAATTCGATGTATTCATTATCCGCGTTTAAAACCGCATGGCCACTGCGCGATAATCCTTCAAAAATCTCGGCTTTCGCGCCTGCAATTTCATCCAGTGAATTGAAATTGCCGATGTGAACGGGCGCGATATTGGTAATCAGCGCAATGTCCGGGCGCACTTGCAGCGATAAGGGCCCTAATTCACCCACATGGTTCATGCCCAATTCAAATATGCCATATTGCGAATGCTGCGGCATGCGCGACAGGCTTAATGGAACGCCCCAATGGTTGTTGAAACTTCCTTCATTCGCGTAAGTGGGTGCCTGCGCGGTTAGAACCTGGCGCAGCGCTTCCTTGCATCCGGTTTTCCCAACCGAACCGGTGACGGCAATGATTTTGGCGGTTGACCGCGTGCGGCCTGCTTGCCCCAAATCATGCAATGCGCGGAATGTATCTTCGACGACCACGCATTTATCGGCAGAGACACCCGTTGGAACAGAACTGACTATCGCGCCGCTTGCGCCGTTATTCAGTGCGTTTGCCGCAAAATCATGCCCGTCAAAATTCGGGCCATGCAGCGCGATGAATAAATCGCCTGTTTTGACGGCGCGGCTGTCAATTGCAACCGCGTTGGCGCTCCATGCGCCGGTGCATTGGCCTTTAGTCGCCGTTGCAATATCACTGCTATTCCATAAATTACTTACGCTGCTCATGCTGCTTTTCCATTCATTATATTCTTGGCAACTGCCACATCATCAAAGGGCAGGGTCTGGCTTCCGATAATCTGGCCTTGTTCATGGCCTTTTCCTGCTATTACCACGACATCACCTGCCGACATCATATTCAGCGCTTCCGCAATCGCATCGGCGCGGTTGCCAATCTCGGTTGCGCCACTCCCGCCAACTGAAAGCGCGCCTTCCATCACGGCCTTGCGGATGCTGGCTGCATCTTCATTGCGCGGATTATCGTCGGTTACAATCACCACATCGGCGAATTTCTTGGCAATGCCGCCCATCATCGGGCGCTTGCCTGCATCACGGTTTCCGCCGCATCCAAACACACACATCAGGCGGTTTTGTGTATGCGGGCGAAGGGCCTGTAATACCTGTTCCAGCGCATCGGGCTTGTGCGCGTAATCAACATAGACTGCGCCGCCTTTGTGCGCGCCAACCCATTCCATGCGGCCGCGCACGGGCTGCAATTTCGGCAGGCATTCGACAACCTTGGCTGGATTCTCACCACTCGCAATCACTAATGATAATGCGCAGAGCACATTCGCGGCCTGAAACGCACCAACCAAATTAATGTGCGTGGAGAATTTCTTACCCGCGATATTCAATTCCAAATCCTGGCCCAAAGCCCCATTGTGCGCATTGAAACTGCGCTTCACCAATTGCATATCGCTTGCCGCACTACCGTATGTCATCAGTTTAATGCCGCGCTTTTTCACAACCGCCACAACGTCAGGGAATTCCGCCATATCCGCATTTGCAATTGCCGTACCGTTTGCTGGCAGCAGATCATTAAATAAACGCAGCTTGGCGGCTAAATAGCTTTCCATCGTCTTGTGATAATCCAAATGATCGCGCGATAAATTGGTGAATGCCGCCAATCCCACATTCACGCCGTCTAAACGATATTGTTCCAAACCGTGGCTCGATGCTTCCATCGCCAGATGTGTAATGCGTTTATCGAGTGCCAGCATCGCTAAATCCTGATGCAGCGTAATGCTATCCGGTGTCGTCAATGAACCATAGCGTTCAATGCCATCGCCAATAATGCCAAGCGTGCCAACGCTCGCACTTTTATGGCCCATCATCTGCCACAGCTGGCGCACAAACTGCACGGTGGATGTCTTGCCGCTGGTGCCGGTTACCGCTGCAATCGTCTTGGGCTGCACGCGGTAAAAACGTGCAGCGATTTTTGCAAGCGCAAGGCGCGGCTCATCATGCGTAATAGCAGTAACTGATTTTGGAATGGTGCTTCCGGTTTGTGCCAGCACTGCCGTGGCGCCCGCAGCAATCGCGCCATCGATAAAATCGCGGCCATCCACCTTATCGCCTTTTAATGCAGCGAATAAAAAATTGCCTGAAACAGTCTTGGAGTTCTGGCTGATGCCAGTAATGTCTTTATCTTCGCCAGATATGGCGCAGCCTTGTGCAAGTTCAGAAATCTTCATAACAACTATCTATAAACCTATTCGCCCTTAACCGCTACCGGCAGGCGTAATGTCTCGGTGATGCTATCGTCATTATCATCTACCGGGCTAATCCCTAGCAAGGGTGCAATTTGCGAAATAACGCGCCCAACGGTTGGCGCGGCCACCCAGCCCCCCGTGGCAAACCCATAGCTTTCCTTGGTTCCCTTGGGTTCATCAATCATGATGAACACCACATATTTGGGGTCGTTCATCGGGAAGGCGGCAAGGAAGGATGAAAGCCGCGCATCTTTCTTATACCCCTTGCCCGATTGCTTATCGGCTGTACCCGTCTTGCCGCCCACCACATATCCGGGAACATTGGCGGATTTACCCGTACCCGCCGTGACCACCACGCGGTATAGCTGGCGCATCTGGTCGGATGTTATGGGTGAAACCACGCGCGTTTGCGGCAATGGGATGGCTGGATCGCGCTTAATCAGGGTAGGGGTGACCAATGTGCCGCCGTTCAGCACGCTGGCGGCGGCGCTTGTCAATTGCACGGCATTTACCGAAATGCCGTGGCCGTAAGAAACCGTCATCATGCTGATTTCCTGCCAGTTGACTGGAATCATCGGCTTGCCCACTTCGGGAATTTCCAGCGGCGCTTGTTTGAGCAAGCCAAGCTTGCCCAAGAAATCACGCTGCGCATTGATGCCGATTTTCTCGACAATCTGCACCGCGCCAATGTTGGAGGAGTGCAGGAAAATTTCCGGCACGTTGAGCCAGCGATGCATGGGGTGAAAGTCGTTAATCTTGAAGCGGCCAATGGAAATCGGCTTGGTGCAATCAAAGCTGCTGGAAACGCTAATCGCGCCGCGGTCGAGCGCCTGCGCCAATGTAAAGGTTTTAAAGGTTGATCCCATTTCATAAATGCCAAGGCTGGCGCGGTTGAAACGCTGATTGTCATTGGCCTTGGCAACCTCATTCGGGTCGAAATCAGGCAGCGATACCATGGAAAGAATCTCGCCATTATGCGCATCCATAATCACGCCTGCGCCGCCAATGGCGTTAAAGGTTTTAATGCCTTCCGCCAGCGCATCACGCAAAATGCTTTGCAGGCGGATATCCAATGCCAGTTGCAGCGACTGGTTCTTTTTTGTTAAAAATCCATCGAATGTTTTTTCAAGCCCCGCAATGCCCACATGGTCAATGCTGTTATAACCAATGATGTGCGCAGTCAGCGCGCCTTTGGGATAGAGGCGTTTTTCTTCAGGTTCAAACGAAAGCCCGGGAATGCCCAGCGCATTCACCGCATCCTGCTGCTTGGGTGGCAGATTGCGCTTAATCCAGATAAAGCGTTTCTTGCTGTTGAGTTCTTTTAGAATATCCGCGCCGTTCAAATCCGGAAAAACGGTCTTGAGTTTTTTAATCATGTCATTTGCATCAATGACAAGGGCAGGGTCGGCGGCAAGCGATGCCATTTGCAGCGATGTCGCCAGCAATTCACCATTGCGGTCGACAATATCGCCGCGCGTGGCAATTGCGGCTTCGGGCGGGGGCGCGGCGTTCTTGGCTTCCGCATCGGTATTGAAAATCATCGTGTCGAACAGGCCGTACACGATATACATGTATAAAAGCAGAAAGAGCGCACCAATGATAACAAGCCGCCCGCGGGCTTTTTCCAGCGCGGGCAGGGCCGCGGCCAGACTGCGGCCATGCGGCGTTGTGTTCCAGCCGCTATTCGAAGGGTATTGAGGAAAGGCAGGGGCGCGATTTGATGCGTTTGGCTTTGCATTAAAAAAGCCAAACAGACTCCCAAAAAAACTCATGGTGCCAGGCGGTTCTTATTCTGTGCTTCGTTTGCCATATAACTATTAGAGAGGCCGAATGCGCTCACAACTTTTTGCGACCATGTCACTGCGGAAGGAAGCTTGGCATCTTCCTGCGTGTGCAGGGCAGCCAAAGCATGGTCATCATAAACGATTGGCTTGGCCAGCAAGCGCGGCGCAGTGGAACTGTCCGAGGGCTGGATTTGCAACCCATTGCTTGCCACGGCGGTGCCAGCGTTGCGGTAGGCAACCTTGGTGGTCACCTGGCGTTCGCTTAAGACCTGCGCGGGGATGGCAGCTTTCTTGGCAACCAGGTAACGCTGCGCGCGGCTGGATAATTTTTGCGGCTGGTTCAAATACGCCCATTCAGCGCGCAGCACGCGAAGGCTGTCTTTTTCAGCGGCGATGTGGGCGTTGATGGAGGAAAGCTCGTTTTCTTTTTCACGAACGCTGGATGATGTTCCATACAGCATCGCGCTGACAGGGATCATGATGCACATCCATAACAGAACTACCTTCAAGGAGCTGCTGCGGCCCGCTTTTTTTGCAAAGGCATTTCTGGTAATTGCGTCGCGTAAAACCATCATAATCATTCTCCTTTTGTGTCAGAGCGTTCAGAGTCTTCACAAATGATTCCGGCCCGAGTCATTTGTTTTTGTGATTCCGTATGGGTCGTATCAGTAATTTTTTCTGCTACACGCAAACGTGCGGAAGCCGCCCGGGGATTGCTGCGGGCTTCATCGATGCTTGGGCCAACGGGCTTTGCGGTTAAGACTCGCAAACCGGGTTTCGACTCGTTCACTGGCATCGGCATGTGACGCGATACGTTGAATTTTCCGGCGCTGCGTTCACGCATGAAATTCTTCACGATGCGGTCTTCGATGGAATGGAATGAAACC
>JAKFVN010000012.1 GCA_021732145.1 Alphaproteobacteria bacterium
AATTATCAGGGTTGGTGAGGTTGCCCAGCACATCCTGAACGGGATCAAGTGCATGATTCAAGGTATTATCAACCGTGGAAACAATTGTATCGATAGCAGGCGTAACGCTATTCACAACGTCATTCACCACAGGGATAACGGTATCAACCACATGATCAACAGCCTGTACGACGTTATCTATGATACCCGTAACGGTTGAGACGACATTGCCAACCAGTGGTGGCACGCATGTTCCGCCATCATTGCAGTGATTTCCATCATTGCTGCCGCAATCATTGCCGCCACCATTACCTCCGCCACCATTACCTCCGCCACCATTACCTCCGCCACCATTACCTCCGCCACCATTATTACCACCGCCATTATTGCCGCCGCCATTATTGCCGCCGCCATTACTGCCACCACCATGATTTTCACAATGATTACCTCCACCAGGTGGATTGCCGGGTGGGTTGCCGGGCGGATTGCCAGGTGGATTTCCAGGTGGATTTCCAGGTGGATTGCCGGGCGGGTCATTCGGTGGATTATGGGTTGGCCCATCATGCGGCGGTGTTGTTGGCGGATGTTGGCCAGTGCCAGGGTTGCCGCCTGTTGGCGGGTTGGTGAGCGCCGTTATAATTGGGGGCTGTTCATTTGAATTCAGCGTAACAAACGGAGCAGATAACGGTGATGCGGTTTTAATACCGTCATCAATGCCGCCATCAATGACTGCTGGCGCATAAATGACAGCATCAGTTTGCGTTAATGCATTATTGGTAGCAGTTGTTAAAGGTTCGGCAATGCTATGCAAAGAAGCCGAACGCAGCGGGATGGTATCATCATATGCGGCAAAATCACTGAACACTGGGATGCCGCCATTGCTTGCGGCTGCTTCCAGTTTATTGCCGGCAAAGCCAGAGATGATCGGGCTGGATGCGCTGTGGTCTGCATTGAACATTTCTTCGGCATCATAAACCTTGGCCGATAAGTCCACATAATCGACATGCTGAAGCGCATTCAAGGTATCAAATGCGATGCGCGCTTCTTCGCTTTCATGCGTTGAGCGAAGGGTATCTTTTGAAACTGGTTCGTTATCAAGTGCCATAATAAATGCCTTTGAAAATATGTGTTTTTCAAAAGCGATATTAGGAAGATTATCTTGCAGCCCCCTTAATCGAATGCATACTTAAGTGTGCATAATTGCTTTAAATTTCGAAGCAATTTGAAACTGTCATGCGTGACGGTCAGCGTATTTCATCGCACATAATCGGCATGTAATCCATATGGGCTTTAAAAAGGCGTTGAAGTATATATATAAGTGTCTTCACGCCTTACGCATTCAGAAAGCCCTTCATGCCTGATTTCATGCCCGACCCTGCCGTCAATGCGAATGCCATTACCATTTCTGCCCTTTACAAAACCTATGATAACGGATTTAAAGCCCTTGCTGGCATTGATCTGGAAATCAAGCGCGGTGAAATCTTTGCGCTGCTTGGCCCGAATGGCGCAGGCAAGACAACATTGATTAACGCGGTATGCGGCATTGTGCAGCCAAGCAGCGGGCATATCCGCGTATGCGGGTACGATAATGCCGTGCAATACCGCGCCGCGCGTTCGGCGATTGGCCTTGTGCCGCAGGAACTGACAACCGATGCGTTTGAATCCGTCTGGAACACGGTAAGCTTCAGCCGCGGATTATTCGGCAAGCCAAAAAACCCAGCTACTATCGAAAAAATCCTAAAAGACTTATCGCTGTGGGATAAGAAGGATGAACAAATCCGCAAATTGTCCGGCGGCATGAAGCGCCGCGTGATGATTGCCAAGGCATTATCGCATGAACCGCAAGTCCTGTTTCTGGATGAGCCAACGGCGGGCGTGGATGTTGAGCTGCGCAAATCCATGTGGGCGCAGGTGCGCGCGCTGCGCGAAACAGGCGTGACGGTTATTTTGACGACGCACTACATCGAAGAAGCGGAAGAAATGGCAGACCGCATCGGCGTGATTAACAAAGGCCAATTAGTTTTGACAGAAGAAAAAAACGCGCTGATGCAGAAAATGGGCAAGCGGCAAATGGTGTTCACGCTGCGTGATGCCATTCAAGCCATCCCGCCTGCGTTGTCTGCTTATGGCCTTGCGCTCGCTGAAAACGGTGCGAAGTTGATTTATACCTATAACACGCATCAGGCATCGCATGATGTGTCGGATATGATGGATGTATTGAAGGCGAATAATATCCGGCCCAAGGAAATTGACAGCCGCAGCAGCAGCCTTGAGGAAATTTTTATCGAATTGGTAGGTGCATAATGAGTAATACGGCAATGAACTGGCGCGGCATTTGGGCAATTTATAATTTTGAAATGGGGCGCACCTGGCGCACGATTGGGCAAAGCATTGCATCGCCCGTGATTTCAACGGTATTGTACTTCATCGTGTTTGGCGCGGCAATTGGCTCGCGCATTCAGGCAATTAATGACATTCCCTATGGTGCATTCATCGTTCCTGGCCTCGTGATGCTGACCATTTTGGGGCAAAGCATTTCCAACGCGTCATTCGGCATTTATTTCCCGCGCTTCACGGGAACGATTTATGAAATCCTTTCCGCGCCATTATCCTATGTTGAAATCATCATCGGTTATGTCGGCGCTGCTGCATCGAAATCAGTGCTCATTGGCGTGATTGTGCTGATTACGGCGGCGTTTTTTGTGCCCATGCGCATCATGCACCCGTTCTGGATGCTGTTTTTCCTGGTGATGACCAGCATCACGTTCAGCTTAATGGGCTTTATTATTGGTATTTGGGCAGATGGATTTGAAAAACTGCAACTCATACCGTTGCTTATCGTCACGCCGCTCACATTCCTTGGCGGAAGTTTCTATTCCATCAATATGTTACCGGAATTCTGGCGCGGCGTATCGATGTTAAACCCCGTTGTATATCTGGTAAGTGGTTTCCGCTGGAGTTTTTACGAGCATGGTGATGTCAGCCTTGCCACCAGCGTGATGATGATTACGGCGTTCACCACTATTTCCATCGCCATCATCGCATGGATGTTCCGAACCGGTTACCGTTTACGTAAGTAAGCTTTTCGAGCATGGCCATTTCGCGGCCACTGAAACTTTGCACTGTCGTATCCGCAATCAATATGTGACAGACGTTTTGCTCGATCACATTATTGCTTCCGAGCACGGCGCTGGCGCTAGCCCAATATAATAATACCTTTGCGAAAGCTATATCAAAGCTTGGTTCTTATTGTCAGGGCGATGATAAGAGTGCTTGCTCTTCTCTCCTGCCAAATAGAAAAGTGATATTGATGCGTCGGTTTATATAGCCCGGCTTGAAGTTGATGCGGTCTGTCTCATGGAAAAGGCTGGGATTGAAAATAATCGCGCGGTTGGAGCGGTGCGGAATGGTCGTTGGTTTTGCCCCGCTGGCAGCAAGGAATTCCCGCGCTGCATGTTCATTCTGATTATAGGTCTTGAAATCCCAGTCTAGGGGTGCGGGCTTATCCCAAATGACGAGACCGCCGCCATCTGGATCATCTGTGGCTTCGTCCGGTGTAATCCAGAGGTTGATGTTGATAGCAGAAAAATCGGCATGCAAATCCACGCCCTTCATCTTGCTGCTATATTTAAAAGCCCAGAACTGTAGTAGGGGCAGATTACCTACAATCGGTGACAAAACGTCTCTCAGTTCCTCGATGATCTGTGCAAGCAGCGGGGAGCCAAATCCATGTTCAGGCAAAGCACCCAGATATCCGTTTTTATAAACTCGGTTCCAAACAGTTGAGCCCCAACAAAATTGTCTAAGGCGTTGAAGTGCCTCATCTGTCAAAAGATCATCGATTACTAGTAATTTTGGATCTGCATGTTGCCAAGTTTCGAAAAGGCGATGTGCAGATATGTTTGGATTAATCGCAGAACTTTCAACACGTGCAGCTGGCTGTATGACAAAGTCAGGACGGCCTGTGTGATGTTTGGCTCCGGCCTTACCGTGCAAATAGTCGAATTGTTCCTGGTCATGCACAGCTTTATGGGATGTGACAGGTTCGTCTCGCAAAGATGCTCGCTCTGAAGCATGGGTGATATCTGCGTATTTACGGTAGGCGGCAAAGCTTTTTTCCAGTAAACCCATTTGGGATAAAGTCGCGGCTAGGTTTCTATGCAAAAATGCCAGTTCAGGTTTTAAGGATGCGGCTTTTCCAAATGCCTCTGCGGCTTTTGCATAGTTATTTTGTAGTAAAAATATGCGGCCTGTTTCATTTAGCACAACGACATTGTCTGGATCATCATGCAGCACACTTCGATAAATCTTGATAGCTTCATCGATATTCTTGGTTTCAAAATAAATTGCAGCCTGTTCTAGCAAATGGTTGGTATCTGCTTTTTTATTTTTAAAAATCCCCATGTTAAACACGGTGTAACCTATTTGCTGGGGACATAAGATCTCTCAATCGCCATTTCGATGTTTGACCCTCTAATTATAGTGCATCCGTGCAATTTTGTGGAGACATTAATAGCAAAGCTGCAAACGGCAATGCCTCAATGCATAAGACCCTAAAGAGGTGCTAGGGATGCCTTATGGAAAAGGCTTTTTAAATCCAGTCAGCCTACTTAGTGCTAAACATCAGCATAATGCTCTTATCGTTGAATATAATGAGCTTTCTCTACTGCCACCATTTTTAAGTTTTATGCGCGATGCATTCTCTGGGCTAGACTTTATATTGTGACTTGTTCAAAACGACAGCCTCTAAAAATGTCCTCAGAGAATTTCGTGAGATGTATCAAAAAATGATACTAATGACAAATTCTCTGCACATAAGTTTTTAAAAACTATCGCGCAATTCGCCGCAAAAGTTTAATAATGTGAGATATGAATTTGAAAATTGTCAGAGAGAAAGACTAAATGGTTGGGGTGCTAGGGATCGAACCTAGGAATGACGGAATCAAAATCCGTTGCCTTACCGCTTGGCTACACCCCATTACCAGATTTACGCCATTCGCTCTGTGACTATTTCCGCTGGAAATAGTCACAACCGCTTGGGCGTTAGCAGATTTCTTGAAGGAAAAAAGCTTAACCGCATGGGTTAAAGAGCCATCTTTGAACCATGCCTAGGCTTTGAACGCAAGATGTTCATTAAGCCTTAAGACTATTTTTCTGGTTTGTTAAAGAAATGAGCCACAGGTAAGCGCTTATCCGCAGTTTCTTTTGAAGTTTTTTGTAAAGGAAAAATGAATGCCGTGGCGGTTGCCCCCGAAAAAACCCTGATTCTGCCTACGGTACAGGGCCTTTTAAGGGCATTATTCATAATTTTATTTTCACCTTTTGCTAAGGTTTTCTTGGATTTTTTTTAAGGACTCCCCCGCATGATGCCCCCATCAAACGTACAAGCCCAACGCAATAAACCAGTGAAGGCCGCACAGAGATAAACCTTGGAAGTTACCAACAAGGTAAATAGCTCAAATGCGGTATAATAATAACCAATCATTCACGGGAAAACGTTAGGCTAATTAACTAGGGGAGCTAAAGTTTCAATGAAAAAGTCCGTGATCAAGAACCCGATTGACCGCACCTTTGATGAAGGTGTTGCCCTCACGCTGGAAGCGCGCAACTACATCGCGTTCCATGAACAATCGGATCGTAAAAGTTTGAACCTGCCTGATTGCCTGCATATTGGCTATCACCACACCCGCGTTTCCGCGCGCCTCATTCAAATCATGACCTGGTTGCTGGCGATGAAAGCCGTGAACAGCGGTGAAATCACACGCGAGCAATTCCAGGCTCCAGCCTTCGCGCTTGGCGGCGGCCCGGAATGCACCGATGAAACCGGCCCAGACATGGAAGAGCTGCCGCAGGGGCTGCGCAGCCTGCTGGATCGTACGCACAAATTGTACATGCGCGTTGCACGGCTTGATGAGCAAGTGCGTGGCCAGCCCGCGCATGGCATCGACCCGGCGCATCTTTCAAAGATGGGCGTGACCGCCTTGCAGGTTGCAAACTAACGCTTTCAGGTTTTCATAAGTTACAGGAAAAGCCTGGCCCGCTTTGGGCCAGGCTTTTTGCTATTTATTCCAAGGTTGCTTATTCCAAGGTTGTTTTAATCAGTGTGCCGCGGATATCGACCGCATCATCTATGGCTTTCTGCTCGCGAAGGAAATCGGCAAAAGGCTGCATGATATTGACCGCTGATTCATCAAGCTTTGCGCCCCAGTTGTGCCGCCAGAATGCCTTGCGGATAACTTCTATCGGCATGCTCATTTCATTGGCGGTGATGGTGATGGCGGTAATTTCGTTAAACGGTATCCATGCCTTTGCTTCATCGACCACATTGATTAAATCGACAAAGGCTTTGGCTTTCTGCGCCTTGAACGCATCGCGCACCACCAGAATGCTGTAGGCTTTTGCCTCGCTTTTTGGCAATGCGCGCATGTAGCGGTTTAATTCGCCCAGCTCCGCATAGGGTGAATTGACCGCCCAGCCATCGACGCTGCCTTCTTTCATTGCGGCGATGCCTTCGCGCACGGGCATTTCAGTAATGGCATAGTCGTTCGGCGTAACGCCGACCACGCCCAGCATCTTGCGCAGATTATAATGGTTGCTGCTGTTCGTTTGCACAATCACCTTGCGGTTGCGCATTTCCTCAACCGTTTTAATGGTGCTGTCGGTGGGTATCATCAATTGTTCCTGATAGGTTGATGTTACCTGCGCGATGAATACGGGAAGTTTTTGCGCCTTTGCCAAAATCACCGGCACGATGTCGCTCTCAAACACCACATCAATCTGGTCATTCAAGAAGGCCATGTTGACTTCTTCGGGCGTTGAAAACGTTGAATACTCTACCTTGTATCCGTACTCGGCAAAGGCCTCTTCGAATTTCTTGTTGTGCTTGGCAACATAAAACGGCGCATAGCTGACCGATTGGCCGACGCGCCCGATACGCACGGTGCGTAAATCCACCACCACGACTTCCGGTTTTGGCCAGAACACAGCCGTGCTAAGCCCGATAACGAGAGAAAGGCCACCTATAACGACTGCTTTTTCAAGATTGTTCATCGGGGTTGCGGGGGTAGAGGTGTAATTAATGAAAATAATACATAGAAACAACAGCTTAGCAAAATTATAATTTAAGCATGGATTAGGTGTTGCTATTAAGAATCGTTCTTACTAGAACATGACCTTAAGAATGACTCTTAATCGCATGAACACCCCATTGCCAGATAGGATTTTGTAGTGAGACCGCGTAATTATTCAGTGTTATCAAAGGCCGAGGCAGAAGTTGATACCTCATATAATGATACAAGTGCCGAACTCGAATTTCTCCAAGAACTTGAAGATGCCATTGAAAGCATGGGCGCAAACCGCTTCACGGTGGATGGTCGCCCTGTAACGGTTGCTGCCGAAACCAGGGCAAAGCTGGGCAAAGCGATTAAAGAACTCACCCAAGTTCAAATCAATCAAATCGCCGATGGCGCAGAAAAATTCGGCAATAAAGACCAGCGCGTTTTGCTGGAAGTGGTGCAGGGGGAAGATAAGCCCGATGCGCAATTGAAGTTTCCGGATACCGATGTTACTGCCCAATACATTTATTATACCGAAGAACAAAAAGAAGATGCACGTTTGCTGATGGAATTGAAGCGCATTCAATACCTGCAAAACGTTGTCATGAAGCAGTTGGAAATGACCGACCGCAGCGGTTCATCGCAAGTGGTGCAGGGCATGATTGCTGCTGGCCAGAAATTCGTGCAAGGCCTTACAGCGGTATTCAAGCAAGTTGAAACGCTTTCCAAGCAAATTGAAAAAGGCCTGCAAAACAAGGCCGACATGCCAACCGCGGAACAGAAAACTGCCGCGGTTGCGGCTATTACGCAAGCGTTGCGCGCATTGCCAGCGGTTGATCCGCGCCATATTGCAGTGAAGAATTTGGTGATGCAGCAGGTTGAGCGCTTGCAGGCAAAATTCAACATGGTGCCAGCCGCGCCGCGTGCTTCTGCAACCATTTTACAAATGAAAGCGCCAACCGCAGACGCAACAAAAGGCGCAGCCCAACCAATGCGTGCTGAAACGCGCGCTGATGCTAAAACTGTACCGACAGCAAAAGGCGCGGATGCGGCAGTAAAAGGTAATGATGCAAAGGTCGTAGCAACTGCCAAGACCGCGCCGCTCGCAAAGGTTGATGCGAAGGCTGCGCCAGTTGCGAAAGGCCAAACCGCAGAACTCCGCGTTGATGCAAAGGGCCAACCGATTGCGCCGCTCGCAAAGGTTGATGCGAAGGCTGCGCCAGTTGCGAAAGGCCAAACCGCAGAACTCCGCGTTGATGCAAAGGGCCAACCGATTGCGCCGCTCGCAAAGGTTGATGCGCAAACTCAAACTCAAGTGAAGGGTACGCCCGTTGCCGTTCAACAAACCCGCGCGGATGCAGCGCAGCAAGTAAGGGGCGCAACCGTTACATCGATTACGCCAAATGTAACCGCGCAGCAGGCGATTGCCCGCGCAAGCACGGTGACATCACCTGTGCACACCATGCAGCAGTCGCTTGCCAATGCGCTGGGTATTACGCGGCCTGTAGCGGGCGTTGCGCAACCCGCGCCAGCGCAAATTGTAACTGCGCAAGTTCAGCACCAAGCGCAGCCGATTGCTCAACAGCAGGCGCAGCCACAACAATCTCAACCGCAAGCGCAGCAGGTTCAACCACAGCAGACGCAACAACAGGCACAGCCACAACAAAGCCAGCCGCAGGATCAAATTATTCAGCCTGTGCAACAGCAGCCACAACAAATCGAGCCGCAGCAAGTACAGCAACAGCCTGTACAACAGGTTGTGCACATCAACCCGAATACAGGTGTGGCCAATCATGTTGAGCAGCCAATAAATATGCAGTCTATTGGGGCACAACAAACAGGCGCGCAAGTTACAGGCGCGCAGCCAATCGCGGTGCAACCGAATACAGTGCAACCTATTGTTACGCAGATAAGTGGGACACAGGTAAGCGGTACGCAAGTTGGTGGTACACAAGTTATCGGGGCAGCGCCCATTGTTGCTCCGCAGCAGGGCCAGCCGGTTGTCGCGCAAGTTGTTATTGATAATAAAGGTCAGCCGATTGTGGCTGATGCAGGTGTGAAGGGCGTTGAAGTGCGCTCCGTCCCTGCTGGCAGTGAAGCCCGCGCCGATACAACCATTGCCAAAGGCCAGCCAGCCGAAGCGCGTCAAACCGATAAATCACAGCCAGCGGAAGATAAGAAGGCTGACAACAAAGGCGTTGAAAACAAATTGCCTGAACGCCCAACTGAGCGCACCGAAGCAAAGGGCGGTGAACAGGAGATAAAAGAAAAGAAAGAGGTCAAGGTTGATGAAGGCCCATGCGGTGGTTGTGGCCGAAAGGGTATAGGATGCGGTACCTGTGGTATTACTGGAACGGTAAAAACCAATTTAATTCCAAGCGACAAGAATGTTGATGAAGCGAAGAAAACATTTCCAGACAACGCAAACCCATGCACGAGCGGTAATTGTGGTGGTTGTAGAAAATGTGCCCGCGCTGACGCAGATCCTGCCGTAACAGCAAATGCAACCAAAGATGCGCAGGCAAAATATGGGCCGCGCCGCGCAGCAACCGTATCAGCGCCAGCGCCAGGAAAGGCAGCATAATATGTGTGAAACAAATCGGGTGACGCAGGTCATGGAAAAAAGCAAAGAATGTTCGGGTGATTGCGATAACTGCGAGCGTAAGCAGACGCAATTAACTGGCATGCAGGAACAGGTTGCCCTGATTTTGCAGCAACTTAATCAAACCGCCAAATAGCGGCGCAGTATTTTTAACTTCATTTTTTAAGGAGAGTATAATGGTACAATTGAATATCAATAATGGTGCATCCGGAATGCCTTCACCAGACGGCACGCTGGGCTTGACCGATTGCGGTACATGCGCAACCCACGTTTCAGATTGCATCACAGGTATTTTGGGACAAGCTGTTTTGTCTGCGCTGGAAATCACGCGCAACGCATTTGCAAATAAAGAAGCACAGCTTGACCCGCACAATCCGGAAGATGTTGATTACCTTTATAACATCGTCAGCGATGTGGTTGCATCGCGTCCTGAATTGAAAGTGGCAATGCCAACCGATCCTGCTGAAATTGCAAAGGTGAAGGCACGTATCCCTGAAGCAATCCGCGAAGGGCAGGCGGTATATGCCGCAGTTGGCATTATTGCTACGCGCTTGCAGGCATCACCTGGCGCTAAACCCGCTTCGCTTATCAACCCAACCAATGCCGGCGATTTGGATGCTGTGTTTGGAAAAGTGGTTGAAACCTTCAAGGGCGAATTGCCGCGCTTGGTATCTGATGCAGAAGAAATTAAAGCTTACAGAAGCCGCATGGGTTCTGCGGTTGTTACCGCAATCCGCGCGATGCCAAATCCTGCATAATCTGGTTTGGATAAGACATTAAAAAACCCGCTTCATCACTGAAGCGGGTTTTTTTAATTCTATACTTATTAGAGCGATGCCTCTGCGGTTCCCGCAACCGGCCCTGCTTTCATAATTACTTTTTCTTCTTTGCGTCTGGCTTGTCGCTGGCTTTCTTTTCAGCCTTGTTCGCGCTGCCAGTTACCTTTTCGCCTTCCTTGTGGCCCTTAACATCCACGATGCCAGCAAAACGGTTTTTGAACTTATCGAGCTGACCGCCGCGGCCAATCAACTTGGAAATACCAGTCCAAGCCGGGTGGGTCTTCGGGTCGATGTCGAGGCGCATGGTATCGCCAGCCTTACCCCAGGTGGTGCGTGTTTCAAACTCGCTGCCATCGGTCATAATGACCTTGATGGTGTGATAATCGGGGTGAATTTTTTCTTTCATAGCTTATTCCTTAGTATTGCAAGCGGCGGTTATAGACAGCCAAACCATGCAACGCAAGGGGTTTTCGCGGTTAAACAATTAATTCTATTCGCCCGTCAAACGATGTTAAAATGATGCTTATCATTCAATGATATGAGTGTTAAAGAATGTGGCATGAATTTTTTAAGATTTAGAGCAGCGCAGTTTTTTGCAGATCTTGCCCTTGTAGGCGGGCTGGTGATTACCATGCCCATTCCGCCTGCACATGGCCAGCAATCGCAACCAACCAAGAACCCATCTGCTTTGGCGCGGGTTTGCGCGGATGAATTAAAGGCAGGAATTGCACAAAAGTACCATTATATTGGGGGTTCGCGGGGGTATAACGTGCTAACCACTAACCCAAAGACCGATTTATTTGAGCCTTGCCGCTTCGATTTCGAAGGAAATATGACGGAAGGCGCAGCGGGACGCCCATCATGCAGCATTGGCAAGCGCATTGCCGCCTGTTTAAAGCAAAAACTGCAATCATAACGACCCAAATCATAACGATTAAGAAAATATTTTTATTTTCAGGCGATAGCGCTTAAAACTACGCTCACTTCTATATTTTCAAGGTGATTTATGACGCGTCCGATTATGGCATATGCTGCATTAGCAGGGTTAGGTGCAGGATTAGCCATGCCAGTGCAAGCGCAAGAAAGAAGCCCCGTTATTGAACAACTGATGCGTGTTATGAAATTGAGAGAATGCGCCAAAAAAGCAGGCGAGCAATTGAATACCACGGTTGATTTGATGGGAAATGGCACAAAAGTTGGCGTTATTGTACCTGCGCCCGCCCCGCATACCGGAAAATTTGATGGCTGCGTTATTCACGAAGATGGCAGTTTAACCGATACAAAAGGCCGCGCGCCCATACCCGGCAGGCCAGCCTGCGCCGTTGCCGACTTAATTAAAAAGTGCATGGCAGGCGAAGAGCCAGCGCCCGTGCCCGGAAGTTAATAAGACTTGAAGCCCTGCCTTTGCGGCTTATGTGGCGGTGGCATTAAAAAACTGTAAATTCTGCTTGCATGACCCACTAAAATATGGTGATTCACGCCTCGTGCACACTTGCTGACAATAAAGATACCCGATAACACGCATCACTGATCAAAGGTGATAGGCCGCGTGCCCAGCTTTTTTTGCTCTGGGGTTGTTTTCGCTTTTTGTCTCTTTTGCAATTGCGCCGCGCAAACACTTTTGACCCTTAAGGGAATGACATGGCCACGATTCTAAAAACAAAAGAAATTCTCCCAGATACAAACAGCTTCACCGGACGCCAGCGCATCCGCAAGAGTTTTGGTCGCATCAGTGAAGTGGTGTCGATGCCAAATCTCATCGAAGTGCAACGCCAATCCTATGAAGCATTCTTGCAGATGGGCACACCTGCAACTGGCCGCACCGTTACCGGTCTTCAAGAAGTTTTCAAATCCGTTTTCCCGATTAAAGATTTTGCAGAGCGCGCTGTTCTTGATTTCGTTTCCTACGAATTGGAAGAACCAAAATACGACGTTGAAGAATGCCAGCAACGCGGCATGACCTTTGCCGCGCCATTGCGCGTAACCCTTCGTTTGTCGGTGTTTGACGTGGATGAAACCACGGGCCTGCGCTCCATCCGCGACATCAAGGAACAAGATGTTTACATGGGCGATATGCCATTGATGACCAATAACGGTACGTTTGTTATCAACGGAACCGAACGCGTTATCGTATCCCAGATGCACCGTTCACCGGGCGTATTCTTTGACCATGACAATGGCAAGACCCACGCATCCGGCAAATTCCTGTTTGCTGCGCGCGTCATTCCTTACCGCGGTTCATGGCTCGACTTCGAATTCGATGCGAAGGATATTTTGTATGTTCGTATCGACCGTCGCCGCAAACTGCCAGTAACCACGTTGATGTATGCGTTGGACGACGAAGCAACTGAAAAGATGCGCGCGAAACGCGATGCACAGGAAAAGCCATTAGCTCCTGGTGAAGCCATTGGCATGAGCAAGGAAGAGATTCTTTCCTCCATCTACGAAACCAAGACCTATGACCGCACCAAGACCGGTTGGAAGACCCGCTACATCGCAGAAAACTGGCGCGGCGTGAAGCTGACCCATGACCTTATCAACGCCAAGGGCGGTGAAGTGGTGATGGAAGCCGGCGCGAAGATTACCGCGCGCAAGGCAAAGCAACTGGAAGAAGAAGGTCTGCGTGAAATTCTCATCCAGTCCGAGCAATTGATGGGCCAATACCTTGCTCAAGACGTAATTGATGCCAAGACCGGCCTCGTGCTGCATGAAGCGGGTGATGAAATCACCAAGGACATGCTCGACAACTTTGCTGAACTGAACACGAAGGAAATTCCTGTTCTGGCGATTGACCACGTAAACGTTGGCCCATACCTTCGTTCAACGATGATGGTTGACCGCAACTCCACCCGTGAAGAAGCGCTGATCGACATCTACCGCGTGATGCGTCCGGGTGAACCACCAACCCTGGAATCCGCTGAAGCATTGTTCCGCGGATTGTTCTTTGATCTGGAACGCTATGACTTGTCACCAGTGGGCCGCGTAAAAATCAATGGCCGCTTGAATGTTCAAGCTGCAGACACGGTACGTGTACTGCGCAAGGCTGACATCATTTCCATCATCAAGATTTTGCACGACCTGAAAGATGGTCGCGGCGAAGTGGATGATATCGATCACTTGGGTAACCGCCGTGTTCGCTCGGTGGGTGAACTCATGGAAAACCAATACCGCGTTGGCTTGCTGCGCATGGAACGCGCCATCAAGGAACGCATGGGTTCGGTTGAAATCGACACCGTGATGCCATCTGACCTTGTGAACGCAAAGCCTGCGGCTGCTGCGGTTCGTGAATTCTTTGGTTCATCCCAGCTTTCACAATTTATGGATCAAACCAATCCACTTTCCGAAATTACCCATAAGCGCCGTTTATCAGCGTTGGGCCCCGGTGGTTTGACACGTGAACGCGCAGGCTTTGAAGTACGCGACGTTCATCCAACCCATTATGGCCGTATCTGCCCGATTGAAACACCGGAAGGCCCGAATATCGGTCTGATCAACTCGCTCGCAACCTACGCACAGGTCAATCCATACGGCTTTATCGAAACGCCATATCGCCGCGTTTCAAAGAGCAAGGTGATGGACGAAGTTGTGTATATGAGCGCGATGGAAGAAGGTCAGCATGTGGTGGCGCAAGCCAACGCTGCGCTCGACGCGTCGGGTAAGCTAACAGCGGAACTCGTCTCCTGCCGTAAGGGCGGTGAGTACATGATGCTCCCACCAGACCAAATCGAATACATCGACGTAAGCCCTAAGCAGCTCGTTTCCGTTGCTGCGGCGCTTATTCCATTCCTTGAAAACGATGACGCGAACCGCGCGCTCATGGGCTCCAACATGCAACGTCAGGCTGTGCCGTTGTTGCAATCGGATGCTCCGCTCGTTGGTACAGGTATGGAAGGCACGGTTGCACGCGATAGCGGCGTGACCGTTGTTGCAAAACGCGCAGGTATCGTTGACCAGGTTGACGCAACCCGCGTGGTTGTTCGTGTGAACGATGAAAAGGCCACCAAGAATAGCGGCCTTGGCGTTGATATTTACAATCTTCTCAAGTTCCAACGTTCCAACCAAAACACCTGCATTACGCAGCGCCCATTGGTGCGCGTAGGCGATGTGGTGAAGGCGGGCGATATCATCGCTGACGGCCCATCCACCCAGCTTGGTGAATTGGCGCTTGGCCGTAACGTGCTCGTCGCGTTCATGCCATGGAATGGTTACAACTTCGAAGATAGTATTCTGATTTCCGAACGTATTGTGCGCGATGACGTATTCACATCTATTCACATCGAAGAATTCGAAGTGATGGCACGTGATACCAAGCTCGGTCAGGAAGAAATCACGAGAGATATTCCAAACGTGGGCGAAGAAGCACTTAAGAACCTCGATGAAGCAGGTATTGTTTACATCGGCGCAGAAGTGAACCCAGGTGACATTTTGGTAGGTAAAGTCACACCGAAAGGTGAATCACCTATGACGCCGGAAGAAAAATTGCTGCGCGCCATTTTCGGTGAAAAGTCAGCTGACGTTCGCGATAGCTCTTTGAAGGTTCCACCAGGTGTATCTGGAACAATCGTGGAAGTGCGCGTGTTTAATCGTCGCGGCGTTGATAAGGATCAACGCGCGGTTGCGATTGAACGCGAAGAAATCACCCGTCTTGCAAAAGACCGTGACGATGAACGCGCCATTCTGGAACGTGGTTTCTTTGACCAGCTGAAGAATTTGCTCATCGGCCAAAAGGCTGTATCAGGCCCCAAGAACTTCCCGGCAGGTAAGGAAGTAACCGAGGCATTGCTCGCAGATTACACTCATGGTCAATGGCGCCAAATTGCGCTTAAGGATGATGGCGTGATGGAACAGATTGAAGCCGTTTCAAAGAGCTTTGATGCAGCGATTGATGCATTGAAGAAGCGCTTTGAAGACAAGGTTTCGAAGCTGCAACGCGGCGATGAATTGTCCCCCGGCGTGATGAAGATGGTGAAGGTATTTATTGCCGTGAAGCGCAAGCTGCAACCCGGCGATAAGATGGCCGGCCGCCACGGTAACAAGGGGGTTATTTCCAAGATTAATCCAATGGAAGATATGCCATGCCTTGAAGACGGTACACCGGTTGACGTTGTGCTGAACCCGCTCGGCGTGCCTTCACGCATGAACGTGGGCCAGATTCTTGAAACCCATTTGGGTTGGGCATCTGCTGGTATTGGCAAGCAAATCGGCGAAATGCTCGATGCTTATTATTACAAGCGCGGCGATTTGAAGTCGGTTCGTGAACGCCTTCGCGAAGTTTACGGCGAAGATATTTATAACCGTGACATCAAGCGCATGGATGATGACCAGTTGATGACCCTTGCGAACAACCTGCGTAAGGGTGTTCCATTCGCAACGCCGGTATTTGACGGTGCGCGCGAAGACGACATCGTTGGCGCATTGAAGCAAGCTGGTTTGGATAGCTCCGGCCAAGTCACGCTGACCGATGGCCGTACCGGCGAACCGTTCGACCGCAAGGTTACCGTGGGCTTCATCTACATTCTTAAACTGCACCATTTGGTGGACGACAAAATCCACGCCCGCTCCATTGGTCCATACTCCCTTGTTACGCAGCAACCCTTGGGCGGTAAAGCGCACTTTGGTGGTCAGCGCTTTGGTGAAATGGAAGTGTGGGCACTTGAAGCTTATGGCGCTGCATACACCTTGCAGGAAATCCTCACCGTTAAGTCGGATGACGTTTCCGGTCGTACCAAGGTTTATGAAAGCATCATCCGCGGCGAAGACAACTTTGAAGCTGGTATCCCAGAATCCTTCAACGTCTTGGTCAAGGAAATGCGTTCGCTTGGTCTCAACGTCGAGCTCACTCGCAAGGATTTGGGCGCAGAAGGCGAGGCCCTTGAAGGTGCCGCGGCTGCCAATGACGATACACCAGGTAAGCCAGCTTTATTGATTGGTAAGGAATAACAAAATTGCCGGAGCGAAAGCTCCGGCGGTTTTTGAAGAAAATTTTGACGGTTCTTAAAAGGAAAACGACATGAACGATATTATGGCCCTTTTCAATCAGCAGACGCAGGCCCAGCAATTCGACCACATTCGAATTAGCCTTGCTTCGCCAGAGCGTATTCGCAGCTGGTCATTCGGTGAAATCAAGAAGCCGGAAACCATCAATTACCGTACGTTCAAGCCAGAACGCGATGGTCTGTTCTGCGCCCGCATCTTTGGACCTATTAAAGATTACGAATGCTTGTGCGGTAAGTATAAGCGCATGAAGTATCGCGGCATCGTGTGCGAAAAGTGCGGCGTTGAAGTAACGCTGCAAAAGGTTCGCCGTGACCGCATGGGCCACATTGAATTGGCGGCTCCTGTTGCACATATTTGGTTCATGAAGTCGCTGCCTTCACGCTGCGGCTTGCTCCTCGACATGACATTGAAAGATCTGGAAAAGGTTCTGTACTTTGAATCGTACATGGTAACCGAACCCGGTTTGACACCATTTAAGTACCGTCAGCTTGTTACCGAAGAAGAATACATCAACGCCCAGGATGAATACGGCGAAGATGCATTCGAAGCCAGCATTGGCGCGGAAGCCATCAAGAAAATGCTCATCAATCTCGACCTCAACGCAGAACGCGTGAAGGTTCGTGATGATATGCGCGAAACCGGCAGCGACATTAAGCGCAAGAAGCTGGTGAAGCGTTTGAAGCTGATTGAAAGCTTCCTGGAATCAGGCGCACGTCCTGAATGGATGATTTTGGAAGTTGTTCCGGTGATTCCACCTGAACTTCGCCCATTGGTTCCATTGGATGGTGGCCGTTTCGCGACATCGGATTTGAACGATCTGTACCGCCGCGTGATTAACCGTAATAACCGTTTGAAGCGCCTGATTGAGCTTCGCGCACCAGACATCATCATCCGCAACGAAAAGCGTATGTTGCAAGAATCGGTTGATGCATTGTTCGACAATGGCCGTCGTGGCCGCGTGATTACCGGCGCAAATAAGCGCCCGCTGAAATCACTCGCCGACATGTTGAAGGGTAAGCAAGGTCGCTTCCGTCAAAACTTGCTAGGGAAACGCGTCGACTATTCCGGTCGTTCGGTTATCGTGGTTGGCCCAGAATTGAAGCTTCACCAATGCGGTCTTCCAAAGAAGATGGCGCTGGAACTCTTCAAGCCATTCATTTACGCCAAACTGGAAATCTACGGCATGGCTTCCACCATCAAGGCAGCTAAACGCCTTGTTGAAAAGGAACGCCCTGAAGTTTGGGATATTCTGGAAGAAGTTATCCGCGAGCATCCCGTGCTGCTTAACCGCGCGCCAACGCTCCACAGACTTGGTATTCAGGCATTCGAACCGGTATTGATTGAAGGCAAGGCCATTCAGCTTCACCCGCTGGTTTGTACCGCGTTTAACGCCGACTTTGACGGCGATCAAATGGCGGTTCACGTTCCGCTTTCTTTGGAAGCGCAGCTTGAAGCCCGCGTATTGATGATGTCCACCAACAACATTCTTTCACCATCCAACGGTAAGCCGATTATCGTGCCATCGCAGGATATTGTGCTTGGCTTGTACTACATCACGCTGGAACGCGAAGGCATGGTGGGTGAGGGTTCCGTATTCGGCACCATCGGCGAGATTGAAGCAGCGATGGATGCAAAAGCATTGCACATCCATGCCAAGATCAAGGCGCGTTACCACACGGTAGATGAAACTGGCAAGCCAGTGACCATGACGGTGTCAACAACGCCGGGCCGCATGTTGTTCTCGGAAGTGTTCCCACGTCATAAGAACCTTCCGTTCAGCATCATCAACCGCTTGCTGACCAAGAAGGACGTATCAAACGTTATCGATAGCGTTTACCGTCACTGTGGCCAGAAGGAAACGGTTATCTTTGCTGACCGCATGATGGCACTTGGTTACAAATGGGCATGCCGCGCAGGCTTCTCATTCGGTAAGGATGATTTGATTATTCCTGAAGCCAAGAACACGCTCATCCGCAAGGCACAAGACCAAGTCAAGGAATTTGAACAGCAATACCAGGACGGTCTTATTACCCGCGGCGAAAAGTACAACAAGGTGGTGGATACATGGTCATCCTGCACGGAACGTGTAGCTGATGAAATGATGAAAGCCATTTCAACGCCGAAGCCCGGTCAACCGCATAACAGCGTTTACATGATGGCCCATTCTGGTGCGCGTGGTTCTGCTGCGCAAATCAAACAGCTCGCCGGTATGCGCGGGTTGATGGCAAAACCATCAGGCGAAATTATTGAAACGCCGATTATTTCAAACTTCAAGGAAGGTCTGACCGTTCTTGAATACTTCAACTCAACCCACGGTGCCCGTAAGGGTCTGGCCGATACTGCGCTCAAGACAGCGAACTCAGGTTACCTGACGCGCCGCCTTGTTGACGTGGCACAAGACGCCATCATCGTGGAAGAAGATTGCGGCACCAAGCGCGGCCTGACTGTGAAAGCAGTTATCGACGGCGGTGAAGTGGTTGCGCCTTTGGGTGAACGTATTCTGGGTCGCACCGCATTGGTCGATGTGAAGGATACGGTTGGCAACAAGACACTTGTTCCAGCAGGCGCCATCATCACCGAACCCGATGTTGAAGCGATTGATAAGGCCGGTATTGATAGCGTTGCTATCCGCTCGGTACTCACCTGCGAAAACAAATCAGGCGCTGTATGCTGCAAATGCTATGGCCGCGATTTGGCACGTGGTACACCAGTGAACATTGGTGAAGCTGTGGGCGTTATCGCTGCGCAGTCCATCGGTGAACCTGGTACACAGCTCACCATGCGTACCTTCCACATTGGTGGTGCGGCGCAGGGTGCTGCGGAACAAAGCACGATTGATGCAAGCCTTGATGGTAAGCTCAAGATCAAGAATAAGGGGCTTGTGCAAAATTCCGAAGGCCAACCAGTCGTTATGGTTCGCAACATGGAAATCGCGATTGCCGATGAACAGGGCCGTGAACGCGCCCGCCACAAAGTGCCATATGGCGCTAAGTTGCTGGCGGATGACAACGCTTCTGTGAAGAAGGGTCAACGCATTGCGGAATGGGATCCATATACCCTGCCGATTATCACTGAAAAGGAAGGTGTGGCGCATTATGCTGACCTTGTGGAAGGCGTGTCGGTACGTGAAGTGGTCGATGAAGCAACCGGTATTTCCAGCAAGAAGGTTATCGATTGGCGTCAACAGCCCAAGGGCAATGATCTTCGTCCGCGTATCGTGTTGCACGATACCAAGGGCAAGGTAATTACATTGTCCAACGGTATGGAAGCTCGTTACTTCATGCCTGTCGATGCTATTCTGTCGATTGAAAACGGTACGGCTGTGAAGGCGGGTGACGTGCTTGCACGTATTCCACGCGAAAGCACCAAGACCCGTGACATCACCGGCGGTCTGCCGCGCGTTGCTGAATTGTTTGAAGCACGTAAGCCAAAAGACTTTGCCGTTATCGCAGAAATTGATGGCCGCGTAGAATTCGGTAAGGATTATAAGACGAAGCGTCGTCTGGTAATTGTTCCGGAAGATGGCAGCGAACAACCACGCGAATACATGATTCCAAAGGGCAAGCATTTGTCCATTCAGGAAGGCGACCGTGTTCAACGCGGTGACTTGCTGATTGACGGAAACCCAGTACCGCACGACATTTTGAACATTATGGGCGTTGAAGCACTCGCTGAATACCTCATCAATGAAATTCAGGATGTGTACCGTTTGCAAGGCGTGAAAATCAACGACAAGCACATTGAAGTGATTGCGCGTCAGATGTTGCAGAAGATTGAAATCACCGATGCCGGTGACACAACCTTCCTCAACGGCGAACAGGTTGACCGTCTCGATTTCGAACATGAAAACGATAAAGTTGTTCTGGAAAATCTGCGCGTTGCCAAGGGCCGCCCTGTTCTACAGGGTATTACCAAGGCCAGCTTGCAAACACGCAGCTTCATTTCAGCTGCATCGTTCCAAGAAACCACGCGCGTTCTTACCGAAGCTGCTGTATCGGGTCGCACCGATAAGCTTGAAGGCCTCAAAGAAAACGTCATCGTGGGCCGTCTTGTTCCAGCAGGTACCGGCGCCGTTGTTAACCGCCTGAAGGCGATTGCAGCTGGCCGTGACCGTGCCAAGGAAGTTGAAGCAGCAAATAAATCAAACGCGGTTGCTGATGAAACCAAGGAAGCCGTAAACGGCTAGAAAGACTTTCCCAAGTATTTTAAAAGGGCGGTAGCAATACCGCCCTTTTTTATTGCCGAGCTGGAAGCGGGAGGTTTAAGCTGAAAAATTCGTTCCTAATCGGATTTACCTCATGCCTAATACTGCCAGACCCTCTATTGCCATTATCCTGACCGGCGGCACCATTGGTTCCGTGTTGACCGATAACGCAACGCGCGCCGATATGGCAGGCAACCAATTGCTGCAATCGCGCATGGAAAGCCTGACCAAGAACCGCATTTTCGATTTCCATTTCCACCAGTTGCTGGCAAAAGATTCCGGCGATTTCGATATGCCCGAATGGCATGCCGTTGCCAGCGAAGTGGATGCGCAGATTAAAAAAGGCTGCAAGCGTTTCCTGATTACCCACGGCACCGATACACTGCCTTTTACCGCCACGTTGCTGCAATTGTTGTTCGGCAAGCGTGATGTCAGCATTGCCTTGGCGGCCGCGTTTTATCCCCTGGAAGATGCGCGGACGGATGCAACCGCAAATATCACGGCGGCGATGGCACTGCTCACGCAGCCCGAACCGCATCGCGGGGTTTATATTCCATTCCGCGGTACGGGGCGCGATGTAACATTGCACCACGCCACCAATGTGCAGCAAATGTCAGCCGATGCCGGTAGTTTCCATTCCTTTTATGATGCGGCCGTGGGCGTATATAAGGAAGGCATTGGCATTGAATGGGCACCCGAACAGCCCAAGCAGATTGAAACCGATTATACCGTGCCAAGTGAAAGTTCGATGGTGGATGCAGCAAAACGCGTCTTTTTCCTGAGCGTTTATCCGGGCATGAGCCTGCTACCCTTTCATGCGCTGGCAAAACAGAACGATCTTTTGCTTATCATCCGCAATTATCATAGTGGTACGGCGAATGCCAGCGATGCGCATGGCGGCATTGCGGAATTCATCAGGCTGTTCCCCAATTCATTAATCGCGTTTTCGCCATTGCCCGCAGCGCTGGTCAAAAAACCATATGAATCCACATGGAATTTGATGCGTTTGGGTGCGCAGGTATACCGCGATTTGCCACCGCATAAACTCTATGTGCTGGGTGTGCTTGGAATGGCCAGTGGTAAATCACCGCGCGATGCGATTGCGCCCGCCAAATACTGGTTGATGAACCAGACTGCCTAGTTGCCATTGCTTTTGTTGCATCAGTGGGCTTTTTTAGCATCCGGCTGCTTTCTGGTCTGCGCGGTTGGTTCGGGCGGCGTGTCGAGATTAGCGGCGCGATGCTTTGCAAAGCACTAATGAGCGCGGCTTTACCAAATTGTAAAACGGTTATTTACCAACGCGATTAGTTCAGATTTTAGCGACTTTGCCAAGTAAGGCGTGCAATTCTTCCATGTCATCCGGCAGTTCGGTTTCAAAAGACATTTTCTTGCCGGTGATGGGGTGAAGAAATGAAAGCGCCTTAGCATGCAAAGCCTGACGCGGAAAATCACTGAGAATGCTTAGTTTTTTTTCATCATCATAGATTTTGGCAAGAGTGCTAAGGCCGCGTTGCTTGGAACCCTTGGCATTTCCATACAGCGCATCGCCCAAAATGCTGTTGCCAATATGCGCAAGATGCACACGGATTTGGTGCGTGCGGCCCGTTTCCAATTCGCATTTAATCAGCGCGGCAAAGGGTGCCTTGTTTTCCTTGCGCGTGGATTTTTTCTGGCGCACCACGCTGCCAAATCCTGCTTCATCTGGCGCGGGCGCATAGGTTTCCAATACTTCAAAATGCGTGATGGCGTGCTTGCCGTGTCTGACTAGCGCCATTTTCTTGCGGTTGATTTCGCTGCGGCCGATATCGCCCGTAATGGTGCCGCGCTTCGTGCTTGGTGCGCCCCAGATAAAGGCCTGATAGACGCGCGATAGCGTCTTGCCGTTTTCGCCACTGAACTGGTCGGATAATCCTTGGTGCGCTTTATCGTGCTTGGCGATCACCATCAACCCGCTGGTATCTTTATCCAAACGGTGCACGATGCCAGGGCGCTTTACGCCGCCAATGCCCGACAGGCTTTTGCCGCAATGCGCCAGCAGTGCATTGACAAGTGTGCCATCCAAATTACCAGCCGCAGGATGCACCACCATGCCTGCTGGTTTGTTGATCACCAGCACGTCTTTATCTTCATAAACAATATCCAGCTTAATTTTTTGCGCGCGGGGTTTGGCATCCTGGCTTTCGGGAATTTCCAGCGCAATAATTTCCGCGCCGCGCAATTTATGCGCAACATCGGTCACGGGTTTGCCGTTTACGGTCAACGCGCCTTCCGAAATCAGTTTTTGCAGGCGCGCGCGGGAGACATCCGGCAAGAGGGCGCTTGCGACCTTGTCCAGCCGTCCTGCCTGACCTGACAGCGAAATCTCGTGCTTTTGCGTTTTTTTAGCTTTCATAGGGGGTAATCTAACCTATTCATTTATAAAAGTCTTTTTTAGACTTTGCTTTCAGGGGCGGTTTCATCTATAAAACCATCCAACGGCTCGCAACCTATAAAGGTTTGCGGGCCGTTATTTTAGGCCCGAGTTAAAGCCTAACTATGCTGTGTGCTTTTCGCGTTTTTCTGCGCTTCCGGTGCTCACGTACTTAAATGTACGCTCCGCTCCGATTCTCGAAAAATCCCGAAAATCCCAGACAGCCTAGCGGCTTTAATAAAGTCTATGGAGGAGTTTAGCTCAACTGGTAGAGCGTCGGTCTCCAAAACCGAAGGCTGTGGGTTCGAGCCCCCCAACTCCTGCCACTTTTGTCGCTCAGTTGCCGCTGGGCTTCGTCTGCATAAGCAGACGGGACTGCGGTCGCAGTCCTTAAGTGGGTGTATGGCGGTTGCCGAGAGTGTGAATTTTTGAGAGAACGACGATGATAAACAAGATTACAACCTTCTTTTCCGAAGTAAAAAAAGAAGCCAATAAAGTGACCTGGCCTACCCGCAAGGAAACCGTGATGACCTCGGTGATGGTGGTGGTGCTATCGGGCGTGATGTCGATTTTCTTTTTGGTGGTGGACGGTGTGCTTTCATACCTTTCACGCGCCCTTATTAACCTGAGATTTTAAAGCCTTTATCGGAGCAGTATCATGGCTGAGACAAAAACCAAGAAACCAAAAGAAGCAAAGACGGATGCCGCACCGCGCGCGCCGCGCGCGATTGCAACCCATCGCTGGTATGTGGTGCATGTGTATTCCGGTTTTGAAAAGAAGGTAGCAGCCGCTATCCGCGAAAAGGCTGAAAGCCTTGGCCTGGCCGATATGTTTGCCGATATTCTGGTGCCCACCGAAGAAGTGGTTGAAGTGGCGCGTGGCCGCAAGGTGAATATGGAACGCAAATTCTTCCCGGGTTACGTATTGGTGAAGATGGCGCTGACCGACCAAAGCTGGCACTTGGTGAAGAACACGCCAAAGGTAACCGGTTTCCTTGGCGGCGGCGCAAAGCCAGTGCCAATGAGCGAAGCGGAAGCCATGCGCCTGATTTCCCAAATGCAGGAAGGCATCCAGCATCCCAAGAACTCCATCATCTTCGAAGTGGGTGAACAGGTTCGCGTGGCGGATGGCCCGTTTGCTTCATTCAACGGTACGGTTGAAGAAGTGGATGATGAAAAAGCGCGCCTCAAGGTGTCGGTATCCATCTTCGGCCGTGCAACACCGGTGGATTTGGAATTCACCCAAGTTGAGAAGCTGTAGGCTTTTCCTTAATTCCAGCTTTGCGTTTTGCTTCTTTCACATGCTCGCGCTTTGGAAAGCCGAGAATGCTGGCGCGCGGGCGTGAATGTTCGCTCATGGCCCAATTGCCCAGCGTATCGGTATGCGGCGGGTTAAACGCCGACACTGCATCCATGCTTGAAAAATATAATCCCCTATCGGCTATGTCCAACAGCGCTTTCAGCGATTGCGCTGGCGGGATATAGGCAGGGCGGTCGCGCAAATCCGGTATATCGGTGACAGCGCACACCGCTGCCTGCACAAAGCCTGCATCATAACCCTTTAGTTCATTTGGAACCGGCACATCAGGGTCTGCGGCAAGCTGGAAAATTTGCGAGAACGCATAGATGGTTGGTTCTTCCGATGGGTCGCTGTCATCCGTAAATGGAACGGCATGAAAGAAGCTCATCGCTGAAGGCAGTTTGGTATCAAGCGGAATTGCTTTTGCCATCTCCGCTGTATCACCGGCACTGAATATCGGCATTTCTTCATCGCCCGATAATCCGCCGTGCAGCGCATAAGCGATGCTGGCAGTGAGCGCGTTATTAAAATCATTCATCCATGCGCGCATCCGCGGGTTTTCATCAAAGCCCTGTTCGGGTTGCACATAAACATGCGCAACCTCAACCGGTTTGCGCAGTGTGTTTGCCTGATAATAAACGGTGATGACCGGTACACTATATTCAGTAACCAGATTGACGGAATAATTGGAAGCTTGCGCCGTGTTGGTGAGTTCAAACTTCACGCCATCAAGATAAAGGGCAGGCGCATTATCTTGTACTGCGTCTTGCTCTGCGGATGGTGTAAGCTGGGTCATAAAGCAGCGGTTTCCTTGGCGGTGTTAGCACGATTAGCTATAGCCAAGAATCCTTCTGGAGGCAAAACAAATCTAGGTTTTGTAATCCTGATCTGGCGCAGTTTTGGGAATGGCAACGGGTCTGCCAAGGTTTGCGTTAACTTCTGCCATGAGCTGCGGGGTTGTCACCGTGCGGATGCCGCATTGTTCAACGCGCGTTTGTGTTGCGGCTGCATCCGGCAATGGGCGGAACATGTTTTTGGAAGAATGCGTATCCATCGATAAATCGGAAATCATCACCATTTCAATACCGCGTGCGGTTTTTTGAAATACTTGTTCAATGGATTGTTTTAGGGCGGTACTCAGCGCGCATTCGGTTTTCTGGCAACCGGCAATATAGATATGCGTATAGCCTTCCTTTTCCAATAGCTGCATAAAGGTTGGATTGGAAAGCGCGGAATTCTCCGATTTTGCGACAAACAAATCGCCGTCTTTGGGCTGTGCTTTATAAAAATCAAACAGGGTGTTGCCCGGTCTAACCAGTAGCTTGCGGAATTCTTCAAGATTATCGCCAATCTTAAGACGGTTCTCAAAATCCAAAACCATCGCTGCCCAGCCGATTTTGACCTTGCCGCGCATTAAATCAGCAAGGGTATTACAGCCATCGACCATGTCATCCACGCCCTTAATATCTTGCGCCGTTGGCACATAGGCGTTCCCGCTTTTCATCAGTGCGGCTTCTTCCGCGCTGGGCGGGGCGCAATAAAGGTTCTGTAAATCAATGAACAGAATAAGCGGCTTATATGGGCGCGTTTCAATCATCACCCATTTTAACATGTTGGAAGGCTGGCATTATTTTCAAGATGTGGTTAACGCGGTGAATTATCACAATAGTTTCGGGCGGACGTGGTATTTTTAAAAGGTATATTTTATGCATAGTTAGAGGCGTTTTGTGACCACTTCGTATCTTGAACAATTGATGCAGGATGTGCCGGGCAAAAGCTCGTTCCGTCAATTCTTGATGACGACACAAGATGATAAGGAACAAATTCTGCGTGACCTTGCCGCTGAATCCATGGCGGTATTTCGAAAAAAATTTGCTGTCAGTGAAAGCGATGTTATCCCGCTCAAATCGTTCGAGGTTGTTGGCGCGGTAGCGATGGATTTGAAAAAGGGTGGAAGTATCGACAGTACCCGCTTTATGGATATGGTTTTATATCTGATTAAAACCGGCATACCGGTGGACCCCAATTTTACAGTACGCGCTACCAATCTGATTGATGATGTTGATTATCTGGAAACCAACACACAGGCAGATGTGACGCTTGTCAGCTATGTGTTAATGGCTGAAAACCATGACAACCCTGGTATTAAAGTGGTGGATTTAAAGAGTCCTAGTGTTGATTTCATGCGCGCCAAGTATGGTGTAGCAGATGCACGCAGGCGCGGGGCAACCCCGCAGGAATTGCAGGTTCTTTCGGGTGAAGCCAATCGGATGATCAGCCATTTAGGAACAGTAGAAAAATGGCGCGAGCGTTTGGCATTATCACGCAGCAAACTTATTTTCAGTATTTTTGGCGGACGCGAAGTTGACCTTGCCGAGGTAATGCCGGAGGGTTATCGCTCCCTTGGCAGCTTGGATAGATATGATGCATTACGTGACCCAACGCGCGTTGGTGATATTGGCCCGATGGGTAATTTGAACTGGCAGGTAATTGGTGAGGATAAATATATTGAAGCAGCCAGCTTTGTCGCACGTACGCATGCAGATCCGGACACAGGTAAATTAAAGGATCCAAAAAAAGCCGGAACCCAGCTGGGTACGGGCATCCACCGCGTGCTGACAGCTATATTTGAGGAACAAATGGCAGAGCTTGATAAAGAAGTATCCAACGATCGTCCGGCAGATCACCGTAAGGGGCCATCATCGCTTAAACGCAATGATGAGATATAATCCAAATAATCAATATAACAATTTAAAGTGAGTTCTTAGTTCTGCGCCACGGTAGGGCCGCCATTTGCTTTTTGCGCGGTGCGCACTTTGGTTGGCATGGACGGCGCTAAACCATTATCACTGAGCTCGCTGGCGTATAGATCAAGCGGACGGGCGTTTTTGTGGTGCGCTTCCCATCTGCGCATGATTTCTTCCTGAATTTGGTTGGCAGTAAGCGGCACAACGATGGTGCGGATTTTGGTAAGCTTGGTGGCAACGCCTTTAGCATCGCGCGGCCCATCAACTTCTTGTTTGATGCGTTGCACTTTAAAGAACAGGCTTAAATTGCCCGGCGCACGGTTTGAAAGCCTGCTGTCAAATGCCGGATAAATAGCACCGGCATTGGTTGGCAGAACCAGTTCTTTGTACTCCTTGCCATTCACGGCATTAATGCGTTCCAGCATGAGTTTGATCTGCGCGGCAGTAATCTCTTGGGGCGGCGCGATGGTTTGTTTTGCAGCAACGGCCTTAGCATGTGCTGTTGTGGATTTTCTTTCCTGATCCTGAAGCGACAACAAAATTTCCATATCATCCTGAAAAATATGTTCCCCATACGCGGTGCCGTTATAGAGGCGGTCAGGATTTACGGTGGTCAATTTGTGAACATATTGAATGGCAATAACCGCTAGCGGATATTGTTCGAGCAATGTTTTGCGCATATCACCGCGTCGTTTTGTAATGCGTGCATTTATTTCTTGTATCTTTGCCGCGCGCTCTTCTTTTTTAAGTTTAAGGCTTTTGCGAACAGCTTTGCGCAAGGTTTTATCGGCGCGGTATTGCGCCATATAGCCTTGGCAAATGCTGGCAACGTCATCAATCAGCTTGGGATTGTCTGGGAAATGCTGTTTGACATTTCTAATCAGCATCATGTTCTTATTGCGGATATCACCATTGCCGACGACTTTGCGGTCGGTGACCAGTTTATCGCAGAAGGTATCAACAAGATAATGGAACGGGCCAAAGGCGGTGCTTTTATCGCTTTCGCCATCAAGGATATCACCTTCGTTTTCGACCAATTGCAGGGCGAGCAATGCAGATGGATTTTTATGCCCGTAATAGCGGCTGAATTGCACAGTCATGTTAATGGTGGCAGTGGTAAGCGCGGGATATTTTCGCTGCAACGCTTGGCACATTAAAATGGTATCGATGCTCTTGGTGCATAAATCCTGCGCGGCTGACGCATACTTATCCGCTGGCTGCGAGCCATTGGCGCTGGTGGTCATGCCTTCCAGCGATGGCGGCACAGGCTTTTTCTGGCTTAAAATGTTGTATAAAGACAATCCAGTTAGCGTGATACTGCCTAATACGACTAATGTTCTAAATCTCATGCAAGTAATATAACAGACCAGAAAGACATTAATACTTTCAAGCGGTTAACATTGATGGTTAAGCCAATAAAAGGTTAGACACGATAGGGCATATTGCCCTATAAAACGCCCAAGTTTCTGTGGGAGGAAGGGCAAATGAGTTCGCTCGCCCGCCCTTAGAGTTTTAAAAACTCGGCCGCACCACGGGAGACGCAACCTTAGAAAATAGGGTTGCGGTAAGTACTATCGGTTTTGAAAACAAATGTTGGTGTTTTCAATGCCGAGAGTATCGAGGGCTTTGGAAGATTTTCTCCCATCGCATTACAAAAATTGTCCTGATGCATGCGCGCATTTGTGTTCGCATGTCTAAGGACGACGACCGTCGTCCCCTGAGCTTATGCGAAGGAAGCCGAGCGGCGTCTGAGCAATAATAAGGAGATGCCATATGGCAAAAGAAGTAATTGGCTTTATTAAATTGCAGGTGCCAGCAGGCGGCGCCAATCCATCACCCCCAATTGGCCCCGCATTAGGTCAAAAGGGCTTGAACATTATGGAATTCTGCAAGCAGTTCAATGCAAAGACTCAGCAAATGGAAAAGGGTATTCCTGTTCCAGTTGTGATCACCGCGTTCTCTGACCGCAGCTTCACCTTCGTGACCAAGACCCCGCCAAACAGCTACTTCGTGATGAAGGCAGCCAAGATTGCCAAGGGTTCAAGCACGGTTGGTTTAAACACGGTTGGTAACATCACGATGGATCAGGTTCGCGAAATTGCGAAAACCAAGATGCCGGATTTGAACTGCCACACCATCGAAGCCGCAATGCAACAAGTTATTGGGACTGCACGCTCGATGGGCGTGACGGTTTCCGAAAAGTAGGAGATTGAAACATGGGTAAGCGTTTTAAGAAAATCCAAGCTTCGGCTCCAAAGACTTCAGTGAAGCTGGAAGAAGCGATCAAGTTTGTAAAAGCCAATGCGAATGCGAAGTTCGATGAAACCATCGAAATTTCCATGAACCTTGGCGTTGACCCGCGCCAGAACGACCAAAACGTTCGCGGCATGGTGCAATTGCCACATGGCACCGGTAAGTCAGTTCGCGTTGCTGTATTCGCCAAGGGCGAAAAAGCAGCAGCAGCAAAAGCAGCAGGTGCTGAATTTGTTGGCGCGGAAGATTTGGCCGAAAAGATTGAAGCTGGCGAAATGGGTTTTGACCGCGTGATTGCAGCGCCGGATACGATGGTGATCGTGGGTAAGCTCGGTAAGGTTCTGGGCCCGCGCGGCTTGATGCCAAACCCGAAGCTTGGCACCGTAACGCCAAACGTGGTGGAAGCTGTTAAGGCTGCTAAAGCGGGTGCGATTGAATTCCGTGTTGAAAAAGCCGGTATCGTGCAAGCAGGCATCGGCAAGGCATCGTTCACTGAAGCCAAGCTTGTTGAAAACATCCGTACCTTTGTTGCGGCTGTTACCAAAGCCAAGCCAGCTGCTGCCAAGGGCAACTACATTCAACGCATCGCGATTTCATCCACCATGGGTGCGGGCGTGAAGCTGGATGTGCCAAGCGTAGTTGCTGAAAGCGCATAATAAATCCCGACTACAGCGTCGGCTTTTTGCGCTTTTCTGTGCTTCCGGTGCTCACGTACTTATACGTACGCTGCGCCCCGGTTCTCGAAAAGCATCAAAAATCCTTAGCCGTAGCGAGATTTTAAAAGGCTAAAAAATTCAGGGGAAACAGGGAAACTTGTTTCCCCTTTTTTATAGGTTGATATGCACACAAAAAATTTAAACGTAAAGAATTTACACAACTTTATTGAAAAATATCATCGCAGCTTGATGGTACGCGGTGATGTCAGCATGACACCTGCTTACCTGAAGGGTGTGCTGAAAGGCATTTGGGATATGGCCGAAGGCAAGGTACAGAACGCGCGGCGTAATTATTTCGCGCTGGCCGCGGTTGCATTTGCAGGGGATGTGGCGGTATTTGGCGGTTCATTGCATATGGCGCGGCTGGCGCTGACCGCAGGCGAACTGGCTGCATTGATGATGCTGGGCACGAAAATTTATTGCACGCGCAGCCGCAGCGCCAAGCAGTATCTGGATGAAGATTTGGGAACAACCAATCCCGATGCGCCGGAAGATACCGTGATTTATGACCGCGCTGCGCGCAATATTCAGGGCCGCATTCCAAAACGCGACGCGCAGGCTTATTTTCCAATTTGATTATTTAATCGCGTTGGCAAGGAAGCCAAGCAATTTATGCTGCTTGGGATTATTGCGTTCCAAGAACATGACATCAGAGAATGAACGGATGCAGGATACAAAAACGCTGTTGCTTTTTATTTCATCTGTCTCAAATGCCTTCACCTTGCCAACGGCAACGCGCGCAATCGAAATGCGGCGCGGCGGTGTTTGATTGGTGCCAAGCTTGCCTGCTTGCGCGGCCTTCAGGCGATCTTCAACCTCGCCCTGGGTTAGCGCCAATTGCTGGCGGATATCGGTGAGCAATTCGCGCGCAACCTTGCGGAATAATTCGATGCTGGCTTTCTTGCCCGTTTTGGCTTGATACACCGTCATGTGCTGCTCGGCATAAGCGCGCAGCAGCGGTGAAATCCACGCTTCATCCGGATAGGTATCTTCCAGTTTTTTTATTAGATTATCGATGGATTCCTTGGAAACCGGCACGCGGCCATGAATGGCGAAGTCGCGCAATTCCTGCGTGGGCATGCCAAGTTTCTGCGCGGCTTCCTGAATGTTATCCTTGCCGTCAATCATATACGCAACCGTATCTGCAAAGTTTTCCGGTAGTACAAATGGCTTTGCAGCGGTGGCATCTTTGGCAAGCAAGTTTAGCTGCGCTGTATAAAGGGGTAGGCATTGCGCAAAACGCGCTTTGGATGCTTTACGCAAATTGGTTTGCCAGCCAGCATTCTGGATTTCTTCCTTGGTCGTGTTCGGGCGATTGCCGAGCAGGAAGTTCAGAGTGATGCTGTGTGATTTTTGCGATTGGCCAGCTGATAGCCGCTGCGCGGCAGAGCGAAGCGAAATCGGCGCATCCGAAATCTCCCCTCCTGCTTCCAGGATGTAGAGAATAATATCCCTTAAGCTGCTGTCTTTAGTGGGTGCTGGCCGTGCCATAACTGTAAATCCTTTAAATATAAGGGTATTTTAAGCATGGAACGGGGGCGTTCAACGGCATTAATAATTTCACGCCAAAGCGCATTTTTGCTGTTGTTTTAGCGCCTAAACCCCACTATAAAATGCGCCAACCGGACTAGTCCGGCTATCAGTTTCCAAGACCGCAGGTGAGGCCACATCTTAAAAAAGAGGGCCTCTTAATATCCCGCGCAGAAACGGAAGAGCACGGAATTCTTGAAATGCGCATCAGCGTCTTTCTTGCCGCTTCCATTTTCCCCGTCAAACGAAACAGATTTCATGAACATGTCAGTAATGACGTGCGCATGGAACATGGTTGGGTTTAGAAATGTTTTCTGAACCTATTTTTAATGGAAGGAGGCGTCATGAATAAAAATCGTACGCTAAAAACCGAAACAGTCGAAAGCTTTCAAAAAGCTCTGGGCGGACAAGAATTTGCAGTGGTAGTACAGGCTTCGGGCCTGACCGTTGCGGAAGTGTCCAAGCTGCGTGGTTTAATCCGCGCTGCGGGTGCTAGCTACCGTGTTGTTAAAAACACGCTCGCACGCATTGCTCTGAAGGGCACCACCTTTGAAGGCTTAACGCCACTGATGAAAGGCCCAACGGCGATTGCATATGCAAAAGACCCGGTGGCTGTTGCCAAGGTTCTGGTTGATTTTGCAAAAACCAATCAAAAACTGAAGCTCGTTGGTGCAAATCTCAATGGTCAAATGCTGGATGCGAATGCGACAAAGACGCTCGCAACCCTTCCATCGATCAACGAGCTGCGCGCAAAGATTGTTGGAATGCTCCAAACCCCTGCTACCCGTATGGCTGTATTGCTCAAGGCTCCCGCTGGCCAGATTGCCCGCGTACTTTCAGCAAAAGCGTCAAAGGGCAGTTGAGGATTTTCGGAACTAAAGTGTTTTTGTTCACTGTTACTATCAAACTAAAGGAGACTTAAATGTCAAAACTCGAAAAATTGGTTGATGAATTGTCAACCTTGACCGTTCTCGAAGCTGCTGAATTGTCAAAATTGCTTGAAGAAAAGTGGGGCGTTTCTGCTGCTGCTCCGGTTGCTGTTGCTGCTGCGGGTGCGCCTGCTGCTGGCGGCGGTGCTGCTGCTGAAGAACAGACCGAATTCACCCTCGTTCTGACCGATGGCGGCGCTAACAAGATCAACGTGATCAAGGAAGTTCGCGCCATCACCAACCTTGGCCTCAAAGAAGCTAAGGACCTTGTCGAAGGCGCACCAAAGACCGTTAAGGATGCTCTTTCCAAGGCAGATGCTGAAAAGTTCAAGAAACAAATTGAAGCAGCTGGCGGTAAGGTAGAACTGAAGTAAAAACCGGTCAGGTTGTATGCCTGCTTGTTTGTTCTGCGCTTCCGGTGCTCACGTACTTAAATGTACGCTGCGCTCCGGTTCTCAACCAAACGGCGCAATCATCTCAACCTGATGGTTTTACGCAAAGTAATTAAAGGGCGCTCGAAAGAGCGCCCTTTTTTGTTGCGCCATACATATGAATTGTGATGGGTGAATTAAACAATTTTGTTTGTCATATTTTTATGGGGGCGACGCGGCGATTTTTTCTTTCAGGGTGCATTTATCTGGGTGCATACTTTGCATCGCATGAAGCAAATGAGCCTTCGCCATTACCTTGGATTGTTCCGCCCAAAACTGCTGACCGTTTTGCACGAGGGCTATGGCATTGACCGGCTTTTTAAAGACATCATCGCTGGCCTGACGGTTGCGGTGGTGGCATTGCCGCTGGCGATGGGGATTGCGATTGCATCGGGCGCAGCGCCGGAGCAGGGATTGTTCACCGCGATTATCGCGGGCTTCATCATCTCCACACTTGGCGGCAGCCGTTACCAGATTGGCGGGCCGACGGCAGCGTTCATTGTTGTTGTCTATCGCACGATTGAACATCACGGTTATGACGGCATGCTGCTGGCGACATTTCTGGCGGGCATCATGCTGCTGATTGTCGGGTTTTTGCGCCTTGGCAATTACATTAAATACATCCCATACCCTGTCACCATTGGGTTCACGGCGGGTATCGGCATTACGATTATGGTCAGCCAATTATCGGATTTATTTGGCCTGACGGTTTCCAAATTACCCGGCGAATTCATCCCAAAACTATGGATGCTGATTAACGCGATGCCGACCGCGCAACTGAATGTCATCCTGCTATCGCTGGGCAGCGTGATTGCATTGCTGTTGATGCAGAAATTCAAGCCCCACTGGCCGCGCATGCTGATTGTGGTGGTACTGGCATCATTGGCCGCATCATACCTATCGCTGAATGCAACAACGATTGGTTCAAAGTTCGGCGAAATTTCCAGCGACTTACCGGTGATGAATTTTTCATGGCTGCAATTTCCGGAATTCACATTCGAAAAATTCAAGGCCGTATTGCCGGATGCCGCGACTATCGCGCTGCTGGCGGGGATTGAATCATTATTATCTGCCGTCGTTGCCGATGGCATGACGGGAAGACGGCACCGTTCGAATGCCGAGCTGGTCGCGCAGGGCTTTGCCAATATCGCCTCCCCGTTATTTGGCGGGTTGCCGGCAACAGGCGCGATTGCACGTACTGCGACCAATGTGCGCGCAGGATCAACGGGGCCAGTTTCCGGCATGTTGCATGCCGTATTCCTGCTGATTTTTGTGGTAATTGCTGCGCCCTTGGCCAGCTATGTGCCATTAGCGGTGCTGGCGGTTATCCTGACCATTGTCGCATGGAATATGAGTGAAGTGCATGTGGTTGGCGAATTCATCAGCCATGCGACATGGGGCGATCGAACCGTATTGCTGACCACCATGACGCTGACAGTTTTGTATGACTTAACGCTGGGCATTGAAGTAGGTGTGGTGATGTCCGCATTCAAATTCATGCATAACATGGCGGACGTGGTGGAAGTTGAAACCAATGTGAAAATCGTGGAAGAAGAACGCCCAGATGTGGTGCGCGCGCCGCGCCCTTATTTCGATATTCCAAACCTGGATCAAAGCATTGTGATTTACCGTATCCACGGGCCGTTTTTTTTCGGCGCGGCATCGGAGCTAACCGCAACGATGGGCCGCGAAAGCAAGCCGCCGCGTCTGCTGGTTCTGGATTTTGCCGATGTGCCATTGCTGGATTCCACCGGCGCATCCGCATTAAAAGGCGTGATTGGCAGCGCCAAGCGCAAGGGAACGAAAGTGGTGATAACCCATGCATCCAAGCGCATTTTGCGCAGTTTAATCCGGTACGGCGTGAAGCGGCCGGAACTGGAATTTTTTACAGCATCCAGCATAGAACGCGCGATTGAACAGCACCGCGAAGCGGCTTAAGCGGGCTTTAAGCTGGTTTACTGGGCAGGCCTTCCAGTTTTGCAATCACCACATCGCTTTTCTTTAAAATGCGGCTGTGTTCGAAGTTGAATTCAAACTGGTTGCGGAAGCTTTCGGCAATCATCGCATTATTCACCAGCAGAATGCGCAAGGGCGGGCCCCAATTGATCATCGCGAAGCGATCGGCATAAACGTAATAGGGAACATGCTGGTGAAAATGACGTGGTGCCACGCGGTAGGTTTCGGTATCTGATAAAATCAGCGTCTCGCCTTCGGGAATAATATGACGGTTGCGGATGCCAAGCTTGCGGCGCTGGATAAGCGCAGCGGTCACTTCTTCCTTATAACGCTTGAGCCATAACTTGCTGCTCACGCCGCTGATGAGCACTTCGCCGCCCGTTTTACCCAAAGCGAGGATGATGTCATCCCACAATTCCATCACGGCGTGTTCGCCTTCCAATACGCGGAACTGGTATTTTTCGCGCCTTAAGCGCACGCCGGGTTCGGGGGTGAATTCAATGCCCGCCTGCTGCAAGACATTGCACACCGCATCAAACACCTTGCCGCCGACTTTGCCCACGCCCTGCTCAAGATTGGCGGCCGAGGCCAGCGATATGCCCGCTTGCTTGGCTAAATCACGCTGAGTCCAGTCGAGGAGGGTTCGGGCGGCTTTAATCTGGCTGATAGTTATCATTGCTAATCTTAAGCATCTTATTTAGTTAAAATCACTAAAAAAATCTCAGTTCGCAGATGCGAGATTTTTTGGATTTGGCTAATATGTAGGCATAACAAAAGGAAACAAGAGCGAATTTCGATAACCCCAAACGAAGCTAGCGAGACGAACATGAACGATAATAAAAAACCAGACCATCTTAAAGCTATGGAAGATGAAGTAAACGAGTTCCTTCAGGTTCTCGCAGGCTATCCTGTTGATACACAAAAGTTAACACCCCTGCAAAAGCAGGTGGTGAAGTTGAATAACATCTGCGCCAACATCTTCAAAGTGGGCGGAAACGCGCTGAACGCAACTAATAATTTTATTTTCGGCGAAGCCGATCAGAACCAGGTTAGTCGCGGCGAGAGCAATCATTACGAGCCGTAATCAATTTTGTTCTAATTACTAAATTTTGGTTACTTTGTGGCATACGGCGTTAACCTCTGCTTTGTAGATGGCTGTTTATAACCTGACCTTGGCCCTGACATAGGCAATGACAGTCGTGCAAACGCTCCCTTATAGTTTGCGCATGACCAATCCCGCCCAAGCATCATTTTTATCCGAACCCAGTGAAGCGCCTGCGCTTACCCCCCAATTAACTCCAATGATGCAGCAATATTGGGATTTGAAAAACGCGCATCCCGAATGCCTGCTGTTTTTCCGCATGGGTGATTTCTATGAATTATTCCACGATGACGCCGTAAAGGCTGCGCCTGTCTTAGATATTGCGCTGACCAAACGCGGCAAAGACCACAGTAAAAGTGAAGGGGGCGATGATATCGCGATGTGCGGCGTGCCCGTTCATGCCTATGAAGCTTACTTGCCAAAACTTATCCGTGCTGGGTTCCGTGTTGCGATTGCCGAGCAAATGGAAAACCCCGAAGAAGCCAAGGCGCGCGCTAAAGCGCAAAAAGGCGGCAAGGCGTTGGTTACCCGCCAAATCATCCGCATTATCACGCCGGGGACGCTGACCGAAGATAGTTTTCTGGATAGCGCGCGGGCCAATTACCTTGCGGTATTATCGGAAAGCATGGGCGAATATAGCCTTGCATGGTGCGATTTGGCACAAGGCATTCCATACGTGCAATCGATGCAATGGGCGGACGTACCAGCGCTGCTCAGCCGTTTAAATCCAGCCGAGCTTGTTATCTCGCAAAAGATGATTTCGGCGGAAGATAAGCGTGAGTTTCTCGATGCGCAAAAAGACATCATCACCTTTGTTGCGCCGGTTCGGTTTGATAGCGAAAGCGCGAAACGCGCCGCGCTTCGCCAATACAGCGTCACCAGCCTGGATAGTTTTGGCAGTTTCACAAAAAATGAAACAACCGCGCTGGGTGTATTGCTGGATTACATTGCGCTGACGCAAAAGCAGCAGGTGAGTTTACTGTCACCGCCGCGCATGGCGAATATTGCAGGGGTGGTGGCGATTGATGCCGCAACGCGCCGCAATCTGGAACTGACGCAAGGCCTGGATGGCGGACGCAAGGGAAGCTTGCTGGCAACGATTGACCGCACGCAAACCAATGCGGGCGCGCGTTTATTGGCTGAACAGTTATCAGCCCCCGTTACCGATATTGCAGTGATTAACGCGCGCTTATCACGCATTGAATGTTTTGTGCAGCATGATGATTGGCGCGAAAGCTTGCGCGCGATGCTGAAAGCTTGCCCGGATTTACCGCGTGCCTTAACGCGCCTGTCATTGCAACGTGGAAGCCCACGTGATTTGGCCATTGTGCGCGTTGCATTGGAAAGCGCGACCAGGCTGCGGTTTTTCCTGAACCAGCATGCGCATGAACTGAATGATGATTTGAAAAAGCTGAGCGTGGATCTGGGTGAGCATTCCAGCTTGATTGATGTGCTCACCCGCGCGCTCAAAGCCGAGCTACCCTTCCTTGCGCGTGATGGCGGGTTTATTGCCGCCAATTATAATGCGCAATTGGATGAATTGGTCAGCTTACGCGATGACAGCAAGAAGCTGATTGCGGGCTTACAGAATAAATATGTGCACCAAACCAAAATCACCACGCTGAAAATCAGACATAACAATGTGATTGGCTATCATGTGGAAATAACGCCTGGCCAAGCGGATAAAATGCTGCAACCGCCGTTTAATCAGGATTTTATTCATAGGCAAACGCTGTCCAGCGCGGTGCGTTTTACCACCAATGAACTGGCGGAGCTGGAACGCAAAACCAGCGAAGCGGGCGATAAGGCATTGCAGATTGAATTGCAGCTATTCGATGAACTGGTGCAAAAAGTGCTGGCAAATTTTGATGGCTTACGCGGTGTTGCAGATGCCATGGCGCAATTGGATGTTTCAACGGCACTCGCCGAAATCTCCGTTGAACAAAACTGGTGCAAGCCAGTGATGGATGATAGCGATGCGTTTGAAATTAAGGGCGGGCGGCATCCGGTGGTTGAGGCATCGCTGCGGGTATTAAGCAAAAACTTCATCGCCAATGATTGCGATTTAAGCGCGGCGAGCCGTTTATGGCTCGTCACCGGCCCCAATATGGCGGGTAAATCCACATTTTTGCGGCAGAATGCGTTGTTGGTTGTACTCGCCCAAATGGGTTCATACGTGCCCGCAGCATCAGCGCATATGGGTATTGTTGATAAACTCTTCAGCCGTGTTGGCGCAGCCGATGATTTGGCGCGTGGGCGTTCGACATTCATGGTTGAGATGATTGAAACCGCCGCCATTCTTCATCAAGCCACTGCGAAGTCGCTCGTTATCCTTGATGAGATTGGCCGCGGCACAGCGACGTTCGATGGATTGTCGATTGCATGGGGAAGTTTGGAATATCTGTATCATCAGAATAAATGCCGCGGATTATTCGCAACCCATTACCATGAGCTGACAGTGCTTAAAGACCAGTTGCCGAATTTGCGCTGCGCCACCGCCAAGGTGAAGGAATGGGAAAACGAGATTATCTTCCTGCATGAAGTGGGCGAAGGCATTGCCGAATGTTCTTACGGCATTCACGTGGCGCAACTGGCGGGTTTGCCAGCAGCCGTGATTGCACGCGCAGGCGCGATTTTGCAGCAATTGGAGCAGGGCCAAACCAAGAATACGGTTATCACATCTGCCAAACCGCAGGATTTCACATCACGTGTGCTGCGCGATAAATCGGCGGTTGATAAAGCGATTGATGCATTAAACCCGGATGATTATTCGCCCAAGGAAGCGCTTGAGAAGTTGTACGCGCTTAAAAAAATGGTGAAGGAATAAGAGCATCGTCATTGCGAGGGGCTTTTAGGCGATGAAGCAATCCAGTTTTATGTATTTCTGGATTGCCACGCCGCTGACGCGGCTCGCAATGATGTTGTGCAATACAGCTTACTTGGGATGCTTGGAAAGCCATTCATTCATGAATTTAATCTCGGCGCTTTGGGCCTTGATGATGTCTTGGGCAAACTTTTTAATTTCCGGATCTTTGCCGTATTTCAAAACAGTCCTTGCCATATCCACCGCGCCCTGATGGTGCGGAATCATGCCTTTTACAAAATCCACATCTGGGTTATCTGAAAAATCAATCATCATGCCGCCATGCATTTTGGCATTGGTTTCGATGAATTCCTTGGTGGCTGGCGTTGCACCCGTTGGCGCGGTCATTACCATCGCGCCATGCAAGGCGGGCGCGGCAGCAGGTTGAGCAACTGGCACTGGCGGCGCGCCTTTTGGAAGCGGCGGTTCTTTTGTAATTGCGCTGCCGATGGCGCGTTCTTCAACAAGCGTTTTGGCGGCGGTTTCAGCATGCGCAAAACTGGCTACGGCAAGGCATGCAATCGCGGCGATGGTAAAAGAGGCATATTTCATAAGAACTCCTTAGCTAAAGGGGCGGGGATGCGTCGATGGAGCCGTTAAAATACGGCGTTTTAAAGGTGATTCAAACAATCAAGACATTCTTAACCCAAACAGGTCAAAAATGCAGGCAGGAAAAATACTGGCAGTGCTGAATTGGCTTGACCAAACCGGCAGGCTGTTTACAAGATATATACCGGTTAAAAAAACGATTGTGATTGTCTCATGAATCTAAATTGGCGAGTTTTGCCACGCGCAGATGCAATGCGCATCATCGCAGCTGTTAATCCCCATCTTGGTGAGTATGCGCTGCCGCCGAGCACCAGCCCCGTGCGCCAGGCAAAATTATCGTTCTATGAAAATTACCAGTTCTTCGAGCTGACCGATATCCGCGAAGCGCAGCCCAAAAGCATGTTCGCGCTGCATAACCCCAATGGCGGCGAAGATGCGACCTTTGTGATGGATTGGACGAACCGCCCGATTTACACCGTGAACGAACAAGACCCGATTTCCTTGCGCACCGATAACATGGCCGATTATCTCGGTTTCTTTTTTGCGTGCGTACAGGGGCCATATGGCCCGATGACGGTTGTTGAAAATCTTGACCCGCCAGCCGATGCGGATGAAGAAGTTAAGAAGCGCGTGAAGGAAGTTTTGCGCATGACTCCGCCAAAGGTCGTGAATTATGACCGCGCCAGTGGCACATTCACGGTTTATGCCGGTATGCTGTTCAAAGACTGCATCTTCAAAACCAAGATGGAAGTAGGCAGCAACGGCCTTATCCAGATTGTTGATCATGAATTGGCCATTGGTGCCCTAAATGATCAGGCTCAAGCACCAGAAGCAGCAAGCAGATAGTTTTTGAATCAAAAAATTTAAGCAGAAATTGCGCGTCAAAATGTGAGCGTGTTTTGTTCTTGTCATGCTGATGCAGCATGGGTGCAACGAGTGTGCTTTTGCGCAGTAACAGCACTGTGACAAATGCGCCTGTTGAACAAAAAAGTTATCCACAGGCTAAATTCATCCCCGTGCAATAATTGTGTTCAAATTTCCCCCCTGATGTTGCTACAGTGCCCGCTCAAGAATCAAAATAGTCCGTTTTTAGTTTTTTATTAAGAACTCATAAACGCGCGTTTTTATGCTTTGAAATTATATATTTGCGCACACTCATCTCGAGGAAACTATGGCGAAAAAACCGCAAGCTCCCGCTTCTGCAGGCCAAAACCAAGCCAAACCGCAACCGCAGAGTTTTGCAGGCCCTCTTGCACCTCCTGTTCCACCACAAGCTTTTCCGCAATTGCGCAGCGGCGTGACCAATAAACAAAACGAAAGCAATCGCCGCGCAATGGGCGGTGCGATTATTGATCCGCCAAAACCACGCGAACAATTTGCATCATGGCCTTTCTGGACCGGTATGGGGCTGACCATTGTGTGGTTCGCGGCCGTGTTCCTTGCAACGATGAGCGTGAATGCATCGGGCAGCATCGCGGGCTTGCCCGTGACAACCCTTGCGCTTGGCATTTCCGGCGTGATTGCACCAGTTGCATTCCTTTGGATGATTATTGCTTACCTGCAACGCGCATCGGATGTGAAGGCGATTACCGAGCCGCTTCGCCGCCAATTGCAAATGGTGTTGGGAACAGGCGCGAATGCTGAATCGCGCGTTCGCCGCTTCAACGAAGCGCTGGAACGCCAATTGGAATTGCTGCGCCAAGCGGGCGATGGTTCATACGATGTATTGCAAAATGCCGTGCAGGTTTTGCAGGAAGAAGAACGCGCCATCAACAATCTGGCTGAACGTTCAGGAAAAGAAATCCAGCGCGTGGCTGGCATCGTGCGCGATAACAGCGAAGTCTTGGAAGATTTGCTGCATGATAACCGCGAACGCTTCAATGATTTGTCAGGAAAAATTGCCGGCCACATCGCAACCTTGGATGACCGCGCTGACCAAGCGGCTGGCCGTTTGGGTGATATGGTTGACCGTTTGCATTTGCTGATTGAACAATTCAAATCCGCTGCTGACCAAAAGCTTGCTGATGTTGCACATGTTTCCGACCAGATTGGTCGCCAAGAAAAAGATACTGAAGCATCCGCGCAGCGCATGAGCGATACGTTGCAAGCTGCACGTCAATCGGCGCAAGACCTTGGCAACATGCTTTCCAAGAATCAGGATATTCTGGATGGTGCTGGTCAACGTTTGATGGCGCGCATGCAGGAAATCGGCACGCAGATTGAACACTTCGCCGCCATCAGCGATACCAAGGAAGCCAAGCTCGCACAAAGCGGCAAGCAACTTTCTGAAACCATGACGCATGAAATTGCGGCATTGGAAGCATTGACCAGCCGTTTGGAAGCGCAGATTTTTGCAGCCAACCAAGGCATTGGTTCACGCACCGATGAATTGGAAAGCCGCCAAGTTCGCCTTGCCGAACAAGCCGGCAATTTGATGCAGAATTTGCAGAACACGGTTGTGTTGCTTGACACCACCGCGACCGAAGCGTTCAACAAATACTCAACCGTGCGCGATGATGTTGCCAACCAAAGCGAACGCATTGCACGCCAGTTCCGTGAATCGTCATCGCACTACGACAGCATGGCGCAACGTTTGGAAGATGTTTCCAAAAATGTTGTGGAACGCGTTGCGGTCATCGGCAGCAGCCTTTCATCCCAAGTGGAAAGCATTTCAGAAGGCAGCGAGCGCGCATCCAGCGCCAGCCAGCAAGCCAGCGCCGCCATCAGCTATTCCTTGCAGCAACTGGAAATAATGATTGAACGCATTTACGAAGCTGAAAAACAAGCCAAGGAAAGCAGCAGCGGCCTCATCGGCAGCATTGAAGAAAAGTTCAACAGCCTTATTGGTATGAGCGACCAGCATGTTGCCCGTTTGAATACAACCCATGAGCAATTGGAAGATGTTGGCCAGAAGCTGTCTGAGCGCGCGCGCGAAGCGGAAGGCACATGGCAGTCACTGGTGCAATCTGCCAACAACCAGCAGGAAGCATTGCAGCACCAGTTGCGTTCCAAGGTGGATGAAGCCGTTGGATTGCTCAATGAAAATGCGCAAGCGATTGAAGCAGCACGCGACAGCCTTTATGCCCAAGTGGAAGCTGGCCTTTCACGCAGCGAAGAAATGGTGGAAACGCTCACCAAGCTTGGCAACATTACCGATGCACCATTTAATGATGCCGTTGCACGCGTGAAGACCTGTGTTGAACAGGGCGAAGACCAATTGAGCCGCTTCACGGCAGTATTGCAAAAGAATGCAGCGGATATTTCCGAACTGAACACCCGCCTTGCGACCTATGGCGATAATGCTGGTCATAAGGCTGCTGAAACATTGGCAGGTCTCGATGCTGTAGCAGCGCGTATGGAAGCCATTCAACACGGCAATATGCAGGCAACCCAGGATGTTCTGCTGCGCTTGAACCATGTTGCGCAACAAGTGCAAAACCGCATGGGCGATATTAGCAGCACGGCGGAAGATGAACAAAAACGCCTTGGCGAAACTGTGCGTCAGCTCAGCTTTGATATTAATGGTCTTATCCATGACAGCCAAACGGCTGACCAGCGCATCCGCATTGCGGCAAGCCTTTTATCCGAACAAGCTTCGGATGTTCGCAGCAAGCTGGAATCCCAAGCGATGGGTATTGAAACCTCGCTCGGCAATCTGAATGAGCAATTCAGCGCGATGTCACAGCAAATGCGCGGCGCAACCGAAATTGCCCAAGCGCATATCGAAGAAATCAGCAAGCGATATGGCGAAATCACGCACATGTCTGGCGCAGGCCTGGAAGATAAAATCCGCGGTCTTGATGCGGTGGTAACAGGCGCTTCCGAACGCTTGTCCAGCCTTGGCGAAACCATTGATGGCCGCACGCAGCAATTAACAAGCGTGCACAACCAAATCCATGACAGCACGCAGATTTTGGATAGCGCAACCCAGCAAGCGCTAGACCGCTTGTCGGTATTCACCCATGCGGTTGTGGCCGCCAAGGCAACATCGGGCGACACCGCGCAGGAAGTTTATGCGCGCTTGACCGATGTGCATGAACAATTCAACCGCCAGATTAGCGCGGTAAGCGAAGGCAGCCAGACGATTGCGCACACCATGCGCGATGCGGTTGCAAGCCTTGTCGAGCAATCGGTTGGTTTGGCAGCAGCATCACAGCAAGCCGAACAACGCATTGAAAACCTCGCGGCAACCACGGCTGCCCTGCAATCGGAAGCGCAAAATGTGCGCATCTCCATTGAAGGCGAAGCCAAGGCCATGCAAACCCGCCTTTCCGACATCCTGTCGCAAATCGAAAGCGCAAGCGTGGGCATGGAACGCAATGCCGTTATCGCATTCGACCGCACCGAAGGCATGACGAAACGCTTTGATGGCATCAGCCAATCGGCATTCGCGCGTTTGGGCGAAGCAGCAACGCAAATTGAAAGCATCGCCGATGGTTCGATTGCCAAGGTTGAAGCCGTCAACAAGTCATTGATGGATCAAATGGCAAGCCTTACCTTTGCAGGCGAACATTTGGCTGAAGTGGACAGCGAAATCCGCCGATCCGCGCAGGAAAGCACTGCGTACCTCAACCGTCTTTCCAGCGAAGCAGGTGCGACGGCATCCTTTGCTGCGGAACAATTGCGCCAGCAAATTACCGGTCTTAAGACGGAAGCTGAAGG
>JAKFVN010000009.1 GCA_021732145.1 Alphaproteobacteria bacterium
AGACATGACCAAATCGCCGCTTTCCTCGACAATCTCCCCGCTTTTGATGCTGATACCCATCAAGCCCTTGGAGCGATGCAGCAGCACGATATCGAGCGGGCGGTCGTACAAATCATCCATTTCCTCCAAATTGATTTTGGGGTTATGAAAGACTAATAATTCGCTGGTGAAATTGCGCAATGCGTGGCGAACATTTTGGCGGCCGCGCTGCTGTTCATCGCGGGACAAATTGGGTGTAATCGCTTGTGCGCCAGAAGCCATATATTACGCCGTGTTGAGAATCTAAACGGCAATGCCGTCTTTCATTTCAATAACACGGTTTAATAGTTGCGCCAATTCAAGATTGTGCGTCGCCATCAGAATCGCGACCTGTTCGTTAACGCAGACTTCCTTCAGGACGTTAAAGACCATGCCCGCATTGGCGGCATCCAGATTACCGGTTGGTTCATCGGCAATAAGCAATTGCGGTTTATTCGCAAGCGCCCGCGCAATGGCAACACGTTGCTGTTCGCCGCCCGACAGCTCCGCGGGGCGGTGGCTGAGTCGGCGTTCAAGGCCAACTTTTGTTAACAATTCTTTTGACCGCGCAGCGGCAACCGACGGCGAACGCCCTGCAATCATCTGTGGCAGCGACACGTTTTCCAGCGCCGAAAATTCCGGCAGCAAATGGTGAAATTGATACACAAAGCCGATGCGTTTGGAACGCAGCGCCGTGCGCTGCTCATCGCTATTGGCAATCACCTTTTCGCCGCCAATCACCAACTCGCCGCTATCCGCCTTATCCAGCAACCCGATGATTTGCAGCATGGTGGATTTACCCGAGCCCGATGGCCCCACCAGCGCCACCATTTCACCGGATTTTAGCGTTATGTTAATGCCGCGCAAGACATCCAACCGGTTTTCACCGCTACGGAAGCTTTTGCGTAAATCGCGCGTCATGAGGACTTCATTACTCATAGCACTATCATTCATAACGCAGCGCCTCCACGGGGTCTAACCGCGCCGCGCGCCATGAAGGGTATAGCGTGGCAAGGAATGACAGGCTGAGCGCCATGATGACCACCTGCACCACTTCGCCCATGTCCAGCTTGGCTGGAAGCTGCGACAGGAAGTAAATTTCAGGAGAAAACAACTCGGTTCCCGTCAGGCTTTGCAGTGCCTGGCGGATATTTTCGATATTAAGGCTAAACCCAACGCCCAAGGCCACGCCCGCCAGCGTGCCAATCACGCCAATCGATGCGCCGGAAAGGAAGAAGATGCGCATCACCGAACCGCGCGAAGCGCCCATCGTGCGAAGAATCGCGATATCCCGCCCCTTATCCTTCACCAGCATAATCATGCCGGAGATGATATTGAATGCAGCCACCAGAATGATGAGCGTGAGGATAAGAAACATCACATTGCGTTCCACCTGCAAGGCATTCACGAAACTGGCATGCACATCGCGCCAGCTAAGGAGACGTAATGGCTGCCTGGATGTTTCATCCGCTGTTTTAATCACGGCATCATAGACATCGTTCATCTTGTTGGGGTCTTCCACCATCATTTCCAGCATGGTAATGCCCTGCCCCATACCGAAAAAATTCTGCGCGGCTTCCATGGGCATGAAGACAAAGTTATTATCAAATTCAAACATGCCCACATCGTAAATTGCGGCAATCGGGAATGCCTGAATGCGCGGCACGGTGCCGAACGCGGTTTGCATGCCACGCGGCGACACAAGCGTGATTTTACCGCCAGCCTTTAACCCCAATCGCTGCGCCATGCGAATGCCGATGGCAACGCCATCGTCCTGAAACGCTTGAAGGCTGCCCTGCTTCACCTTTTTGGAAAGAACCGGCTTCACTTTAATATCCTCCGGCTTAATGCCGCGCACCACAGCGCCTGATGCCGCTTCCTTGCTGGAGGTCAGCACCTGCCCTTCCACCAAGGGGGTGATGCCCTTCACGCCAGGAATTTTTGCCAAGGCATCGGTAAACATCGGTTCAGGATACATAAAGCCGCGCTGCGCGTAGATATTGAGATGGCCATTGAGGCCCAAAATGCGGGAGAAAAGTTCCGCGCGAAAGCCGTTCATTACCGCCATCACAATAATCAACGTTGCAACGCCAAGCGCAATGCCCAGTAGCGAGAACCAGCTGATGACGGAAATAAAGCCTTCGCGGCGCTTAGCGCGCAAATACCGCCATGCAACTGTGCGCTCGAACATGCTGAACATTATTTGCCGCACACTTTCTGCTCGGTTACTTTTTTTAGGGCATCTTCAATCGATACTTCAGCGCGTTCGCCGGATTTACGGTTCTTCAATTCCACAAGGCCCTTATCCAACCCGCGGCCCCCGATGATTTGCCACGGCAAGCCAATCAAATCGCAATCGGCGAACTTCGTGCCGGCACGTTCATCGCGGTCATCATACAGCACTTCAACGCCTGCCTGTTGCAGCTTCACGTAAATGTCATCGCACATCCTGGTTGCTGCCGCGTCATTGGCTTTGAGATTAAGCAAGCCGACCTTGTATGGCGCAACCGCTTCCGGCCAGATGATGCCTGCATCATCATGGCATGCTTCGATGATCGCGCCCACCAGGCGTGATACGCCAATACCGTATGAACCCATTTCCAAGGTAATCAAATCACCATTGGGGCCCGTTACCTTCGCGCCCATCGGTTCGGAATATTTCGTGCCGAAATAGAAAATATGGCCTACTTCAATGCCACGTGCTTGCAGCAATTCGCTATCCGGCAAACCTGCTGCACCGGGCTTATGCTTTTCATCCGTTGCGGCATAAAGCTTCGTGTACTTATCAAAGAACGGGTTTAAATCATCATTATAACCAATCGCTTCCTTGAGCGGGTCAGTCTTCACCCAATCCGGATGGCAGAACACGCCGCTTTCGCCGGTTTCGGCGAGAATAATAAACTCATGGCTCATATCGCCGCCAATGGGGCCGGTATCCGCCTGCATCGGAATGGCCTGCAATCCCATACGCGCAAAAATGCGCAGGTATGAGAGGAACATTTTTTGGTAGGCAATGCGCGCGCCTGCTTTATCCAGGTCAAACGAATAGGCATCCTTCATCAGGAATTCGCGGCCGCGCATCACGCCAAAACGCGGGCGCACTTCATCGCGGAACTTCCACTGCATGTGATACAGGTTTTTCGGCACATCACGATACGTCTTCACCGATGCACGGAAAATATCCGTAATCATTTCTTCGTTCGTTGGGCCGTACAGCATTTCACGTTCATGGCGGTCTTTGATGCGCAGCATTTCCTTGCCGTATGCTTCATAGCGGCCGGATTGCTGCCACAGCTCGGCTGGCTGAATGGTGGGCATCAATACTTCTTGCGCGCCCGCTTCATCCTGTCCTTCACGCACAATCTGCTCAATCTTGCGCAGCACGCGGTAACCCATCGGCAGCCACGCATAAATCCCTGCGCTGGTCTGGCGTACAAGCCCTGCGCGCAGCATCAAACGGTGGGAAACAATCTGCGCTTCAGTCGGGTTTTCTTTAAGCGTAGGCAGGAAATATTGGGATAAACGCATGGGGTTTTATTCTTCTTTGGTAAGGCGGCCAGATAACTTCGTGTGAGCCATGAAGCTAATCAAAAACTGGCGCAATGTCACCCCAGTTATCTCGCCAGTTATCAGGTGATTTGCGCCTTATTACGGCTTATGATTACGGCACAATACCGCCAACTGGCGCTCAGCCGCGGCATCCAGCGGCTGGCCGTTCAAATAGGCCTTGCCTTGCTTGAAGGTGATATAGCCCGCAACAATCTCACCCATAACCGATGGCACATTCGGATTATTGCCGGGCGTAACGGTTGGGATTGGCGGAACTTTCAACCCGAATGCCTTGGCGGCATCGAGCGTGAGGCGAAGATAGAGGCTATCTTCAATATGATAATCGATTGGCGGAGCAATATCGGCTGGCACAACTTTGTTCCCATGCATGTCCATGCCCGGTTTATAGGCAACATCGGCATCCGGCACATGCCTTGTTGCATAGCGGCATGCGGATGGCTCCACGCGGATAGCCCGAGCGGCATCCTGCGCCCACACAGGCGCAGCCAGCAACGCAAACAGCATGAAGAAAAGTTTAGTCATTTATATTTAAACCCTTTCTTTTCTGCGTTGCGCCACGGCACATCATACTCTTTTTTCAGGCGCTTATAAACAGGGCAGTTTTCCGCGTGGGAACCCGGCAAATAGCCGATGCTCATTAAAAATTCGCCGACAATTTCGCCGCCCGTAAACTTGAAATGCTTCTTAAACAGCTTGACCCATTCGGTCTTGGTCAGCGGGTGATGATAGCTGAGGAATGCTGAAAACCCCTTTAGCGCCTTGTCTTTATATACATCGCGCATGGCAATCAGGCGCTTGGCGTTTTCAATAATCGCCTGCACCTTTAAACGATTGCGAATAATGCCTTCATCCGCCAGCAGGCGTTTGATGTCTGCACCCTTATACGCCGCAACCTTGTTCACGTTGAACTTATCAAACGCCTTTACCATGCGCGGGCGTTTTTTAAGAACAATTTCCCACGATAGCCCTGCCTGAAAAATTTCAAGGCAAAGCCGCTCGAATAATTCATGCTCGGTGGTTAAAGGGAAGCCGTATTGCTCGTTATGATAATGCGCATGGATTTCATGGCCCGGCGCTTTGATGCAATACCCGCTCATAGCTTATCCTCAATGGCAAATTGCTTGGCCATGCGCGCAAATGAAATAGCATCGTTTTCCACCAGCGCATAGACGATCAACCATAAGACGCAGGTCAGCAGCGTAGTACGCAGCACGACCTTTTTCATATCGGGCTGCATGGGCGTGCCGGGCATGATGCCTTTTTCCTGAACGGCTGGGTGCTTTACACCCCACGGCAGCACGGCAAAAATTGCCACCCACCAGATAATCAGGAATACCATAATACCGCTGGTGATTGTCATATCTACACCCGCATCACGTGAACTTCGGTAACAGGCTTTTTGCCATAGCGTTCATTCATGGCGCGGCGCACGGCGTTTTTAACCGCGTGCTGAACCGCCACATCATCAATGCGCTGCGATTTGGGCATGGTTTCAAACGCATCAATCACGGCGCTGCGAGCAATGTTCCGGTCTTGCTCCGCCCGCGCGCTGTCATCCACGCCAAATCCTTTAATGGTAATTTGCGGGTCAACGAGCAAATGGCCTTTTTCATCCACCACCATCGTCACCACGGCAACGCCGTTCCACATCATCTTGGTGCGATCTTTAAACGCGCTGTCGGATAACGGGCGAACCTTGATGCCATCCAGAACCCAGCGGCCAGATTGCACGTCGCCCACTTTTTCCGGCGCGTCATTGGCAGCAAGGCGAATAATTTGCCCGTTTGATGGAATAAGCGTGTGCGGAATTTGGCACAGCTTGGCGATACGCGCATTTTCCATCTGGTGGCGCATTTCGCCGTGTACCGGCAATGCGATTTGCGGGCGCACCCATTGATACATTTGCGTCAATTCATCTTGGCATGGATGGCCGGATACATGAATGGAATGATCTTTATCTGTTACCACCTGAATGCCTTGGCGCGCTAATGCGTTTTGTACCTTCGCAATCGCCTTTTCATTGCCCGGAATTTCACGGGAGGAGTACATGACCACATCCCCCTCTTCCAGTGTTAGTTCCTGATGGCTGTCGGTTGCCAGCTTGGTCAGTGCAGCGCGGAATTCGCCTTGGCTGCCGGTACAGATATAAACGACCTTATCGCGCGGAACATAACCCGCTTCTTCTTCATTTAAAAAACGCACATCATTGGGAATATACCCCGTATCACGCGCGGCCTGTTCCATGCGCCACAGCGAACGGCCAACCAAAGCGGTTTCACGGCCATTTTCACGCGCCGCATAAAATACCGACAACAACCGCGCCACATTGCTGGAAAAGCACGTCACGACAATGCGGTTCTGGTAATTCCTGAAAAGCTTGCGGAATTCTTCGCGCACTTCTTTTTCAGAACCCGAATGCCCCGGCACCATCGCATTGGTGGAATCCATGACAATCGCGAGCGTGTTTTTGCTGCCAAGACTTTTTAGTGTTTCGACATCGCTGGCATTGCCGACCAATGGCGTTGGGTCAAATTTCCAATCGCCGGTATGCAGCACATTGCCGTGCTTGGTTTTAATGATGATGCAATTCGATTCAGGAATGGAATGCGTAATGTTGACCCACTGCATTTCAAAGGGGCCCAGCTTCACGGTGCCCGACAACGGCACTTCGATAATGCGGATTTTATGCTGTAAATCGCGTTCTTTCAGCTTTGCGCGCAGCAATGCGGCCGTGAACGGCGTTGCATAAACGGGGCATTCCAGCTGCGGCCATAAATATTCAATTGCGCCCAGATGATCTTCATGGCCGTGGGTTAGCACCAATCCCACCAAATCATTCTTGCGTTCGGCAATAAAGGTTGGATCCGGCATAATCACATCAATGCCGGGCATGGTTTCATCGGCGAAAGTTACGCCCAAATCGACCATCAGCCATTTGCCCTGCGTTCCATAGAGCGTCAGGTTCATGCCGATTTCGCCGGCGCCGCCTAACGGCAAAAAATACAGCGCATCATCGCCCGGCTTGTATAAATCTTGGCGATAAAGGTCTTTATTCGGTTTACTCATTTCTTGTTCTTTTCGTAAATCAGGCGCAGGCCCATCAGCGTTAAATCCATATCCACTTTCTGGATGATGGCTGTTCCCGTCTGGAACAATGGCGATAAACCGCCCGTTGCAATCACCGTCATCGGTGTCTTGCTAATTGCTTCGTATTCACTGCGCAGGCGCGCAACCATGCCTTCGATCAACCCGATATACCCCCAATACACACCGGACTGCATCGCATCAATCGTCGTCGTGCCAATCACATTCTGCGGTCTATCGACATTCACGCGCGGCAGCTTGGCGGCCGCCATATGCAGCGCTTGCAGCGATAAATTAATGCCGGGTGCAATTGCGCCGCCGCGGTATCCTTCGCTATCCACCACATCGAATGTCGTCGCTGTACCAAAATCAATAATAACCAGTGGTGGGCCGTAAAGGTGACATGCGGCAACGGCGTTCACCAATCGATCCGCGCCAACTTCCTGCGGGCGCGGCAATAACGCTTTAATACCCAAATCCATATTGGTCTGGCCGACAATCAACGGCTCGCAATTAAAGAATTGGCGGCACAGGCTTTTCAGCGTGAAATCCAAATCCGGCACAACGGATGCGATGATGGCGGCTCTAAAATCAGATGGCTTGATGCCCGCGCCCGATAGCCAGTGCGACAGGAATGCGTTGTATTCATCCTTGGTGCGCTTGCCATCGGTTGCGCTGCGCCACGCGCCTTTGAGCGTTTGCCCGTCAAAGGCAGCAAACACAACATTGGTATTCCCGGCATCAATACACAGTAACATTATAAATCACTTTTTTCTGGCGCAGCCTTTTCAGGAAAGAAAACATCGCCATGCGTAATACGGTGCACAAGGCCATCATTTTCTTTCAGCAGCAATGCGCCGCTTTCTTCCTCCACGCCCATAAATGTGCCGGTGATTTTTCCGCCATCCGGCAGAAAATCCGACACACGAATAGATATGGTTTCGCCTAGGTTTTTAGCAAGATTTAGCCATTCAGGGCGAATGTTTTTAAGCCCCAAAGCCAGCCAATTCTGATAAAGCGGTTCAAACTGCTGCAAAATAAGGGTTAGAACGCTTTCCGGCGTTGCATCCTGCTGCTTGGCGCCTTCAAAAACAAGGTCGGTTGCGGGGAAAAGCGCGCTTTCCGGATGATTGCGGCAGTTTACGCCAAAGCCCATCAGCATCACTTTTTGGCCCGATGCCGTCTGATGCACTTCCAATAAAATGCCGGAAATTTTACGCGCATTCACCAGCACATCATTCGGCCATTTGACCTGTACCTGGCTTTTATTCGAGAGAATGTTTTTCAGCGCTTCGGCAATCGCCAGCGATAGCACAAAACATAACTGCCCCCATTCGATTTCAGGACGGTCGGGTTTTAACACCAGCGTTGCGTATAAATTGCCAAGCGGGGATTCCCATGCGCGGCTGCCGCGCCCGCGTCCTGCCCCTTGTTCTTTGGCTGTTATCACGCTGCGATCTTGCGCAAGGCCTTCACCCAGAAAGCGCACAGCTTCTTCATTCGTGCTCCCGACTTTTTCAAGCGGGATGTAGGTATAACCTGTGGGCAGATCCATTAATTAGCCAATTAAAGCTTTTGCTGCATCATGCGTAATGCTGAGCGCCCAATCGGGCTTCACGGCAAGAGTAAGTATAAATAGCACCGTTACGCCAAGCAAGGATGCAACGCCCCAGCCGGGAACGCGCTGAAACCCTTCCATCTGCTTATCAAAATACATGATTTTAATAATCCGGAGATAGTAATACGCGCCCACCACGCTAAGGCATACGCCCAACACCGCAAGCCATACGTAACGCGCTTCAACCACGGCAAGGAACACATAAAATTTGCTGAAGAAGCCAGCAAGCGGCGGAATGCCCATCATGGAGAACATGAACACGGTCATAATCGCAGCAAGCGCAGGGCGTGTTTTCGATAAGCCCGCCAAATCGCTGATTTGCTCCAGATATACGCCATCGCGGCGCAACGACAGAATGATGCCAAATGCGCCAAGCGTCATCGGCAGATAGATAAGCAGATACAGCAGCGTGGCCTGCACGCCTTCCTGCCCGCCAGCCACAAGGCCAACCAGCGCAAAGCCCACATGGCCGATGGAAGAATACGCCATCATACGCTTGATATTGCTTTGCGCAATCGCGGCGAATGCACCAAGCGTCATGGATGCAACCGACAGCACCAGAATGATGGGCGTGGACTGCGCAAGCAGGCCGTGGAATGGCCCGTAAAGCAGCTTGATGAGCAGCGCAATGCCCGCCAGCTTTGGCGCAGCCGCGAAGAAAGCGGTTACGGGCGTTGGCGCGCCTTCATACACATCGGGTGTCCACATATGGAATGGCACGGCGGAAATTTTGAACGCCATAGCGGCCAGAATGAATACAAAACCCAGCACCAGCTCAACGGGCGGCTTATCTGCGGTGACCACTTCATGCAGCATGCCGAATAAAATCGTGCCACTGCCGCCATAAATCAGCGAAATACCATACAGCAGCAAGCCGGATGCCAGCGCGCCCAGCACAAAGTATTTAAGGCCGCTTTCGGACGATTTGGCATTATCGCGGCGGAAAGCTGCAAGCACATAAAGGGTAAGGCTTTGCAGCTCAAGGCCCATGTAAAGGCCCAGCAAGCTTTCAGCCGATACCATCAGCATCATGCCCAGCGTGGCAAACAGCACCAGCACGGGATATTCCGGACGGCTGAGCTTGGATGATTTAAGGAAATGCTGGCTAAGCACCAAGGATGCCAGCGCGGAAAGCAGCAACAGCACTTTAATAAACAGCACATAGGCGTTGGAGCCCACATGCCCGCCCATCACAACAGCCTTTGCCGTTTCGTAATGCCCTGCCATGAAGATAGCGATGATGAATGCAATGCCCGTTGCAACGGTAATCGCGCCGGTTGATTTCTCCCCTGCTGTTGCGCCCCATAACAGCAGCAGCATTCCGGCGCAGGCCAGAAAGATTTCAGATGCAACAGGATATAAACTGGTCATTTCCATGATTAATGCTCACCCTGTTTGGCGGGTTTTTTGGTTGGTAGCGGCGCAGGCTCCTCAACAGGCAATGCTTGCGATGTCACAGGCGCACGCTGCTGGTAACTGACTACAATTGCGCGCAAGGCTGGCGCGGTGATGTCTTTGAACGCGCCAGGCTGAATACCCATCCACAATGTCAGAACGGCCAGCGGAATGAACACTGCATATTCCTTCCATGTCAAATCCTTCATTTCCGCAACATCAGGTTTGACCAGCGGGCCAAAGAATACGCGGCGGTACAGCCACAGCATGTACGCCGCGCCAAGAATAACGCCAAGCCCCGCCACAGCCGCCATCCACGTATTCACAAGGAATGCGCCCTGCATCGCCAGCAATTCGCCAACGAAACCGCTGGTCGCCGGAAAGCCGATGGATGCCATCGTGAACAGCATCGCGAACAATGCGAAATGCGGCATGTTATTTACAACGCCGCCATAGCGCGCAATTTCACGCGTATGCAAACGGTCATACAAAACGCCAACGCAAAGGAACAATGCCGATGATACGATGGTGTGGGACAGCATCACCATCACGCTGCCTTCCATGCCCTGCACCGTGCCCGTGAACGCGCCCATCGTTACATACCCCATATGCGCGACCGATGAATAGGCAATCAGCTTCTTCAAATCACCCTGCACCAGCGCCACAAGCGATGTATAGACAATCGCCATGCCGGATAAGATGAACATCAGGTTGGTGAATTCATGGCTTGCTGCGGGCAGCATCTGCATCGATACACGGATGAAGCCATAGCCCCCCATTTTCAGCAAAATACCGGCAAGGATAACCGAACCTGTGGTTGGCGCTTCCACATGCGCATATGGCAACCATGTATGCACCGGCCACATCGGCGTTTTGACCGCAAAGGATGCAAAGAACGCAAACCATAGCCATGTCTGCCATTCTTTCGGAAAGTGGGCATTGAACATCGCGGTCATGTCGGTTGTGTGCATATGAATGCACATCGCCATCACAGCCACCAGCATCAATACCGAACCCAGCAATGTGTAGATGAAAAACTTATAGGCCGCATGCACGCGGCCCGATCCACCCCACACGCCCACAATCAGGAACATGGGCAGCAACACGCCTTCGAAGAACACATAGAACAGAATGAAATCAAGCGCGGTGAACATGCCGATCATCATGGTTTCAAGAACCAGCAGGGCAATCAGGAATTCGCGCACGCGCTCCTTCACGCTGTCCCACGCCGCCAAGAAGCACAGCGGCATCAGGAATGCGGATGCAACGACGAACCACACGGATAATCCATCAATGCCTTTTTTATAAAGCACCCTTACGCCGCCAAGCTGCATCCAGTCTTTTTGTTCAACGAATTGTAGCCCTGCAAAGCTGCCATCGAAATGCAGCAGGATAAACATGCTAACGATAAAGGTTGCAATACTCGTCCAGAACGCCACGTGCTTGGCGGTGTTATCGGTGCCCGCGCCGTGCCCCGGCAACATCATCAGCATCGCAACGCCAACCAGCGGCAGGAAGTTTAAAATGGTAAGAAGCGGAAGTTGTAAAAGCTGTTCCATGACCTAGCTCCTCCCCATCCAGATCAGGAAGGCGACAAGGCCAATCACCACAGCAAAGGCATAGTGATAGATATATCCGGTCTGCAATTTGCTGACCTGCGCGGCGGCGGTTTTGGAAAGCGCCGAAATGCCATCGGGGCCAAGGCCATCAATCACCTTGTTATCGCCAAACTGGAACAGGAAGCGGCCCAGCACCTTCGCGCCCTTCACAAAGATGAAGTTATAAATCTCATCGAAGAAGTATTTGTTGTAGACCAGCGTGTAGACGGGGCCGAAGGCGCGGGCAATCGCCGCCGGAACACCTTTCCAAGGGCCATAGAACAAAACGGCCAGCACAATGCCGCTGATCGCAGCGCCCAGCGGTGCAAGCTTCACCCATTCCGGCACATGGTGCATGTTTTCCATCGCGGGGTGGCTTTCCAGAACCAGTAACGCTTCACGCCAGAAACGCTCCATCGCTTCTTTTTCAGTGAAGTAATCAAAGAACACAAGGCCTGCCGCCAATGCGCCCGTTGCCAGCACGAATAAGGGGATGAGCATGACAGGCGGGCTTTCATGCGCATGGTCTAGCACATGGTGGTCGCCCTGATGCGTGCCGTGGAAGGTCATCATAATCAAGCGCCATGAATAGAATGCGGTCATGAATGCCGCCGCAATACCCATCCAGTATGCAAATTCCCCTACCCCGCTATGCGCGGCATAGGTTGCTTCCAAAATCGCATCCTTGGAATAGAAACCCGCAAAGCCATAAATGCCAGGAATGCCAATGCCCGCCAGCGCCAGCGAGCCAATCCACATCAATACATAGGTGGTTGGGATAACTTTCCAGATGCCGCCCATCTTGCGCATGTCTTGCTCGCCCGACAGCGCGTGAATGACCGAACCGGCGCCAAGGAACAACAATGCCTTAAAGAAGGCGTGGGTCATCAAATGGAAGATGGAGGCGGAATAAGCGGATACCCCTGCGGCAAAGAACATGTAGCCCAGCTGCGACATGGTGGAGTACGCAATCACGCGCTTGATATCGAATTGCGTGAGGCCAATCGTTGCCGCAACGATGGATGTGAGCGCGCCAAGAATGGTGATGGCCATGAGGGCAACCGGCGCATATTCAAACAGCGGCGATAAGCGCGCGGTCATGAATACGCCCGCGGTCACCATAGTGGCCGCGTGAATAAGCGCGGAAACCGGCGTTGGGCCTTCCATCGCGTCGGGCAGCCATGTGTGCAGCAACAGCTGCGCGGATTTACCCATCGCGCCAACAAACAACAGCAAGCAAACGGTATCAAGCGCCGAAAGCGTCATGCCAAGGAAGTGAATGTCTTTGCCGACGAAATTCTTGGCTTGGTCAAAAATAGCAGAGAATTCAACGGAGCCGAACAGCATGAAGCAGCCGAAAATGCCCAAGGCAAAGCCGAAATCACCCACGCGGTTGACCAGGAACGCCTTGATGGATGCGTTATTCGCGCTTTCCTTTTCAAACCAGAAATTAATGAGGAGGTAAGATGCAAGCCCCACGCCTTCCCAGCCAAAGAACATCTGGATAAGGTTATCGCCCGTTACCAGCATCAGCATGAAGAAGGTGAACAGCGAGAGATAGCACATGAAGCGTGGCTGGCATTTATCATGGCTCATGTACCCGACCGAATAAATATGCACGCAAGTAGAAACGATTGCGACAACGCCGACCATAATCGCGGTCAGCGTATCCCACATCACGCTCCAATTCGCGCGTAAATCGCCGGATTGTATCCATGTGGCAAGTACATAGCTGCTATTGTTACCATCCAGCGCAACATTCTTGAATTGCATCACCGCAACAACCGACAGCGCGAGCATAAAGCCACAGGTGATGAGTTGCGATGCGCGGTCACCCAGCTTGCGGCCAAAGAAACCCGTAATCAGCGCGCCGAAGAGTGGAAAGAAAAGGGCTAAAACTTCAATTGGCATCCCAAAGAACAACATGCTTAGCCCTTCATCATATTGATATCGTCAACCGCGATGGTGTTGCGGTTGCGGAAATAGACCACAAGAATGGCAAGGCCAATCGCCGCTTCAGCAGCCGCAACGGTCAGCACGAATAGGGTGAACACCTGCCCTGTCAAATCGCCTAACTGCGCGCCAAAGGCAACGAAGTTGATATTAACCGACAGCAAAATCAGCTCGATGGACATCAGGATAACGATGATGTTCTTGCGGTTCAGGAAAATGCCGAACACGCCGATGGTGAACAGAATGGCGGCAACCGCCAGAAAATGATGAATGGTAATGGGCATCATGATATGCCTGCGCCTTTCTGGACTTTGCGGACTTCCACCACATCGCTTGCTTTGCGGGTAATCTGGCTATTGATATTCTGGCGCAGCACGCCACCGCGGTCACGCAGGGTAAGCACAATCGCGCCAATCATCGCCACCAGCAAAATCAGGCCCGCGATTTGGAATGGATAGACATAATCGGTATATAAAATTGCCCCAACAGCCTGGGTGTTGGTTGCGGCCGCATGCCTGGCGGCGGGCGATAGAATGCTTGAGCCAGCGGTTGGCAGGCTTTGCCAATTCACTGCCGTCATCACCATTTGCGATACCAGCACCAACCCCACCAGAATGCCGACCGGCAATGATTTCCACGCACCTTTGCGCAACTGCTCGAAATCGATATCCAGCATCATGACGACGAACAGGAACAGCACGGCAACCGCGCCCACATACACAATCACCAAAATGAATGCGGCAAATTCCGCACCCAGCAGCAGGAACAGCCCCGCCGCATTAAAAAACGCGAGGATCAGGAATAAAACCGAATGCACGGGGTTGCGCGATGCAACCACCATCATCGCCGACAGCACCAGCACCCCAGCGAACAAATAAAACAAAACAGCAGGAATAAGTTCGGCGTTCATCGGGCTTACCTGTAAGGGGCGTCTTTGGTCATATTGGCAGCGATTTCAGGTTCCCAGCGGTCACCATTGGCCAATAATTTTTCCTTGTTGTAGTAAAGCTCTTCGCGCGTCAGCGTCGCGTATTCAAAATTTGGGCCTTCCACAATGGCATCCACGGGGCATGCTTCCTGGCACAGGCCGCAGTAAATGCACTTAATCATGTCGATGTCATAACGCGTGGTGCGGCGCGAACCATCTTCGCGTGGTTCGGCTTCAATCGTAATCGCCTGCGCGGGGCAAATCGCTTCGCACAATTTGCAGGCAATGCAGCGTTCTTCACCATTGGGGTAACGGCGCAACGCGTGCTCCCCGCGGAAACGCGGGCCAATCGGGCCTTTTTCAAACGGGTAATTAATCGTCACGCGGCGCTTGAACATATAGGAAAAGGTCAGCGCCATCCCTTTGATGATGTCCCATAGCAAAAAGCGTTTTACGGAATGAAACATGCTCATACTAAACTCCAACTTTCGGGAAATTTCCCGTCGAAACCAGATAGCCTGCAACGCCAACCACATAAATCAGTGAGAATGGCAGGAACACTTTCCAGCCAAGGCGCATCAATTGGTCATAGCGGTAGCGCGGCAGCGTTGCGCGCACCCAAAGGAACATGAACAGCATGAAGCAGATTTTGCTGGTGAACCAGAAAATGCCCCATAGCGGTTCAAGGAATTCAATCGGGCATTGCCAGTTAAACGGCGCCAACCAGCCGCCAAGGAACAAAATAACCGTCATGCCGCTCATCAAAATCATGTTCGCGTATTCGCCAAGGAAGAATAAAGCGAAGGACATGGATGAATATTCAACGTTAAACCCGCCAACGAGTTCGGATTCCCCTTCCGGCAAATCGAATGGCGCGCGGTTGGTTTCAGCCAAACCGGAGATAAAGAACACGATGAACATGGGGAATAGCGGTATCGCATACCACATGCTGGTTTGGCCGCGCACGATGTCAGACAAATTCAATGAACCCGCCAGCAGCAAGACGTTGATAATCACAAGGCCGATGGAAACTTCATACGAAACCATCTGCGCAGCTGAACGAAGGCCGCCAAGAAACGCGTATTTGGAATTGGATGCCCAACCCGCCATGATGATGCCGTAGACCGCAAGCGATGATACCGCGAACAGATACAAAACCCCCACATTTACATTGGCCAAAACCAGTTTGTCGCTGAACGGTATCACCGCCCACGAAACAAGCGAGAGGAAGAAGGTCAGCATCGGCGCAGCGATGAAGATGAAACGGTTTGCGCCGCTGGGAATAATCGTTTCCTTGCCCATCAGCTTTAAGGCGTCGGCAAAGGGCTGGAACAGACCAAACGGCCCGACCACATTGGGGCCCATGCGGAGTTGCATCGCCGCCAATACTTTGCGTTCCGCGTAAATCAGATACGCAACGCCAAGCAGCACCGGAACCATAATTGCGAAAATACGCGCAACCAGCCAGATGATGGCGCCAATGGGCGTTTGGATGAATGTATTGAAGGCTTCAATCAACTCGCTCATTCCGCAGCCTCCGCAACTGGCTTAAGGAATGCATCAACGCATTGCGCCATCGTGGGCGATGCGCGGCTAATGACATCGGTTTGATAGAAATTGGCGATGGATGAACGCAGCGGCGCGGATTCCAACACGCCGTCACGTGCAAAATTGTTCCACGGTGCGGGTTCCACATGATCCAAACGTGCAAACAGCGCATGTGCCTGCACCATTTTCTGGCGAAGCTGCGCCAGCGTGTCATATGGCAAGGCGTGACCCAGTACTTCCGATAATGCGCGGATGATTTGCCAATCTTCCTTTGCCTGACCCGGCGGGAATGCCGCGCGGCGCGTGGATTGCAAGCGGCCTTCGGTATTCATATAGAGCGCGGATTTTTCGGTGTATGCACTGCCCGGCAAAATCACATCCGCGCGGCTTGCACCGGCATCACCGTGATGACCTTGGTACACCACAAAGGTGTTGCCCAGCTTGCTCATGTCAATTTCATCTGCGCCCAGAAGATATAACAGGCCAATCTTGCCCTGCCCTGCGGCGGCAATAATGTCATGGGTTGCTTTGCCGCCTTGCGCTGGAACAAAACCCATATCAAGGCCAGCAACGCGTGATGCAACGGTTTGCAACACGTTAAATCCGTTCCAACCGTCACGTACCATATTATAGGTTTCGGCAATTTTGCGTGCGCGGTATTGAATGAATAAACCATCCTTGCGCGCCAGCGCCCCTGCGCCAACGATAATCATCGGGTTCTTGGCGTTCTTCAGCAATTCAGCGAATGCGTTGCGGCCTTGCAGAATTTCATCCAGCACCAGCGGGTTCGCGCCCAGATATTTGGTGGGGTAAGTTAAATCGGTTTGTTCGCCAATCACGCCAACTTTCAAACCGCCACGCAGCCAGCGTTTGCGGATGCGTGCGTTGATAAGGGATGCTTCCAAACGCGGGTTGGTGCCCACCAGCAACATCACATCGGCCTGTTCAATGCCAGAGATTTTGGAATTGAATGTGTAACCTGCGCGCTGCGAACTATCATATTGCGCGCCGTCTTGGCGGCAATCGATGTTGGGTGATTTCAACTGCTGCATTAATTGCTTTAATGCAAACATCGCTTCTGCGTCCGCCAAATCACCGGCAATCGCGGCGATGCTTTCGCCCGGCATGCCTTTTACCTGGCGTGCAATGGCAGCAAATGCTTCGCCCCAATTGGCGGGCTTCAGCTTGCCATCCACACCGCGAATATAGGGCGTATCAAGACGCTGACGCTTCAAGCCATCGCAGGCATAGCGGGTTTTATCGCTAATCCATTCTTCGTTCACATCCTCATGCAAACGCGGCAAGATACGCATCACTTCCTGCCCGCGCGTATCAACGCGGATATTGGAGCCAATGGCATCGAGCACGTCGATGGTTTCAGTTTTTGAAAGTTCCCAAGGGCGCGCTTCAAACGCGTATGGCTTGTTGGTCAATGCGCCTACTGGGCAGACATCAACCAGATTGCCGGATAGTTCGCTGGAAACGGCCTTTTCAATATAGGTGCCAATTTCCAAATGCTCGCTGCGGCCAAACCCGCCCAGCACTGGCGTTCCTGCGATTTCATCGGCAAAGCGTACGCAGCGCGTGCAGTGAATGCAGCGCGTCATCACGGTTTTCACCAACGGGCCTAATTCCTTATCTTTCACGGCGCGTTTTGCTTCGGCGTAACGGCCACGGTCGAAGCCATACGCAACGGCTTGATCCTGCAAATCGCACTCCCCGCCTTGATCGCAAATCGGGCAATCAAGCGGATGGTTGATGAGCAACATTTCCATCACGTTTTTGCGTGCGCGCAATACAACGGGCGTATTCGTCTTCACCACCATGCCTTCGCCGCATGGCAATGCGCAGCTGGCTTGTGGTTTTGGTGTTTTTTCAACTTCCACCAAGCACATGCGGCAATTGGCGGGAACAGATAATTTATCGTGGTAGCAAAAGCGTGGCACTTCGATGCCTAATTGTTCGCATGCTTGCAGAACCGATGTACCCGGCGCCACTTCCAATTCGATGTCGTTGATTTTAAGTTTTGGCATGATGCTACGCAGCCTGCTTTCGGTAATCGAGAATTCGCTGTTCCACCATCGGGCGGAAATGGCGGATTAAACCCTGGATTGGCCAACCTGCAGCATCGCCATGCGCGCAAATGGTGTGGCCTTCAATTTCACGGGTGACATCAATCAGCATGTCGATTTCTTCCAATCGCGCATTGCCCTTCACCATGCGTTGCATCACGCGGTACATCCAACCCGTACCTTCGCGGCACGGCGTGCATTGGCCGCAGCTTTCATGCATGTAGAAACGCGATAAGCGCGCAATCGCGTAAATAAGGTCAGTAGATTTATCCATGACAATCAGGCCCGCTGTACCCAACCCCGATTGCACGGCCTTCAACGCATCAAAATCCATCAATACCGTATTGCAAATATCCTTCGGCAATAACGGGGTTGATGAACCGCCGGGAATTACAGCCAGCAAATTATCCCACCCGCCGCGAACGCCGCCAGCGTATTTCTCAATCAGCTCCCGCATGGGGATGCTCATTACTTCTTCAACATTGCATGGCTGGTTTACGTGACCCGAAATGCAATACACCTTGTTACCGGAATTTTTTTCACGGCCCATGCCTGCAAACCATGCAGCGCCGCGGCGTAAAATTTCAGGAACCACAGCGATGGTTTCCACATTATTCACGGTTGTGGGTGATGCGTATAAACCAGCATTGGCTGGAAATGGCGGCTTGTTGCGTGGCTGGCCTTTTTTACCTTCCAGGCTTTCCAAGAGCGCGCTTTCTTCACCGCAAATATAGGCGCCCGCGCCGCGATGCAGATAAATATCAATATCCCAACCGCTGCCGCATGCGTTCTTGCCAATCAGGCCAGCTGCGTATGCTTCTTCAATCGCGATTTGCATGTTCTTGGCTTCATTCACAAACTCGCCGCGGATGTAGATGTAGGATGCATGCGCGTTAATTGCGAATGCGCCACACACAATGCCTTCCAGCAAACGGTGCGGATCAAAACGGATAATGTCGCGGTCTTTGCATGTGCCGGGTTCAGATTCATCGGCATTCACCACCAAGTAATGCGGTCTATCCGATGGCTTGGGCATAAAGCTCCACTTCATACCTGTGCTGAACCCCGCACCGCCCCGTCCACGTAGGCCGGAATTTTTTACTTCATCAATAATTTTGGCTTGGCCAAGCGCCAGCAATTCTTTGGTGTTCGACCACACGCCGCGTTTGCGCGCGCCAGCCAGCTTCCAATCATCGAAGCCATACAGATTTGTAAAAACCTTGTCTTTTTCTGCGAGCATTGGTTATGCCTTTTTCGCGCTGGCCGGATGGCTGCCTTGCCGTCCGGTTTGCGAGCCGATGGATGGTGTTTTGCCAGCCGCCAGCTCATCACAAATTTGCGCGAAGCTGTCGCCGGTTAAATCTTCGTAATAATCGTCATTGATTTGCACCATCGGCGCATTCACGCATGCGCCAAGGCATTCGACTTCCATCATGCTGAACATGCCATCTTTGGATGTTTCGCCATCTGAAATGCCAAGCTTGGATTTGCATACGTGCTTAATGTCATCGCTGCCGCGCAGCCAGCATGGGGTTGTAGTGCACACTTGCAGCAAGAATTTGCCAACGGGTGCACGGTTGAACATGGTATAGAAACTGGCAACTTCGTAAACGCGCACGGGCGGCATTTCCAGCATCTCCGCCACCACATCCATCGCCGCCACAGGCAGCCAGTTATCATGCTGCGCTTGCGCAAGCTGCAATAACGGGATTACCGCACTCGCTTCACGGTTTTTTGGATATTTGGCGATAAACCATTTGGCTTTTTCCAGATTTGCTGGCGTAAAGGCAAAGGTTTTAGGTTGCTTGGCGTTCATGTTAGCGGGCGCGCTCATCGGTCAATCTCCCCGAACACAATATCCATGCTGCCGACAATGGCGACAGCATCGGCCAGCATGTGGCCTTTGCACATGAAATCGGTTCCTTGCAAATGCGGGAAGCCCGGCGCGCGAATTTTGCAGCGATAGGGTTTGTTTGATCCATCAGAAACCAAATACACCGCGAATTCACCTTTTGGTGCTTCCACCGCTGTGTAAGTTTCGCCCGCAGGCACGTGATACCCTTCGGTATAAAGTTTGAAGTGATGGATAAGCGCTTCCATCGAAGATTTCATTTCAGCGCGCGGCGGCGGCGCAATCTTGCGGTCATCCACCTTAATCGGGCCTTGCGGCATTTGTTTCAAGCATTGGCGGATGATGCTGTTGGATTGGCGCATTTCTTCCATGCGCACCAGATAACGCGCATAGCAATCACCCGTTAGTCCAACCGGAATATCGAATTCCATTTTATTGTATACATCATAGGGCTGTGATTTGCGCAAATCCCATGCAACGTTGGATGCGCGCAGCATTGGCCCCGTGAAGCCCCAGGCCAGCGCCTGTTCTTTTGAAACAATGCCGATATCAACTGTGCGTTGCTTGAAAATTGGGTTTTCGTTCAGCAGGTTTTCAATATCCTGCATGAAGCGCGGGAATTTTTCGGTGTATTCCCAAATATCTTCGGCCAACCCCTTTGGCAAATCCTGATGCACGCCGCCCGGACGGAAATAATTGGAGTGCATGCGCGCGCCCGAAACGCGTTCATAAAACTCCATGAGCTTTTCGCGTTCTTCAAACGCCCACAACGAAGGCGTAATCGCGCCAACGTCAATCGCAAAGGTCGTGATGTTGAGCAGGTGATTTAGAATGCGGGTAATTTCGGAGAACATCACGCGGATATATTGCGCACGGATGGGCGGCGTGATTTTCAAAAGCTTTTCAACCGCCAGTGCAAACGCATGCTCCTGGTTCATGGGGCTTACGTAATCAAGGCGGTCGAAATACGGAATGGCCTGTAAATACGTCTTATGTTCAATCAGCTTTTCAGTGCCACGGTGCAGCAAGCCAATATGCGGATCAGCGCGTTCCACAATTTCGCCATCCATTTCCAAAATCAAACGCAATACGCCGTGCGCCGCCGGATGCTGCGGCCCGAAGTTGATGGTGAAGGGTTTAATCTGTACTTCCTGACTCATCTCACGCCTTCTTCATCAGCTTAACGGGGTTTGCTGCTTTTTCATCGCCGGGAAGCTGCACATTGGTCATGCCTTCCCACGGGCTAAGCGCATCGAAATTACGGAAATCCTGGGTGAGTTTTACAGGTTCATAAATCACGCGCTTTTGCGCATCGTCATAACGAACTTCCACATAACCGGTCAGCGGGAAATCCTTGCGCAGCGGGTGACCTTCAAACCCGTAATCGGTCATGATGCGGCGCAAATCCGGATGGCTGGAAAACAGCACGCCGTATAAATCATAGACTTCACGTTCAAACCAATTGGCGGCGGGATAAACCGACACAACCGATGGCACGGGTTGTTGTTCATCGGTTGACAGTTTCACGCGCAGGCGCAGGTTACGGGTAAGGCTGATGAGGTTATAGACCACTTCAAAACGTTCTGGGCGTTCGGGGTAATCGACCGCCGTTACGTCCATGATGCTTTCAAAGCCAAGCTTATCGCGCAATGAAACAAGCACCGACACAACCGCATCGCGCGGCACGGTGACAATCAATTCACCATAGATAAATTCCGATGACTTCTGCCGGTCACCCAATAATTCGGTGATTTGTGTTTGCAAGGCAGCAAGCTTTTCTAACGTCATGACGCCCTGCTGATAACGCGGTTACCCTGACGTATCTTTCTGTGCAATTGCATGATGCCGTAAAGCAGCGCCTCTGCGGTTGGCGGGCAACCGGGCACAAAAATATCAACCGGAACAATGCGGTCACAACCGCGCACCACCGAATATGAATAATGGTAATAACCGCCGCCATTCGCGCAGCTGCCCATGGAAATAACCCAGCGTGGCTCCGCCATTTGGTCGTAAACCTTGCGCAAAGCTGGCGCCATTTTATTGGTGAGGGTTCCTGCAACAATCATCACGTCTGATTGGCGCGGCGATGGACGCGGCATCATGCCAAACCGGTCTAAATCATAGCGGGACATATAGGCGTGGATCATTTCAACGCCGCAGCAGGCCAAACCAAAGGTCATCGGCCACATGGAGCCCGTGCGTGCCCAATTCAGCAAATCATCCAGCTTGGTCAGCAGAAAACCTTTTTCCTGCACCACATTATTAATGCCCGCCGTGAGTTCCTGCGGGGTTTTCATAATGGGGGTATTTGTAATAATGGTGCTCATTCCCACTCCAGCGCACCTTTGCGCCATTCATAAATAAAGCCAATTGTTAACACGCCCAAGAACACCATCATCGACCAGAAGCCAAACATGCCGATGGCCCCCAGCGATACCGCCCAAGGGAATAGAAACGCAATTTCCAAATCGAAAATAATGAACAGGATGGATACGAGATAAAAGCGCACATCGAATTTGTGGCGCGCATCGCTGAACGGGTCAAAACCGCATTCATAGGGCGAAAGCTTTTCGGCATCCGGTTTTTGCTTTGCGAGCAAGAACGAGAGGCCAATCATCACCCCTGACATGCCAATGGCCAATAACAGGAAAACAAAGACGGGAAAGTAGGTTTGAATAAGTTCAGAAGACATGAGGCGAAACTACAGATTTTACCGCTCAGATTACAGAATTTTCTGAAAGGTTCTTCCGAGTCTGATTTGTTTAGAATGAGTTGCAACTACTCTGTCACGTGAGTACTAGCGTAATGATTAGGTTAGCTTAAGAACGACGACCGTTGTTCCGTGGGCTTATGCCCACGCTTTTAAACAAAATGGCGCGAGTGACCGGACTTGAACCGGCGACCTCCTGCGTGACAGGCAGGCGCTCTAACCAGCTGAGCTACACCCGCTTTAGTATTAAAAGCGAGGCGTTTTTTAGGCGGTTGGCAGGGCAATGTCAAATCAATTAGTGGGCTGATTTGCTTAATGTTTTTAGGGGTTGTTTTAGCTGTTGTTTTTTCCAAAACACGGGGTTATTGTGCCGCCTTCTTATCCATTGGCTTAACACCAATAGCTTAATGATGAGGGCGATTAGCTCAGCGGTAGAGCATCTCGTTTACACCGAGAGGGTCGGCAGTTCGAAACTGTCATCGCCTACCATTGCTGAGTGTCCGCAGGACATTCAGCAATGGTAATTGGTAGTTTTCAAGCTGCCGTGAATCCTCTCGGATTATAAAAAAAGTGCGCCGAAGGCGCACGGGAGGGCCTTACAGTTCGAAACTGTCATCGCCTACCATCCTCCCCCAAAATGACTGCGATTGGATGGCTTTTTTCCACTTAAAAAACGCTTTCTTTATTCTCCTACCCCTGCTTCCTGATTTAATTTTTATGCGCCCTGCCCTTCGATGGATACATACCTATCCGCGAAAGGAGCAGATATGTTTTTCTTTGCACCATTGTTTTTCCCAGTTGGAACATCTGAGCCAACTTATTATGAACCCAGATCCAGATATGCTGAGCCAACCTATGTGGCGGAGACATATACTGCGCCGCCAGCGCCCACTTATATGACGCAAACCACTTATGCCACTCAGAGTGCTCCGGGCTATTATTACACTGTCCCTGTAACTTACTATTATCCGCCTACTAGCTATGTTGTTCAGCCACAAAGCTGGCCCGTGACAAGCACGGTCTATAGCAGCACCGAAACCAGAAACGAATGGGTATCAACCCATAACCGCCACTGGAGAGAAAAAGACGGAACGCGGATGAAGGAAAATGTGTTGACGACCGACAGCCGGGATTTTGATGGCAACTACACCAAAACCACCCAAAAGACGACGACTGCAACCGCTAAAGACGGCACGCTAACCACAACAGTTGAAACCACCGATACCCGCACCAATCCCGATGGCAAAAGCACCACGCGTTATCTGAAAAAAGTGAATGACGCGGTGGTTGAAGATAAAACCATGCTGCAATCGGATTCTTAAAAGCCCCAGCGTTCCAGACATAAAAAAGGCCGCTATTTCTGCGGCCTTTTTGTTATTTGCTTAAGCGAAAATTACTTCTTCGCTTCAATTCCGTTTACTTCATCCTTCAATGCCTTGCCTGCTTTGAAACGTGGCAGCTTGCTGGCCTTGATTTTGATGGTTTCGCCCGTGCGCGGGTTGCGGCCTTCCGATGCGCCGCGCGCGCGCACTTCAAACGTACCAAAGCCAACCAAGCGAACTTCGCCGCCGGTTTTCAATTGGTTTGAAACCGTATTGATGAACGCATCTACCGCGCGTTCTGCATCGGCCTTTGAAAGGCTGGAGGCATCGGCAACGGCTGCTACAAATTCACTCTTATTCATTCGTAATATCCTTTTTCTTTAAAACAGCTTGGGTCTGTTAGCGTTATGATTTGTGGGTGAGACTTTATGGTCTGTTTGACCATTGGTTCAAGGGATTCGGTTTTGGTTTGCGAACGAATGTTTACCACACGCTGCATTAGAGAAAAATGCAGCCATACCCGCGCATAACGCAAGGGCTGGCCTTTCATTTTTATGCGTTTTTAATGGCGACATGCTTAATGACACGCGCCCTTAATGACGCATGATCTCGTCATCCTCGCTGCCCGCAACCGGAGTGGCTTTGATGGCTTGCTCTTCCTCTTTCCATTCGATGGGTACAAGCGCCGATGCTAATGCGTGGTGCAGAACTTCATCCGCCGTTGTGACAGGGATGATGGTCATGCCCTTCTTCACATTGTCTGGAATTTCCGGCAAGTCCTTCTCGTTTTCCTTTGGAATAAGAACGGTCTTGATACCCGTGCGCAATGCCGCCAGCAGCTTTTCTTTCAAACCGCCGATGGGGAGCACGCGGCCACGCAGGGTGATTTCACCCGTCATCGCCACATCCTTACGCACAGGAATACCCGTGAGAACGGACACAATGGAGGTCACCATGCCAACACCGGCTGATGGGCCGTCTTTTGGCGTTGCGCCTTCGGGAACGTGAACGTGGATATCCTTGCTTTGGAATACAGTTGGCTTGATACCGAACGATAACGCGCGGGATTTTACAAAGCTTTCAGCAGCTTGGACGGATTCCTTCATCACATCTCCGAGCTTACCTGTGGTTTGCACCCTGCCCTTACCCGGCAATAACAATGCTTCGATCATCAGCATTTCGCCGCCTACTTCCGTCCAGGCCAGGCCGTTGGTTACGCCAACCAAATCGTCCTTTTCGTTTTCGCCGTAAATGAAACGCTTCACGCCGGCATATTTTTCCAAATTGCGGCGGCTGATGTGAACCTTATCAAGGCTCTTCATCAGAATGTCTTTCACAGCCTTGCGGCACAGATTGGCAAGTTCGCGTTCAAGGTTACGCACGCCAGCTTCCCGCGTGTAGTTGCGGATAAGGTCGCGGAGCGCATCTTCGGAAATCGCAAATTCGGTTTTCTTCAACCCGTTTGCTTTAATCTGACGGTCAATCAAATGCTGCTGCGAAATGGTAACTTTTTCATCTTCGGTGTAACCGGATAAACGGATTACTTCGAGACGGTCTAACAGCGGCTGCGGCATACGCATGCTATTCGCGGTGCACACAAACATAACGTCTGACAAGTCATAATCAACTTCCAGATAATGGTCGTTGAAGTTGGAGTTTTGTTCAGGGTCTAACACTTCCAGCAATGCGGAGGATGGATCGCCGCGCCAATCGGAACCCAGCTTGTCGATTTCATCGAGCAAGAAAAGCGGATTGGATGATTTGGCTTTCTTCATCGCCTGAATAATCTTGCCGGGCATCGAACCGATATAGGTGCGGCGGTGACCCCGGATTTCAGCTTCATCACGCACGCCGCCAAGCGAAATGCGCACGAAGTTACGGCCGGTGGCCTTCGCGATGGATTTACCCAATGATGTCTTGCCAACACCCGGGGGGCCAACAAGGCACAAAATCGGGCCTTTGAGTTTGGATGAACGCTGCTGAACAGCCAAGTATTCCAGAATACGTTCCTTCACCTTTTCAAGTGAATGATGGTCTTCGTTCAATACTTTTTCAGCGAGCTTGATGTCTTTCTTGACCTTGGTGCGCTTGCTCCAAGGAATGTTGGTAATCCAATCCAGGTAATTGCGCACAACGGTTGCTTCCGCCGACATGGGCGACATGGTGCGCAGTTTCTTTACTTCGCCCAGCGCTTTTTCTTCTGCGTCTTTCGACATCTTCAGCGCTTTGATTTTTTCTTCAAGCTCGGTTGCTTCGTCCTTGCCGTCTTCGCCTTCGCCGAGTTCTTTTTGAATAGCCTTCATCTGCTCGTTCAAATAATACTCGCGCTGCGTCTTTTCCATTTGGCGTTTCACGCGGGTGCGAATGCGCTTTTCAACCTGAAGAACGCCAATCTCGCCTTCCATATAGCCAAAGATTTTTTCAAGGCGGTCGTTTACTGAATCCAATTCCAGCAAGGCCTGTTTTTCAGGGATTTTCAGCGCCAAATGCGATGCAATAGTGTCAGCCAACTTGCTGCTGTCATCAATCTGGCCAACGGAAACCAAAACTTCCGGCGGAATTTTTTTATTCAGCTTGATGTATTGTTCAAACTGGGTCACCACCGCGCGCATCAACGCTTCAATCTCGGTTTTGTCGGATGGCTTTTCATTCATCGGGCGCGCGAAGGCCTGGAAGAAATCCACGCGTTCAACATATTTGGTTACGTTGGCGCGGAAGTTACCTTCTACCAATACCTTCACGGTACCATCGGGGAGTTTCAGCAATTGCAGTACGGTGCCCACCGTGCCCATGGTGTATAAATCTTCAACGCCGGGTTCGTCTTGCGATGCGTTCTTTTGGGTCAGCAGCAAAATCTGCTTGTCATCCTGCATCACGTCTTCAAGTGCGCGCACGGATTTTTCACGGCCAACAAACAACGGCACAATCATGTGCGGAAACACAACGATATCACGCAATGGGAGCACCGGATAAAGTTGGTCTGGCGCGTTACGTGGAGGAACCTGCATGGAAACAAAACCTTTCAAAATTGACAGGGCTGCCCGACTGTAGACTTAGCCCTTTAGTAGGATCCGGAAGCGGCATCCTGTAAGCTTTAGAATGCCCATAAAATCCAGAATCCTTTCTTAATTATATGGTTACGCAGGCTATCAGCTTCAATCCCCCCCACTCAACCCCGTTCGGCAAGGAAAAACAGGTGATTTGCCGCATATTCGGGCAAAGTGGCGCTTTGGCAACGACCTGTTAAGCCCGCCTTAATCAAATAGCTGGGGATAGAAAAGACTAATTCTGCGTCAGATGTGCAGTGAGTGATCTGGCAACATCGCGCTTGCCTTTCAAGCCCTCGCGCTGACCCAATTGCACATTGTCAGTTGAATGCGGGGCGATGTTGAAATAATCCTCTATGCCATCAACGGTGAATTCAAGTTGTGGTGCAACGTGACGCAATTCAATGCGCGCGACTTGCGCAACATTCACATCCGATGCCACAAGACCAGCAATCGCAGTTTCGAATGCGTTAGAGCGCAGGCATGTCGCAACCGTCTTACCATTTTCGGAAATGTGCATGCCGCCATCGGAAACGCGTTTCACAACCAGCGTGCGGGCAGCGGTAATTTGTTCAATCATTGCGGCAGGATTAGAGCCTGAATTTGCCATAGGAATATCCCCTTTTAAAAATAACTAAAAAAGGGAGATTAGGCAGATTGGTTCGGTTTGGAAAGCGGAAAAAACCTTAAGGCTTATGCGCTCTTAGGCTCTTTTTCCTTCTTGCCTTCGGACAGGCTGTAAATCGGCTTGCTGCCGTTTTCGACGTTGTCCTTGTTCACGAGCACCTTATCAACCGTGCCCATGCCGGGGAGCTCATACATAGGTTCAAGGAGGATTGTTTCCATAATCGAACGCAAACCCCGCGCGCCGGTCTTGCGTTGGATGGCCTTCTTGGCAATCGCGTGCAAGGCTTCGTCGTTGAATTCCAGCTTCACATCTTCCATTTCGAACAAACGCTGGTACTGCTTGACCAGCGCGTTCTTTGGCTTGGACAGAATTTCAACCAGCGTTGCTTCATCCAGATCCTGCAAGGTTGCAATCACCGGCAAGCGGCCAACGAATTCAGGGATAAGACCGAATTTGAGCAAATCATCGGGTTCAACCGTGTGAAGGATTTCACCGGCACGGCGTTCATCGGGGCCGCGCACGTCAGCGCCAAAGCCAATGGATGTGCCGCGACCGCGACCGGAAATAATCTTTTCAAGACCCGCAAACGCACCACCGCAAATGAAGAGGATGTTGGTCGTATCCACTTGCAGGAATTCTTGTTGTGGGTGCTTACGGCCACCTTGTGGTGGAACGGAAGCCATTGTGCCTTCCATGATTTTCAAAAGCGCTTGTTGCACGCCTTCGCCCGATACGTCGCGGGTGATGGATGGGTTATCCGACTTGCGGCTGATTTTATCGATTTCATCGATGTACACGATGCCGCGTTGCGCACGTTCCACGTTATAATCGGAAGCCTGCAATAGTTTGAGAATGATGTTTTCAACGTCTTCACCCACGTAACCTGCTTCGGTCAATGTGGTTGCATCCGACATGGTGAATGGAACGTCGAGAATGCGTGCGAGCGTTTGCGCAAGCAGCGTCTTACCCGAACCGGTCGGGCCGATGAGCAAGATGTTGGATTTTGCGAGTTCGATTTCATTTGCACTCTTCGTGCCGTGCGATAGACGCTTATAGTGATTGTGAACCGCCACCGACAAAATGCGTTTTGCGTGGTCTTGACCAATCACATAATCATCGAGAACGCCGCGAATATCTTTTGGTGTTGGAACGCCATCACGGGTTTTCGCGATGCTGGTCTTTGTCTCTTCGCGGATGATGTCCATGCACAGTTCAACGCATTCATCACAGATGAATACCGTTGGACCTGCGATAAGCTTGCGCACTTCATGCTGGCTTTTGCCGCAGAATGAGCAATAAAGCGTATTTTTGGTATCGCTACCCGCTTTAGACATGAAAACTCCTCAAAAACAAGACTACCAGATACTAAACACACCTTAAGATTAGAACGCTAGTCCTTAAGGCTTTCTAAACAAACTACCACCCGCGGTTTGCACCGCGGTAAGCCCTTACGCCGCCTTCTTTTCGTTAACGGAAGGTGTTGGGCGCTCCAGAATAACTTCGTCAATCAGACCGAACTTCTTGGCTTCTTCGGGTGACATGAAGTTATCGCGTTCCATCGCGGCTTCAATCACATCCAGCTTCTGGCCGGTGTGCTTGACGTAAATTTCGTTGAGGCGCTTACGTAGCGTAAGGATTTCACGCGCTTGAATTTCAATATCCGTAGCTTGGCCACGCGCCCCGCCCGATGGCTGGTGGATCATCACGCGGCTATTGGGAAGGCTGAAACGCTTACCCTTTGCTCCGCCAGCAAGCAGCAGGGAACCCATAGAGCATGCCTGCCCCATCACGATGGTTGAAACCGGGCATTTAATGTATTGCATGGTGTCGTAAATCGACATGCCGGAGGTTACCACGCCGCCCGGGGAGTTGATATAGAAGCTGATTTCCTTGGCTGGGTTTTCAGATTCAAGAAACAGCAACTGCGCGCAGATAAGGCTGGAAACATAGTCGTTTACTTCGCCCACCAGGAAGATGATGCGTTCTTTTAAAAGACGCGAATAAATATCGAATGAACGCTCGCCTCTGGCGGTCTGTTCGATAACCATTGGAACAAGATTATTCATGCGCGGAGCATCGTTATAATCAACGTCGGTGCTAGTGTTTGACATAGGGGTTAGCGCTCCTCGAAGGGGTGGAATTAGAATCAAAACAGCAAAAACATAAGAATAAACATAGCACTCTTTTTTTAATTGTCATGTGCCGAAGCACGTGTAATGAATTATTCTTGTATTTCACTGCAATTCCAAGGAATAGGCGGAAATCATGAAAAATTCGTTGCCATCAATTGCCTTTTTTTCAATCAGATTGCTGGGCAGATTTATGTCATTGCTGTGCATTTTAGTGCCTCTTATTGCTCATGATGCACATGCGCAATCTGTGGCGGCAACACCATCTGTTACGGCGACGGCGCCTGTGCATGGCGTAAAACCCGTTGGCGTGCCAACCGCCCAACCATCCCTTGCACAACCCCAAATGCAACAACCGCAAATGCAACAACCGCAGATTCAGCCTGTGGGCCAATTGCAGCTCCTTCCCTCACAAGCTGCACCGCAGCCCGCCATTCAGCTTCCGCTGAAAGCTGACATTTCTATCGTTTCGCCCAGAGGCGGCGAAACTTTTGTGAATGGCAACCGCAGCCCTGTTTCATGGCATGCCAATGTTCCGGAAATTCCCGATGCCTATAAACAACGTGGCTATAAAATATCAGGCGAATTGCGCCTGATTGACCAAAGCCCGAATAAGAAAGATTTGCGCATCGCATTTTTAACCGAGCAGGATTTGGCCAAGGGCACTTACCAATTCCTGCCGGGATCGCAAACGGACATGACCTATGGGCATACAACCGCAACCCAAGGCCAATATAAAGTCTGGATATATATCAAAGGCACCTATGATTGCGGCCCGAACGTCAAATGCGCGCCGTTGTTTGAAGCGCAAGCCATCACCGGGGCACCCATCACCATCATGTACCGTTAAAGAAAGCACGCATGAAAAAGGTTCTGATTGCAGCTCTTGCTCTGCTGGTTACTGGCTGCGTTACCGATACCCCTGCTAGAAAAAGTCTGACGGAGCCATGCAATATTTCAACGCAAAGACCATATGTAACGGAGCCGCCCACACTTCTTGAACGTGCATCCGGCAAAACGGATATTCCTGAGAAAGCACAAATCGCGCAAAAGAATGGCTGCGTTGCCTATGAATACCAGATTGATAAAAACGGCAGTGTGAAGAATGTGCGCATATTGGTTGAAGCGCCCAAAGGGTATGATTTCGGCAAAACTGCCGCGGCGCAGGCCAAACGTAATAAGTACGATAAACCATCCAAGCCTGATGCGTGGTATTACACGGTCACCAGTTGGCATTTGGGTGAATAACCGCCAATAAAAAACCCCGCTTTCAGCGGGGTTTTTTGTAACTTTCCGTAAACGCTGATTACTCAGCAGCTTTTTGCAGCTGGTCGCGTGTTACTTTTTTATCCGTGGTCTTTGCTTTGGAAAGAATAAGGTCAACCACCTTTTCTTCCAGCATTGGCGCGGTGAGTTGTTCACGAGCCGAAGCATCCTTCGTATAATAATCCACGACCTTCTTTTCTTGGCCGGGGAAACGCATCGCTTCTTGAATAATCGCCTTGCGAACATCCTCGCGGTTGATTTCAATCTTGTTCTTGCGTGCAACTTCGGAAAGCAGCAAGCCCAAACGCACACGGCGGTTGGCAATGTTTTGATAATCGGCCTTCAGTTGTTCGTCTGACTTACCCTTATCTTCATCATCCAATTGACCTGCAAGCTTGGCTTGGGAAACTTGCGCCCAAAGCTGTTCAAATTCGCGTGTTGCAAGGGTTGGCGGCACATCAAAGCTGTGACCATCGGCCAATGCATCCATCAACTTACGCTTGATGATGGCGCGGCTTACCTGACCAAAGTTTTGGGAAATTTGTTCGCCCAAATGCTTCTTCAATGCATCCAATGTTTCAAAGCCAGCGGCCTTAGCGAGTTCATCATCAATTGATGGTGCTGCCATGGTGCTAACGGCCTTCACATCAATTGCGAAGATGGCCTCGGCACCTGCCAATTCAGTTGCGTGGTAATCCTTCGGGAAGGTCACCTTCACATCGCGCTTATCGCCAGCTTTCACGCCGACCAATTGTTCTTCAAAGCCAGGAATGAAACGGTTGGATCCCAGTTCCAGCGGAAAATCTTCGCCCTTCATGCCATCGCGCTTTACGCCGCCAACCGAACCATCGAAATCAATGGTGGTCACGTCGCCGAGCTTCGCAGCATAATCAGCTGCTGCTGGTTCTTGCTTGCGATTGCCTTTGGCAATGCGTTCCAGCGCCTCGGAAATATCGCTATCGCTTGCTTCAACAACCATCTTTTCGAATGACAGTTTTGAAAAATCCATAGGCTCAATGGCCGGGATGATTTCCACTTCCATCTTGAATACCAAATCCTTGGTCGCTGGCACTTCGGATGGCATGCCGACAAATTCAACCTTGGGTTCGGTTGCAGGGCGCAAACCTTTTTCGCTCACGGCTTTCATCGCGGCGGTGTTCACGGTTTCTTCAACCACTTCACCGAGCACGGATGTGCCATAGCGTTTTTCAACAACGGCCAAAGGAACTTTACCTGGACGGAAGCCCGGCATTTGCACAGTCGCAAGCATGCCCTTTAAACGCGTTTCAATCTGGCGCTGCAAATCGGCTGCCGGAACGGTTACTTCATAATTGTGCACAAGACCCTTGGTGCTAAGCGCATTAACCTGCATTAAAAAACCTCTTGGTAATCGTTTGAAAGCGTAGGTTCTAGAACGGTTTTTAGCCCCTGTCTAGGACATATCTATAAGGTGTTTCAAGATTGTATTGCCTCAACAAAAACGGCGACATAAGCTTCTTAACAAACAAGATTTGGCGGCCAACACGATAGCGTGCGCTTATTTTTTATGGATTCCAAATGTCGCCCAAAATAAGCGTTATTGTCCCGGCCTATAACCGCCCTGGCGATATCGAGCCAGTTGTTAAAACAATTATGGCGCAAACCTTTCAGGACTTTGAAATCATCATCGTCGATGACGCATCGCCCGATGGCGGCAAGGTGATTGCGGCAGCCGAAGCGATGATTGCGCTATACCCCGCCAAAATCCGCCTCATCAAACATGCGTCTAACAGAGGCGCGGCAGCGGCACGCAACACCGGTATCAAGGCGGCAAAGGGTGAATTCATCGCGCTGCTTGATAGTGATGATGAATGGTTTCCCCATAAGCTGGAAGTGCAACTGGCGGCGCTGCAAGCCAACCCCGACCCCGCCACCCTTTGCATATGCGATTATCTGCAAATTGCCAAATACGGCGATGATAAAACGGTGACGCAGCGCCCGTCGCAAAAGGATGATCTGAAAATGGATATCCTTTATGGCCGCGTTTATAACATCTGCTCCAACATGCTTATTCGCCGCAGCGTGTTTACCCCGGCCCGCATGTTTGATGAAAGCTTCCCCACGATTGCCGAAGATTATGATTGGGTAATACGGCATATTCTGCGCGGCGGCAATATTATCGCCATCAATGAACTACTGACGATATGGAAATCCGAATTAAACAAGCCCTATCGCAATCATTTGGAAGCCCTGCATAAATTGCGCGAGCTGCATTACGACAGCATCCGCAACACCTTGGGCGTTGATGCCAGCCGCCATTTCATAGGCGGCATTCATGCGCATTCCCTGTTTGTAGCGCGGCAAAAGAAGCAATGGCTGAAAAGCGCGTATCATTTTGCGATGATGGCATTAACGCCGCCAAATTTTTTCAGGCGGCTGCGCAATTATCTTGCCCATCATCTATCGCTAAAAACCACTCATTAAAACGTGGTACGGGCGGAGGGACTTGAACCCCCACGAGTCACCCCACTGGAACCTAAATCCAGCGCGTCTACCAATTCCGCCACGCCCGCGTGACATTTAAAACGAACAGGATTCACGCATGCGATTTCATCTCATGCGATCCTGTTCGGAAAGACGTTTTTATGCGCACAGGCGCGCTTTGTCCATACGCAACTTTACGCAGTAAAATAAGCTTTATTGGGATTAGCGGTTTGGTTCGCCGCCGCCATTGCCATTGGGTTCCTCCGGCTTAGGAGGCGCAGGGCGAAGCGGCACGACATTGCTTGTGCCCGCATCCTGTGTTGCGTGGCCTTCGGCCAAGCGGCGCGCTGCATCATCGGCATCGGTTGCAAGTGGTGCAATATCATCACCCGGCACAACGGATGGCGCATCGGTTGCACGGTGCAATGCATGCGTCACATGTGGTTCGCGCACGCGATTGAAGATACTGATAATGTTAACTTCTTTCAGACCCGGATATTTGCTTCCTGCCAAGTGCTTGTGCAATTCGCGTGAAATATCCTTGAAGATATCAAGGCTATCAATATCAGGACGAAGGCCTTTAATCGCGAGAGCAAAAAACTGCAAGCGCTGACCTTCAATGCCGCCCGTTGAGTCCACCTCTTGAATGCCGCCTGTCATTTCTGGATTAAGGCAGCGTTCAGCTAAACGCACTGCTGTACGGTAAAAAAGCTGGCGGGCAAAGGCATCGCTCACCTGCTCCACCCCATTATCGCGTTGGGAACGCAGCAAGTTCAGCAATTCCGGCAATTCGTTTTCTGGGAAACCATATTCGATTTTCGCAAGAATTTCTTCAAAGCTGCCAAAGCCTTCCACATGCGCGGTCTGGCCATTACCCAAATCAAGGGCAATTGCTTTTGGCCCGGTATGCGCTGTTACTTGCGTGGAAGCGGCCTGCGCAATCGCGGCGGCAGTTTGCTGCACATGAGCCGGGAATGTTTCACCTTCATACACGCCGCTTAATGCGCGGTTTAATTCTGCAAAATATTCATCCGTTCCGGTAACAGGTGTATTGTCCTGCTGTAATAATGCCTCGGTATTTACTTTGAATGTTGGCGGGGTTGTGCGATCAACATCGATAACCTTAGTGCCAAGTTTTGTGGAAAGCGCATCGAATACGGCGCTTGCCTGTTCAACTAAATCTTTCAGACCTTCGCTGATCTGCTCAACTCTGCGCAGCAATGCCTTACCAGTCAGAATATCCTGAATGCGCTCACGGCGTTTTTGATAGCCGGGCCCATAAAGTGCCAAATCACGCGCTCTGCGTTCAACACGCTCCCTATGAAGTTTTTCCCAAAACGCTTTTCTTTCATCATGTTCTGTCGGCATCGATTGCACCCAAATGGTTGTTCAATTGTGGGCGCAACTTACCACAACGCATGACCACCCTGTTTTTGCAAATTTACTTTCGTAAACCCGAAAAAGCACCATTAACTATATCTTTTAACGGTTAGGCGGTTACAGTCCTTTGGGGGCAATCAAATCAAGCACGCCGTCTTTGGTAATAACGCATGCTTCGCGCGGATCACGGTCACCGCCTTGCAAATCATAAACAGGCGAAAGGCTTTGCGGATCGGCATACTTAAAGGTACTGCTGGCCCACATGACCTTGGTTGCATTGCCGTCGGCATGGGCATAGGAAAGCGCAAGCCCCGCGGGCGATGGATATTGGTCTGGCGGCCAGATGATTTGGAATGCGAGTGGCAACCCGCCTTGCCTGCGTTCAGCTTCGGGCACTTTTTGATTTCCGCCATAACCGTAGCCCGCAAACACCTTTAAATCAGAAAGGCGGACGGAAAATTGGCGCAGCGCCCTGCGCGGCGCATCTTCCAGATCAACCGCGCCTTTGCCCGGAATTTGCCGCTGGTCCAGCCACCAGATTTCAATGCGGTCATCATTGGCCCAATTATCGGTTGATTTAAACACGCGCGGGGTCTTATCGGCTTCCACATCGCGCAGTTCGATCCACAATCTGTCATCGTTGATGCGCAGATACCTGACCATCACATCCGCGCCATCATCCTGCCCGTAAATCGCATGGCCTTGATACGGCCCTGGCTGCGATGTCATGATGCTGGCGCATGTGCCAAGCCTTTTTACATCTTCCAGTTTTATCCCAAGAAACGACGAGATTTGCTTTGTATCAATCGCCTTATATTTTGGTTTCGCGGCGCTGAGATTATCGCTGTCGCAATCCACAAAGCTGGATTGGCTATCGTCGGATTCCTGCGGCGAATAACCGCTGGTGAATGAACCCGTTTCATAATTCATCAAACGGATATGCCCGCCCGATGTATTGGTTTTATAGTCGCACCGCATGGTTCCTGCGTAACCCAGGTTCGGGAGCGCATAACTGCGCGCCCAAACCCAGCGGTTATTATCGCCGCCCGCCTGACGGTACGTCACATGCTGCTTGCCAACGATGAAGCTGTCTTCACCGATATTGGCGGAACCATAGCCGTCATTGCACAATTCGAACAGCTTCCTATGTTCGGGCAATAACCCGCCATAGGTTGAAAACCATATTTCCTGACTGACATTATCCAGAAATTCGCCATAGCGTTTATCCTGCGGGCGGCGGCATTTCTTTTCGCCATCCTTGGCAGGATGCGGAAGCGCCACTTCGCTGATGATGAAACGTCGCTTGTCCTGACTACCTGCATCGCCTGACCACAACAGTTTGCAGCCCTGCCGTCCCTTGCAGAAATCATCAGGATTTATTCTGGGCAACGCTTCCGCTTTTGGCGCGGCAGGTGCCGCAGCAGGTTGCTGCGCAAACGCAGGGAAAGCTAGCATGGCCAGCAAAAACAGCGGCATCCATAATCTGCCAAATCTCATAACACTAACTCTTCTGGGGATTGGGCGCTTCGGTTTTTGGCCGCAAGATATTGTGAAGGCCGGTGATGATATCTTCCGCAATCAGGCATGGGCCGAATTCGCTGGCAATCGCGGCGTGCAGCCATGTCGCAATGCAGCCCGCTGGAAATGCTTCAACGTCTTGCGCCATTAATCCTGCGATAAAACCCGCCAATACATCGCCTGAACCGGCGGTTGCCAGCGTTGCAGGGGCATTGGTGTTGACAATTGCCAGCCCTTCGGGGTTCGCAATCACGGTATCCGCGCCTTTAAGCACAACGGTGCAGCCAAGGAATGCAGCGGCGGCTTTCGTGCGGCTGACCTTATCAAGGCGCGCATCAATCGCGCGGTCGAATAAACGGCTGAACTCGCCTTCATGCGGCGTGATGATGCATTGTGAATGAATGATGCGCTTCAAGCTTTCAGCATCGCCTGCAAATACATTCAATGCATCGGCATCAAGCACGCATGGCTTTCCGGTAGCCAGCGCCAGTTGCACTGCCTGACGCGTCTGGTCGTTTTCGCCAGCGCCCGGGCCAAGCAACAGCACATTAATGCGCCTGTCTTCCAGCAGCTTCTGGAAGGAATGCATGAAGCCTTCGCCTTCAATGACTGGGCTGACCAAAATGCTGCTATTTGAAACCGCATATATAAAGTAGGCGGTTTGCGGCGCGGCAATTGTCACAAGGCCGGAGCCAATGCGTTGCGCTGCCTGCGCCGCCAGGCGTCCAGCGCCGGTCATGTGCACGCCGCCCAACACCATCACATGCCCGCGGTCAAATTTGTTATGGCTAAGCTGTGGCTGCGGATAATAGCTAATCCACAAATCCGGATGGTTTTCACATACCTGCAAGGTAATGGTTTGCAAGGTCTGCTCGGGAATGCCAACATCCATCAAAATAATCTCGCCGCACAACATGCGGCCGGGCATCAACACATGCGCAAGTTTCTTGCGGAAAAAACAAATCGTCAAATCAGCGACTGCGGATTGGCCAAACACCTGACCCGTATCCGCGTTCAACCCGCTTGGAATATCCACCGACACGATCGGCAAGCGTGAACGGTTGATGATTTGCAAAAGCTGCGCAGCTTCCCCCGTCACTGCGCGGCGAAGACCGATGCCATACAGCGCATCAATAACAAGCTGCGCGCCTTTTTGCAGCGCGGTTTCCAGAACCGACACGCTGGCAGTAATCACTGCGCCGCGCCAGCGCGATGCCGCCACTTTGGATTCCGGCGTTAAATCCTCAAGCTTTCCGAATAATAAGATGCGTACAGGCCAGCCCTTGGCAGCCATATGGCGCGCCGCCACAAAGCCATCGCCGCCATTATTGCCGGGGCCACACAAGATAATAGTTGGGCATTTGGTGTAACGCGCCATGACTTGTTCGGCAACCGCCAAACCTGCGCGTTCCATCAGCACAATAAGCGGCGTCCCCGCCTGCACGGCCGATTGTTCGGCAAGACGCATTTGCTGCGCGGTTAAAACGGAGAATACGCTTGGCGGAATACTGGGAATGGTATCTGCGGGTGGCTGCGTTGCACCCTCAACAGGTTTTTCTTCCACCTTTTCAGAACCTTTTTCGGCAGAAGCAGCTTGGGCCACTGTTGCAAGTGTGCTATTTTTTGACGGCTTTTTTTCGTTATCGGGCATGGCTGTTCATACCACCTTTTTTTTTAAAGACATATTTTTAAAAACAGGCTGCTATGCAAGATAATGCAGGCGCGCATCGGATTCAAAATCATTCCTGCATTAAAATGAGTAAAGGGATATAAGAAGAATGGGGCGATCGACGGGACTTGAACCCGCGACAACTCGGACCACAACCGAGGGCTCTACCAGCTGAGCTACGACCGCCATATCCTTCTTTGACGCAACATCCCCCCTAAAATGGATGGGGATTTCTTAAGGAAGGGCGTGAACATTATGAGGAAAGGCATTGAAAATCAACCAAAACGTTTTCTTGTGCTCGCTTCAGGAAAGTGCCATAAAAGATGTCCATCAAGCACTGTTTAGCCTCAAGTCTTTGGGTTTTTCGCTTTTTGGGAACCCCTCAAAATTGAAATTGGTCACTGGAGATTAAGTCTAATCACTAACGGTATTTTACAAACTACGCATACAACTCAAAGGAGTATTAGATGTCTAAAAGCTACGACAAGGCGGTATCACTGATTAAAGACCGTGATGTGAAATACGTCAATTTCCGCTTCACTGACACACGCGGCAAGATGCAGCAAGTCACACAGCATATCTGCACCGTCGATAGCGCAATGTGGGAAAAGGGTTTACAATTCGATGGCTCATCCATCGCCGGCTGGAAGGTTATCAATGAATCCGATATGACCCTTCTGCCCGATCCAGAAACAGCCGTGATGGATCCGTTCACCGCGCAACCAACCATCAATGTGTTCTGCGACGTGCTCGACCCAGATAGCGCAACCGCATACTCGCGTGATCCGCGTTCTGTAGCAAAGCGCGCAGAAGCATTCATTAAGACTGCTGGCATCGGCGATACCGTATATTTTGGCCCGGAAGCCGAATTCTTCATTTTCGATGATGTTCGCTTTGGCACAGGCATGAACGAAGCCTATTACCACCTCGACAGCAACGAAAGCCCAGGCAACACCGGTAAAGCTTACCCGGAAGGTAACCTTGGCCATCGCCCACCAATCAAGGGCGGTTACTTCCCTGTTCCACCATTGGACAGCTGCGTGGACATCCGTTCCGAAATGGTGACCACTATGGCGGAAATGGGCGTTGAAGTTGAAAAGCATCACCATGAAGTTGCGCCATCACAACACGAACTGGGCATCAAGTTCGGCACACTGACCAAATGCGCCGACAACATGCAGATCTACAAATACGTAGTTCACAATGTTGCGCAAGCATACGGCAAGACCGCGACCTTCATGCCAAAGCCAGTATTTGGCGATAACGGTTCAGGTATGCACTGCCACCAATCCATCTGGAAAGATGGCAAGCCACTCTTTGCTGGCGATAAGTACGCTGGCCTTTCAGAAATGGCCTTGTTCTACATTGGCGGTATCATTAAGCACGCACGCGCAATCAACGCGTTCACCAACCCAACCACCAACAGCTATAAGCGCTTGGTGCCAGGTTATGAAGCACCTGTATTGCTTGCTTACTCCTCACGTAACCGTTCAGCATCCATCCGCATTCCTTATGTGGAAGGCCCGAAAGCCAAGCGTATTGAAGTTCGCTTCCCTGATCCGGCAGCAAACCCATACCTTGCTTACACCGCGATGCTCATGGCGGGTCTTGATGGCGTTAAGAACAAGATCCACCCAGGCGACGCAATGGATAAGAACCTTTATGAACTGCCAGAAAATGAATTGGCTCAAATCCCAACGGTTTGCCATTCATTAGGTCAAGCGCTGCACAGCCTTGAACAGGATCATAAGTTCCTCCTCGAAGGCGGCGTATTCACCAAGGACTTGATTGATGGCTATATCGCCCTCAAGAGCGAAGAAGTTCTGGCATACGAAACCACACCACATCCGATTGAATTTAAGATGTATTACTCGGTGTAAGGTTAGCCTTTACGATACAAATAAATTTAGGCTCGAAAAACTTAGGTTTTTCGAGCCTTTTTTTATAACTAGACGCTAGTTCTACGGCTACTTGATTTACCTTTATTGGTTTTTTTTACTGGGATATGCATTTCTTCTTTAGAAGAAACAATCCATTCGCCTTTATTAGTATGATGCACCCTTGCAGGAGGATTGCCACTAGATAGAGTTGCTTTAAATCTCCAAACCTTACCAACTAAAGCACTCTCTACGGCCTTTTCAAAGAATGCGCTACGGTTAGTCGTAATGGCATCTACATGCATAAGAACACGGCTTGCAATAGAAAGCTGAACTCGTTCCTTTATATCTGGCGCAGGCATAAGCAAAACTGTTACCAATATTGTATTTTCCCAATCAATCCATTTATCTTTTTTCTTAATCTGTTCTGGGGTTCTTGGGGCAGGAATAGCTTCTCCATCTGCGCTCATACCTTCAACATGAAAAGCCAATGCTTCCGTTCCATTTCTAATAGCCTCAACAATGCTATCGCCCGCGCTTATACAGCCTGGAAAATCTGGAAACATAATTCCATAGGTACTATCTTCTTGATGGATTAAGCCGATATAGTTTTCCATAATCTCCTCTGCTCCCCTACTCTTCAAGTCCTGCACGCTGCAATATCGATTTGACGGTTCCGTAAGGTAAATCTTTCTTTGGATGCGGTACCGTTACGCGACCTAGCTTGGTTGGATGCTTAAACTGATGGTGCGAACCACGCGTAGCAATTAACTGCCAGCCATCAGCTTTCAAAATCCCAATAATTTCTCGGCTCGTGTAAGATTTGCGCTTCATGGCTATCCTTATTCATGTGTATAAATATACACATGAACTGGATAAATATCAAGCACTTGTTGTGTATATTTATACACATAAATTATGATTTTTTTGTTAACAAACAAGCTTTTGCCAATCAATTTACCTAATAATTGCTTATATTCAATGATCAAGCTGACTGACATATGCTACCGGACTGCCTTTCTAGAATGCAGCATTCTAAGATAGATTTTGTATTAGAATTTAAGGGGCTAATCGTAGGATTAGCCCCCTTTTTTTATTTCATGAAGTCTGTGCTAAGTTTTGGCCATGCTTGACCAATTCTACGAAGCCCATGCGGCGGTGACAGAAAAGACTGCGCTCAAGGCGCTGCATGAACGTGCAGCGCAGCTGACGGAACACGCGCTATTCCCAATCCGCGATAGTTTTTATGTTTATTCCGACCAATACCAGATTGAACCGCGCGAAGCGATTGTATCGCCCGACCAAGCCAGTGTTCTGCACATCATCAATGATTTGTTTTTGCGCGACCCAGAACGCTTTGGCGATGCCAGCAACCGCGAGGAAATAAAACGCCGCGTCTATATATTTTTTCAGGAATTTGCTGATAAGAAACAGGAGCTGATTGATAACACATGGTCGCATCCTGACATGTTCAAACGGTTGAAGGATGAAAAGCGCGCAATGAGCGCTGATTTGTTTCACAACGTTGCAGATGTGTTCAAAGAGCTCTGCCCCGATGCGCTAAAGGATATTTCAATTGCGCTGGTGGGATTTGATTCCCCCAATTACGTTGAAGAATTTAGCGGCCCCGCCAAAGCCGTGTTTTCGGATAAGAACAAGGCACTGCTTAACATGTTTGGCAAGGTGCATGACTTTTATCCGTACCGCGCGGGCGGCCCATTCACGCTTGAAGCCATTGATGCAAACCACCCGAATACCAAGGTGGATTATGTCGTTACCGGCAATGTATTGAACGACCCGATTTATAGTCTTTCATCGCACCATGTGTTTTTGGCCGCTGGCCGCATGTTGAAACAAGGTGGCCGCGCCATTCATTTGGTTGGTTACAGCAATCACTATTACGATTTGCACATCAATAACCCCGCCATGGTGTTATTGGCGGGGCAAAAACGCATCGCCAGCCTGCCCACGCAGCATCATTTCAATGGGCTGGAAGAGCATCGTTATGGCTGTCAGGATTTTGTGATGTTTGAGCAAACCCGCACGGTGGATATTGCCCCGTGCATGGTTGAACGCATTATCGCCGAAGGATTATCGGCAAGAGAAAACAACCCGGGCGGCCTACCCTTCGTCATGCCCTATCTCGCCCCCGATGCGCCACAATTGCCCGCGCAGCTCGCCAAGCTTGCGACCCTTGCAAATGCTGTCCCGCGCCTCGAAACACTTAGCTAAAACGCTAAGCTAACTTCTTGTTAATACCCTTGCGCTACCGTTTTCCTATGCGCATTGCTCTACTCTTCCTTTTACTCGCCCTACCCCTTCCTGCTGCCGCTGGCATTGCGGAAGCAAAGGATTTGGCGCGCACGCTTAACTGCACGGTGAAAGCAATCGTCGTGGCTGGAAAAAGTTCCGGCGATAATTCTGAAACAACCTATAAGGTTGATTGCGATGTGCCGCAAACGGCAAGCGCAGAAGAAAAGAAAGCCAATGGCCGCTTGCTGATTAAATGCCAAGCAGCCATGTGCAATCTTTTGAAAAAAGGCGAATAATTTTTTAAACTAGCAGCGAAGGAAGCGGAGCAATTCCAGCTTCTTTTCCGATAATTCAACCGCTGCGCGCAGCGCATCCTTGGCATCGCCATCGGCAACCGCCAGACGCTCCACCAATTTGGTGTGTTCAACGCCCAGCGTTTCAACCGAGACATCTTCGAGTGGAACAGCTTCTTCCGCCAATACGGTGCAACCGGTCGGGTTTACTTCCACAATACCGCCTGAAACCAGCATACGCTTGGTGATGGTGGTTTCTTTTTCTTCATACACATCAATCACGCCCACACGCATGGTGGAAATGAATGGTGCATGGCCGGGCAGCACGCTGAAATCGCCTTCCGTGCCGGGCAAGGTTGCCATTGCGACGGGTGCGGAGAAGAGCTTCTTTTCAGGTGATACGAGATCGAACTGGATCATTAAGCAGCTGCCTGCTCTGCCATCTTCTTGGCCTTAGCAACGGCTTCGTCAATGCCGCCAACCATGTAGAACGCTGCTTCTGGCAGGTGATCGTATTCGCCGTTCACAATGGCCTTAAAGCCCTTGATGGTGTCAGCAAGTGAAACAAGCGCGCCAGGTGAACCCGTAAATACTTCAGCCACGTGGAATGGTTGTGACAGGAAGCGTTGGATTTTACGTGCGCGTGCAACGGCCAATTTGTCGTCTTCTGACAATTCGTCCATCCCCAAAATCGCAATAATATCTTGCAAGGATTTATAGGTCTGCAGAATTTTTTGAACCGAACGGGCAACGTCATAGTGTTCCTTACCCACAACGCGCGGGTCAAGAATACGGCTGGTTGAATCGAGCGGATCCACGGCTGGATAAATACCAAGCTCAGCAATTTGACGTGACAACACGGTTGTCGCATCCAAGTGGGAGAACGTGGTGGCCGGTGCCGGATCAGTCAAATCGTCCGCCGGTACGTACACGGCTTGAACAGAAGTAATAGAACCCTTTTTAGTCGTGGTAATACGTTCCTGCATCGCGCCCATATCGGTTGCGAGGGTTGGTTGGTAACCCACAGCTGAAGGAATACGGCCCAGAAGCGCGGACACTTCCGAACATGCCTGTGTGAAACGGAAGATGTTATCAACGAAGAACAACACGTCTTGGCCTTGTTCATCACGGAAGTATTCGGCTTGGGTCAAACCGGTCAACGCAACACGTGAACGTGCGCCGGGTGGTTCGTTCATCTGGCCATACACCAGCGCGGCTTTGGAACCTGGGCCTTCTGGCTTGATAACGCCTGATTCAACCATTTCGTGATAAAGGTCGTTACCTTCGCGGGTACGTTCACCCACACCCGCAAACACGGAGAAACCACCGTGCGCTTTCGCGATGTTGTTGATGAGTTCCATGATGAGAACGGTCTTACCCACGCCCGCACCACCGAACAGGCCAATCTTACCGCCCTTCGCGTATGGGGTCAGCAAATCGATAACCTTAATACCGGTTACCAGAACCTGTGCCTCGGTTGATTGTTCGGTAAGGGGTGGTGCTTCACGGTGAATAGGAAGTTT
>JAKFVN010000036.1 GCA_021732145.1 Alphaproteobacteria bacterium
AAGTGATGCTGCTCAACGACGACTATACGCCTATGGAATTCGTGGTGCAGGTGCTGGAGCAGTTTTTTAACAAATCGCAGGAAGAGGCGACGCGAATCATGCTGCATGTTCACCGCCGCGGCGTGGGATTATGCGGCGTGTTTACCTTTGAGATTGCCGAAACCAAAGTGATGCTCGTGATGGATTACGCAAAACGTAATCAATACCCGCTGCAATGTATTATGGAAAAGGAATAGGGGACAAATATGGGAATGTTATCGCCGCGTTTGGAACAAACACTGCACCGTGCCATTGCGCTCGCCAACCAGAACCACCATGAATTTGCAACGCTGGAACATTTGCTTCTCGCGCTCACCGAAGACCAGGATGCGATTGCGGTGATGCGCGCATGCGGCGTGAACCTTGATAAAATCCGCCAGGATTTAAACCTCTACATGGAAGAAGAATTATCGGGGCTGATTAACCCCGGTGTATCCGAAGCAAAACCAACCGCAGGCTTCCAGCGCGTATTGCAACGCGCGGCTATCCATGTGCAATCCGCTGGCCGCGAAGAAGTAACGGGCGCGAATGTGCTCGTCTCACTTTTCTCCGAACGTGAAAGCCATTCCGTATTCTTCCTGCAAAGCCAGGATATGACCCGCTTTGATGCGGTGAATTATATTTCGCATGGCATCACCAAATCGGGCCAAGGTTCCGCCAAGGCTGGTGCAACACCATCTGGCACGGATGAAGATGCTGGCGCAGAACAAAAAGTCAAAACGGGTAAGGATGCGTTATCGGCTTACTGCATCAACCTCAATGAAAAAGCTAATCAAGGCAAGATTGACCCGCTCATTGGCCGTGAAAAGGAAGTGGATAGAACCATCCAAATCCTTTGCCGCCGTTCCAAAAACAATCCGCTTTATGTGGGTGACCCCGGCGTTGGTAAAACCGCAATTGCCGAAGGCCTTGCGCGCCGCATCATCAAGGGCGACGTGCCGGAAGTTTTAAATGGCGCGGTTATCTTTTCCCTCGATATGGGTTCGTTGCTGGCGGGCACGCGTTACCGCGGTGATTTCGAAGAGCGCCTGAAAAATGTCCTGCACGAAATCAAGGAAATGCCCGGTGCGATTTTGTTTATTGATGAAATTCATACCGTGATTGGCGCTGGCGCAACCTCCGGCGGGTCAATGGATGCATCGAACTTGCTCAAGCCCGCATTGTCCAGCGGCGAGCTGCGCTGCATTGGCTCCACTACCTATAAGGAATATCGCAGTTATTTTGAAAAAGACCGCGCGCTGGTGCGTCGCTTCCAGAAAATTGATGTGGTTGAACCCAGCGTGGAAGACAGCATTAAAATCCTGATAGGCTTGAAGCCTTATTACGAAAAGCACCACGATGTGAAGTACTCGGAGCAAGCGATACGCAGCGCGGTGGAACTTTCCGCGCGCTATATCAATGACCGCAAATTGCCGGATAAGGCGATTGACGTGCTGGATGAAGTGGGCGCCGCGCAAAAGCTTTTGCCATCTGCCAAGCGCAAAAAGAATATTCAGGTCAAGGATATCGAAGCCGTGGTGGCAACTATGGCACGTATCCCGCCCAAGACAGTCACGCAGGATGACCGCGAAGTATTGCGCAATCTTGATCGCGATTTGAAGACAATGGTTTATGGCCAAGATCAGGCGATTGATGCGCTGGTCACCGCCATTAAATTATCACGCGCTGGCTTGCGTGATGCTGAAAAACCGATTGGTTCATATCTGTTCGCAGGCCCAACTGGCGTTGGTAAAACCGAAGTCGCGCGTCAGCTCGCGCGTTCGCTAGGCATTGAAATCAAGCGCTTTGATATGTCGGAATATATGGAACGCCACAGTGTTTCACGTCTCATCGGCGCGCCTCCCGGCTATGTTGGCTTTGACCAAGGCGGCTTGCTGACCGATGCGGTTGAACAGAACCCGCATTGCGTCTTGCTGCTTGATGAAGTTGAAAAAGCGCATCCCGATTTATTCAATATCCTGTTGCAGGTAATGGATTACGGCAAGCTGACCGACAATAACGGCAAGGCGGTTGATTTCCGCAATGTCATTTTGATTATGACCACCAATGCCGGCGCTGCCGATATGGTGAAGCACACCATTGGCTTTAACCGCGAGGTGAGGGAAGGCGAGGATATGGAGGCGATTAACCGCCTGTTCACGCCGGAATTCCGCAACCGCTTGGATGCGATTGTGCCGTTCAAGGCGCTTGGCAAAGAAACCATTGGCCGCGTTGTTGAAAAATTTGTGCTGCAATTGGAAGCCCAGCTTTCCGACCGCCAAGTGACCATCAGCCTTTCGGATGCTGCGCGTAACTGGCTCGGCGATAAGGGGTATGACCCGTTATACGGTGCGCGCCCGCTTGCCCGCATTATTCAGGAACACATCAAGAAGCCGCTGGCGGATGAATTGCTGTTCGGCAAGCTTGCCAAGGGCGGCGCGGTGATGGTGGATGTGGCGGGTGATAAGCTCACCTTCACCTATCCTGATAAAAAGGAAGAGAACAAGAAAACCGCCCCTGAAAAAGAGACAGTGTAGTGGTGGGTTCTCGCCGCTACATGGCGGGTTCGGTTCCACGCAGCTTGCGCCAATCACGTCTTGGGCATATCCCGTTTTCATCTGTCATCGGCAGCAAGCATCAGCGCGGCAAAGATGGCGGCAATCTGGTCTTCGATATCATCATGCTGCCCGAACCTGAATTTGTGCGCATGAAAGGCACGGTCGGCGTGCGTCAGGTTGTTGGCCCTGCGTTCAAAGCCGATGCGTCATTCCAGCCCGGCTTTGTTATTCAGGATCAACGGTTTGTGGTCGTGCCTGAAGATGCGCTCGATCAGGAAGCCTATGCGCGAACGCATTTCATCAAGGAATTTGGCCTGGAAGAATGGGCCGAAGGCGCGCCTGTGCCCAAATCAAAACCACCCGAATATGTAAAAGAAAAAGTACAAGAAGCCGAGTTTACGGTGGTGGATTACGATCCCGCCAAGGACAAGCAACGCGCCAAGGACGAAGTAACGAAGAAATAACTAGCTCGCCATCTTTTGCAAGGTTGCTTCATCAATATCGTAATTGCCGATGACGTTTTGCACGTCATCATGTTCTTCCAATGCATCCAGCATTTTAATCAGGCTTTCGGCGGCTTCACCGCTGATGGGCACCAGATTTTGCGGTTTCCATGTTAAACGCGCGGCTTGCGGCGCGCCGAACTTTTCTTCCAATACGGTGCGCACGGCTGCCAGATCATCCGTATTGGTTGTGATGTTATGGGTTTCGTCGGTGCTTTCGGCATCGTCGCCGCCTGCTTCAATCACGGCTTCCAGCATCGCATCCGCGCTGGCGGTGGCAGCGGCATATTGAATGAGGCCGCAGCGGTTGAACATAAAGCTAACCGAATTGGTATCGCCCAGCGTGCCGCCGTTTTTGGAAAAAATCATGCGCATATCGGGCGCGGTGCGTTGGCGGTTATCGGTCAGCGCTTCTACAATAATGGCAACGCCGCCGGGGCCGTATCCTTCGTAACGCATTTCTTCGTAATTCGTGGCATCGGCTGCGCCGGGTTGCGCGGATTTAATCGCGCGGTCAATGCGGTCACGCGGCATGTTAACGGCGCGCGCGGCTTGCATCGCTGCGCGAAGACGCGGGTTCGCCGCAGGATCAGCCAGGCCGGATTTTGCGGCCACGGTGATTTCGCGGGCGATCTTGTTAAACTGCTTGGCACGCACCGCATCCTGGCGGCCTTTGCGGTGCATAATGTTTTTAAACTGCGAATGTCCTGCCATGTTTCGTCTCTTAAATTGCTTCTGTAATACCGCTTAGTTTCAATTGTTCTACAAGTTCGGCCTTCAAATTATCAAGCCCTTGTTGGGTAAGCGCTTCTGCGCGCGCCACCAGCACATCTTGTGTGTTTGATGCACGAAGCAGCCACCAACCATCCTTGGTCTTCACGCGCACGCCATCAATATCATTCACCTTGGCGCCTGCCTGTTTCAACCGTGCTTTTACTTCTTCAACCACCTTGAACTTGCGTTCTTCGCTGCTGCTCACGCGGATTTCCGGCGTATTAAACACGGCTGGCAGGCGGTCACGCATTTTGCCCAGTGAACCACCCTCGCGGCTGACCAATCCCGCCAAGCGGATGCCGGCATAGAGCGCATCGTCATACCCATAATACTTATCGGCAAAGAAAATATGCCCGCTCATCTCGCCAGCCAGCGGCGATTTGGTTTCCGCCATCTTTGCCTTCAATAATGAATGGCCCGTTTTCCACATCAATGCATCACCGCCATTGGCGCGGATATCATCAAAGATGGTCTCGCTGGCTTTTACGTCCGCAATAATCGTCGCGCCCGGATGTTTGCGAAGCACATCGCCTGCATAAAGCGCGAGCAATTGGTCGCCCGCAACAATGCGGCCATGTTCATCAATCGCGCCAATGCGATCGCCGTCGCCATCAAAGCCGATGCCGATATGCGCCTTGTGCTTGGCAACATGCTTGCGCAAATCGCGTAAATTTTCTTCAACCGTAGGGTCGGGGTGATGATTGGGGAAGGTGCCATCAATATCATCGAACAGCAAAATATGCTCGCCGGGCATCTTTGCGGTCATCATGCGCAGGATCTCACCCGCCGAACCATTGCCTGCATCCCACACAATCTTCAGATGATGGATGCCATCGTAATCTTTAAGCAAGCGTGCAACGAATAATTCACGAATGTCCCTGGTTTCATGCGTGCCTGTTCCTGTTGCGTATTCGCCCTTTTCAGCAATCGCGCCAATATCCTTAATCATCGCGCCATAAATCGGGCCGGTTTTGGCCAGCATTTTAAAGCCGTTATAATCTGGTGGATTATGCGAACCGGTAATCATTATCCCCGCATCAAGGCCGAAATGCTTTACCGCAAAATACAGCATCGGTGTTGGGCCCAGACCCACGCGCGTGATTTTTGCGCCTGCCGACAATAATCCTTCCATCAGCGCCGCTTCCAGCGTGGTGGAACTTAAACGGCCATCATACCCAACCGCGATGCTTGGCGTTTTGGTATTGAACAATTTGCCAATATAGGTCGCATAGGCCGCGCCCAGCGCTTTTGCATCTGCGGGAAAAAGGGTTTTGCCAACAACGCCGCGCACATCATATTCGCGCAATAACGTGTTATTAAATGGGTGAGCTTGCATTGTGTAGTCCTGTTTTGTTTTAACGACTTCTGATGGAACCCAGAACGCCGCGCGTAATCTCGCGGTCAATCTGGCTGTCAACGGAACGCTCCACGCTGTTGATCAGCACTTCGCCAACGCCTTGACCCCACTCTTTTCACCACTAGTAAATAGGCCACCTGCCGCGCCAAGTAAACCGCCCTGAATGCCGCTATCCGTACCGGTGACGTGTGGCAGCATTTGCTGGCATTGTTGCGCTTTTTTATGGCTTTTTGTTGAACTTGGTTGCCTGAACCAACACCACCCCCGTTCATGGCCCATGTAATAAGGGCTGGATAATTCTGGCTGCATCATGGAAAATCAGGCCCATTCCCACAAGCGATACCAGAGCGTGCATGCCCAAAATCCTTATCCCTGATAGTTTTATTGCCACCATTCCGCCACTCCCGTTCGATGTGGTGCGTTTCCCGGCGCGCGGCCCTGTAACCGATGGCCTTGATGCCGAGGCATTGGTCGTATGGCGCACCAGCGCTGCCGTGCTGCATCCCTTGATTGCGCAGATGCCAAAGCTGCGCTGGATACAAACCATGACCGCAGGTGTTGATACGGTGTTATCTGCCCCGCAATTACCAAAAGATTTTTTATTGTCGAATGGAAGCAATTTGCATTCCGCGCCAACCGCTGAATTGGGCGTGACGTTGCTTTTGTCTGCTGTTCGTCAAATGCATCGCTGGCGCGATTTGCAGCATGAACACACATGGGATAAGGCCGCCTATAATATCCAACTGGAAGGCAAGGCGCTCAATACACTGGAAAACAGCCGCGTGCTTATTCTGGGCATGGGGACAATTGGTTTGGAAATGGCGCGCCGCCTTGAAACATTTGGCGCAATCGTGGAAGGCGTGGCTGGCAGCGCTGGTGTGCGCGAAGGCTTTACAACCCATGCGGTGAAAGATCTGCTGAAGGTTGTGCCCACGGCGGATGCGATTATTTCCGTGCTTCCTGAAACGCCGGAAACGCAGGGCATTTTATCACGCGAGCTAATTTCCAAAATGCAGCCCCATGCGTGGCTAATTAATATTGGCCGCGGCAGCGCATTGGATGAAGCCGCATTGCTGGAAGCAATAAATGCCAACCGCATTGCTGGCGCGGCACTTGATGTGACCATGCAGGAACCGCTGCCAAAAGAATCCCCGCTATGGGATTGCAAGAATTTGATTATCTCCCCGCATGTTGCGGGTGGCGGGCAGCGCTTTTATGCAAAGGCTGCCAAACTGTTGCAGCAAAATGCGGAAGCGTTTATCGCGTGCAAGCCGCTTGCCAACCCGATTGATCCGAAAAAAGGATACTAAGGGATGAGCTTTATCAAATCCATTCTCACTGTCAGCAGCATGACGATGCTAAGCCGCTTAACAGGGTTCGTGCGTGACACCATGGCGGCAAACATCATTGGCGCTGGCCCGGTGTCGGATGCGTTCTTTGTCGCGCTGCGCGTGCCCAATTTATTCCGTTCGCTCTTTGCCGAAGGCGCATTCAGCGCAGCCTTTGTGCCGCTTTATTCCAAGGCAAAAGCCGAAGGCGGGCAGGATGAAGCCAATTCATTTGCAGGCCAGGCGCTATCGGTGCTCATGGCAGTGCTGCTACCATTCACTATCCTGATGATGGTGTTGATGCCGTGGGCGATGCTTATTCTTGCGCCTGGCTTTCATTCTCGCCCTGAAGTTTACGATCTCGCGGTGAACTATGCGCGCATCACCTTTCCATATTTGATGCTGGTGTCGATTGTCGCGTTGCTGGCCAGTGTTTTAAATTCCAATCATAAATTCGGCCCCGGTGCGGCTGCGCCCATCGCTTTTAACCTGCTAATGATAGCGGCGCTTGTCTTAAGCCCCATCATGCATATGGAGCCGGGACTCGCTATGGCCTATGCCGTGCCGTTATCCGCACTTGTGCAATGGGTGTGGCTATCAAGCCATTGCAAGAAAATGAGCATATCACCCACCATGCTGATGCCTAAATTAACAACGCGCGTGAAGGAATTGTTTGTACGCATTGGCCCGGGTGCCATTGGCGCGGGCGCTGCGCAAATCAATCTGGCCATGTCCACCATTTTGGCATCACTACTGCCAACGGGAAGCGTGTCATGGCTGTTTTACGCCGATCGCCTGAACCAATTGCCGCTGGGCATTATCGGCATTGCGATTGCAACCACCTTGCTGCCCGTATTGTCATCGCGTGTGCAATCGAATGACAGTGATGGCGCGCGCCATTATACCACGCGCGCATTGGAATTCGGCATGATATTAGGTCTGCCAGCTGCGATTGGATTGGGGCTGGCGGCAAAGGAAATCGTGCAGGTGTTGTTCGAGCACGGCGCATTCACCGCGCAAGACACGCTGAATACTTCTGCCGCGCTCAGCGCCTATGTGCTTGGCATTCTGCCGTTCATCCTTATTAAAATCCTCAGCACCATTTTCTTTGCGCATCACGACACCAAAACGCCGGTGAAAACTGCGATTATTTCCGTGGTGCTGAACATTCTATTCGCGATGGGTTTGCTGCAAATCATGGGGCATGTGGGCGTTGCACTGGCGACATCCATCGCGTCATGGGCAAATGTGCTGATGCTGGTCTTTGCCTTGCAGCGTTCCAAATTGCTGCGCCTTGATGCCAGCTTCATGCCGCATATGCTCAAAATCGCGTTCTGCGCGGGGTGCATGGCGTTGTTCCTGTGGGGCACGGGCAGCACGCTTGATGCGCATTTACAAACCGGCGGTAAATGGCTGGATGTCGCGCTATTAGGGGCTTATTTGGGCGGCGCTTGCCTTGTTTATGTGCTGGCATTACAGCTAACAGGCACCATGACGTTAAAAGACGTGATGAAGATGGTAAAAAGAGAGAATTAAATGAAACGTATTTTTTCTGGCATGCAATCCACCGGGCAATTGCATCTTGGCAATTATCTTGGCGCGTTGCGCAACTGGGTAAAGTTGCAGCAGGATTACGAATGCTTTTATGGCGTGATGGATTTGCACGCCATCACCGTTGCGCAAGACCCGAAAAAGCTGGCGCAGAATACGCGTGAAGTGGCCGCCGCATTTTATGCAGCGGGCATTGACCCCAAGCGCTGCGCTGTCTATCCGCAAAGCGCCGTGCCCGAGCACACCTATTTGAACTGGATTTTGAATAACCACACGCCGCTGGGCTGGCTGAACCGCATGACGCAGTTCAAGGAAAAGGCATCAAAGAATAAAGACCAGGAAGTATTGGGCCTTTATGCCTATCCCGTGCTCATGGCTGCTGACATTCTGATTTATAAAGCAACGCATGTGCCGGTTGGCGAAGACCAGAAGCAGCATCTGGAATTGTCGCGCGACATTGCGGGTGCATTTAACCGCCATTACGGCGTTGACTATTTCCCGCTGCCTGAACCGCAAATCATGGGCGAAGCCACGCGCGTGATGAGCCTGCGTGATGGCACCAAGAAAATGAGCAAATCGGATGAAAGCGATTATTCACGTATCAATCTGACTGATGATGCGGATGCCATCGCTACCAAGATTAAAAAAGCCAAGACCGATACCTTGCCATTCCCCGCCACGCTGGATGAATTAAAGACGCGCGCGGAAGCGGATAATCTCGTTACCATTTATGCAACGCTGAATAACGAAGCCAAGGAAGCGGTGGTAAACCGCTTTGCTGGCAAGACGTTCTCGGAATTCAAGACCAGCCTGATTGAAGTGGCGGTTGCGAATTTGGCGCCGATTACCAAGCGCATGGCGGATTACATGGCGGATCCTGCTGAAATCGACCGCATGATTTTAAAATCACTGTTCCGCGCGCGTGAAGTCGCCGAAAAGAACATGAAGGAAATTAAACAGATTGTTGGCCTGTGGTCGGCTGATTAGCTTAAGCAAATTGCGCTCATCTGCACGCCGTTTTGCAAATCATCGGCGATAACCCTGCGGCGGTAGCTGAATAATTGCTTTTCATTGCTTACCGTATCCAGTTCAATTCCGCTGATATGCTTGATGCCGCGCTGTTTCAAGCGCTTTTCAATATAACGCGGCATATTGAACATGAAATGCTCCGCACGCATGGCAGGCTTGAAAAACTCCACATTCGCCTTGTCTTGCGCCATGAAGGGTTCGGGGAATTCGGGGCCTACTTCATACGAATCCTGCAAAATGCACGGGCCAATGCACGCATGAATGTCGCCAGCATGTGCACCCAATTGCTCCATCGCATCAACGGTTGCTTCGCCAATGCCATCCAGCGATCCTTTCCATCCGCTATGCGCTGCGCCGATGATGTGTTTATGCGGGTCAACAAACAGAATGGGTGCGCAGTCGGCAGACATCACCGCCAGCACCAATCCCTTTTGCGTTGTGACCATCGCATCCGCTTCGGGGCGCGCATGGCGCTGCCAGGCTTCCGTTACCGTGATAACCTTGGTTGAATGGATTTGCTTGCAGAATAAAAGCTGTTCAGCATCGACTGAAAATTCGGCGGCAATACGGCGGTGGTTCTCATAGACGTTATCCAGCAAGTCGCCTGTACCCACACCGCAATTCAATCCTTCGAAATAGCCGTGGCTTACGCCGCCCTCGCGCGTGAAGTAACCGTATTTCGCGGTTGGCACGGTAATGAAAGAAGGGTGGGTCAGGTAAGGCGTTTTCATGCTTCACAACCAATGGGCGGGGCCATCGTCTTATGATAATGGCACATCACTTTAAATAAATGCCCCATTTGCTCCGATGCGGTCAAGCGGTGCAGGGCGACATCAATCTGCCCCTGCTGCTGTTCATTGGCCTTGGCTTTTAGCCGTTCGGCACGTGTGCGGATGCCAAGGGTCTGTAAAAAGTTCCCCATCGGCTGCAGGGAGGAGCAATGAATACCAGCGCGCAGCGCAATGCTTTCAAACGGCGAGAAATCCACATGCGCGGTCATATCGGCATCGCCAATATGCTTAAATACGGGGGACATTTTCTTATCAAAAATCGCCTGCGCAGTGTTGGCCAGTTCGGGGCCTGCATAGCCGTAATCAATGATTAGCGCCGCGCCGCCCTGCACATTCAATTGCGTATCAAACGCTTCAATCCATTCATTGGCATGCGTGTTGATTTCGGCAATTGCGCCAACGGGCGCTTCCTGAAATACAACATCATTGAAAAAGGATTGGTGTTCCTTTTTGGCCGGAAGCACGGCATAGGCAAATGCGTTTTCCACCATGCCTACTGCGCGCATGCCCCAGCCATTGGCGGTCTTCACAAAGGGTTGCACCGGAAACGCATCAAAGAATTCATTGCAGAACATAATGACAGGGCCGTTTGGCAAATCACGCAAATCGGCAACCCAATTGGCGTTTTGGCCATAGAGAGTTACTTGCTGCTTGGCCTTTAAATGCGGGCTTTTTTCCAGCATGCAGCATTGCGCCGCGCTTAAGAATTCCGGCGCAACCTTGGCTGTGCGCAATACATCGGCCATCAGCGTGCCGCGCCCGGGGCCGCATTCCAATAAGGTGAATCGTTCGGGCGAGCCAAGCTTGAGCCACACATCAATGCACCACAGCGTAATCATTTCCCCAAACAGCTGGCTGATTTCCGGCGCGGTTGCAAAATCCTGCAACGGATCATGGGTGTTGTAATAGCCAAGCTTCGGGTGAAACAAGCATGTTTCCATGAAACGCGCAAAAGGCATCGCGCCGTTTTTGTCGATATCATCACGAAGCAATGTTTCAAGATCATTCATTGTGCGACTTTAAGCTGGCTTTTCCATACCAGCCAACCGCCAAAGGCAATCATGGGAATGCACAGCAATTGCCCCATAGTGGTGCCCCCCGCCAGAAAGCCGATTTGCACATCCGGCTCGCGGAAACACTCAACAAAGGAGCGGAATAGCCCATACAGAATAAGGAACATGCCCGATAAAAACCCTTCGCGGGTTTGCAGCGATTTGTTGCGCGCCAGCACATTCAGGATAAGCAGCAACAGAATGCCTTCTAATGCGGCTTCGTATAATTGGCTGGGGTGGCGGGGCAAATCCCCGCCGCGCGGGAATACCATTCCCCATGATACATCGGTGGTGCGGCCATAAAGCTCACCATTGATAAAATTCGCGATACGTCCAAAGAATAATCCAATGGGTGTCACGCATGCCATGATATCGGTCATTGCAAAAAACCGCAGCTTATTTGCGCGGCAGAATAAAAATGTCGCGACAATCACGCCAAGCAATCCGCCATGAAAGGACATGCCGCCATGCCAGATCATCAGCGCATCAAGCGGATGGCTTAGGTAAAAATCGGGATTATAGAACAGCACATAGCCGATGCGCCCGCCCAGCAAAATGCCCAGCACCAGCCACGTTATAAAATCGGTGAAGTGTTCGGGGGTGGGGCCTGTTTGTGCCTTGGCGGCTAACGTTTGCGCATAACGCCAACCGAAAACAACGCCCGCAATATAGGCAAGCGCGTACCAGCGAATGGCCAAAGGGCCGATTTGCAGGGCAACAGGATCAATGTTGGGAAATGCGAGCATGGTGTATTATATACAGCATTTTCAGGAAAAGTGGATACCGGTTTTCCCAAGAAAATGCGATAATATAAAATAGACGATTCAAAAAAGGAGCAATGAACCGCATGAAAGAACGTATATTAGGCCGTATCGCACCGCTTGGCGCGAAGCTTGGAAAAATGGGCAGCCAGGTATTCACTTCGGCAACGGCGTTGCGTCAGGAAATTGAATCGCTGGGTGTTGAACGGCTCGAGCGGCTGGCGCGTAATTTGAATCTCGCGAAACGCAACGAATTTGAATCGCTACGCGCGATGGTCAAGGAGATGCGCAATGTGCAGGAAGAAATCCGCACGCGGCTCGGCGCATTGGAGCGCGCCGCAGGTATTAACAGTTCATTAAGAAACAAATCAACGGCTAAAAAATCATCAGGCAAGTCACCCGTCAAACCGCGTGCCAACTCGGGCAAAAATCGCGTCGCCAAATGAATCTTTTGCGAAATTAGCCAGCATACGAGTCAAAAGAGTCACAGCGGCTCGGCGAAGTGTGATTCAATAGACACGCTTCGCGAATACCGTGAAAAAATATTGTTCACATCCCTTGCGGCGCAGATTCAGCTTATGTCACCTTGGCTCATCGTTTGGTGCGTCGCGCCGCGTCGACCCAGACAAGAATTCAAAATAAATCGCCGATGTTCAGGGCTGGTTTTTAGGAGCAGTAATTAATGTCCATGCAGTTGCAGGAAAAACAGCCGCATCACCCGAACCCACTCGATATGGTTGAGGAGATCGTCCTCGCCAATCAATGGCACTTCGAACGTGCCCATGATGACGAGCTGGTGGTGGAAATGAACGGCGCATGGTGCAATTACCGTTTGTATTTCCACTGGCAACGCGACATCTCGGCGCTGCAATTCACCTGCCAGTTTGACATGAAGGTGCAAGACCCCCGTGTTCAATCCACTTATGAACTTGTTGGCCTGATTAATAACCGGTTGTGGTTCGGCCATTTCGATTTATGCGCCGAAGAAAAAACCCCGTTATTCCGCTATACCAGCCTATACCGCGGTTCGCACGGCCCGGCGCTGGAACAGCTGGAAGACATGGTTGAAATTGCCATTACCGAAAGCGAACGCTTTTACCCAGCGTTCCAATATGTGATTTGGGGCGGCAAAAACCCTGAAGAAGCGATGACCGCCGCCATGCTCGACCCAGTCGGCCGCGCCTAATTTCCCAATCAATTATAAGTATTTTTCTAATCCGCTTCCCTTCAGTGGGGTAGTGCGCCTATAAATAGCCATGATAAAAAATCTTGTACTTGTTGGCTGTGGCCATATGGGTTTTGCAATGCTGCAACCCTGGGTTTCCAAACATGCTGCTGAAAATATCTGGGTCGTTACGCCTGATGCCGCGTCGCTGCGCGGCCTGCAGGAAAAGGAAGGGGTGCGCCATGTGGCCTATCCCAATACCCTGCCATCGGATGTAAAGCCAGATGTGATTGTGTTTGCGGTAAAACCGCAGATTCTTGAAGAAGTGATTGCCGAATATACGGCATACCGGCACAGCCTGTTCCTTTCGGTGGCAGCTGGCAAAAAGCTGGATGTGTATGAGCGCAAGCTAAGCCCGGCCGCGCGCATTGTGCGTGTCATGCCAAACCTTCCCGCCAAAGTGGGGGAGGCCGCGACCTTGCTGGTTGGCAATTCGCAAGTCACGATGGTGGATATCAAGAACACTGAAACATTATTGGGCATGCTGGGCACAACCGCATGGCTTAAGGATGAAAGCCTGATGGATGCGGCAACGGCACTCTCCGGTTGCGGGCCTGCTTATTTTTATCTCCTCAGCGATATTCTGGGCGAGCTTGGCCATGAAATGGGTCTGCCCAAAGATTTATCAACCGCGCTTGCAAAGCAAACCATGATTGGCAGCGCAGGATTGTGGAAGCAGGACATGCTGCCAGCGCACACCATGCACCAGAACATTGCTGTGAAGGGCGGTCTGACCGAAGCGGCCTTGCAGGAATTGACACAGAATGATGCGCTTAAAGCCCTGATGCGCAAGGCATTGGTTGCAGCCAGCGAGCGCGGCAAAAAATTATCGGATTAAGTTATGGCTGCCGCAAAGAAAACCAAAACAGCAAAACCCAAAACAACAAAAAGCGGCGCGATGCCTTTTGCACAAAATTTCTATGGGAAGTTTTTTGAATTGGTTGAAAAGCGCGGCTGGTTTTCACTAACGCTGCCGGAGATTGCAAAGGCAACCGGCGTTAGCCTTTCGCAGCTTCTGGAAGCCTATTGCGATAAATCTGAAATCCTCACGCAGTTCGGCAAGAAGCTGGATGCGCAACTTGCCCAAAATACGGTAAGCAGCGATGAGCCATTGAAGGACAGATTATTTGATGTGGTGATGCAGCGCTTTGATGCGCTGGCCCCATACCGCGCGGGATTGTTAAGATTGATCGAAGACATGCAATCGCACCCCATAAGTGCGCTGGTGCTATGCCTTGAAACCGTCTGCGGCTTTACCCGTTCCATGTCGCTGATGTTTGAAATGGCGGGCATATCAACCACCAGCCCGCGTGCTGTTATCGGGGTTGCCGGCCTGAAAATCGTATATTTATCAACATTACGCACATGGAAGCATGATGACAGCGCCGACCTTTCCGCGACTATGGCAACACTTGATAGAGGCCTTGCCCGCCTTATATCCATATTGCATTTTGATACCTAGTCCCCTTCATTGTGCATTGCCACAAACCCCGTGACTTTTTATCGGTTTTGGGGCATAAAATGGTCAGTTTGAACGAATACCTTAAGGAGCACACTTCCTATGGCAAAGCCTAACGCAACCAATTCGAACAACGAGCAATCTTCAGCAAATGGGTTTACAAACATCATGGATTTTTCAAAGTTTATGCCGAATATGACCAACGTTCCCGGTTTTGACATGGAAGCTCTCATGCAGGCGCAGCGTCGCAATGCGGAAGCCTTCACGCAGGCAGGTCAACGCGCTCTTCAAAACATGCAAGCCATCATGCAACGTAGCAATGAAATGGCACGCGAAGGCTGGCAGGAAACATCAACCGCTGCTGCGCAAATCATGTCTTCGGGCACGCCTGAAGAAAAGCTGGCGAAGCAAACCGAAGTGACCAAGGCTTCCATTGAAAAGGCTGTTTCAAACAGCCGCGAGCTGACCGAAATGCTCACCAAATCCAACATGGAAGCGGCTGAAGCGTTAACCAGCTGCTTTACCGACGCAATGGATACCGTGCGTACCGCTTGCTCGCGTAAGTAAGCCAATTACCACAAGTTTAAAAAGCGCGGTATTCTTACCGCGCTTTTTTTATGGAGATTTTTAAATGACCGACACCATCACTTACGATGACTTCATGAAAGTAGACATCCGCGTTGCGACTATTCTGGCGGTCGAACCATTTCCCGAAGCGCGCAAGCCTGCCTATAAACTCACGCTCGATTTCGGTGAGGCGATTGGCATCAAAAAATCATCTGCGCAAATTACCGTGCATTACGCCAAGGAAGAACTGATTGGGCGGCAGGTGATGGCGGTGGTCAATTTTCCTAAAAAACAAATCGGCCCCTTCATGTCAGAAGCGCTCACGCTTGGCGCACCCGATGAAAAGGGAGAGGTTGTGTTGCTTGGCGTTGACAAGAAAGTACCCAATGGCGGGCGCATGTTTTAATTATAAGCTTTAATAATCGCCGGATTTGCGTTCAATCATCACGCCGCAGCTTTCGGTGCCGGGTAAAACCGCCAGCTTTTCCAGCTCGACAATCACGCGGGTTACCTTTTTATCCTGCAAACAATTCTGCGCAATGCGGTCGGCCAGCGTTTCAATCAGCGCTTCGTGCCTAATATCAATCAACGCCTGAATGTTATTCTTGTGCGCTTCGTAATCCACGACATCGCCAATTTTCTTGGATGCAAAGCCGATGGTGTCGTTTTGAAAGAACGTGATGTTCAAGCGGATTTTCTGCTTTTTACTCTGCTCGTGCGGGTGGATGCCAATGCCGGCATCAACAACCCAGTTCCTGATATAAATCGTGCGTTCGCGTGACATGAATTTCCTGTAAGTTGTTTCTTATAGCGGCAGACGAAGAATGGCGCGCAGGCCGCCGTGCGGGCTGTCATCCAGCATCACATCGCCGCCGTGGTGATGCGCAATATCCCGCGCAATCGTCAGGCCAAGGCCAACGCCGCCTGTTTCCGGATTGCGTGATGTTTCAAGACGGGTGAATGGCTTAAACACTTCCTCGCGCTGGTCTTTGGGAATGCCGGGGCCGTTATCATCAATCATGATATTGACGAATTTCTTGCCCTTTTCGGTTTCAATCCATACTTCCTTGCCATAGCGCGCGGCATTGCCAATCAGGTTATTCAGCGCGCGTTTGATGGCGGTGGTGCGCACAAACACAGTGGCATCATCAGGAATATCCAAATGGATTTCTACATTCGCGCGGCGCGCGGAAGCAACCACATCCGCCAGCAATTGTTCCAGTAAAATGGGTGTGGTTTCCTCGGTATCATCGCCGCGCGCGAAGGATAGATATGCCTCAATCATTTGCGACATTTCTTCAACATCGGTTTTCAGTTCATCAATATCGGGGCTGCTGGGCATTAATTCCAGTTGCAGCTTCATGCGGGTGAGGGGGGTGCGCAAATCGTGCGATACGCCGTTCAGCATCGCGGTGCGCTGCGCAACCTGGCGGCGCAAGCGGTCGCGCATAATCATCAGATTAATCGCGGCTTGACGCACTTCGGTTGCGCCTTCGGGCCGGAATTCCGGCGTTTCCTCGCTTTTACCCATTTTTTCGGCCGCGATGGCAAGACGGGTAATGGGCCGGATTTGATTGCGCAGGAACAAGATAGCGATGACCGATAACAGCAACGACGTGCCAATCATCCATAATACAAAGAACGATGTGGTGGGCGTATAAACGCGGCGCTCCGGAAACACGACCGATAACACGCCTTCGCTCAGCTGCACGTAAATGGATATTTTTTCCTGCGCATAACGTAAATCCAGCGCAAAGCGGTAACCGATTTTTTCGCGAAGCGCTTTCAGCAGCATCTGGCTGAGGATGGTCGAATAATCCCCGCGCATGGGATAATCTTTAATCGTCTTGCCCGGCAAATAATCCAGCGTGAGGTAAAGGTTGTCTTCAACTGTTTGCTGCACATGCTCGATGACCTGATGCGGGTCTTCCTGCTGCATGCGCTCGGCAATCACGGCAATTTCACCAGCGAGAGCAAACGCAAGACGGTTGGCAACCGTTTGCCAGTGGCGTTCATAGAACACGTAAATGGCAAGGGCCTGGGAAAGCACAACGGGCACCACCAGAATAAGCAAAGCGCGCCCATATAATCCGCGCGGCAGCACCCGCTTAATCATGCGGAAAAATGCCAAATCAAATCGCAAGCGGCTGAAAAAAGATGTTTTTGACATGATGCTTATTTATCCCGTTCCGGTAATAGCATATAGCCCCCGCCGCGCACCGTGACAAGATAGCGCGGTTGCTTGGGGTCTGGCTCAATCTTGCGGCGCAGGCGCGTCACCTGCACGTCAATCGTGCGGTCATTAATGGGCAATGTGCTGCGCAGCGCCATATCCTCGCGGCTGATGGTTTCGCCGGGTGTTTTGGCCAGCACCTTCAACAGGCTTGCTTCCACATCGGTCAGGCGCTGGGTGCTGCCATCCCCGCGCAATTCGCCGCGTTCCGCATCAAACTGCCATTTGCCAATCCAGATTTCTTTTTGCCCGTCTTTTTCTTTTGGAACGCGGCGCAAAATCGCATCAACGCGCAATACCAATTCGCGCGGCTCAAATGGTTTCACGAGATAATCATCGCTGCCTGCTTCCAATCCAGAAATGCGGTCTTCCTTTTCGCCGCGCGCGGTCAGTAGCAAAATAGGCAAATGCTTCAGGTGTTTATGCTGGCGGATTTTGCGCGTGAAGCTGAATCCGTCTTCGCCCGGCATCATCACATCAACGACCATCAAGTTCACCTCAACCGTTTCCAGTTTCTGCGCCGCATCCAACGCGTCATGCGCCGTCGTCACCAGATAGCCATGATCGATAAGGTATTTGCGCAGTAATTCGCGCAAGCGCTTGTCATCATCCACGACCAGAATATGGGGCTGCCAACTAAGCAATCAAAACTCGCTAAAAACGAGGGGTAAAAAAGGTGTCTTTTTCATACTGAAATTTTCCTGAACTCCGGCTACATTAGAGGGAATCAGAAGGCTTGCCTATCCCCTCTAACCTTTTGATTTTATGCCCACCTCTCTCAGGAACACGCGTCCTATGTTCGGTAACTTGTTCGGTTATTTTTCGTCCGATATGGCCATTGATCTTGGCACCGCGAATACCCTTGTCTATGTCAAGGGCAAGGGCATCGTTTTGAACGAGCCATCGGTGGTTGCGCTGCAAACCTTGCGCGGGAAAAAACATGTGCTGGCGGTGGGCAATGCAGCCAAGCAAATGCTGGGTCGTACGCCCGGAAACATTCAGGCCATCCGTCCAATGCGCGATGGCGTGATTGCCGACTTCGAAGTTGCCGAAGAAATGATTAAGCATTTCATCCGCAAGGTTCATAACCGCAACGCCTTCAGCAGTCCTGAAATTATTATCTGCGTGCCATCGGGCGCAACCGCCGTGGAACGCCGTGCAATTGGTGAATCTGCCGAAGCTGCAGGTGCCCGTCAGGTGTATCTTATTGAAGAACCCGTGGCCGCCGCAATTGGCGCTGGCTTGCCCGTAACCGAACCCACAGGTTCGATGATTGTGGATATTGGCGGCGGCACAACCGAAGTTGCTGTTATATCGCTGGGTGGCATTGTTTATTCACGCTCCGTGCGTTGCGCGGGCGATAAAATGAACGAAGCCATCATGAATTATGTGCGCCGCTATCATAATTTGCTGATTGGTGAGGTCACTGCTGAGCGCATCAAGAAAACCATCGGTACGGCCAGTATCCCAGAGCAAGGCGAAGGCAAACTCATGGAAATCAAAGGCCGCGATTTGATGAATGGCGTGCCAAAGGAAATTGTCTTAAGCGAAGCGCAAATTGCCGAAGCCTTGGCAGATCCTGTCGGCCAGATTCTGGAAGCGGTGAAGGTTGCTTTGGAAAACACTGCGCCTGAGCTGGCAGCAGATATTGTTGATAAGGGCATTGTGCTGACAGGTGGCGGCGCATTATTGCGCAATCTTGATTTAGTCATGCGCCATGCAACCGGGTTGCCGGTGATGATTGCCGATGACCCGCTCACCTGCGTGGTGATGGGCACGGGCCGCGCGCTGGAAGACATGCGCAGCCTTAAAAACCTTCTCGTCGGGGGTTATTAAGATTGGCCAGGTATCGCAACAAGGGATTATCGCCAGCGATGCGCCCATTCGGGCAGCATATCCATGCGCTCATTCTTATCACGCTTGCGGTGCTGCTGATTGTTTTGAATATTTTCATGCCATCCCTTGTTTCAAAGGTGCGCATTACCTTTACCGATATGTTCGCGCCGTTCATGCATGCGGCGGCCAAGCCTGGTGAAGCCATTCAGGGCATCTCCACCGCGCTGCAAGATGTTGCGGGCGTGCGCGAAGAAAACAAAAAGCTGCAACAGGAAGTCAATGAACTGCGCGCATGGCGCGATTTGGCGCAGCAGCAAGCCGATGAAAACAAGACCCTGCGCGGGCTGATGAAATACAAGGATGAATCTGTCATCAATTTTCTAACGGCCCGCGTGATTGCCGAAGTAGGCGGTAATTTCAACAACAGCGTGATTGTTACCGCAGGTTCGCGTGACGGCGTTGTAAAAAACATGATTGCGATGGGCGAAGATGGCGTGGTGGGCCGCGTGATTGAAACGGGCGAATGGTCGTCGCGCGTATTGCTGTTCAATGATTTGAACTTCCGTTTGCCCGTCATGCTGGAAGGAACGCAGCTTCGCGCGATATTATCGGGGGAGGGCGCTGGCCTTCCCAAGCTGCTGTTCATCCCATCGGAAGTGGATGTGAAGCCCGGCACGCGCGTGGTTACATCGGGTCATGGCGGGTTGTTCCCGCCTAATCTTCCGGTGGGCATTTTACAGGAACGCAAGGGCGGCGATGCGTGGCTAAACCCCTATGCCAAGCTTGACCGCCTTCAGGTAGTGCGTCTTGTGCAGTATAGTCTCGCTGGTGGTGATAAGAACCCGATGAATCAGGAGTTGAAGCAGGGTGCGCCGGAAGCGCCGCCATCACTCTTGCCTGGAAATCCCAACAAGGCGCATCCATGAGCAACCCATTGCACCGATTTGAAGAATTTGGAAAAGCCTGCCTGCCGGTTCTCAGTTGCGTGCTATTTTTATTGCTGATGATTGTGCCGTGGCCAACACCAACTGCCAAAGCCATTCTCTCTGCTTTTCCATTGATGGCGCTATGCTATTGGGTTGTGAACCGTCCTGAACATTTCAGCATGGCATGGTCGTTTATCATCGGTTTCATACAGGACGTGTTGCTGGGCCAGCCCTTGGGCGTAACCGCGTTGACCTATCTTGCGGCTGATTTTTTCCTGCGCGGGCAACGCCAGTTCTTTTTGCAGCAATCCTTCCAGCATTTATGGATGGTGTTTGGCATCGTGATGATAGGGGTATCGGCGGCTCAGTGGCTGGTGGCATCGCTGGTTATCCGTGCGTGGGTGGATGTAACGCCTGTGGTGCTGCGCGCCGTAATCGGCATTCTGTTCTTCCCGCTGGTCACACTGGTGCTTCATTACTTGCAGCGCAGCGTTTTTTCCAGATCCTAGGTGGCGCATGGGAATAGTACGCGATACAGATAGGGGCCGCTTACTTACCCGCCGCGCATTTGTTATCGGCGCGGCGCAGGCTGGTTTGTTCGGTGTGCTGTTCAACCGCCTTTATAATTTGCAAGTGAAGGAAGGTGACCGCTATGTCACCTTGGCCGAGGAAAACCGCGTCAGCATGCGCGTGGTGTTGCCGCCGCGCGGCCTGATTATTGACCGCAAGGGCGTTATCCTTGCGCGTTCCGATAAAAGCTTTCGCGCGGTATTGGTGCCCGAACAAACGCGCGATGTGAAGGAAACCCTGCGCTCCCTTTACGAAATGATGCCGTTCGAAGACTGGGAAAAAAAGCGCATCCAGAAGGATTTGAAGAAAAACCGTTCTTTTGTTCCCGTATTGCTGCGTGAGAACATCGATTGGGAAACGCTGTCGATGCTGGAACTGCACACCCCCGAATTGCCCGGGATTGTGATTGAAGCAGGTGAAACGCGCTTTTACCCGTTCCGCGAGTCCACCGCGCATATTCTTGGCTATGTCGGCGCACCAACCGAAGAAGAAGCAAAAAACGACCCGTTGCTTAGCCAGCCCAGCTTCCGTCTTGGCAAAAGCGGGGTGGAACGTATTTATGATCTGGATTTGCGCGGCGAACCCGGCAATTCGCATCTGGAAGTGAATGCGTTTGGTCGCCCGGTGCGCGAGCTGGAAAAGCATGAAGGAAAAATCGGCCACGAGCTTCGCCTTACACTCGATATGTCGTTGCAGGATTTTGCGCAGAAGCGTCTAACCGCAGAGCTCAGCGCCAGTTCGGTGGTGATGGATTGCGTCGATGGCAGCGTTTACAGCATCGCCTCCAGCCCTTCATTTGATCCTAACCAGTTCACCTATGGTATTTCGAAAGATTTATGGAGCAAGCTGAACAACGACCCGCTGGTGCCGCTGATTAACAAAGCTGTCATGGGGCTTTATGCGCCGGGTTCTACGTTTAAAACCATTGTGGCGCTGGCCGCGCTTGAAATTGGCATCAGCCCGAAGACCAGCTATTTCTGCCCCGGCCATCTTGATTTTGGCAATCACCGTTTCCACTGCTGGAAAAAAGGCGGGCATGGTTCGGTCGATATGAAAAAGGGCATCTATCAGTCCTGCGACGTATTCTTCTATCACACCAGCCAGAAAATCGGCATCGACAAGATTTATGAAGTCGCAAGGGTGATGGGGCTTTCGCAAAAAATCGGCATCGATTTGCCGAATGAAAAAGCGGGTCTTGTTCCAAACCGTGAATGGAAACAGAAAAATTATAAGGAAGCATGGCAGCCCGGGGAAACACTGGTCGCATCCATCGGTCAGGGCTATATGCTGGCAACGCCATTGCAATTGGCAGTTGCCACGGCGCGCATCGCCAGCGGCGTGGCGGTTAAGCCGCATGTGATGCAAAGCGTGAAGGATGTGAAGCGCGCGCAGGAAACCTTCACCCCGCTTGGGCTAAAGCCGGAAAATCTGCAATTTGTGCGCGACGCAATGGCAGCTGTGTGCAAACCGGGCGGTACGGCGGCGGCATCGCAAATTCCTGTGGCTGGCTATGAAATCGGCGGGAAAACCGGAACCTCGCAGGTGCGCCGCATCAGCAAGGCGGAGCGTTCCAAAGGTGTCATCCCCAACGAAAAGCGCCCGTGGGAAGAACGTGACCACGCGCTATTCATCAGCTTTGCGCCTGTACAAAACCCGCGCTATGTCTGTTGCGTTGTGGTGGAACATGGCGGCGGTGGTTCCAAGAACGCTGCACCGATTGCGCGTGATTTATTGATTGAAGTGATGAAGCGCGACCCTGCGGGCGCACTGCCCAAACCATTGGTCATGCCGGAAGGCAAAGACCCCGTATTGCCGCAGAAGAATGCGCCAGCCACGCCAAATTCAGAACCCGATACGCAGCTTGACCAGGATGAAGAGCTCATCATGGAAGATGATGAGTTAACGGAAGATCCGATAAATTAAATACGTAATGATTTAATGTTCGCAGCGTATTGCGCCGCGCCGCCCTTGAATGTCGCGGTTCCTGCCACCAGCACATCGGCGCCTGCCTTAACGGCCAGCTTCGCGGTTTCGGGATTAATCCCGCCATCCACTTCCAAATCAATCGCTTTGCCTGTCGCATCAATCAGCTTGCGCAAGTTTTTGATTTTTTCAAGCTGCGCATCAATAAAGCTTTGTCCGCCAAAGCCAGGGTTCACGCTCATTACCAATACCAAATCCACATCGCCAATCACATGCGCAACCGCATCAATCGGTGTGGCGGGGTTTAATGCAACACCGGCTTTCTTGCCGCACGACTTGATCAATTGCAGGGTGCGGTGCAAATGCGGGCCGCTTTCAGGGTGCACGGTAATAATATCTGCCCCTGCATTGGCAAATTCGGTCACATATGCATCCACGGGCGCAATCATTAAATGCACATCAAAGATTTTTTTGGAATGGCTGCGCAAGGCTTTCACAACCAGCGGCCCAATGGTCAGGTTTGGCACGAAATGCCCATCCATCACATCCACATGGATGTAATCCGCGCCTGCTGCGTCAATCGCACGTACTTCTTCACCCAATTTGGCAAAATCGGCGGATAAAATGGAAGGCGCGATGCGTGTGGCTTGTTGTGGCATTGAATGTCTCAACCCTTATTCAATCTTTAGGCAATTTTCTTGAGGCGCGCGGCATAGAACCCGTCCATCCCGCCAAATGCCCCCATATAATGAGGAAGTGTACGCAAATCGCCCGCGCTTGTCACCCCTTCTTCCCAGCCGCCAAAATCCGCAGCCGTAACGGGCATGCGCTGAAACGCTGGGTTTTTCTTTAAGAATGCGTCCACCACTGCGGGGCCTTCTTCATTCTGCAAGGAACACACGGCATAAATCAGCAGCCCGTCTTTTTTAACAAGGCTGGCTACATGGCTCAGCATGCGCAATTGCAGCACCGCAAGACGCGTTACATCATCGGCTTTTTTATGAACCATCAAATCAGGGTGGCGGCGCAATGTGCCTGTCGCGCTACATGGCGCATCTAAAAATAAAACATCAGCAAGATTATTGGGTTTAAAGTCAAGAATATCAACCGACAGGATATTCGCATTTATTTTGATCCGTTGTAGGTTTTCGCGTAGGCGCTGCAAACGGTTTTGCGATTGGTCAATCGCCACCACTTTTGCTCCCGCGGCCAAAAACTGTGCGGTTTTACCGCCGGGCGCTGCGCAGCAATCATAAACCAGCTTGCCTTTGATATCACCCGCCAACCGTGCTGGCAAAGCGGATGCCGCATCCTGCACCCACCATGCGCCATCTGCAAAGCCGGGCAGTTTCGTGATATCGTCTTGTGTGGCAAGGCGCAGGCTGCCATTGGGCAGCATTTGCGCGTTCAGTTCTTTTTGCCAATGCACCGCGTCTTCTTTGACCGTGATATCTAAAAACGGTTCACGCAACGACCCTCGCGCAATCTTTTCCAGATTCTCCAGCCCATAATCTTTTTTCCATATCGTCAGCAGCCAGTTGGGAATGGCTTGCTGCCAGCCCTGCGTTGCATCATGGATTTGCTGTTCATTCGCCGCAGCCTTGCGCAGCACCGCGTTTACCAGACCGCGCATCACTTTGTCATGCGGGCCGAGCAGGTTGACGCAGGTGTTGACGACCGCATGGGCAGGGGAATGCAAAAACAGGATATGCGCAAACCCGATGCGCAGCGCCATCAGCGCAGAGTGCGGCAGCTTTTCCAGCGTTTTGGCATATTGGCGAATGCGGTAATCCAGAAAGCCAAGCTGACGCAGCGTTGTTAAAACAAGCAAACGGCAAAGCGAACGGTCGCGTTGTTCCAGCGCGGTTACTTCTTTGGTTTGTTCCCACGCATCTTCGATGGAGACGGATTCATAAACAATTTTAAGAAGGATTTTATGCGCAATGACGCGTGAATCCTTTGGGCGTGCGTCTTTGGGCTTTGGTGCAGACTTGGTTTTTTCTTTGGGTTCTCTTTGTTTTTCTGGCATGGTCATGGTTATGACCGAAAAGCCCGTTCCATCAAAGAATAATCAGCCAGCACCAGCCACATCTGAAAAAGATGCGGTTAAGAAAGATGTGTTCGTGCAAAAAACAGGTGAAACCGGCGGTCAGGCAGGCCCGGAACCCACCCGTTACGGTGATTGGGAAAAAGGAGGACGCTGTACCGATTTCTAAGGTACGGATTTTAAAAGTTAAGCGGCGAGAGGTTCTTTCAAATCCTCAACAGCCATTTCCTTCACATGCCATGGAAGGCCTTGCTTGGCGACTTCTTCAAGGAATGGTTCAGGCGGCAATTGTTCAACGTTGAACACGCCTTCGCCCTTCCATGCGCCCTTTAAAATCATCATCGCGCCAACAACGGCTGGAACGCCGGTGGTGTAGGAAACGGCCTGCGCGCCAACTTCCTTGGCGGTTTGCGCATGGTCGCACACATTGTAAATGAGCGCCTTGCGCGGCTTGCCGTTCTTGATGCCTTGAATGATGCAGCCGATGGATGTCTTGCCGGTGTAGTTTTCAGCGAGGGTAGATGGCACAGGCAGCAATGCGGTAAGAAACTGCAGCGGAATAATATCTATGCCCTGGAACTTCACCGGCTTGATGCTGGTCATGCCAACGCTTTGCAACACATCCAGATGCTTGATGTAGTTATCGGAGAACGTCATCCAGAAACGAATGCGCTTCAGGCCCTTAATGTTCTTGACCAACGACTCTTCTTCTTCGTGGTAAATCAGGTATGACTTACGCGGGCCAACTTCGGGATAATCAATCATCCGCGCAATGCTAAGCGGATCAATTTCAATCCACTTGCCATCTTCCCAGTATTTACCACGCTGCGTTACTTCGCGCAGATTGATTTCTGGGTTGAAATTGGTTGCGAATGACTTGCCGTGGTTGCCGTCATTGCAATCGATAATGTCGATGTAATCGATGCTATCGAACAGGTTGTTTTGCGCATAAGCACAGTAAATATTGGAAACACCCGGATCAAAGCCGCAGCCCAGCACGCCCATAATGCCCTTGGCCTTGAACTTGTCGTGATATGGCCATTGCCATGAATACGAAAACTTCGCTTCATCTTTCGGTTCATAATTGGCGGTATCAAGGTAATGAACGCCGGTGGCCAAGCATGCATCCATAATCGTCAGATCCTGGTATGGCAGCGCCATGTTGATGACCAGCTTTGGGTTTACCTGATTGATGAGCGCGATGACGGCATTCGTATCATCGGCATCAATCTGTGAAACGGTGATTTCGCTTTTGCATTCGCGTTGAATTTTTTCGCATTTGGAAAGCGTGCGTGATGCAAGATGGATTTTGGTGAACACATCACGGTTCATGGCGCATTTTTTTGCAACCACGCTACCTGCAGCGCCTGCGCCAATGATTAACACACTACCCATATTTCACTCCATAACTTAGGTGCCGCAAGCTTTTCGCTGCTGGTTCGAAACATAACACCTGCTTGCGGAAAAACAATGCGAAAAATGGGTAGTTTATGGAGGTTTTACCGCCTTCACCCGAGCGATTGTTCCGCCGAGGCGGAACAGAGCGAATGGTGAGTTAACCGCTATAGTTATGTTTGAAGTCGGTATAGCTGAAATGCCGCCAAATGCGGTATTCACCAGCCGCATTGAGCACCGCCAAATCAGGCCGCGGGTGGCCGTTAAACCAGTTTGCTTCGCCCAGCGAGTATTGAAGCCCGTCTAGAAAGACAATTTTGTCACCAACCGCCAAAGGCTTTTCAAAGGCATAATCGCCCCACACATCGCGCGCCATGCAGGTGCGAGAGACAAAGGTATAGGCATGGCTGCCGGGAATTTCAGTTTCGTTTAACACCGACAGGCGAATGCCAGCCTTCATCACATCCGGCACATGGGCATTGGCAGAGGCATCTAAAACAGCATTCTGCGTGCCTTCATTGTTTTGCAAACCCAATACCGATGCCACCAAATAGCCCGCGTCATACACCACAGCTGCGCCTGGTTCCAACACAGGCGTGATGTGCGGATAGGCTTTCTTAAATTCGTTCAGCGCATGAACCAGTACATCTACTTTGTAATCATCATGGGTAATAAAATGCCCGCCGCCAAAGTTTACGGTTTTTACATGTTGCAAAACGCCCTTCAGTAATTCGCCAACATGCGTAATCAACCGCGCGGATTCTTCCGCCATGTTTTCGCAAAGGGCGTGCACGTGCAGCGTATCAATCAATGACCAATCGGCCTTGGATAGTTCAGATACAGACACGCCAAAATGCGAACCCGCGCGGCACGGGTCGTATTTCGCGAATTTGGCAAGCGACAAAGCAGGGTTCACGCGCAAACCAATTTTCGCATGTTTATGGTTGCGAATGGTTGGGCCAAACTGGTTCAACTGTTCCAGTGAATTGAAATAGATATGAATGTTATTTTGCAGCGATAGCAATTCGTGGATTTCCTGCGCGCTGTAGGCCGGGCAAAATGTGTGGATTTCTGTTTCGCTTTTTTTATGGCCATCCTTGGCAAGGCGCGCTTCATAAACGCCGCTGGCGGTAAACCCATCCAGCGCATCGCCGATCTGCTGGAAGATGGGCATCAGCGGACAGCCCTTAATCGCAAACAGGATTTTTGCACCCGTGCGCGTTTTAATATCTGCCAAGGTTTGCAAATTATGCTTAAGGCGCAACTCATCCACAACAAAGGCGGGTGTTTGAATGGCGCTTAGGGCGCTACTAATACGATGCTGCATGGTGGTTTGCTTCGAATCTGGCTAGGTTAAGCTTGCTTATTAACAATCCGCTTTTTAATTAACAAGTTTGCAGGAGTTATCATAGAATAATATGATGCTGTCCACCCTTTTACGTAGTGCTGGCTTATGACGCAATCTCTGCCCCTTCCGATTATCGCAACCGTGAACGCGGCCTATGGTGATGTGCTGGGCAATTTAAAAGCCTTTCTGGGCAGCATCTGGCTCATCCTGCTGATGATGGTGCTGTTTGTCGAGATCCCTACGCTGATCATGACGCAGGAAATTTACAAATCCATTCATCCCGAAGCGTATGCGGCGCTGGAAGATACGGGTGCAAAGCTCGATATGCCGTCAACTGAAAAAACAGTGCCGCAGAAGATTGCAGAGGCAGAAAACTCCCGCCCCGTGACGATTGAAGAAGCGCGGCAGGTAAAGCCGGAGCATCTTGCCATCATCTTCGCGCTGAACCTATTTCAGATGGCTATGGTATTTTCGTTTTCGGTTGCGTGGTATCGCCAGCTTTTGCTGGGCGATAAAAAAGGCAAAACCATTGTCTTTCACTATGGCAAGCCGGAATGGCATTTCACGCTTACCGCCATGAAATCCGGTTTTGCGCAGGCCCCGGTCGTGCTGGTGATGATTAGTTTCTTCATGGCATCCATTCCTGAATTTGCGGGCGGCGAAGCGATCAGTGTTTCTGATAATTGGCCGCTATTTGTTGGCGGCATTGTGCTTATGCTTTACCTGATTGCCCGCACCTCCATGAGCTATCCGATGACGGTGATGGGCGAGGTGACGGAACCCTTCAAGCAATCATGGGCAATGACCAGGCAAAATGTATGGCGTATTTTTATCGGCAATCTGATGATTGGCTTGCCAACCGTGATGGCTGCCCTGGGAATCGTGATTGGCATTAGCTTGCTTGTCGGTACGGCTCAGCACGGCATGACGGGTGAAGCGATGCCGCCTGACAGCCGTTTAAGCTTTGCCGAGCATGTGCTGTTTAAGACGATTGGCGCAGCCTTTATCCTGTTCCTGTTCGGGCTTGTCTCCGCGTTTTATGCGCGCAGCTATGCGTTTATGATACGCAGCAAACAGGCCTAATCATCTTCGCTGAAATCGATATTCAATGCCTTGCGTGCGGTTTCAAATGAAAAGCCGGCGCGGCACATCTTGGCGAAGTCCTTCTTGGGGTCGGCGTCTTTCGTCTTGCGGTAAACGCCAAGGCTTTTTTTCTTGGCGTAAATGCGCGCGGCGTCCAAATCCATCTCGTCGATGCTTTGGCCTTCGCCCGCTTCCACCATCTTTTCCTTAATCAGGTTTTTGCCAACACCCTTATGCAGTAATGTTTGCTGCATTTTTTGCTGCGATAACCCAGCCTGCTTTCCATGCTCGATAAACCGCTTTGCCAAATCAGCATCATTGATCCAGTTCTTTTCTTCATAGCGATTGAGAATTGCGTTTTTCCAGCGCACGGCTTCACTGCTCGCAAATTCCTTATCGGCATAGCTGGCTTTATCAATATGCCGTTGCAATACGCGGCCAAGCATCCCTCTGGTCGCCGAATAACGTGCCACGTAACGCAGCGCCAAAAATTCCAGCCGTTCTTTGGTAAGCGGCTTTGGCTTTTTTATTTTGCGTTTTATTTTTTCGGGATTGTGTTGAAACATTGGCCTGTTACTGAAATCAAAGGTGAAAGTAAACTATAGCAGTATTTTAACATTCTGTTAAGTATATGAACTTAAACATTTTTTAAACAGGATGCCTGTATTCTGAGCATATATAAAATTTTAGGCAAACTGTATGATTGAAGCAATTTCAACAGAAGAACAAAAGAAATCACCCAAAGAACCTGTGGTTTCGGCTGCCAAAAAGCCGGTTTATAGCCGTTACTTTATCGAGCTTCATGTGCCGGAAAATCGCGAAGCATCCCGCGTGCTCATGACTGAAATCAGCCGCCACGCCGCATTGGAATTCATTCAGGTTCTTCGTGACTGGATTAAGCACGAACACATGGCCAGCGAATTATCAAGCGTATCGGTTACCGCGATGGGTCAGGTGATGATTGTGTGCAGCCACCGTCTGATTGATATGGTGCGCGAGCAGGATATCTGGGCTATCTCGCATATTCGTTCGGCTGAACAGGCTGGCGATTTACGCCGTATTTCCGGAAAAGTATAGAACCGCCATAAAAACCCCTAGTCCTGCGCCATAGCCTCGCTATACTTGGCGCATGCTTAATCCTGTTACATTTTCATCCACCAAACTCGGAACGCGCCTGCTAGTGCTTGGCGGCGTTCATGGCAATGAAATCTGCGGCCCTGCTGCCATTGAACAGATATTGGCGCGCTTCAATTCCGGTGAAATAAAAATGGAAACGGGGCGCGTTACTTTTGTGCCGGTATGCAATCCGCGCGCTTACGCTGAAAACAAACGCTTCATCGACCGGAATTTAAATCGCGCAATGGCCAAGCGCGCCGTGCCCAAAATGTACGAAGAATTTTTGATGAACGAGCTGACACCGCTTTTGGAAGATTGCGATGTATTGCTGGATATCCATTCCTACCGCGCGGGCGGGCCAGCTTTTGCATTCCGCGGGGATGATCATCTGCGCGACCGCGAAGAACCATTTATTGCCGCGCTGGGGTTAGACCATGTGATTTACGGCTGGTCGGAAGCCTATGCCGCGAGCGGCGTGAAGATTGACCCGATTGAATCGGTGGGCACAACCGAATATGCGCGCCAAAATGGCGCGATTGCCACCACGGTGGAATGCGGCCAGCATCTGGATGCCAGCGCGGTTCCCGTTGCCATTCGCGCGATTGAAGGCGCATTAAACCAATGCGGCCTTGCCAAAGTGCCTGTGCCAGCAGCTCATAAAACCATGCGCCGCACGCGCATCAAGCAACTGGTTTACAAGCAGCGTCATGGTCAGTTCGCGCAGGCTTGGAAACATCTTGATGAAATTGCGAAAGATACCATCGTTGCCAGCTTTGATGATGGCGAGCAGATTAAAGCGCCATTCAGCGGCCGTATTGTATTGCCGCATGCCGATTGCCCCGTTGGGCAGGAATGGTTTTATCTTGGCGTTGATGAAACGTAATTAGTCGCGCAATAGTTCGTTGATCGATGTCTTTGAACGCGTCTTCTCGTCCACGCGCTTTACAATCACGGCGCATGAAAGGTTGGGGCCCGGTGTTCCGTCTTTCATGGGCTTGCCCGGCAATGAACCCGGTACCACCACGGAATAGCTGGGCACGCGGCCCATGAATATTTCACCCGTTTCGCGGTCAATAATCTTCGTTGATGCGCCAAGGAATACGCCCATCGACAATACCGCGCCTTTTTCAACAATCACGCCTTCAGCAACTTCACTGCGCGCGCCGATGAAGCAATCATCTTCGATAATTACAGGGTTGGCCTGTAATGGTTCCAACACGCCGCCAATGCCCACGCCGCCGGAAAGGTGAACGTTGCGGCCAATTTGCGCGCATGACCCAACGGTTGACCAGGTATCCACCATGGTGCCTTCGCCTACATAAGCGCCGACGTTTACAAAGGATGGCATCAACACTGCGCCCGGCGCAATAAATGCGGAATGGCGCACAACGCAATTGGGTACGGCGCGGAACCCGGCCTTGGCAAAGGCGTCTTCGCTCCAATGCTGGAATTTGCTGGGAACCTTATCATACCATGATGCGCCGCCGGGGCCGCCGGTGATGCGCACGCTTTCATGCACACGGAAAGACAAGAGAATAGCTTTTTTAATCCATTGATGGGTAATCCATTTGCCATCCACTTTTTCGCACACGCGGCGCGCGCCCTTATCAAGGTCATTCATCACATGAATAACGGCATAGCGGAATTTGGTGTCTTCGCGCGGCTTTATCGTGTCGCGCTTTTCCCATGCTTCTTCAATCAGGCCTTGGAGTTCTTCGGGTTTAATGCTGTTCATATCCTGGTTCCGGTGATGTGTTCTAGAAAAAGAGTTAAATCATTTATCACATGATGGCAATGCGGATAGTGTTCGCCAGCTTTTGGCTTGGTTCGCAGCCATTCGGCCTCATGGCGCATCCATACCGTGGTCATGCCTAAATCGGATGCAGCCTTTAAATTCACCTGCATATCATCAATCATGCAGCAATCCTGGGCTTTCAGGTTGTAGCGCTTCAGCAATGTTTCGTATGGGCCCGTTTCTGGCTTGCATACAAAATCACCATCGGCGATATCGAAAATGCCTTCGAAATGCTCACGCAGCTGCAAATGATTCAAAATGCGGTTGGCGTGGCGGTGATCGGCGTTGGTAAAAATGATTTTGCGGCCCGGCAGTTTTTTAAACAGCGCGGAAATTTTGGGGCAGGGGCCAATATCGGTCAATTCCACGTCATGCACATATTCCATGAACCGATAGGGATCAAGGTTGTGTTCGGTCATCATGCCGCGCATCGTCGTGCCGTATTTTTTGAAATACTGGAAGCGCATGTCTTGCGCGGTTTCACGGTCTATCTTGAAATAGTCCATCAGGAACAAACCCATGCGTTCATGGATTTGCGGAAACAGATTGCTCTCCGGCGAATACAGCGTGTTATCGAGATCAAAAATCCAAGCGGATATATCGCGTAAAGCTGTTGGCATGATTAACTAATCAGCGTTCCGTTACCCTTTGGCGTCAGCAATTCTAGCAATACACTATGCGGGTCTTTGCCGTTCAGGATAACTGCGCCCTTTACGCCGCTGCGCACTGCGCTGATGCAGGTTTGCAGCTTTGGAATCATGCCGCCCTTGGCAACGCCGTCGGTAATGGCCTTTTCCGTTTGCGAAACCGTCATTTCGGAAACCAGCTGGCCATTCTTATCGAGGAAACCCGCCACATCGGTCAGCAACATGAAGCGCACCGCTTGCAGCGCAGATGCAATTGCGCCCGCCAGCGTATCGGCATTGATGTTCAGGGTCTGGCCGTTTTCATCCACACCCACGGGCGCGATAACCGGAATGCCATCTTCTTCCAGAATCTTTTTAAGGATATGCGTATTGATTTTAATCGGTTCACCGACAAACCCTAAGTCTACGCCGTCCGGCGTAATCTTGCGTGCGCGTACCAGATTGCCGTCCTTGCCGGTTAAGCCAATGGCCACGCCGCCAGCATTGCTGATGGATTGCACCAGTTCCTTATTCACCTTGCCAGCCAATACCATTTCAACCACTTCCATCGTGGCGGCATCGGTTACGCGCAGGCCGTTTTTAAACGTGCTCTGGATATTCAGTTTTTTAAGGAACGCATCAATTTGCGGGCCGCCGCCATGAACAATCACGGGGTGAATGCCAACTTGCTTCAGCAATACGATGTCACGCGCAAACCGCAGCGCGGTTGCATTATCATCCATCGCGTGGCCGCCATATTTAATGACGAAACATTGCCCGCGATATTGTTGCAGGAATGGCAGCGCTTCAGCCAAAATACGGGCGATGCTACCCCATTCTTCTTTGCTTGGATTTTCAGTGTTAATCATTTGTTTTTTCCTTCTGGAGCTGATTATAACAGCCATGCGCCGCGCTTAAAGTGGAAAATTACCTGCCCGAGCGGTTGTTCTGCGCAGCAGAACAGAGCGAATGGCGTAATATCAGTCCACGTATTGGGCAAGAAAGAGGCGCAGTTCGTCAATGCCCACGCCTTTTTCCGAGCTGGTGGCAAAGGTTTTTGGCCATGCGGGGCCAATCTTTTTAATTTCGGTTTCGACCGCCAGCTTTACATCAATCAGCTCCGATTTTTTGATTTTATCGGTCTTGGTGATGATGGTCACGAACGGCACGGCGTAAACATGCAGCTTGTGCATGAACTCGCGATCATTGTCTTTGATGCCGTGGCGACCATCAATCAGAAGGCAAAGGCGTTTTAAATTTCCGCGGTCTTTTAAATACGCATCAATCAATACGTTCCATTCGTAAATCGCATCCTTTGATGCCTTGGCATAACCATATCCCGGCATATCAACCAGCATCATGCGGTCGCCCAAACGGAAGAAGTTCAATTGCTGCGTGCGGCCCGGCGTATTTGAAACGCGCGCCAGCATGTCCTTGCCCGTCAGCGCATTCACCAGGCTTGATTTGCCAACATTGGAGCGGCCAATAAATGCAATTTCCGGAAAACGCTCGCTTGGCAGTGATTCAGGCGTGGGGGCGCCAGCCGCAAATACGCATGGCCCTTTAAAAAACGCTTCGGCTTTTTTTGGCGTTGTTATGCTGGCCATCAGGTTTTAGCCCTTATGTTTTAGCGCCTAGGTTTTAGCGGGCGCGTCTTTGCTGCTGCGGTGTTTAATCAGAACCTGCTGCGCAATCGCTAATACGTTGCTCAGCGTCCAGTAAATCACCAATCCGGCTGACATCCCTGCGAACAGGAATGTGAACATGATGGGCATCAGCATGAACACTTGCTGCGTGGTCTTATCGGCTTGCGGCGGTGACAGCATTTGCTGGATGTACATGGTTATGCCCATCAGCAATGGCCAAATACCCAAATGCAGGAAAGCAAGGAAGGGCGGCAGCGCAAACACGCCAAACAGCGTGAAAATGTTGGATGGATCTGGCGCTGACAAATCATATATCCAGCCGTAAAATGGCGCATGGCGCATTTCAATACTGACCAGCAGCACTTTGTATAATGCAAAAAACACGGGAATTTGGATAAGTATCGGCAGGCATCCCGATAGCGGGTTTATTTTTTCCTTTTGATACAGCTTTGTCACTTCCTCGTTCATCTTGACAGGGTCAGCGCCATAACGTTCTTTCAAGCGGTTCATTTCCGGCTGCAATTCCTTCATGCGCGCCATGGAACGGTACGATGCTTCGGAAAGCGGAAAGAACAGCAAGCGCAAAATAATGGTGAATGCGATAATCGCAAGACCGTAATTGCCAAATGTTTTTCCAAGATAGTCAATGACATGAAAGAATGGCTTGGCGATAAGATAGAACCAGCCGAAATCAACCGCCTTGTCAAACATCGGTAATTTTAAACGTTCACCATAGTTTTCGAGTGCGGCAACTTCCTTTGCACCCGTGAACACACGATAGGTTTTGGATGCATCCGCGCCGGCCTTGATAACAACCGCATCGCTCTTTACATCTGACTGATAACGGTTCTGGCCGTTCACGCTGCTGTAAAGAAAACGTGCCGTCAGATTATCATCCTGGCTTGGAATAATGCCGGTGAACCAATACACATCCGCCATGCCGATCCAGCCGCCTTTGCTGGTATAGGTGGTCAGCGGCTCATCCTTCAGTTTCTTATAGTCTTTTTCGCGCAATTGGCCATCTAATACGCCTGTTAGCCCTTCATGCGATGTGCCTGCGCCAACATGCGATGGCAAACCGTGGCGCGATACCAAGCCAAACGGAACCAGCGTTACATCTGCGCCCGATGTATTGGTTACCTTGTCGGTTACCGTGAACATGTAATTATCATCCAGGCTGATGGTGCGTTCAAATTTCAACCCCTGGCCGTTATCCCAATTCAGCACAATCGGTTTGCTCGGCGTTAGCTGGGTCGCATCGCTCTGCCATTCGGTATCACCGGCGGGCAGTTTGGTTTTATCATCCGTCGCCAGCCAGCCAAGCTCGGCGTAGTAAGCAGGGTGTTCTTCATTACTGCCAGTGGGGGATAGAAGAACGATTTCCGGGCTGCTGTTATCAACCGTTTCGTGATAGCGGATAAGCGTCAGGTCATCAAAACGTGCGCCCTTTAAATTAATCGAGCCGTGAATATACTCATTGCTCAATGCAACGCGCTTGCTGGCGGCAATGATTTCATTGCGCTGCTTGGGCTGGGCCACGGTTTCAACAACAGGCTGCTCTCTGGCGATGATTTGCGTGGCCTGTGCCTGGCTTTGCGCGGCACGCTGTTTTGGTACTTCGTAAAACCAGTGAAAGCCCATCAAAATCATGATGGAGATGCCGATGGCGAGGAAGAAATTCGTATTGTCGTTCATTAGGTTTTACTTCTCAGGTGAGGGGTCGCGCATTCTTATCACGGGGCGGCACGGGGTCAAACCCAAAACCGCCAGCCGGATGGCAGCGGCATATGCGTTTTGCGCCTAACACCCCGCCTGCCCATGCGCCATGAATCTTAATAGCTTCAATGGTGTAAACCGAGCAAGTTGGTTGGAAACGGCAAAACCGCCCGATGATGGGTGACAGCGTCCAGCGGTAAAGCTGAATAGCGCCAATCATGGCAGTGGCAATGACATATTCGGTGATGGTCAGGAACTTGTTTTTTGGCACTTCAGAACCTTAAGGGCTTTTTCTAGATCGCTAATCAACTGCGTGAATTCCCGCGTGATAATGGCTTCACGCGCCACCAGCACATAATCGCATGGCGCGGCATACGGTATTAGATGGCCTTGTGCCAGTGCACGAAGGCGTCTGCGCGCGCGGTTTCTGGCAACCGCATTGCCCAGCTTCTTGGTGGCGGTCAGGCCATAGCGCACAAGGCTTCCATCTTCCTTTGCTTTTTGCAAAACAAAGCCTGAGGAAACAAAACGAATGCCGCTGGCAGCCACGCGCAGAAAATCACCGCGAGCTAAAAGACGGTTTGTTTTTGAATGATTGCTTTTTGGGTTGGCTTTCGTGCTCAACTAATCTTTAAGCGGAAAGACGCTTACGACCTTGCGCGCGGCGACGCGAAATAACGCGGCGGCCATTTTTGGTAGCCATGCGGGCGCGGAAGCCGTGGCGACGCTTGCGAACCAAGCGGCTAGGTTGATATGTGCGTTTCATCCGCGTACTCCTGAACTCAATTAAATGCTACAAAAGGGGCCATCTCTGGGGGCCACCAAAGCGAGGATTTTTATAGGAAAACACGTTGCAGAGTCAACCACTTATGTTGCTCTTGCCAGGCTTCATGGTAAAGCCTTGCCGGATAAGGCCTTTTGCGGCATAACCCAGTGTCCCGATTTTGAAGTTCGCGTTGCTTTACGGCAATGCGTTAACGAACTTCAAAATCGATAAGGACACTGGTAAATTTAAGTAATTAGTGTGGTTTAAATTGAAAAGTCCGCTAAACAACGCTATCCCAAAGCTTCTGCGGACTTTTCAATTACCACACTATGCTTAAAATCACACCAATTTCTTAAGAGGCTTCATATGTTACAGGGATTAGTTAACTGGCTGCTCGGCATAGCGCTGTCCATCGTTGGCTTGGCCGGGCTATTTCTTGCTGCCAAGGGTGCAACCAATGACGCTTATGTATTCGGCCTCATTCTGTTTGGCTTGTCATTATTGTGCCTTGCTGTCTTGGTACGCAATGTGCTCGATAAAGCTGAACACCACTAATTTTTTAATTCAAAGATGATAAGGATAAGTGATGAGCGAGGAATTTCTCACTCTGGATGATGTTGACGTATCCAATAAAATTGTGCTGCTTCGCGGCGATTTAAACGTGCCGGTGCAAAACGGTGTGGTGGGCGACATGACCCGCTTGCAGCGTTTGCTGAAAACCATTCAGGAATTGAAATCCAAAAAAGCGAAAATCGTCGTGCTATCCCATTTTGGCCGCCCGAAAGGCAAGGTCGATGCATCGATGTCCCTGGAACAAATCGTGCCAGTGCTCTCGGGCCTGCTGAACGAACGCGTTGATTTCTGCAATGAATCAATAGGTGAAAAAGCCAAGGCAGCGATTGCCAGATTGAAAAGCGGCGGTGTACTTGTTCTGGAAAATACCCGCTTTCATAAAGGCGAAGAAGAAAACGATGCGGTCTTAAGCAAAGCATTCGCATCACTCGGCGATGTATTTGTGAATGATGCGTTTTCGGTCACGCACCGCGCGCATTCATCCACCGAAGGCATTGCGCATCTGCTGCCATCCTGCTGCGGGCGCGATATGCAAAATGAATTGGAAGCCTTGGCAAAGGCGCTTGATAAACCTGTTCGCCCTGTTGTGGCGATTGTGGGTGGCTCGAAAGTTTCGACCAAGCTTGCATTGCTTAGCAACCTCACCGCAAAGGTGAACGTGTTGGTGCTTGGCGGCGGCATGGCGAATACGTTTATTGCTGCCCAAGGCATGGCTGTTGGTAAATCATTGTATGAATCTGATATGCTGGATACCGCACGTAAAATTATGGCGGAGAGCAAAAACAAAGGTTGCACCATTTTATTGCCAAGCGATGTGGTGGTTGCCGGAACCTTTGCGGCCAATGTTCCAACTGAAACCGTAACGGTTGAACAAATTCCGGCTGATAAAATGGCGCTTGATGTCGGGCCAAAGACCGTTGCCGCCATTCAGGCCGCATTGAATGAAGCCAAAACAATCGTGTGGAATGGCCCGCTGGGCGCATTTGAAATTCCGCCATTTGAAAAAGCAACGATGGCGGTTGCCAAAACCGTGGCCAGTCTTACATCAACGGGCGCAGTGCTGTCGGTTGCTGGCGGTGGTGACACCGTCGCTGCCGTAAATATGGCACAAGTCGGCAATAGCCTTTCCTATGTCTCAACGGCAGGCGGTGCATTCCTTGAATGGCTCGAAGGATGCGCATTGCCCGGTGTTGAAGTCTTACGCAAACAACGCAAACCAGAGGCACGCGCTGCAAACGTTTAGTGCCTTATCAGGAGAATGTCATGGCTAGCTCACTAAAAGGCAAATGCGCAGTAATCACCGGTTCAACCAGCGGCATCGGCATGGGCATGGCGCAAACGCTTGCCGCGGAAGGCGTACATGTCATGATTAACGGCTTTGGTGATGCGGCGTCGATTGAAGCCGAACGCGCAGGCATGGAAAAGAAATATGGCGTAAAGGTGCGCTACAGCGCCGCCGATATTTCAAAGCCTGACCAGGTTGAAGCGATGATTAAGGCAACCAACAGCGAACTGGGCTCGGTTGATATTCTGGTCAACAACGCGGGCATTCAATTCACCGCGCCGGTTGAAGATTTCCCGCTCGATAAATGGGATGCAATTCTGGCGACCAATTTATCGTCCGCATTTTACGGCATTAAATATGCGCTGCCATTCATGCGCGCCAAGAAATGGGGCCGCATTGTCAGCACCGCATCGGCGCATGGTCTTGTCGCCTCCATGCAAAAGGCCGCTTATGTCGCTGCAAAGCACGGCGTTGTTGGCCTGACCAAAGTGGTCGGCCTTGAAACCGCAGGCAGCGGCATCACCTGCAATGCGATTTGCCCGGGTTGGGTTTTAACGCCGCTCGTTCAAAAGCAGATTGATGCGATGGCAGCCGAACAAAAAATCAGTAATGAAGAAGCAAAGATTAAACTGCTTTCTGAAAAGCAGCCATCGAAGCAATTCGTGACCCCTGAAGAGCTTGGCGCCTATCTGGTGTTCCTGTGCAGTGATGCGGCAGCGCAAATTACCGGTTCGGCCATGACGATGGATGGTGGCTGGACAGCACAATAACTGGACGGCGCAATAAAAGTACCGCACAATACGCATTATGAATCAGGGTTCAAAAAAGATTGTCAATCTCGCGCTGCAAGGTGGCGGGGCGCATGGTGCATTCACCTGGGGCGTGCTCGAGCAATTATTGCTGGATGGCCGTGTATCGTTCAAAACCATCAGTGGCACCAGCGCGGGTTCCATGAACGGCGTGGTGTTTGCGTATGGCATGCTGAAAGGCGGCGCGGATAAAGCTATTCAGATGCTGGAGCAATTCTGGCGCAAAGTCAGCGATTCCGGGCGTTTTGGCGCATTTGCCGCATCGAATACGATGGATCAGTTTCTGGGCCCGATGAAGATGATGGCATCCGGCGCGTATGCGGGGTTTGACATGATGTCAAAATACTTCTCGCCTTATCAGCTCAATCCCTTGGGCCTTAACCCGCTTAAAGACGTGCTGCTCAGCCTGATTGATTTTGACGAGCTGCGCAAAAGCAATGCGATTAATTTGCACATCTCCGCAACCGATGTTTTGAAAAGCAAATTGAAGATTTTTACCGGGGCTGAAATCACGGTGGATGCCGTGCTGGCTTCTGCCTGCCTGCCGCAACTCTTTCAGGCGGTGGTGATTGACGGCGATTATTACTGGGATGGCGGCTTCATGGGCAATCCCAGCCTGTTCCCGCTGACCAAATGCGATGCCACCAAGGACATCATGATTGTACAGATTGACCCCATTTTTCGCGATGCGGTGCCGCGCACGCCGGAAACCATTGCGGATCGTCTCAATGAAATCAGCTTTAATTCGCCATTGCTGGTTGAATTGCGCGGGCTGTACCTGGTTAATACGCTGGTGAAAGATGGCCATTTAAACGAGCAGCAATGCGGCCTTCGCCAGTTGCACCTGCATATGGTGGGGGATGAGAAAGCGATGTCCGGCTTGCCACTGGAAAGCAAATTCAATCCGGAATGGAACTTCCTGCAATCGCTGCGTGAAGCTGGCAAAGCCGCCACCAAAAAATGGCTTAGGGCGCATTTCGATGATTTGGGCGTCAAGAGCACGCTCGACGTTGACAGGCTCGTCGCTTGATCATTCATTGCTGCAAATGGTTTCGGCGGGCAGCGTTACATTTTGCGGGCTAATTGTTTTTATGATTTTATAGACATCCCATGAATGCCTGCGGTCTTCACTGCGGATGGATGACAGCAGCAATAAGCGATGCGCCACCAATCCGTCATTGCGGATATGGCTCGCGCCAAATAACGGGTCATCCAGCGCCGCTACTTTCATATGGCTTAATACGCCTTGCGCTTCATCGGTTTGCGCGGTTTTTAAGCTCTCAAGATAATGCCGAACGGATGAATACACGCTGGCCTGAATATCGGTGGGCATCGCGCCGCGGTTGCGTGCTGCAAATTTGGTTGACCATTCACGCGTTATACCATCCTGATTCCAGTAAAATGGCGATACGGTATAGAAAGTTGGCGCAGGCTTGTTCCCCAAATCATGCACATCGCATAATGAAAGCGTGGTGAATGCCACGGGCGGCATGTCGTTATCTTTTTTATGTGGCGGCCAGTGGTTCAGCAAATGCAGCACATCGGGGCGGTCGAATGCCAGAAAGATAACATCGGTTTTCACATCTTCCGCTTGTTGCAAAACAACATCGAGGCCGCTCATGCGCTTGCCGAATTGCGCTTCGCCCACTAATTCGCCGCCGCTATCCTTAATGCGTTTTTTGGCAATTTTAGCAAGATCGCAGCTATAGCCATCTTCGCTTTTGATTACGAACCAGCGCTTCTTTTTATCATCCACCAGCGCCTGGACTAAATTCACGGTCAGCGTGTCACGGTCATACAACCATGACAGGCTGTTCTTATGGCATGATGCATCGCGAAACCGCGTGGAACTGGGGCTGGAGGTCAGCAGGATTTTTTTCTGTTCCTTGAAATAATCCTGCAGCCTGGCGGCGATGGGGCCGTTTGGAACATCCACTACCACGTCCACGCCTTGTTTGCTAAGCCAGCTCTCACTGATATGCTGCGCAAGATCGCCGCGATTTTGGAAATCGGCATTAATCACCACCACGGGCTTGCCGTTTACATTGCTTCCCAAATCTTCAACCGCCAATTGCGCAGCTTCTACTGAACCCAAACCCGATGATGCCGCCATGCCGCCGCTCATATCGGTAAGCACGCCAATGCGCACGGCATCGTTTTGTGCCGCCATTAGCGGCGCTGAAAAAGCCAGCAGGCTCAGGAAAAATGCGTTACGAAACAACATAGAAATAGAATAGCCGCGAACTATGTCAAAAATCAGAATAAAACTTGTTTCAAGCCATTGACAGAAGCGCAAAAGATGCACAAATACAACAGCTTAATCTTGTGAAGGATGCACGTAATGACGGCTGGTCAATATACCTATGTAATGAAGGGTCTTTCAAAGGCCTATCCCGGTGGCAAAAAGGTTCTGGATAATATCTTCCTCTCCTTTTATCCCGGCGCAAAAATCGGCGTGCTGGGTGTTAACGGCTCGGGAAAGTCGACCTTGATGCGCATCATGGCTGGAATCGATAAGGATTTTACCGGCGAAGCATGGTCAGCCGACGGCGTGAAGGTGGGCTATCTTTCCCAGGAACCGCAGCTTGATCCAAAGCTGAATGTGCAGCAAAACATCGAGCTCGCGATGGGTGATGCGAATGCGTTGTTGAAAGCGTTTGAAGATGTCAGCAATAAGCTTGGCGAAGTTACCGATGAAGATGAAATGACCAGGCTGATTGAAGAACAAGCAGCCCTGCAGGAAAAAATCGAAGCAGCCGGGGCGTGGGAAATTGGCCGCACGGTTGAATTGGCGATGGATGCGTTGCGTTGCCCGCCAGGTGATGCGGATGTCACCGTTTTATCGGGTGGTGAAAAACGCCGCGTGGCATTGTGCCAATTGCTGTTATCGAAGCCCGATATGCTTATTCTCGATGAACCGACCAACCATTTGGATGCGGATTCGGTTGCCTGGTTACAGCGCCATTTGGCTGATTATAAAGGCACTGTCGTGATGGTGACTCACGACAGATATTTCCTTGATAACGTCACGGGCTGGATTTTGGAACTCGACCGCGGTCATGGCATTCCATACGAAGGCAACTACACATCATGGCTGGAGCAAAAACAAAAGCGCCTTGAACAGGAAGGCCGCGAAGAAAACGCCCGCCAGAAAGAACTGGCCCGTGAATTGGAATGGGTGCGTTCATCACCCAAGGCGCGTCAGGCAAAAAGCAAAGCGCGCTTGGCTGCTTACGAAGATCTTCTCAATCAAACGCAGGATGATTTATCCGGCACTGCCAAAATTATTATTCCAACCCCGCCGCGTCTTGGCGAAAATGTGATTGATGTGGAAGCCATCAACAAGGCTTACGGCGACCGTTTGCTGATTGAAAACCTGACCTTCCGCTTGCCGCGCGGTGGCATTGTGGGCGTGATTGGCCCCAACGGTGCCGGTAAATCAACCTTGTTCAAGATGATTACCGGCGTTGAAAAACCTGATAGCGGTTCATTCAAAGTCGCTGACAGCGTGAAGCTTGGCTATGTTGATCAAAGCCGCGATGCGTTGAAGGATGACAACACTGTTTGGCAGGAAATTTCCGGTGGCCATGATGTGATTGAACTTGGCACCAAAAACATGCCATCACGTGCCTATGTTTCATCGTTCAACTTCAAGGGCACCGACCAGCAGAAGAAGGTCGGTGTGCTATCCGGCGGTGAACGCAACCGCGTGCATTTGGCAAAGATGCTAAAGACTGGCGCAAACGTCTTGCTGCTCGATGAACCGACCAATGATTTGGACGTTGATACGCTGCGCGCGCTTGAAGAAGCGCTGGTTGATTTCGCAGGTTGCGCCGTGGTCATCAGCCATGATCGCTGGTTCCTGGATAGACTTGCGACACATATCCTGGCATTCGAAGGCGATAGCCATGTGGAATGGTTTGAAGGCAATTATCAGGATTACGAAGCAGATCGCCGCCGCCGTCTGGGCGCTGATGCCGACCAGCCGCACCGTATCAAATACAGACCGCTAACACGCAAGTAGGTAATCGAATGACCGCAGAAAAACATGAATTTCAGGCAGAAGTTGGCCGCTTGCTCGATATCGTCGTGCATGCGTTTTACAGCCAGAAGGAAATTTTTCTGCGCGAACTTATTTCAAACGCTGCCGATGCCTGTGATAAGC